>JAKPKV010000062.1 GCA_029553475.1 Armatimonadota bacterium
GACGGCGGCGCGACGTGGGGCGAGCGCCGCCGCATCACCCCGGAGGCTGGCTACTATACCGGCGCCAATGACCGCGCGCTCCGCCTCACCAGCGGGCGCATCCTCCTCCCCTGTCACGTGCGCGTGAATTTGCGGAACGGGGACATGTCGCCGGTGATGGTCTGGAGCGACGACGCGGGGGGGACGTGGACCACCGGCGCGCCGCTGGCGCACGTGCCGCAGCCTGGTGAGGCACAGCAGCCGCTGAAGATCAGCGAGCCGACGGTGGCGGAACGCGCCGACGGCTCGCTGCTCATCCTCTGCCGCTCGACGATGGGCACGCTCTTCACCGCCACCTCGACGGACGGCGGCGAGCACTGGACCACGCTGACGCCCAGCGCGATTGCCAGCAAAACCGCGCCGCCGTATCTGAAGCGCCTCGGCGATGGCCGCCTCATCCTGCTGCGCAACCCGCCCACCCCCGAGGAGATCGCGCGCAACCGCTACGTCCCCGACGTGCGCACCACCCTGCAGCTTCTCATCAGTCGCGATGACGGCGCCGCCTGGAGCGCGCCGCTCACCCTCGCGCACGACGGCGTCAACGGCTACTGCTACCCCGCCGTCCTCGAGCTGCCGCGTTCGCGCGAGCTCCTCGTCTTCTGCAGCAAGACGCCGGAGACGATCTCCGGCGCCGCCTACGTGCTGCTGCGCCTGCCGGTGCCCGGCGAACCATAACCGGGAGAATCACCACCGGAAAGAGTGCCGGTCGTCTACTTCACCGCCCCCGGGTGATTGATCCGCAAGTCCATCTCGCCCAGCAGGCGGAGGTCGTCGAGGGCGACGGTGAGCCTGGCGAGGGTGTCGGCGGAGAGCGTCTCTTCCACCTGCACGCCGTCCAACTGCTCGGAGACGCCGGAGCAGCCGACGAGGGAAATGCGCGCGGCCTCATCCTTTTGCACGGCGAGCTTCGTATTGTAAAAACTGCCGCCCCAGACGATCATCTCCAGCGGTTTGGCGCCGACGTGGGTGAGGGGCATCAGCTTCGGATCGATGTAGAACTGCGCCGGGCCGTAGGCGATCTGCCCGTGGTAGCCGCGGATGTCGAAGGCCACGCCCGGCTGTCCGTCCTTGCGCGGACTCAGGTGCAGCTTCGGCGCCTGCAGGGTGAGACGGCCCGGCGGATCGCCGGGGCTGCCTTCCAACCAGTAGCCGTTGTCCGCCTGCTCGATGTAAAAATCGCTGGCCACCAGGCTGTGGTTATCCTTCACGTAGAGGGCGTGGGTGCAGCTCGTGCCCAGGCGGGTGATGATGCCGAGGAAGCCGTCGCGCTCCTTCGCCGCGCCCTCTACCACCACCGAGCCTTCGTAGCTGTTGCCCAGCAGCACGGTGGCGCGGGCGGCGTCGCGCAGGCGGATATTCCCCTGCACGTGGCTGACGCGCACCACCGCGCCCTTCCCCAGGTCGCGCAGGCACAGCCCCTGGCGGAAGGGGGCGCGCTGGTACATGCCGTAGACCACCACGTTGTCATAGGTGATCTCCGACGACTGCGCCGTGCCCGTCTGCAGGATGTCGCACTCGTTTTTCATGCCGAGCCCGACGTCGTGGCCGCCCACCGCCAGGTTTTCCATGACGATGCGCCCCGGATCCACCACTTCGATGATCGCGCCGGCTTCCTGCCCCTTCCAGGTGAGGCCGGTCTTGAAGCCGCTGCCGCCGACGTAATAGTCGGCCCCGGTGACGCGCAGCGGCTTCGTCACCGCGTACACGCCCGTCGGCAGGTAGGCGATGGCGCCGTTGCCGTGTGCGCGGGCGGCGTCAATCGTCTTCTGCAGCGCCTCGGTGTCGTCGGTGCGGCCGTCGGCCTTCGCGCCGAACTCCACTTTCGCGTCAAAGACCTTCCCCGGCACCGCCGCCGTGTCGCGCAGGAAGCGGTGGTCGGCGGAGGTGAGGCTGCCTTTGCGCGTGCCGGCGGGGATCTCGTAGACGCGGCCCACCTTCGGGGTGTAGACACCATCCGTCGCGGTGGAGACGTTCCCCGAGACGAAGAGCCGCTGGCCGCCGGAGCGGATCTGTACCGGCGGCGTCTTCCCCGGCGGGTTGGTGAAGACGCAGTCGAAAATGGTCACCGGCGCCCCGCCGATGCTCATCGCCCAGTCGGGGTTCGTCCAGTCGCTCACCTGACAATCCTGCACGGAGAGCGGCGCCACCGGGTTGCCGTAGGAGAGGAAGGCTTTCGCGCCGACGGAGACGCAGCGGCGCACCGACGAGCCGTGCTCCGGATTCAGCGTGATGTCCACGGTGGTGCTGCCTTCGAAGCGGCAGTTGCGGATGTAGGTGTTGCCGTGGCTGCACTGGATGGCCGTGCCGCAGCGGCGGAATTCGCAGCCGTCAATCGTCCAGTCGTAGTCGTTGAAGTTGAGGAAGGCGATGCCGCGCCCGCAGTCCTCGAAGAGGCAGTTCTCGATCATGATCTCCGCGGTGGCCGGCGCGCCGCTGGCCAGCAGGCCGGTATCGGTGAAGTTGCGGAAGGCCATGTGCCGGTGCCCCACCTCCGTTTCGAAGCCATTCGGGCCGTTCTGGTGGTGCAGGCCCACCGTCGCTTTGCCGCGCCCGTCAAATGACAGCCCGATGTAGCGCCCGTGGGCGTTGCCGTGGTCGAGCCACAGCGGCTGCCCCGCCGGGCCGTCCCACACCAGCGTAGTATCGCGCCCATGCCCGAGGATCATCACCCCGATGAGGCGCACCTTCGGCTGCAGCCGCAGCGTCGAAGTGACGCGGTAGGTCCCCGCCGGGAAATAGAGCGTCATGCCCGCCGCCAGCCCGTCAAACGCCCCCTGGATCGCCGCGGTGTCATCGGCGACGCCGTCGCCCACCGCGCCCAGTTTCTTGACGTTCGTCCAATCGGACCGCTCGGTCCAGTTCAGCGCGGGAATCTGCGCCGGCGCCGCCATCGCCATCATCCCCACCCCCAGCAGCCATACGCCGCACAACAACCTGAAGAACATCGTCGCCTCCTCACCCGGTATCGGTAACTTCTTCGACACCCGTTTCTTCCATGCGTTGCGGGGGGAGTCCTGCTGGGATGGCAGGACGGAGGCCTGGGAGCGCCGGCCTCCGGCCGGCCCATACCGTCGCGCCGCGCGCGGAGGGGTCGCGGCCGCCTCTCCACACCCCTCCCGCGCGTCACCTCACCCCTTCTCCTCCCCACCTTCGCGTCTTCCTTGTCTTCCGTTCTTCGTGGCACACCCGCACCGCTCCGCCACCCACCAACGCGGAAACTCGTGCGGAGTGCAACGCCGCGGCCCCCGGTGCGGCGGCGCGACGGAATCTCGCCCGCCAGCGCAGGACTTCGGACTGATTTTATGCTACAATACCCCCCGATTCGCCGGGGAGCCGGTATCTGCGTGGAGGTGTTATGATGGCGGGACAGGTGCCCGTGTCGCTGGAGTATTCGTATCTGCTGCCGGACGTGGAGCCGGAGGAGCTGGCGAGCTGGCAGCCGGCGGTGACGCTGATGCATGAGAGGCTGGAGGGGGGCACCGGCCCCGGCAGCGCTTTCCTCGGCTGGCTGGACCCCGCCGCCATCATGCCCGCGGAACAGCTCGCCGCCATCCAGGCGACGGCGGCGCGGCTGCGCGAGGCGACGGAGGTGATGGTGGTGGTCGGCATCGGCGGCTCCTACCTGGGCGCGCGCGCCGTCATCGAGGCGCTGGCGGCGCCCGGCGGGCCGACCGTGCTCTACGCCGGGCAGACGCTCTCCGCGGAGTATACCGACTGGCTGCTCACTTACCTGAAGGACAAGCGCTTCTGCATCAACGTGGTGAGCAAATCGGGCACCACTACCGAGCCGGCGGTAGCGTTCCGCCTGCTGCGCGACCTGCTGCGGCGCCAGGCGGGCGCGGAGGCGAACGAACGCATCATCGCCACCACCGACCCCGACCGCGGCGCGCTGCGCGGCGTGGCGACGAAGGAAGGCTACCAAACCTTCCCCATCCCCGCCAACGTGGGCGGGCGCTACAGCGTCTTCACCGCGGTGGGCCTGTTGCCCATCGCCTACGCCGGCGTGGACGCGGCGGCGCTCCTCGACGGCGCGACCGCGTGCGCCGCCGCCTGCCGCACCCCCGACCTGGCGAAGAACCCCGCCTACGTCTACGCCGCCGCGCGCAACCTGCTGTATCGGAAGGGCAAGAGCATCGAGCTGCTGGCCACCTTCGAGCCGCGCCTGCACTACCTGGCCGAGTGGTGGAAGCAGCTATACGGCGAATCGGAAGGCAAGCGCCAGATGGGCATCTTCCCCGCCAGCGTGGAGTTCACCACCGACCTGCACTCCATGGGCCAGTGGATTCAAGAAGGGCGGCGCGACATTTTTGAGACCTTCGTCACCATCGCCGGCGGTCAGCCCGCGGTGATGATCCCCGGCGACCCCGACGACGCCGACGGGCTGAACTTCCTCGCCGGCAAAAAATCCGTGGACGACGTGAACCGCCGCGCCTGCGCGGGCACCATACTCGCCCACCGCCAGGGCGGCGTGCCGAGCATGACCATCACCCTGCCGGCGCTCGCCCCCCGCCCGCTGGGCGCGCTGCTCTACTGCTTCGAGAAGGCCTGCGGCGTCAGCGGCTACCTGCTCGGCGTCAACCCCTTCGACCAGCCCGGCGTGGAGCAGTACAAGACGAATATGTTCGCGCTGATGCACAAACCCGGTTTTGAGACCGAAAGCGCCGCCGTGCTCGCCGCCGTGCAGGAGCGCCAGGGCAAGCACGTGGTGACGTTCTAGGGCACATCGGCAAACAGCCGGTCCGCATTGGTGTCCGTCGCCGCCTCCGGCTGTTGGTAGTGCGCCACGCAGCGGAGCGGAGTGGCGCCGTGCAGGCTATGTCTCCACCGGCTTAGCGCCACTCCGCTCCGCTGCGTGGCGCACTACCAACACGCGGAGGCGATTGTCGGAGGAGCACACCCCCGAATACGTTACCCCGTATACGAAGTGACGTGGCCGTGATCAACGATGCCGATTGCGCGTCATCGTCCCGGCTGCTGCCCTATCTCCACCTCCGCCATCTCCACCTCGACGACCAGGAGCGGCAGGGGGAGGTCGTGGGGGAGGCGGATGGCGTCTTTGGGGGTGGTCACGAGCAGCATGTCGCCGGTGAGCTGCGCCTGGATGCCGGCGAGGTCGTCCACGGAGTAGCGGTGATGGTCGGGGAAGCGGCAGGGGGTGACGGCGGCGCCCAGCGTTTCCAGCATCTGCTCGAATTCAGCCGGGTGGCCCAGGCCGGAGAGCGCGAGCACGCGGCGGCCGCGCAGCAGCGCCAGCGGCGCCCGCGCCCCGTCCAGCGCGCGCAGGGTGATGGGCCGGTGCTCGGTGTAGCGCACGCGGGCGCGCGGGGCGAAGACGGCGATGCGACGCTGCACATGCGCCAGCTGCGCCGGCGAGGCCAACCCGGCGTGCGTCACCCAGACTTCGTGCGCGCGGCGCAGGTGCGACCAGGGCTCGCGGAAGAGGCCGCGCGGCGCCAGCGCCTCGCGCGCGGCGGGCTGCAGCGCGTCCAGCAGCACGATGTCGGTATCCCGGTGCAGGCGCCAGTACTGAAAGCCGTCGTCCAGCAGCAGCACCTCGGGGTGAAAATGCTCCAGCGCGTAGCGGCCCGTCTCGCGCCGGTTCGTGCCCACCAGCACCGGCACGCCGGGCAGGCTCACCGCCAGCAGGTACGGCTCGTCCCCCGCCTCTTCCGGCGTCAACCGCACGCCCGACTCGGTGGAGACGACAGCCATCGCCTCCCGCGAGACGCGCCCGTAGCCGCGGCTGAGGATGACCACCTTCTTGCCCGCCGCCGCCAGCTCGCGCGCCAGCTTCAGCACCGCCAGCGTCTTGCCCGTCCCGCCCATGGAGAGGTTGCCGACGCTGATCACCGCGACCGGCAGCCGCGTCTTCCCACCGATGAGCATATCACCGCGCAGCCCGAGCCAGTAGAGCCACGACCCCACCCGCAGCAGCGCCCGCAGGGCCGCGGGTTTGATCCCCGGTACGCCGTCTATGACCGCCAGTAGGTAGTCGCGTGTTGTCATGGGTCTGCCAGGCCGGAGGCCGGACGCCGGCCCTCGGACGCCGGCCCGATCGCCCCCATCGCCTCCAGCAGCGTCCGCGCCACCAGGGCGCAGCGGGCGGCGGCGCCGCTGTGGCGGGCGAAGACATCTTTCGCCTGGTCG
Source organism: Armatimonadota bacterium (assembly GCA_029553475.1). GTDB lineage: Bacteria > Armatimonadota > Hebobacteria > CAIYQO01 > CAIYQO01 > JAKIYB01. Next base: position 6,187 of record JAKPKV010000062.1, read on the forward strand.
GCGATTTTGCGGCGCAGGCGCGGGGTGCTCATCAGCTCGATCCAGCGCGCGGCGAGCGCGTCGGCGTCCGCCACCTGGTAGCCCACGCCGGCCTCCAGCACGATGGCGGTGATGTCGCGGGTTTTGTGCATGTGTGGACCGAAGAGCACCGCCTTGCCCAGCCCCAGCGGCTCCAGCAGGTTGTGCCCGCCGATGGGCACGAGGCTGCCGCCCACGAAGGCGGCGCCGCACAGGGCGTAGGCACGGGCGAGCTCGCCGATGGTGTCGAGGATGATCACCGCGTCGGGCGGCGGGGGGGTCGTCGCCAGCTTGCTGCGGCGGGCGACGGCAAAACCGTGCGCCACCGCCAGCTCCTCCACCGCCTGCGCGCGGTCAATGGCGCGGGGGGCGATGATGAGGCGCAGCTTCGGCTGCGCGGTTTTGAGCTGCCGAAAAGCCTGCAGCACGATCTCCTCTTCGCCGGGGTGGGTGCTGCCCGCCACCACCGCCGGCTCGTCGCGCTTCAGCCCCAGCGCGTTGCGCAGCGTCACCTGCTCGCCCAGCGGCACCGCGGTGAGCACCTGGTCGAATTTCGTATTCCCCACCACCGTCACGCGGTCGGGGTCGGCCCCCAGCCGGATGATGCGGTCGGCGTCTTCCCGCGACTGCATGCAGAAGCAATCAATGTTACTGAGCATCCAGCGGTACAGGAAGCCGAACCGCGCCGCGCCGCGCAGCGAGCGGTCGCTGATGATGCCGTTCGCCAGCATCACCCGGCACCCGAGCAGCTTCGCCACCGCCAGGAAATTCGGCCAGAGCTCCGTTTCCACCAGCACCACCAGCCGCGGGCGCACCGCGCGCAGCGACAGCCACACGCCGGGGAGGAAATCGAAGGGGAAGTAGACGGTCTGGCCGCGGCCGCCCACCATGCGCTGCGCCTGCGCCTGCCCGGTGTCGGTGGTGGTGGAATGAAACAGCTCCCACCCCGGCAGCGCCGCCAGCAGCGCCTCCCAGATCGGCTTGGCCGCCACCGTCTCCCCCACCGAGACGGCGTGCAGCCAGATGCGCGGCGCCGTGCCCCGCAGCTTGCGCCCGGCGATCCATCCCATCTGCTCCGCGAAGCCCTTGCGCGACTTCCCGTATGCCACCAGCCGCCAGAGCAACACCAGCAGCGCCAGCGGGCTGAGCAGCACCAGCACCAGATTGTAGAGGAGAAAAATGACCATGGTTGACCGTACTGCTCATTTCGACGCGCGCGCGCCGAAGCCCTTTTTCCCGCGTGGACCGGCGTGTTCCGGCAGGAAACCGCCGCCCCGCGCCGAATAGCCTCTCCCGGCAAGCGAGGAGGCACACCCGTGGTGAAGATTCCGGTACAGGCGCAGGGCAGTTACGCGGTGGGCGTGGACGTGGGCGGCACGAATATCCGCGCCGGGGTGATCACCCGCGAGGGGAAGAAACTCGGCGAGGGGCGCCGGCCCGCGCGGGCGATGGAGGGCATCGCCGTCACGCTGCGCATGATCACCGAGGCGATTGACGCGGCGCTGGCGGACGCCGGCGTGGACCGCGCCGGGCTGATGGGCATCGGCATGGGCGTGCCCGGCCGGCACAGCTCGGAGGAAGGGCTGGTGTACTACTCCCCGAACTTCGCCGGCTGGACGAACGTGCAACTGCTGCTGCCGGTGGAAGAGTATTTCGGCGTCGCCTGCTTCATGCGCAACGACGTGAAGACCGCCAGCATGGGCGAATATTATTTCGGCGCGGGCCAAGGCTGTAACTGGGTGGTGATGATCACCCTCGGCACCGGCATCGGCGGTAGCCTCATCGCCAATGGCAAGCTCATGCTCGGCTCCGGCGAAGGTTTTGCCGAAGTGGGGCATATGACGGTGCATCCCACGGGCCGCCTGTGCGGCTGCGGCAACCAGGGCTGCTGGGAGGCGATGGCCGGGCGCGACGCCATCATCGAGCGCGCCATCCGCCTGCTGCAGACCGGCCGTCCCAGCGTCCTCGGCGACCTGACGGGATTTGACGTGACCGCCATCACGCCCGCCGGCATCGCCCAGGCCGCGCAGGACGGCGATGCCCTCGCCCGCGAGGTGCTGGAGGAGACCGGCCGGTGGGTGGGCATCGGCGTCGCAAACCTCATCCAGCTCTACAACCCCGACGTGGTCATCATCGGCGGCGGCATCAGCCAGGCCGGCGATCTCCTCTTCGGCCACATCCGCCGCACCGTCAACTGGCGCGCCCGCATGGTCCCCGCCCGCACCGCCCGGATCGTCCCCGCCGCCCTCGGCGACGACGCCGGCATCTTCGGCGGCGCCGTGCTGGTGTTCGAGGCGGCGAAAGGGTGAGTCGGCAACGCGCCCGTTCTCCATCAACGAGATCCTCGCGCGTGGGGAGTGCCGTGACCGGCAGGGGGCAGACGGAACGGTATGGGCCTGACACCAGGTATCGCGTATCGCGCCCGCCCGCCTGCCGTCGGCCCCGTTTGCGCCCATCTCTCCCATCGCTGTGCCCGAATGCGCACACCGGTGCCGGTATCCGCCCATACCCGGGGGCACATATCCGATAGCTTCTCCGGCAGCGTGGCCGCTGAATCACCGTCGGGAGTGCCGGAACAGGGAGGTGGCGGGTGAGTAACCTGATCGGCTTGACCGTGCGGACACGCCGTGTCAACGCGCGTACGGCGGTGGTGACGCTGGAAGGGGAGATGGATATCTTCACCACCCCCCGCGCGCGGGCGACGATGCTGCGCCTGCTGGACGACGGCTGCCATGATCTCATCGTGGACCTGCGGCAGGCCGCGTACCTGGACAGCACGGCGCTGGGCGCGCTGCTCGGCATGCTGCGGCGCGCGCGGGAGCGCGGCGGCGGGGTGCGCCTGCTGGCGCCGTCGCACTCCGTCTATCGCCTGCTGGAGATCACCCGGCTGACCCTCGCCTTCCCCATTGACGCCACCGAACATGACGCGCTGGCCGCGGTGGGAGGCCGGCAGGGAGACGCGTGATGGAGACGTTATTGGAGCTGACCATGACGCCAGCGCCGGAACTCGTTGGCATGGCTCGCCTGGCAGTGTCGCTGGTGGCGCACCGGCTCAACTATTCCTGCGCGGCCGTCGAAGATTTCCAGGTGGCGGTGGGGGAAGCCTGTGCCGACGCCATCGCCTACGGCCGCCGCGCCATGGACGCGGACGCGACGCTGCGGGTGCGCTGCTCCGTCGGCAGCGGCCTGTTCGTCATCATCGTCGAGGCCTCCGGCCGCGCCTGTGACGAACCGCAGCGGCGCCATCAAGGCCCCTTCCCCTCCGAGCAGACGCTCAGCCGGCTCGTGCTGGATGCCCTCATGGATACGGTGGCCTATCGCTGCGCGCCCGGTCGCGGCATGAGCATCCGCATGGCCCGCGCCCTGCCGACGGATGAGCGCGCGCGCACGACCACCGCCGCCGCGCCGCCCCGAACGGCGCAGATCCCCTAAGAAACTGTCCGAGAAACCGTGTTCACCGTGCTCGCCGGCCCCATCATGGCAGGCGGTATGTTTCGCAGTTACGCCGTCACGGTCACGCGGTCGCCGAGGGTGATGCCGTCCTGGGTGACGGCGCAGCGATAGGCGTACACCTCCACGCCGGCGGCGCGGGCGCGCGCCAGCGCGGCGGCGAAAGCGGGATCGAGGGCGCGGTGGGGGGCGAAGCGGGCCGCGTCGGCGCGTTGAATGATGAAGAGGGCGGCGGCGCGGCAGCCGTCCCGGCGGGCGGCGATGAGTTCCTCCAGGTGGCGCGCGCCGCGGGCGGTGGGGGCGTCGGGGAAGAGGGCGGTGCCGTCCTCCACCAGCGTGACGGATTTCGCCTCGACCCAGCCCCGACGCTCCCCCCGCGCCAGGAGGAAATCAAAGCGGCTACGACCAAAAAACGCCTCGCGCCGCGCCAGCGCCCAGCCGGCGAACTCCGGCACCGCCCCCGCCGCCAGCGCCCGCGCCAGCAGCCGGTTCGGCGCCAACGCATCCACCGACACCAGCGTCTCGCCGTCGCGCGCCAGCACCAGCGACCACGCCGTCTTCCGGCGCGCTCCCGCCATCGGCGCCAGCCACACCGCCGCCCCCGGCGTCAGCAGCTCCCGCATGCGGCTGGAGGTGGGCACGTGGGCGGTCACCGTCTCCCCCGCCATCTCCACCACCGCGACGAAGCGGTTGGGTTTGTGGAGGAAGGTGGCGGGGGTGAGGGTAGAAGGGAATAAGATGGCGGTGTTACTCTCGGATGCGCACACGGTTCCGCTCAACGATCCATAACCGCTGCTCGACGCGTTCGCTGCGGAGAATGTCTATCAATCGTCCAATAAGGGAGAGCACGGCTGATTTTGTCTGATTTGCCGGACGGAGTACGATAATCCCATGATACTTAGCGGGTGGATACGTGCGAATATCGCTGAAATCCAGGTCCAGGGTAAGCAGTGCACGCTCTTCTGAATTGACAATAGTAATGAGACCGTCATCTTCAATGCCAGAGAGTTGTTGTTGATAGACTGTAATGGCATCAAAGCCTGCATCCTGTAAGATATCTGCCACTTCAACAGGAACGTTCTGGTCTAATTTCAGCTTCATGCCGATTTCTCCAGAGGCAAAGGAACCGAACGCTCACGGGTCAATTCAGCAGCATAGGCCAACGCCGCTTGGATATCCGCCAGTGTCAGCGGTGGGTAGCTATGCATTATCTCATCAGCGCTGACGCCCGCGGCAAGATTATCAAGGATGATAGAGACGAAAATCCGAGTCCCTTTAATGCAAGCTTTACCATGACAGATAGCAGGATCAACGACAATGCGATCAGCCCAGGTATTCATAGGACCCTCTCATGTGCGGTCATACGATTCATCTTGCAGTATACCACACGGCAGTGTATGCGGACGCATTTCCACAGAGTTCACGACGCCTTCTTCCACCGATCATACGCCATGAACGCGTCGAACATCACCCGCTTCTTCTCCAACGGCACGCCGATGGCCTCGCCGTCGCCGTAGTCGCTGAGGATGAAGCCGCCCTGATCGGTGGCCCAGTGCGCGAGGAGGAGGCGGGCTTCCTCGCGGATGTCGGCGTCGGATTTGAAGGGGAGGGTGGATTGGATGTCGCACAGGCTGGAGAAGGCGATGCGGCCGGCGTAGCGGCGGCCGATGGCCTCGATGCCCAGCGCGCGCGGCTGCTGCAGATTCATCACGTTGCAGCCGATCTCGATGAGGTCTTCGATGATCTCGTTCACGTAGCCGCAGCTATGCATCCACACGTCCCACCCCTGCGCGTGGCAGGCATCGAAGATCGCCCGGTAGCGCGGCTTGAAAAATTCCTGCCAGCGCTCGCGGGAGATGAAGCAGGCCTGCTGCGTGCCCCAGTCGTCGCTGAAGCTGAAGCCGTGCACGCGGCCGTGGGCGATCTCGCCCATGCGCTGGATGCGGCGGACGGCGTTGTCCACCAGGCGATCGGCCAGCGCGGCGGAGAGTTTTGGCTCCAGGTAGAGGTCTTCCAGCGTGTTCTGAAAGCCGCGCAGCGCGTGCATGCGCTCAAACAGCAGCATGAAATGGCCCGTGATCACGTAGGTGTCGCCCACGCCGGCGAGGACATCCTCCACGTGCGCGTAGGCGGCGGGATCGTCGGCGTCGGGGAACGGGTAGTCGTCAAACCGCGCCCAGTCCGCCAGCGGGTGGCCGGTCACCTGTCCCATGTTCGCCATCTCCGTCTTCGACCAGACGCACCCCCACTCGTCCGCGCCCAATCCCGTCCGGCCGCGCTCGCTGGGGAAGGCCGGCGCCACCCAGCCCATCAGATCATCCACCCCCAGCGAGCCCATGCTCACCGGCAGGCGGTCCGGCGTCGCAAAATGCACCGCGCGGTAGACGACTTCGTAACTGGACATCGGCATAGCAGGCCACCTCTCAGCGGGATTATACTCGAAGATGCGCGATGCCGCTATGGGCCGACGGCCGATGGCTCCCCATCGCACGCGCACCCGCTCGTTGGTAGTGCGCCACGCAACGGAGTAGAGTGGCGCCGCCCCGGCCGTAGATAGAGCGCCAGGTGGAAAAATGGTGACCATCATCCCCTGTCTCCCTGCCGTCAGGGCGGAGGCACCATCGCGGAGGGCCAATCCGCCGGGGGAGAACGGTCCCCCGTACCGGGATGGTCAGCGGCGGTGCTATGACTACGGCCGGGGCGGCGCCACTCCGCGCTGCTGCGTGGCGCACTACCAACACGCGGAGGCGATTTTCGAAGGAGGAGGGCCAATCCGCTGGGGGAACGCCATCCCTATACCCACGCACCACAGTGGCGTGGCGTCCGCCGGCTGTAGGCCTCGCATCCGTTTCGATGACGAGGATGCAGGACCCTCCCGCCCTCCTCGCGAATCTTCACCCCGGAGGCACAGCCATGCGCACGGTTCGCTACGGCATCATCGGCACGGCGAATATCGCCAACAGCACGCATATCCCCTGCATTCAGCGCATGGCGGGGACGGAGATCGTCGCCCTGTGCGACGTGGACGCGGCGGCGCTGGCCAAGACGCGGGCGCGCGTGGGGGCGCCGGCCGCGGTGCGCGACTACCGCGAAGTGCTCGCGCTGGAGGAGGTGGATGCCGTGGTGGTGGCCACCCCGAACGACACCCACGCCGCCATCGTGGTGGACGCCTGCGCCCATGGCAAGCACGTGCTCTGCGAGAAGCCGATGGCCATCAGCGCGGCGGACTGCGACCGCATGATCGCCGCGGCGGAGGCGGCGGGGACCGTGCTGCAGATCGCCCAGCCGTACCGCTACTCGCCCTTCTATCGCCAGCTCGCCGACCTGCTGGCGAGCGGCGCCATCGGCGCGGTAGAGATGATGTGGACGAAGGAGTTCATGCGCTGGGGCGACGTGGCGCCGTCCAATCGTGCCTGGCGCATGTACCAGGGGCGCTCCGGCGGCGCGCTGGTGGAGAAGAATTGCCACCACCTGGACCTGATGAACTGGATGATCGGCGCCCGCCCAGTGAAGGTGTGCGCCTTCGGCGGCAAGAACTGCTTTCACCAGCCGGAGATCATTGACAACGCGGCGCTCATCTGCGAATACGACAACGGCGCCCGCGCCATGCTCCTCCTCGCCCTCTTCACCTCCTGGCACATGATTGACCTGGAGGTGGGCGCCGCCGGCGAACGGGGACGGGTGGAGGCGTATGACCAGGCGGAGCTCTACCTCTTCCACGGCGGCCAGGGCGACGCCCGCCGTCGGCCCGACAACATCGCCCGCCCCCCGGCGAGCGAGGAAGACGAGGGCTTCCACAGCGGCGCCCACGCCATGCACCGCGACTTCCTGCGCTGCGTCCGCGACGGCGGCCGCCCCTTCTGCGACGCCCGCGTCGGCAAAGACAGCATCCTCATCGGCCTCGCCGGCGAACGCTCCATCCGCGAGGGCCGCGTGGTGGAGATCGCGGAAATTTTGTAATGCGCCGCGGGGGACGCAGAAGGCCAAAATATTTCACAGTGACCATGTTCCCTTGCCAATGTGAAATTTGAAATACCAGCTGCTCCTCTGCGCGCTCCGCGTCCTCCGCGGTGCATTCCTCCCCACGCAGGAAACGCCCCCGCCCGCGGCGAATCGCCCCTTTCATGGCGACGCTCATCATTGACAACGTGCAGCTGGTGCTGCCCGGACAGGCGGTGGTGCCGGGCGGGGTGCTGGTGCGCGACGGGGTGATTGCCGGGGGGTCTACCGGGCTGCCGCGGATCTCGGCGCCGGCGGAGGAGCCGAACGGCGTGGAGCGTATTGACGGCGGTGGGCGGCTGCTCACGCCGGGGCTCATTGACCTGCACGTCCACGGCATCGGGCTGGAGATGTTCGAGTATGGGCCGGACGCGCTGCGCGCGGGGGCGGCGCTGTTGCCCGCCTTCGGCGCCACCTGCGCCTACCCCACCCTGGTGCCGCGCGAGATCGGTCCCGCGCTGCTGGACAGGCTGGCGGCGCTGGCGGCAGCGCTGCCGCACCTGCCGAGCGCGCGCCTGCCGGGGCTGCACCTGGAAGGCCCCTTCATGGCGCTGCCGGGGGCGGGGTGCGCGACGCTGCCGGGCGACGTGGCGCTGCTGGATGACCTGCTGGCGGCCTGCGCCGGGCGGCTGGCGATCATGTCCATCAGCCCGGATACGCCGGGCATCCTGCCGGTGATCGCGCGCCTGCGTGAGCGCGGCGTCGTCCCCTTCATCACCCACACCCGCGCCGACGCCGAGCAGACGGCCGCCGCCATCGCCGCCGGGGCGGTGCACGCCACCCATTTCTACGATGTCTTCCACGTGCCGCCGGAGACCGAGCCCGGCGCGCGCCCGGTGGGGGCGGTGGAGGCCATCCTCGCCGACCCGCGCGCCAGCGTGGACTTCATCGCCGACGGCGTGCACGTCCACCCGATGGCCATCCGCGCGGCGGTCGCCGCCAAAGGATTTTCCCACGTGATGCTCATCACCGACGCCAACGTCGGCGCCGGCCTGCCGGAGGGCGTCTACGACACGCCGTGGGGCTACCCCGTGCGCGTGGCCCCCGGCAAGGGCGCACGCGTGGCGGAGGGCCACCCGCTGGCCGGGGTGCTCGCCGGCAGCGCCCTCACCATGAACGAGGGGGTGAAAAATCTGCTCGCCTGGCTGCCCCTGCCCCCCGCCCAGGTGTGGGCGATGGCCACCAGCAACCCCGCCCGCCTGCTGCGCCTCTCCCGCCAGGGCGTCATCGCCGAAGGCGCCCACGCCGACCTCGTCCTCTGGAACGCCGACCTGACGCCGGCGATTACCTGGATCGGCGGCGAGGTGGCGTATCGGCAGGAGTAATCTGGGCGTGCACTGCCCCTGCTGCGATTTCGCCCGTCGTCCGCGCCCTCCGCCCGCCCATGATTACCCCGCCGGCGCCGGCGGCACGCGGTCATCGTAGATGAGGATGCCGCGACGGGGCGCATCCAGCGTTGTGCGTAATCAATTGATAACGAAAGATAGACATCATTGGTATTTCGCGGGTATACTTGCACGTAGGAGGTGCACGATGCCAGACATTCTCATCCGGAATATGCCACAGTATGTGTACGACGAGTTGAAGAAACGCGCCGCGCGCGACCGCCGTTCGGTGCCGGCCGAAAACGTGCATCTGCTGGAGCAGCTCTTCGCGCAGGATGCCGCGCGCGAGCAACATCGCCAGGCGATGCAGAGCATTATCGAGCGCGCACAAGAGAAAACGCCCACCGGGGTGGACAGTTTGACGCTGCTGCGCGAGGACCGGGACCGATGAACGGACTGCCGCCGGTCGCGGTCGTTGATGCCAGCGTCGCGATCAAGCTCTTCCTGATTGAAGCCTATATGGCCGACGTGCAGGCGCTGTTTCTCCAGGCGGGTGAGGGGCTGGAGCTGTACGCGCCTGACCTGCTGCCCGTTGAGTGTGCCAATATCCTCTGGAAACAGGTGCAGCGCGCGGAGTATGATCCCGCGCAGGCACGCCGCGATCTCGCGGATCTGCTGCTGCTGCAAAGCGTGGATTGGGTGAGTACCACGACGCTGCTGCCGGGTGCGCTGGAGATTGCCACGGCCTATTCCATCACCGCGTACGATGCCTGTTACGTCGCCCTCGCGGAGCGCCTCAAGGCACCGTTGCTCACTGCGGATCAGCAACTCGCGGGAAAGCTGGCCAGCGCGCCGTTTGTCATCCTGACGCTCGAGACGCTGTTCGCCGCCGCGGAGCAGTGAGCGGTCTTAGAAACTGTCTTCACAGTCTGCGCCGCCGTTTCGCGGGTGCTGCTCGCGCCTGGCCGCGTTGGCTGGCCTGGCATCCTGATGCTATCGGGACTCGCAGCCCTCCGCCTTGCCAGCCACGAGCAGCCCGCCGCGATCCGACAACGCAGACTGCGAAAACAGTTTCTTACTCCGCCGGCGCGGGCTCTTCCACCGCCGCCGGCGCGATTGCCGGCTTCACCGGCGGCACGCGGTCATCGTAGACGAGGATGCCGCTGGCGACGGGGCGCACCCAGGCGCCGGGCGGGGCGGTGACCGTCTCCGCGCCGAGGACCAGGCAACTGCTGCCGCCGCCGTCGAGATTCATCGCGTCGGTCGCGCCGCGAGCTTTCAAGAGCGCGGCGAGTTCCTCCAGCGTCGCCCCGCCGCCGTAGGGGCCGGGCGCCTCGATCACGGCGAGGATGACGCGGCTGGCGGCGGTCACCCCCAGCCCGGTGCGCGCCGGGCGGCCCAGCGCCACGTCCGCGCGAAAACGCTCAGCGGCGGCGGTGTTCTCCAGCGCGCCGTTGCGCAGCAGGCGCGGCCCCGCGCCCACCGCCGTCGCGACGCCCGCCCACGCGCCATCCAGCACCGGCGTCACCGCGATGGGCGCGTCGCAGGCGAGCAGCGCGTCCAGCGCCGTCGCCCGCTCCCCGCGCAGCAGCACGGCGACATCCCGCCGGTGCAGTGGAGCGCTCTCCGTGCCGCGCGCGGCGATTTTGCCGTCGCGCACCACCACCGTCAACCCCTGCGGATTGTGCGGCGTCGCGCCGAAATTCATCCCGCTGATCACCGCCTCCTCCGGCGGGGTCGCGGCGATGCTCACGTCGAGATAGTCCGGCAGATCACGTACCGCCCCGTCGGGCAGCGTCACCCGCCAGCGTCCCGCCGGATTGCCGAAGGTGGGCGCGCCCGCGGGGGGAAAGGCGGCGGCGGTGCGCCCCCACAGCGGCAGCGACAGCACCTGGCCGTCCACCTTCAGCAGGCCCACCGGGCGCGTGCCGTCCAGGAAGTAGCCGCCGTTGACGCCGGCGGCGGCGCCCGTGCGCGCCACCATGTCGCTCACCCGCTCGCGGTCGCCCGCCGCCGCCGCCGCGCCGATGCGCACGCGCGGGTCAGCGGCATTCACCTCCAGCAGGTGCGCCAGCAGGTAGCGGTCGTCGGTCTGCCGCTCCAGGCGGGTATAGCGGATGGCGGGAGAGAGATCGCGCGATTCCTCCAGCGCGAAGCGTTTCAGCACGTCCACCACCACGCGGAACGGCTTGCCCTCCGCGGCGGGCACGGCGAACACGTTCACTTTGCGCGGCTTCAGCAGCGAGACGGTGAGCACCGTCATGCCGGCGGCGTCCGGCGTCACCGCGATGCCGCTCACCACCGGGTCGTTCACCGCGATCACCGGCACCGCCCGCGCCAGCGGCAGAGTCACGTCCACCACCGCCGCCCGCGGCGTGGAGCGGTCGGTGAACGCCGCTGCTCCCGGCAGGTCCAGCACCACGCGCACCGCGTCCGCCGCGGTGGAGAAGCGCACGCCGGGCGGCGGCGGCCCCGCTTCCCCGGCGGCGATGCCGAGGAGACCTCCGAGCAGGCAGACAATCAGGATGGTGACGCGAACCATGACCACGGCTTCCTCGCTCGGACGCTAGTATACCCCAAACCGCGGGGGTGAACCAGAATCTCGGCGTAGAGGATGCGCTCTTCATCGCCGTAACGCCCCGGCCGGATTTTTTTACACGCGGCACCGCATCCCGCTTGACAAGGTGTAAATGAGACACTATCATAAGGTGTATGATATACACTAACGCGATGGAGGAGCAGGAAGTGCGCCATCGAAATGGACTGGAAGCGCTGACGCGCGCGAAAAACGCCGCGCCGCGCACGGGGAGAGCCGCGAAGGAGGAGACGATGCGCAGGGGCGTGTGGGCCGCGACGGTGATCATCGCCATGGGGCTGTTCTTGGGCGCCTGGCTGCATTGGCTGCCGCTGCGGTTGGTGGAGGTGCTGGGCTTCATCACCGGGGCGGTGTGCGTGCTGCTGGTGGTGGAGCAGAACATCTGGAATTTTCCGGTGGGCATCGCCAACAATCTCGCCTTCATCGCGCTCTTTTTCACCGCGCGCCTGTACGGCGACATGGCGCTGCAGTTCGTCTACCTCGGCCTGGGCGCCGCCGGCTGGTATCAATGGCGCTACGGCGGCGCGGGGCACACGGCGCTGCGCGTGCGGCGGACGCCGCTGGGCGAGGCGGCGGTGCTGGCGGTCGCCGGCATCGCCGCCACCGCGGCGGGTACCTGGTACCTGGCGCGCATCGGCGACGCCGCGCCGTTTTTAGATGCGCTCACCACTGTGCTGAGCCTCGTCGCCCAGTACCTGCTGAACGGCAAGCGGCTGGAGAACTGGTTCGTGTGGATCACGGCGGATATCTTCTACGTCTACCTGTACATCGCGAAAGGGCTCTATCTCACCGCCGTGCTGTACGCGCTCTTCATCGGCCTGTGCCTCGCCGGGCTGCGCGCCTGGCTGGATTCGCTGCGCCGGCAGCGGGCGGCGGAGGCCGCGCCGGCGCTGGTGGAGGGATGAGATGTCGCGCTTTCGCACCGGGGTGGTCATCGGCAAATTCTATCCCCCGCATCAGGGGCATCATTATCTCATCAACACCGCGCTGGCGCGGTGCGACCGCGTGGCGGTGCTGGTCTGCTGGAAGCCGGAGCAGACGGTGCCCATTGACGTGCGCGTGGCCTGCCTGCGCGAGGAGCACCCGACGGCGGAGATCATCGCGGTGGCCGACCGGCTGGCCGACGACGATACCCCCGGCTGGGCGGCGGAGACGATCCGCATCCTCGGTTACGCGCCGGAGGCCGTCTTCACCTCCGAAGCCTACGGCGATCCCTACGCGGCGGCGATGGGCAGCGTGCATGTCTCGGTGGACCCCGGCCGGATGACCGTGCCCTGCTCCGGCACGCTGGTGCGGTCGAGGCCGCTGGCGCACCTGGACTGCCTCGCCCCGGCGATGCGCGCGTATTACGTCCCGCGCGTCTGCGTGCTGGGCGCGGAATCCACCGGCACCACCACGCTGGCGCGGGCGCTGGCGGCGCACTACGCCACCGCCTGGGTGCCGGAATACGGCCGCGAGTACTGCGCGGAGAAGTGGCGGCAGGGGTATGACGACGCCTGGACGACGGAGGAATTCGTCCACATCGCCGCCGAGCAATCGCGCCGCGAGGACGCCGCCGCCCGCGGCGCCAACCGCGTGCTCATCTGCGACACCGACGCCTTCGCCACCGGCCTCTGGCACGAGCGCTATCTGGGGGTCGTGAGCCCGGCGGTGGCGGCCATCGCTGCCCCGCGCCGCTATGCCCTCACCCTGCTCACCGGCGACGAGATCCCGTTCGTGCAGGACGGCCTGCGCGACGGCGAGCAGATCCGCCACGCCATGCACGACCGCTTCGTCGAGATGCTCACCGCCTCCGGCCGCCGGTGGGCGCTGCTGCGCGGCCCGCACGCGGCGCGCCTGGCGCGGGCCATCGCCCTGATAGATGCCCTGGTGGGGTGATCGCGCCGGGGGCGTGCGCTGGCGCTATTCCGGCCACTGGTTCAGGTCGCAGTCTTCTTCGCGGACGGGGGCGCCGGCGCGGATGTCCCGCACGGCGGCGGTGAGTTTCTCCCAGGTTATCTCCAGCGATTCGGGGAGGACGCGGGTGTTGCTGACCACGAGCATGAAATTGGTGTCGCCGTCCCAGCGGGGCACCACGTGGAGGTGGAGGTGTTCGGCGATGCCGGCGCCGGCGACGCGGCCCAGGTTGGCGCCGAGATTGAAGCCGTCGGGGCAGATCACCTTGCGCAGCGCTTCGATGGCCAGCGCGGCCATCGCCAGCATCTCCTGCTGGGTGGCGGGGTCGAGCTCGCCCAGCTCGTGGGTGTGCCGGTAGGGCACCACCATCAGGTGGCCGTTGTTGTACGGATAGGCGTTGAGGATGATGAAGGTGCGCTCGCCGCGGTGAATGATGCCGTTCTCCCGGTCGCGGTCTTCCTTCGGCTTGTCGCAGAAGATGCAGCCGCCGGTCGGCTTGCCGGCGCCGGCGATGTATGCCATGCGCCAGGGGGCATGCAGGCACTCGGGGCCATGCTGGTCATCAGTCATCCTCGGTCTCCTTCGCCGCGCGCCGCGGCCGCTGCCCGATGATACACGATGGGGGCGGGGAAGACAACCGCGGCGGCGCGGCGTCACCCCTCCCGGCAGGACTCCATCCCTTCCCCGCCGAACCCCCCTGCTATCTCTTCAGGCGAGGTCGGTGCGATGCGCGGGTTCGTTTTTCTGGCGGTGATGCTGGCGGCGCTGGCGCTGGCGGGCACGGTGGAGTTCGGCTATACCGAGGCGATGAAGCGGCACTGGCGGCACGAAGTGCTGAACTTCACGGTGAAGGTACCCAAAACGGTCATCAACCCGCGGCAGACGCCGGCGGAGCGGGCGAAGGCGCTGGCGGGGATGTTCGTCACCGACGAGAGCGGCACGCCCGTCCCCGCGCAGCTCTGCGATCCGGTGCTGCATCACGAGCATGAGAGCACGGCGCTCACCGTCACCCTCGTCGCCGACTTCACCCCCTGGCAGGAACGGACATGGACGCTGCACTACGGCGAAACGACGCCGGCTATCCCGGTCACCGACCTGCAGGCGACGGCGGAGAAGGACGGTTACGTGCTGGCGAACGACCGCATCGCCGTGCGCACCGGCCGTGGGGCGGTCTCCTTTGCCCAGCCGGTGTTGTCCGATCCCGCGGCCTTTGCCCGCGAGCAACTGTTGCACGCCCTCCCGCGACCGCCGAAAACGACCGTCGCGCCCGGCCCGATCACGGCGGTGCGCGGACCCGGCGGCGCCTGGCTCGGCCGCGGCTGGATCGAAGCCCCCGGGTTGCTCGGCTATACCTTTACCCTCACGCACGACGGCCCGATCTTCAAACGGGTGAAAGCGGAATATACCTTTACCGGCGGCCGCTATACCTGCTACGTCACGCTGCGTACCGGGGAGGATGTCATCCACGTGCGCGAGGAATTCGATCTCGGCGATCCCTCGCCGGCGCGGGACAGCAACTTCTGCTTCAGCTTCGCGCAGGGATTGCAACCGGACACGATACGCTGGTACGGTCGCTACACGAATATTGACCCCTACGCGCAGTTCAATCCCACCGGCGCGCAGTTCACCTATGGCACGATGCAGGAAGCCGTCTTCCCCATTGACTACGCGAAGACGCAGGAGCTGATGCGCATCCACGGCCTCTTCTGCTGGTGGCCGCAGTCGGCGGCGTATTTCGGCGCGTATCGCGCGGGGAATCCCGGCGGCGACCTGCTGGCGGTGTTCCCGGAGCGTCCCGGCCACTGGCGCAACCCCACCGTGATGTTCCTCAATACCACGAAGGAGAAAGACCTGGTGCTGCGCGCGCCCATCCGCCAGCCGGAGCAGCACTGGACCACCGACGGCGTGGACTACCGGTCTCCCTACTACACCGGCACCGTCTACCCCGGGGCCCCGCGCGGCCTGGGCGTGCGTGAGTGGGGGCTGCTGGTGAGCCGCGCCGGCGACGTGGCGCCCGACGGCGACGACTTCACGCGGAGCGGCATCCGCCGGGCGTGGACGCGCTACGGGCAAAACCCGCTGGACAAGATCAAGGCGTGGACGCTGGCGTGGCACGATCCCGGCGCGGCGGCCTATCCGCGCGGCGCCGTCAGCGCCGCCGACCTGCCCGCGCTGCGCGAGCGGGCGCGGAGGATTCCCGCGCTGCAAGGGCTGCTGGGCAGCGCGCAGCACCAGCGCTTCGCCTACCTGGTGACGCGGGACGCGGCGCTGGGCGACACGCTGGTGCGGTCGGAGGCGAACGGCGACGCGAACTGGATGGGCATCCTGCCCAGGCTGCGCTGGTCCGCCAGGTGCTACCTGGACACCCAGGGGGATCTCGGCATCAACACCTTCATGCACCACGGCAACGGGCACATCATGGGCGCGGCGCCGCTTTTCGACATCGCCATGAGCGTGCCGGAGATGGCGCCGGAGGAGCGCCGCGAGGCGATGGCGCTCTACGCCTTCTGCCTGTACAAGCTCTCCGATCCCGACTGGCTGGCCTACGGCGCGGGCTTCCACCTGGGCAACCCGAACATGCCGACGATGTCCATGAGCGTGCTGGGCAGCGGGGCGGCGCTCATCCCCGAGCACCCGAAGGCGGCGGAGTGGATGATGACCGCGGCGAAGAGCACGCTGGACATGCTGCGCGATTACACCGCCCCCGGCGGCGCCTGGCGCGAGTGCCCGCACTACCAGATGGATGCTTCGCTGAACGGCGTGCTCGCCGCCGCGCAGCCATTCAAGAACGCCGGCTTCATTGACCTATATCAGAATCCCTTCCTGAAGTCCACCATGCTCTACCACGCGCAGATCATGACGCCGGTGGACCCGCGTTTCGGCATCCGCTCGATGCCGGCCATCGGCAACACGGCGTATGAGACCACCAGCCTGTATGGCCGCATGGCCGCCGGCACGGCGACGAGCGATCCGCGCTACTCGCGCTGGATGCAGTGGGCATGGCAGGCGATGGGCATGCCGTACCTGTATCCGCATGACGAGATGGTGTGCAACGCGGAGCTGCCCGCCGAGCAGCCGGACATGAGCAGCCGGCATTTCCCCGGCTTCGGCACGGTGATGCGCGCGCACTTCGGCACGCCGCAGGAGACTTTCCTGCTCTTCCGCATGGGTCACCAGCACGAGCACTACGAAAACGAGCAGGGCGAGATCGTCTTCTACGCCAAGGGCGCGCCGCTCTTGCTCGATTTCGGCTCGCTCTACCAGCCGATGATGGGCCGGCCCTGGCTCCATAACCGCGTCTCGCTGAACCATAAGACGGACTGGTATTCGCTGGGCGAGATCAGCCAATGGAGCCTGCTCGACGCGGCGGACTCCGCCCTGGGCAGCATGACCATTGATCGCCTGTATCCCATTCCGGAGGACCCGAAAACGCCGATGCCGGCGAACAGCGCCCCGCCGGCGGAATATATCACTCCCGTCACCTGGACGCGCCAGGTGACGCTGGTGAAGCACGAGCAGCCCGCGGGCCCGCACTACGCGGTGGTGCGCGACACCATGCGGGGGGACGGCGACGATTTCCATGAGTTCAGCCTCTGGGGGCTGGCCACCGGCGTGCAGTGCGCCGGCAACACCGCGCGCTACGCCGGCCAGCACGGCGTGGACCTGACGGTGACGGTGCTCGACCCCGCGAAGCCGGAATTCACCACCGGCCAGTACGGCCATGAATTCCTCTACGGGCCGATGGTGCATCCGTGGAGAGCGGTGAACGGCGACAAGACATTCGCGGAGGTGCAACACTTCATCCGCATGCAGCGCACCGATCACCAAGGCTACTTCACCGTGCTCTTCCCGCACCTGCCGAACGAGACGCCGCCGGTCTTCACCCCGTGGGCGAACGGCGCCGGCGCCACCGCCGTGCTCAACGGCGAGCGCCACGTGGTCATCTGCGCCGACGCCCCCGGCCGCTATGCCGGGGGCGGCATCACCTTCGACGGCCAGCGCGCCCTCGTCCGCGACGGCAACGGGCAAACGCTCCTCGCGCTGCTGGCGGGCACGATGCTGAAGGCGGGCGGCTATGCGATCGCGGCCAACGGGCCGCTGGCGGTGACCTTTGCCAACACCGGCATCACCGGCGAAGCCAATTTCGCCGCCGCCGGCGCGGTGCAGCTCAGCTTCCCCGAAGCGCACGGCATGAACGCCTTTCTGGTCGTGGATGGCAAGGAGACGCCGCTGGACGCCACCGTGGGACCGGACAGCCTGAAAGTCATGCTGCCGAAGGGGAAGAGCACGTTTGTGATACAGTAAGGCCCGAAGGGCCGGCAGCCGCTCGCCACGGGTGGAGCGCAGCGGAACCCGTGGGTCGGGTCACCAATGATAAGGGAAGCCCTGAAAGGGCGGCAGCAGAGCATGTCTGTCGCCCTTTCAGGGCTCAAAGGAATATCAAGCCACCGCTCGCCACGGGTTCCGCTGCGCTCCACCCGTGGCGAGCGGCTTCGACCCCTTCGGGGTGAACACTGTCTGACCCTCACGACTTACTCGATGGCAATCGCCTCCACCGGGCACTGGTCCGCGGCGTCGCGGGCCGCGTCTTCCGCGCCGGGGGGGACGGGGTCCACGTAGGCTTCCGCCTTGTCGTCATCGTTCATGCGGAACACTTCCGGGCAGACTTCCGGGCAGAGGCCGCAACTGATGCAGGCGTCCTGATCCACAACGGCTTTCATAGGTGACCTCCTTTGGCGTTATCCGTTGTATTCACGCTTCGCGCGAAAACTCCTGTCACGCGACGGTCATTTCGCGCGCATCTTCGCCGAGTATCGCCGCCAGGTCGCCCTCCACCGTGCCGGTGGGCATGATGTTGAAATGCTGCACCAGCACGCTGAGGATGGCGGGGGTGGCGAAGGCGGGCAGCGAGGGGCCGAGGCGGATGTCGCGCACGCCCAGGTGCAGCAGGGTGAGCAGGATGGCCACCGCCTTCTGCTCGTACCAGGAGAGCACCAGCGAGAGCGGCAGGTCGTTCACGCCGCACTGGAAGGCGTCGGCCAGCGCCACCGCGATCTTGATCGCCGAGAAGGCGTCGTTGCACTGCCCGATATCGAGCAGCCGCGGGATGCCGCCGATATCGCCGAAGGGCAGCGTGTTGAAGCGGTATTTTCCGCAGGCCAGCGTGAGCACCACGCAGTCGTCGGGAATTTGCTCCGCCAGCTCGGTGAAGTAGTTCCGGCCCGGCCTGGCGCCGTCGCAGCCGCCCACCAGGAAGAAGTGGCGGATGGCGCCGCTGTTCACCGCGTCAATGACCGCCGGGGCGACGGAGAGCACGGTCTGGTGCCCGAAGCCGACGGTGATGGTTCGCTCGGGGGCGTCTTCCGCGAAACCGTCCGCCGCCAGCGCCGCCTGGATGACCGGGGCGAAGTCCTTCTCCGGGCCGATATGCTCGACGCCCGGCCAGGCCACCAGCCCGGTGGTGAAGATGCGCGCCCGATACGCGTCCTTCGGCTTCTGGATGCAGTTCGTCGTCATCAGGATGGCGCCGGGGAAAGCCTCGAACTCCTTCTGCTGATCCTGCCAGGCGCCGCCGTAGTTGCCGGCGAGGTGCGGGTACTGTTTCAGCGCCGGGTAGCCGTGGGCGGGCAGCATCTCGCCGTGGGTGTAGATGTTGACGCCGGTGCCCCGCGTCTGCTCCAGCAGCAGCTTCAGGTCCTTCAGGTCATGGCCGGAGACGAGGATCGCCTTCCCCTTCACCGGGGTCACGCGCACCGGCGTGGGCACCGGGTGGCCATACGCGCCGGTGTTGGCGGCGTCCAGCAGGCCCATCACCGTCAGGTTCATCTCGCCGACCTTCAGCGCCATCGCCACCAATTCCTCCACGGTGTAGCTGTCGCGGGTGAGAAAATCCAGCGCCGCGTGGATGAACGCGTAGACCGCGTCATCCTCCTGCCCCAGAATCCGCGCGTGGTCGGCGTAGGCGGCCATCCCCTTCAGGCCGTAGGTGATGAGCTCCTGCAGGCCGGTGACGTCGGCGCCCAACTGCGTGAGACGACTCTCGATCCCGATAACCTCACCCTGGCGCACCAGCGCGTCAACGGTGTCCGCGGGCCGCCAGGCCGCCGGGCCGTCCAGGGGGGCGGGGGGCGCGCCATGCCGCGCCTGGTAGGCCGTCTCATAGGCGGTTTTCGCGCGTTCGATGAGCCCACCGAGCCGGCGCGCCAGCGCCGCCAGCCGCCCCGCGTCAAAATTCACGTTCGTTACCGTGGTGAACAGCGCTTCGACGGCGAAGATATCCGCCTCGCGGTCGCGCACCCCCAGCGCCCGGTTGCGATGCGCATACATCGCCAGCCCCTTCACGCCGTAGAGCAGCAGGTCCTGCAGCGCCGCGGTTTCCGGGTCTTTCCCGCACACGCCGAACGCGGTGCAGCCCGTGCCGCCGGCGGCCTGTTCGCACTGGTAGCAAAACATACTCATGGGGATCGCTCCTCTCCAGACATTCCTGACGGTAATCGTCAGTGATGGTCAGAGGGTAACAGGGGGCGGCCTTGCTCGACTATGACGAAAGTCATACCTGTGAATCGTTTCACAAATATTTTCGTCAGGTTACGGCGTCGGCCGCCGCGGCGCCACCGGCTGGGGGGCAGCTGACGCGCCGTCTACCCTTTCCACCGTGAACCCCGTCGCCGGGATGATGGTCAGCGCGCAGGCGGTTTGGGTGGGGGCATCGAGGCCGACGCGCGATGCGTCGGCGAGGATGCGGGCGTAGCGCTCGCGGGCGCGGGCGCGGGCGCGGGCCGCGGTGAAGGCCAGGCAGCCGGGGGCGATGATCTCGGCCAGCCGCTCGGCGGTGAGACAGACGGCGGGGCGCGAGGCGTCGGCGGCCATCCAGCGGCGGCCCAGGCGCTGGGCGACGGCGGCGGTGGTGCCGCAGCCACAGCAGAAGTCGCCCACGACATCGCCGGGGTCGGTCAGCGGCAGCAGCAGGCGGGTGAGCAGCGCTTCCGGCTTCTGCGTGGGATAGCCCAGCGCTTCCTCAGCCCACGGCAGCAGCGCGTGATGCTCCCACACGTCGTCCGGCAGTTTGCCGCGCGCGTAGTCGCGCGCGGAGCCGTCGGCGCGCGGCTGGCCGTCCGTCCACTTGTAGGGGGTGCGCACGCGGTCGGCGTGGAATGTCCACGCGTCCGACTTCGTGTAGAAGAGGATGGAATCGTGCTTGCGGGCGAAGCGCCGCTTCGACGCGCCGCCGCCGGAGTAGTACCAGATGAATTCGTTCTGGAACCGGCGCATGCCGAAGAGGCGGTCGAGCAGCACCTTCACGTAATGCACGGCATGCCAGTCCAGGTGCACGAGCAGCGCGCCGGACGGCTTCAGCAGCCGGCGCATCTCCGCCAGCCGTTCACCAAGCCAGGCCAGGTAGGCGGCGAGGCCGTCCGCCCAGTCGTCGGGATAGGAGGGCAGCGCGCCGGGCGCGTCCTGGCTGGCATGCCGGTGTTTGCCGGTGAAGAAGGGGGGGTCGAGGTAGAGGAGGTCGAACGTTTCGTCGGGCAGCGCGCGCATGGCAGGCAGGCAGTCGCCAAAGAGTATCCGGTTGCGGCCATCCGGAAACGCGGGGGTGGGCTCCCCCGCCGGGCCGATTGCCTGCAGGATGGTGCTGCGCGCGGACATGCCCCTATTCTTGGCCGCCGGGCGGCGAATTCCTCCCGCGCGGCGCACGATCTCCCGTCACGGGATGCTCACGAAGCTGTCGCCGTAGAGCAGCAGCATCGTCGCCACGAAGGACAATACCATCATCACCGTCGTTCTGGCCGTGACGGCTATCATCGTCGCCTCCTCACCCTGCTACCGCTTCCGCGGGCCCGCCTGGCGTTCGCTTGCTACGCTCAGTATTCCATGCTGTGCGGCAATCGTACCATACGCGGCAGTGAGCGGGGGGCGAAGAGGCGACCGGCGGCTATTGCTTCGGGGAGAGCGTGGCGACCCCGCCATCCAGGGCGGCGCGGGCGTTGCGCGCGGCGGCGTAGGCCTGCAGGGCGTCGAGGGTGAAGGCGGACAGGGCGGCCTCGCCGTTCACCAGCGCATGCGGGGCGAGCAACGCGTAGCCGCTGGCATCGGTCCACCCGCGCAGGGCTTCCAGCGCGGGCAGGGGCCGGCCGGCGGGGGCGGGCGCGCCGGGCGTTTTCGCCTGGGCGCGGTCCGGCGTCAGCAGGTAGTAATCGGCGGTGGCCGCGCCGGTGGTCAGCGCGAGCCGATACGTCGCGCCGGCGGTGGTTTCCAGCGTGATGACCGTCTCCGGCGGCGTCACGTCGTAGCGGCGCTCCGTCTTGCCGGCGGTGACGCGCAGCGAGCCGGCTTCCGCGGCCGCCATGCGCAACTGCAACTGCGCGCCGTTGACGATGGCGGCGCGCAGCGGGAGCGGCGCGGCCTGGGCATCGGCGGTGGGCGTCTCGGTGAGCCTCACCGCCGCCGGCGGACTGAGCGCGGATTTTTGCAGCATGCTCGTCGTCGGCGCGGCGTTCGCCGGCGCTTCCGCCGCGGAGGTGCGAAAGGTGCCGGGCTGCAGCTCCCCTGTGTCGGTCAGCGCGCCGGCGTCGTCCGCCGGCGCCGTCGCCACGGATCCCTTCGCCATCATCGTGCCATCCGCTGCCGCCGATGCGTCCAACGGCACTGCCGACGAGGCGATGTCCCCGTCATCGGCCGCCACCGCGGCGCCCGCGGCGCGGGGAGCGCCGGATTCCCGCGTGATGACCGACGTGGGCGCGGGCGGCGCGGCGGGCTTCACCTTGCCGCCGCCCGCGAAGGGGTCCGTGGCGATGGTGACCAGCGGCCGGCCAGTCGCGGGAGCGGGCGGCGCGGGCTTGGTCAGCGTCTTCTCGCCCGCATCGCGCGCAGCGTCCGGCAGGAGCTCCCGCCGCGTATCGCCCGTGACCGGGGCCGGGGCATCGGGCGCCTTGGCCATCTCCGCCCCGCGCTGCCAGATCGGCGCCGCCAGGGCCACGGCGATGGCGGCGGCCAGCGCGCCGGCGGTGGCCCAGGCCGGCCATAGCGGGCGCGGCGCCCGGCGCGTCAGCCGTTCGCGCACGGCCGCCGCCATATTGTCCGGCGCCGCCGGCGCGGGCACGGCGCGCAGCGCGTCCACCAGCGTCCGCATCTGATCCAGCCCGGCGGCGCAGCGGGGGCATGCGCCCAGGTGCGCGTCCACCCGCCGGCGGGCCTCCTCCGGCAGGCTGCCTTCCAGGTACGCGGTATACCACTCGTCAACGTGACGGCGTGTCATGTCTCTCGTTTCACTCACCATGTCGTCCACGGGCATGACGTCCCGTGCCGGGATGGTCCGGTCGGCTTTCCCCGACTCGACCATCCCGGCCCGCGGAGGCGGCGTTCGCCGCCCCGGCTCCGGCGGGCAATCCGGAAATCCTCAGCTAGTGGGACCGCCCCCGGTGGGGAAAAGTTCCCGGCAGTCCTCTAATTTTTCGCGCAGCAGGTTGCGGGCGCGGTTCAGGCGCGATTTGACCGTGCCGACGCGCTGCTTCAGGATGTCGGCGATCTCCTGGTAACTGAACCCCTGCAGGTCGTAGAGCACCAGCACCGCGCGAAAATGCTCGGGCAGCGTCGTGATGGCGGCCTGCACCGCCCGCCGGCGCTCCAGTCGCAGCGCGGCGTCCTCCGGGCTCTCGCCGCCGGCCAGCGTCTCGGCGCGCGCGTCGCCCTCCTCGTGCTCCAGGTCGGTGAAGGTGGCGGGGCGGCGCCGGCGACGTTTCAATTCATCGTAGCAGACGTTGGTGACGATGCGGTAGAGCCAGGTGGAGAAGGCGGCCTCGCCCTTGTAGCGGGGCAGGGCGTGATAGACGCGCACGAAGGCTTCCTGCGCGATGTCCTGGGCGTCTTCGCTGTTGCCGACCATCCGGTAGGCCAGGGCGTAGACGCGCGGGGTGTACTGCTCGACCAGGCAGTCGAACGCGGCCGCGTCGCCCTGCGCGGCGCGGCGGATGAGCGCGTCTTCATGCTGGACCGAGTGGGCCATTGAGGCCACGGATCGTCACCGTCCCCTGATCCTGTGTTCCGCGCCGGCGGAGAAGTTCCTGTTTTGCGCGCGGACCACGGGCAGGATACCCGGAAATGGGGCATGGCGTATCCCCGTCTTGCTGCCCCCGTGCGCCGCGTTATCGGTTTGGTCGCGGTATATAGGGGAAGGGGCTGGGGGAAGCCGTCCCCCGGATTCACATCCGGGGCTGGAGCCACGAAGTCCACCGTCGTGGATTGGCCGGATCGGGCCGACGGACCGGATACCGAGCAACGCGGGAGGAATGTGGCAAAGAGCATTACGCCGCCCACCACTGGGGCCGCGGAGTTGTACTCCGCACGAGTTTGCATTCTCTTTGTTCAACGAAAGGGTGAGGTCACTCGTGCGGAGTACAACTCCGCGGCCCCAGTTTGGGCGGCGTACAACGAACCAGGAACAAGGAACAATGTTCCCAGGCGGACGATGGGGGCCGTGTTCGCGCGGATGCCGCGGGGGGAAGCGGCGCAGAACTCCGCTTCCCCCCTGCTTTTCTCTTCCCCTCGGCGGCGTGCGCGGCCGCCGGGGGGAGGGGGCGTCAGCGGTAGGGGCCGTTGAACACCAGGTGGACCGTGAAGCCGGTGCCGCTGCCGTCATTCGGGAAGATGAGGCCGCCGAGCAGGCCCACGCGGTCGGTGAACTGGTAGTTGACGCCGGCGGAGGCGCTGTTTTCGTCCCCGGCGGTGTAGTCCGCCATCAGCGTCCAGCGGGCGCCGAGGGGGGCATCAATGCCGACGAAGGGGCGGGTGTTGCCCTCGGCGCGCTGGACCCCCAGATGGCCGCGGCAGGCGGTGAAATCCCGCGTGCCGACCAGGTAGGGGACGGCGGTGAGCCCGTTGCCGATATTCTGCACCCCGGCGGCCAGCGCCAGGGCGCCGTCCCCGCCGGTGGCGAAGACGTATTTGCCATTGAACAGCACGCGGGGATCTGCGCCCTTGCTGAGGTCGAAATCCACGCCGACTTCCACGCGGTCGCCGAGGCCGATTTCGGTGTTCAGGATGTGGGTGTCGCTCTCGAACGGCGACGTCGGGCCATCGGCCTGGAGCTCGATGCCGTATTGCCCGGCGCCGACGGTGTCGGCGGTGGGAATGACGGTGAGGCCGCTGTAGCAGGCCAGGCCGGGGACGGCTGCCGCGAGCAGGCAGGCCAGCGCGGGCAGCAGGTGACGACAACATTTCATGGGGTACTCCTTTGTTGCGGTGTCGTGTTGTGACGGCGAGGCAGCCTGTGGTAGAATCCCATTGCCGGCGTGATTCACGCACGCTGCCCCCGGCCCTCGATGTTGGCGCATGGAGGGCCGGTTTATGTTTTTCGCGTCATCGCCTCCCGGCGACGATCAGTCCGGTTGACGACCGTTATCCGTCTGCTCGTGGCAGCGGCACTCGGTGCAGCCGGTGCATTTCTCCTCCTTGCCGACGATGATCCGGTAGAACGCCCGCCCGGCGAACACCGCGGCAGCGCCGACGAGCAGGATGACGATGAGGGTTTCCCACATGGATGACCTCCTTACGCGCCCCCCAGGGGCAGGCGGCTGCCGATCTGATAGACGATGAGCGTCACCAGGTAGGCCAATGCGGTGAGTCCGGCGAATTGCAGCAGCGCCCAGCGCCAGGAGTTGCTCTCGCGCTTCGTGACGGCCACCGTCGCCATGCACGGCGCGGTAATCAGGCAAAACAGCATGATGCAGTAGGCGACCAGCGGCGAATACTGCTTCCGCAATTGCGCCCGCAGCGAGTCGGACGACTCGTCCGCTTCGCCCACGGCGAAGACGATGCCGAGCTGCGCCACGAACACCTCCTTGGCCGCCACCGCGCCGATGAGCGCCGTGCCGATGCGCCAGTCAAACCCCAGCGGGCGCAAGGCCGGCTCCATCGCGTGGCCGATGCGCCCGGCCGCGGTGTAGGCGAGCGTCTCCGCCTGCTCGGCTTCTTCGAGCTCCTGCAGCCGCTGGTCGAGGGCCTCCTGATCCTGCGCGAGCTGCTGCTGCGCCTGCTGGGTCAGCGCCGGGTAATCCTGCGCGAACACCGTTTTTTTCGGGAAACTGGTGAGCACCCAGAGGAGCACGGAGATGCCGAGAATGATGGTGCCCGCTTTGCGCAGGTACAGCCACCCGCGCTCCCACATGTGCAGCAGGATGCTTTTCACGGTGGGGAGGCGGTAGGGCGGCAATTCCATCACGAAGGGGGCGGTCTCGCCTTTCAACAGGGTGATGCTCATCAGCTTGGCGCTGCCGATCGCCAGCAGGATGCCCAGGATGTACAGCGACCAGAGCACCGGCGCCTGCAGCGCGTGCGGAAAGAAGGCGGGGATGAGCAGCACGTAAATCGGCAGGCGCGCGCCGCAGCTCACCAGCGGCACCACCAGCATGGTGAGCAGGCGATCGCGCCGGTTCTCCATGGTGCGGGTGGCCATGATGGCGGGCACCGAACAGCCGAAGCCGATGATGAACGGGATGAAGCTCTTGCCGTGCAGCCCGAACTTGTGCATCAGCCGGTCCATGATGAAGGCCGCGCGCGCCATGTAGCCGGTGTCTTCCAGCAGGGCGATGGCCAGAAACAGCAGCAGGATATTCGGCAGAAAGACCAGCACGCCGCCGACGCCGGCGATGATGCCGTCAACCAGCAGGGATTGCAAAAGACTTTCCGAGCCGCTCGGCCACCACCCCGTTACCGTCGAGCCTAACCACCCGAAAAAGCCGTCAATCCAATCCATCGGCGGCGTGCCCAGCGTGAAGGTGAGCTGGAACACGAGATACATCAGGCCGAGGAAGAGCGGCATCCCCAGCCAGCGATGCGTGACGAGGGCGTCAATGCGGTCGGAGAGGTGGCGTTTCGGCTCCGGCGTGCTCCGCACGGCATCGCGGCAGAGCTCGGCAATCGCGCGGTAGCGGCGGTCCGCGATGGCGATCTCCGGGGGATTGTGCAGGGCCTCCTCGATGCGGGCGCTGCTCCGGTCTACCTGCGCTGACACGCGGGGCGCGCTGATGCCGGCGGCAACCGCCTCATCGCCTTCGAGCAGCTTGATCGCGCGCCAGCGGGCGTCTCCGTGTTGCGCGTCGCCGTCCTGCGCGAGGAGCGCGGCCAGCGCGGCGATTTCCTCTTCCACCTCCTGGCCGTAGGTGATGGGCGCGGGCGCCGGCGGCGCGTGCCCCTGGGCGACCGCGACGACCGCGTCGAGCAAGGCGCGGGTGCCTTCGTTGCGCGTGCTGACGAGCGGCACCACGGGCGCGCCGAGGAGCCGAGAGAGTCGTGCGGCATCAATCTGGATGCCGCGACGCTGCGCCACGTCGCTCATGTTCAGGGCGAGCACCAGCGGCTGGCCGAGTTCGATGAGCTGCAGCGTCAGATAGAGGTTGCGCTCCAGGTTGGACGCGTCGAGGATATTGACGACCACCTGCGGGCGCTCCTCGATGAGGTAATTCCGCGCCACCAGCTCGTCCACGGCCGCGGCGGTCAGGCTGTAGACGCCCGGCAGGTCCACGACGTGGATCTCGGTGCCGGCGTGCCGGCAGCGCCCCTCTTTCTTCTCCACCGTCACGCCGGGATAATTTCCCACGTGCTGGCGCGCGCCGGTCAGGTTATTGAACAGGGTCGTTTTCCCGGTGTTCGGGTTGCCGGCCAGCGCGATGGTGATCGTCTTGGCCGGGGTTGCGACGGATGTCATCGTTTCCAGGCTCCTTTGGGTGAGGTTCTTCGCGTGGACATACTTATATAGCCTCGCCTAACTTCCGGGGCAAAAAAAATTACCCCACGAGAATGCGGTGCGCCATGCCGCGGTCCAGCGCCAACCGGCTCTCCTTCACGGCGATGATGCACGGGCCGCCGAGCGACGCGCTGATGACCGTCAGCTCCACGCCGGGGTAGACGCCCAGGGCGGCCAGGCGCGTCCGCAGCTCGCTGCCGCCGCGGATGTCATGCACGGTCACCGGGCGGTCAGTGGGCGCCAGCAGCAGCGGCAGGCCGCTGCCGGATCGTGGCGGCAGAATGGGAGTCATGCGCGCGGCTCCACGGCGATGCAGGCGGTCTCCTCCCGTCGCAGCGACAGGTGGTACCCTTTCACTTTCACGTCAATCGGATCCCCCAGCGGGGCCACGCGTTCGACTTCGACCAGCGTGCCGGGGGTGAGCCCCATGTCGAGCATGCGGCGACGCAAGCTCCCTTGGGCGGTGATGGTGGTGATGGCGCCTTTTTGCCCCGGCTGCAGGGTGGTCAAGGTGACAGGCATCGGTGACGGTGCTCCTTCGGTCGTGGATGTGCTGGCGACGGCGTCCAGGCACTGCCGGATGCACGCCGCGCACGCGCCGATCTCCCCGGACTCGCACAGGGAGGCGAACCCGCGGATCCATTGATGGCCGCCGCGCGGGCAGCGTTTGATGAACTCGACAAAGCCTACCAGCCGCTCCA
Organism: Armatimonadota bacterium; assembly: GCA_029553475.1. GTDB lineage: Bacteria > Armatimonadota > Hebobacteria > CAIYQO01 > CAIYQO01 > JAKIYB01. The sequence goes on from JAKPKV010000062.1 coordinate 33,916, forward strand.
GGATCGGGCCACGGATGACGTGCTCCAACTGGCAGGCGGTCGCCTCGGCGGTCGGCGCGTCCAGCAGCAGCACGTCGGCGCAGAATTCGCGCAGCGCTTCATGGCGCTTCACGACGCTCTCTGCCAGCTCCCGGCCCGCGGCCGTCAAGGTGATCACATCGTAGGGGGCGTAATTGACGAGGCCTTTTTCGGACAGCAGGCGCAGCGCGCCCGTCACCGACGGGCCCGTCACCGTCAGGTGCGCGGCGATGTCTTTGCTGCGCGCCGCCCCCTTGCTGGCGGCGATGAGGAAGATGGCTTCCAAATAGTCTTCTAAGCTGGCGCTTAACGCCTCGGTCACGATGATGTCCTCTGAAAATTCGCCCTGGTGAAGCGCAAATGTTAGCTTCGACTAACATTCTAGCGACCTCCAGACGGCGTGTCAAGGGCCTACGCCGCCAAGAAGGAAAATTTTTCGGCGAACAGGATGATCGTCCGGCGGCGAGTGGGCGGTTGGCGTGCGGAAGGCCACGGCGGGGGAGCGGATCGCCGGGCGCGCATACGAACAACTGGCGGGGGCGTCTTGGTGGGGCGGATGCGGCGAAATGGACGGTTCCGGAAATCGAACATTTCCAGAAGCCAGCAGGCGTAAATCATGCTGCCTGGCGCCCCTTTCAATCTGCATGGGGCGCAGCGTGCC
>JAKPKV010000074.1 GCA_029553475.1 Armatimonadota bacterium
AATCTGCCTGCTGGCGGCGGGCGGGTGCGCGTCGGTGCTCGACCGGATCGGAGAGGACGATATCGCCCGTCTGGACAAACTGGCCGAGAAGTGGAAGGCGAAGCTCGAAGAACGGTATGGGGGCGGAGCGGTGGAGACGCCGCCGACCCCAGAGACGCCCCAGGCGACGGGCGGCGACGCGATGGACTACGCGCTCCTGCGCTGGCAGTACGGCGGCGTCAACGCGAGCGGCGCCAAGCTCGACTCTCCCAGGCTGTCGGGGCTGACGTGCGACGGGAAGAATCTCCGATACAAGTGGGACATCGGAATGGCCGGGTGGGGACTCTCCAACGGCGATGCCGGGGCTGTGTGCGCGGTGTTCTTCGAGCGCGGCGGCCAGTGGATCGGCGGCAAGTTCGATTGGGTTTCCGTGAGTCGGACGAACCGCGAGCTCAAGCACGTGGAGAGTTACTCGAACTGGCCGTCGTCCGGGATCAAACTACCCTGGCGCGGGCGGGTGGCGTTCGTGGTGGTCTCGGCGGATGGGCGGCGCCGCTCGAATGTTCTCGTGGCGGAGGCGAGGTAACATGAACACGGCACTGGCGGCGGCATTCAAGTACCTTCCCAAGGTCATCGAGTATGCCAGGAAAGACCTTGCAAAGCGGTACTCGTTGCTGGAGGACTGGGAAATCAGGCTGAAGGAAGCCGTGCCAGCTCCGTACTCGTCGGAGAAATTCGACATTCACGGTCGCATCGTCCGCGTACTGCGCTACATCAGCGACGCCGACCATGCCACATGCGACGGCAACACGCTGGTGCCAGAGGAGGTGCTTGGCATCCCCACTGAGATCGGAAGCCTGTTCCACGATCCGGCCTACGACGAGATCGAGTCCATCGCGGCGGCGTTCGGGTGGAGCGTGGCGAAGACGCGCAAGTGGGCGGACGCGATCTACGGCAACATCCTACTTCAGCTTGCGCGGCGGGAGCAGAGCCGCAAGGCGCGCGTTCTCGGCACGGCTTGGGCGCACGTGAGCTACGCTGGGGTTCGGGTGTTCGGCGGGTTCACGCGCTGGGCATATCGGGTCTTTGGCGTGGCCGTGCTGGCCGTGTTTCTGGGCGGAGGGTGCAGCGGATGCATGAGCGAGATCGTGGACGGCTTCGACGATCCGGTGTACGAGCAATCGGGAACCAACGCAAATGAATGATGCAGGGATTGAATTCAGCAACCAGACGGTGGCGGTGCTTTTCGGGAGCGGAGGGTTGCTTTCCGGCGTCGTTGCGGCGTATTTCGCCAAGGCGAAGAACAAGCAGCCGTCAATGGAGGATTGCCGAAGAAACCACGATGAGAACAAGCGCGAGCACGAGGTGCTGGACATGCGTGTCAAAGCCCTTGAGCTGGCGAAAGCGGCAAGCGACGAGATGAACCGGGGGATTCGGCGGGAGCTGCGGGCGATGAACGGGAAGCTGAACCGTCTGCTGGGGCTGCCGCAGGACGCGGAGGAGGATGCGTGATGGATGATGAAACAGTGCAGGCGGCGAAGAGCATGGCGCGGGACTTCGGGAAGCGGGTGAGGCTCGACTTCCTGAACGACCAGAAGGCGAACCAGGCGATGGCGCGGCGGGTGAAGGGGGCGGTGAGCGCGTATCGTGTGGGTCGGGCGGCACTGATGAACGCGGTGGCGGCGGAGGGGCCGGAGGTGCTGTCGAACGCGGCGGAGGGCTACTGGCGGGACATGGGGAAGCGGTACCCGTGGCTGGCGAACGGGGACTCGGGACGGACGGGGCGGCGGGCGACGAGCATCTTCAGGGACGGGAAGTGGTGGAAGCGGGCGGGGGGGAAGTGGGTGCCTGAACTACGCGCCGCAGAGGGCGCGAATCAAGACTATGGCGCGAATCAAGACGATGGCGCGAATCAAGGCTCGGTTGCGGCGGACGGGGGGAAGTGACATGTACGATTTGAGCAAGATAGACCGGGAGACGGGGCGGCCGAACGAGGAGTTCATGGCGGCGCTGAAGGCGCGGGCGCTGAAGTGCGTGGAGCACGTGGAGCGCTACGGGATCGCGGCGGCGGCGGCGGAGGCGCGGCGGATCCGGCATTGCGTGTGGGAGAATCAGCATTGGACGGAGAGGAAATGGGATACGAGTTCCGAGGCGGCGTATCCCTTCCAGGGCGCGAGCGACATCCGGTACCGGTTGAGCGACTTCCTGGTGAACCAGCGGGTGGCGGAGGCGTTCAACGCGCTGGTGCGGGGGCAGGCGAGCTTCGGGAGCGTGGGCGAGGGAATGGAGAAGGAGGCGAAGTGGTGCGCGAACGCCTGGCGGGATCTGACGCGCCGGCGCATGCCGCTGGAGTGGATCGTGCAGAACCTGCTGCTGAGCAACTTCGCGCACGGGGGCGGGCGGGGCGTGGCGGGGTGCTGGACGGGGTGGAAGGAGACGTGGGAGATGCGCACGACTCGTATCTCCCGGGCGGACGCGCTGGCGCTGTGGACGGCATGGCGGGCGCAGAGCGCGGGCGAGGACGCGACGACTTCCGTGCAGGGCTTCGAGGCGGCGACGGCGAAGGACATGGCCGCGATCCTGATGGAGCTGAAGCTGTGCCGGACGCGGATCGAGGCGAACGAGGCGGCGGAGGATCTGCTGGCGCGGGACGTGTGCGACGTGTCGGAGCCGCGCATCGCGACGGCGAGGCCGGAGATGCGGGCGATGGCGCTGGGGGATACGTTCTGGCTGCCGCCGGACGCGCCGGTGGCGAACATGGACGACGCGGACGACTTCCACATGACGGAGTGGCGGAGCGCGGCGGAGATCCGGGCCATGGCGAAGACGGAGCGGTGGCATGACGATTTCCGGGACGCGCTGCTGGAGTCCGTGCAGGAAGACCGGGTGAGCGAGAGCGCGTTCCCGTTCTACGACGAGGCGGAGATCGGCGGCGACATGCAGGTGGTGCGCGCCGAGGCGGAGGCGATGCGGGGCAAGGCGCAGATCATACGTTCCTACCTCAAGGCGGCGGACGAGGACGGGATTACGGGGCGCTACTGCGTGATCTGGAGCGCCGCGGCCGAGGGGCTGACGGGGCGGGGGGCGAGGCTGGCGCGGACGCCGCACGGGGGCTGGCCGGTGCAGCTCTACGCTTCGGAAGTGGCGGGGCCGTACGCGCTGGATTCGCGGGGCATTCCAAACCTTTCCGCCGGCATGCAGGCGCACGGGAAACTCTGCCACGAGACGCTGGCGAACATTTCCATGCTCCAGCTTCCGCCGGTGAAGACGAAGGGGCTGCGGGACGAGGGTCAACTGCTGATCGAGCCGCTGGGGGAGATCGCGCTGCGCACGGCGGGGGACGTGCAGTTCATGACGCCTCCGCAGGTGCCGATGAGCACGATCCGCTATCTCGAATCGCTGGACCAGTGGCGGGACTTGTACTTCGGGCTGCCGGGGGAGAAGACGCCTGCGCAGATCTGGAGCAACGCGCAGAACCTGCGGGTGGCGCTGTTCCTGGGGCAGAGCGCGGAGACGACGAGGCGGCTGCTGTCGATCGACGCGGCGCACCGGCCGCAAGACCAGCTTCCGGAGGGGCTGCGCAACGGCGCGCCGATGCTCCCGGTGCAGATCCAGTGCGACCCGCGGGAGTGGGACATGGAACACCTGGAGAAGCTGACGAACGTGCTGGGGGCGGTGATGCCGATGGACAAGCACGGGACGGTGAAGAGCGTGCCGCTGGTGCAGAGCCTGATGCTGGGGCTGATGCCGAGCCATGCGGACGCGATCAACCTGGACGAGGATTCGGCGGCGGAGGAGGAGCTGAAGGACGAGCAGCAGAACTACCTGCTGGTGCGGGCCGGGATCAGGCCGAACATCGTGGCGGAGGGGAACTACGACTTCCAGGGGCGGCTGGCCTTCTACGAGCAGATGATGCAGGCGAACCCGGCGGTGTTCGACGACCTGCCGCCGGACAAGCGGCAACTGCTGGCGGAACACGTGGCGGCGCTGGAGATGGGCGTGAAGCAACAGGCGAACGTGGGAATCGGCAGGACGGGCGTGAAGCCGAAGGTGGGGGCGGTGGTGGAGGCGTGACGCCGCGCCGGATGCGCGGCGCCCGGCGCACGCGCCGGGACACGGGACGGTGAGACTGGAGACGGAGGCGATCTATGGGCGAATTGAAGGCGGGGGCGTTCAGCGGGCTGGGGGCGATGTGGCTGAAGGACATCGACGCGAGGCTGGTGAGCGTGAACAGTTTCGACGGTCTGCAGGGGGCGCAGATCGTAAGGGAGTGGTCGGCGGACGGGAACGGGCTGCTGGAGGAGGCGCTGTCGGCTCTGACGGCGAAGGCGGAATGGACGCCGGACGCGGACGCGACGGCGTCGGGGCTGCGCTTCGACCTGGGGGAGCAGGGGGCGAAGCGGTACGTGGCGAATCCGAGCGTGGGCGGGAAGCAGTGGCAGGGTCTGTACGTCGGCGGGCCGGTGCAGGTGCTGAAGATCCCGGCGGCGAACGGTGAGAAGCGGGTGCTGCGGCAGACGCTGACGCGGGTGAACTACGCGGGGCCGGCATGGACGGTCGGGAGCGGGGGCGCGGTGGCGTTCACGGGGGCCGTGCTTTCCGCGAAGGATGCGCTGAAGGACTGCCGGTGCTCGGTGCAGCGGCGCGGGATCTGGCAGAGGCCGTACCGGACGGACGTGCCGCCGGTGAAGCAGGTGGAGCTGAAGTTCCGCCACTGGACGCATGAGAGCCGGACGGCGCTGGAGGCGTTGAGCGAGGCGGACATGCAGGCGGTGGTGGACCATCACCTGGGGGACAGCAACCTGTGGAAGGCGAAGGACCGGGTGTTCGAGATAGACCCCGGGACGAACGCGGGGGTGTTCAGCCTGGTGGCGACGTTGACGACGAGCTACGCGGTGGAGGCGGTGGTCGACCTGGCGACGATTCCCCATCGGCTTTCGCCTGCGACGCGGGAGACGCTGCGGAAGTTCGGGATGCGCTCCGAGGACGAGGGCGAGGGGTATCTGTACGGCAAGGTGTACCGGTGGGAGAATCTGGCGCGGAGCGCGGAGGCGATCCTGCAATACCCGGCTGACCTGACGTTTCTGGCGGCGGTGGTGGACAAGGTGGCGAGCTACGCGGACTGGGCGGCCACCGGAACGACGGGGGCGATCTGCAAGAACGACGGGCGGCTGTGGCAGTACACGGGCGCCGGGAGCGGGAGCACGTTCGCGGCGATGCTGTCGGCGGGCGGTTTGAGGCCGTGGTGGCGGGTGATCGAGTACAAGCTGGACGAGCAGGAGGACGGCCTCTTGAGCTTCACGGCGCTGGTGGAGAAGCCGCTGTGGAACGGCGGGAACGCGGCGGTGCAGACGAGCGTGGAGAACCCGGACGGGTGGGGCCGCGGCAGGGTGGACACGGTGCCAAGCGTGCCGCAGGCGGTGGCGGAGGCGCAGGCGCTGGCGGCGACGGCTCCGGAGGGGCACGTGCTGCAAGGCGTGTCGGTGCAGGAACAGAGCCCCGGCTATGCGGACATTCGGAAGAATTCGGCGAAGGTGTGGGACTACGCCACCGACGCCCCGGCGATGGCGGACAGCGCCCCCGTGGTGAGCCGACGCGTGGTGGGGCCAGGCGACGGCGGAATGAGCGTGAGCTTCCCGAGGGTGGCGGCGGCGAGCGCGGCGGCGGTGAAGACGATCGCGGAGGCGCTGGTGGTGCCGGACTCGGAACACTTCCACGACGCGACGACGGTGCGCACGGGGGCGGACGGGGCGGTGGAGATCGAGGCGCAGAGCACGCGGGAGGCTCCGCACGAGATGCCGGAGCATCAAGCGGGCGGGGACTACTTCGGGACGACGGAGCGCGCGCGGCGGTTCAACCAGTCGGCGGCGGATTCGTCGTCGGCGGAAGAGGCGGCGGGGTTGCAGGCGGACGGCTCCATTGTGTCGGTGGACAAGAGCAAGACGCCGCACGGGAACTACGACATCGGAACGACGACGGAGAAGCCGGTGGCGCGGGACTGGACGACGACGCACGTGATCGACGCGCTGGACGGGGAGGCTCGGACGGTGACGGTGCATCACTACCGCAACCAGGCGGCGAAGCCGGACCAGCCGGACTTGGCGGCGGGGTGGCGGTGGAGCGAGAACTTCACGATGAACCGCTTCGGACTGTGGGACGGGGAGGGGACGATTTCGCCGCACGACGTGGCATGGGCGGCGGTGCAGGCGAGCGTGGACTACTTCGGGGCCAGCACGGCGACGAGCCTCTCCAACCGGGCGACGGCTGACGCGACGGCGGCGGCGCAGGCGGTGAATTCGCTGACCAGCGTCCAGCGCAGCGAGACGGCCAGCGGACTGCACGATTCGACGGTGACGGTGGAGACGGGGACGCCGAGG
>JAKPKV010000192.1 GCA_029553475.1 Armatimonadota bacterium
GGATTCATCTTAGCAAGCGTGTCAAGCGCTCACCACGCGGGCGGCGCATCGCGCTATTCCACGAACAGCAGGCCCGGTGCCTCCAGCACGCCGCGAACCGCCTGGATAAAGGCCGCCGCATCGGCGCCATCGACCACGCGATGGTCGAACGAAGACGACAGGTTCATCATCTGGCGCACCACGATGGCGCCGCCCCGCACCACCGGGCGCTCGACCATGCGGTTGACGCCGACGATGGCCACCTCAGGGTGGTTGATGATGGGCGTGTTGGCGATGCCGCCCAGCGCACCCAGGCTGGTCAGCGTGATCGTCGAGCCGCTGAGTTCCTCGCGCGTGGCCTTGCCCGCGCGCGCCGCCTCGGCCACGCGGGTGATCTCGGCCGCGCTAGCCCACAGGTCCAGCGCCTCGGCGTGGCGCAGCACCGGCACCATCAGGCCGTTGCCGGTCTGCGTGGCGATGCCCAGATGCACCGCCCCGTGGCGCGTGACGACGCCCACCTCGTCATCGAAGCGGGCGTTGACCTGCGGGAACTCGCGCACCGCCAGCACCATGGCACGCACCAGCAGGGGCAGCAAGGTCAGGCGTGGGCGCTTTCCGTCCCAGCGCGCATTGAGCGTCTGGCGCAGCGCCTCCAGTTCAGTCACGTCGATTTCCTCGATGTAGCTGAAATGCGGGATGCGCCGCTTCGCATCCTGCATCTTCATGGCGATCTTGCGGCGCAGGCCGATGACGGGGATGGTTTCGGTGGTGTTGATTTCTTCAAACCTGTTGACCCGAACCGGCACCGCCACCACCGCCTTCGCGGGCGCACCGGACGTCTCGCTTGCGGGCACGGGTGGCGCCAGGCCAGGGTGCGCGCGGGCATGAGCGTCCAGGTCCGCCTGCACAATGCGCCCGGCAGGACCGGTGGCGCGCACCTGCTCCAGCGGGATGCCCAGTTCCCAGGCGCGGCGACGCACGGCGGGTGAAGCGATCGGGCGCTCGAAGGCGTCACCTTGCGTGACTTGCGCCGCAGCCGCCGCCTCGATCGCCTGCCGCACGCGCTCGCCGGCATCGAGCGGCGGTGGCACGGCGAAGGTCGGAAGAACCGGGGCGGCGGGCAGTTTGGCCGGTTTGGCCGGGTGGGCCGGTTGGGCTGCGGGGCCAGCGGTTCCAGCGGCCGGTGCGGCACCCGCCTTTAGGTTGCCTTCGCCCTCCACTTCGAGCCGGATCAGCTCCGACCCCACGGCCACCGCCTGCCCGATGCTCCCGCCCAGCGTCAGCACCCGGCCCGCCACCGGCGATGGAATCTCCACCGTGGCCTTGTCCGTCATGACGTCG
>JAKPKV010000095.1 GCA_029553475.1 Armatimonadota bacterium
CTCCGCCCCGCTCACCGAACCATTCGCCTTCACCGACGCCCCGAAAAGCCCCGCCGTCGCCAGCGCGCGCAGCACCGCCCCCTCGCCCAGGCGCTGATCCACGGCAAAATAATAGAGAATCGCCGGCAGCACGCCCGCAGACCCGCACGTCGGCGCCGTCACCACCTCCCCCCCGCTCGCATTCTCCTCCGCCACCGCCAGCGCATACGCCGAAAGAAGACTCAGATCCCGCATCACCCCGCTCAGATTCCGCGCCCGCGCCAAGGCCCCACCCGCCTTGCGCCCCACGTTCAACCCCCCCGGCAGCACGTCCTCGTCGCTGTCCAGCCCCCGCTCCACCGCGCCCCGCATCGCCGCCCAGACCTCCCCAAGCCAGACGAAAACCTCCCCCTCGCTCTCCCCCGCCAGCGACCAGAAATGCTTGCGCGTCGAATGACACCACTCCAGCGCCTCCCCGATATTCCGCACCGGATACCCCGCCTCCGGACCGGCCCCCACCGGTCCCGCCGAATCCGCCAGCGCCCCGCCGCCGACGCTGAACACCACCCACGGCGCGACCGCAGCGCCTTCGACCACCTCGAACCGCATCCCGTTCGGATGCTGCGGCAGCGCCTCCTCCGACCACACCACCTCGCACGCCGCCGGAGCAAACCCCTGCGCCACCGCGCGGTCCGTCATGTGCGCCCGCCCCGTCGCCGACAGGCTCCCGTACAGCGTCACCCGATACCGCCGCCCCTCCGGCGTCCGCGCGCGAAACAACCGCGCCGCCCGCAACGGGCCGATCGTATGCGAACTCGAAGGCCCGGCCCCGATCCGATACACCTCCCGCAGTGATCCCAGCCTCGCCATCCTGTCCTTCCGTTTCATCCTCGAAGGCGCGCTCAACCGCGTCAGAAATACAAGTCCCGCCCCGTCCCCGCGCGGATGCGCTCCAACCGCTCCACAAGCGCCCGCTTCCCCTCCCCCTCCGGAATCCGGCTCAACTCCGCCTCCACCAGCCGCTCGCCCGCCGCGCGCGTCTCCGGCGTCGCGTAGTCCATCAGGTACTCCATCACCGTCGTCAACGCGTTCGGCGTGCAGAACCGCTTGATGAAACCCGGCGCCGCAAACTCCATGAAATGCTCCCCCGTCCGCCCAAGACGGTAACACGCCGTGCAGAAACTCGGCAGATACCCGTCCTCCAGCAACTCCCGGATCACCGTATCCAGCGAACGAACGTCCCCCAGCGCAAACTGCTCGCGCTCCATCACCTGCGCGTCCCCCGCCTCCGTGTATCCCCCGATCTCGATCCGGCTCCCCGCGTCTATCTGAGACACCCCGAAACCCATGACCTCCCGCCGCAGCGCCGCGCTCTCCCGCGCCGTGCAGATCAGCCCCGTATAAGGCACGCTCAACCGCAGCACCGCCACCAGCCGCTTGAACGCCTCATCCGTCACCCGCCACCGCTCCTCGTGCCGCACTCCCGACGCCGGACGCAGCCGCGGAAAACTGATGGTATGCGGCCCGCAATGATACCGCCGCTGCAGCTCCCGCGCGTGCGACACCAGCCCCAGCGCCTCGAACCGCCAGTCGTAAAGCCCGAAAAGCGCCCCGATCCCCACGTCGTCGCACCCCCCCTCCATCGCGCGGCTCAGACCGTCCAGCCGATACAGGTACTCCCCCTTCCGCGTCCCCGCCGGATGCTGCCGCCGGTACGTCTCATGATGGTACGTCTCCTGGAATATCTGGTACGTCCCGATCCCCGCCGCCTTCATCACCCGGTACCCCTCCACCTCCAGCGGCGCCGCATTGAGGT
>JAKPKV010000155.1 GCA_029553475.1 Armatimonadota bacterium
TGTCTGAGCCTGCGGCGGTTACGGTCACGGTCATCCGGCAATTCGCGGACCTATTCGCGCGGGTACGGCGGCCCTTCATCATGGAGACGCCCGCCGCGTGGGTCACGCGAAATGATCTGGCGTTGGATGACTCGCACCTGAGGGCGCACCTGTACGGCGCGGCGACGTTCGGAGTCAAGTTGACTAAACGGTACGGCGGCGGACGCATCGCGACTAACCTGGCGCTGGAGGTTGACTTCGGCGACCGGGAGACGCCGGTGGACGCGGCCCAGGCGGACATTCTCGGTTTCCGTGGTCCTCTCGTGGTCAACGCCGTGCATGACGCGGGCAGCGATCTGGACATCCCGGCAACGGCGTGGGCCGTCTCGTGGAGCGGCGGACGCTCCCTGCACTTCTGGCTGACGCCACGAGAGCCGGTCCCGGTCGCCACGGCGTACACGGTGGCCCAGGCAATACGCGACGCCGTTGACGTGCGCATCGCGTCCTGCGGCCTGCATGTATGCACGGCGTGGCCAACCTGCGCAACGGGCGTGGGCAAGGGCATCCGTCTCCCGTGGGCGCGCCACCAAAAGACGGGCGAGAGCGCGCGATTCATTCGCCAGGATGACAGCGGCCTGAGCCTGCGCGACACGTTCCCTGCTGACGCGGATTACTTGCGCGATCTGGAGGCGGCAATGGTGGACCCGGACCTGCTGGCGTACGCGGCGGCCCAGGCGGCTGACCGGGAGGTGGTTCGGCAACCTGCGCGCCTGACACGTTCGCGCCTGACGCTCCCGGAGACGCAGCTCGTACAGGGAGAGCGCGTGGAGCGGGCACTGCCCTTGGAGGCTCAACGCATCGCGCGACCGTGCATCCTGGCGCTGCTGGAGCGTGGCGTCCCTGAGGGCCTGCGGCATGACGCGGCGCTGCTGCTGCGTGCTGAACTCGTGCATTGCGGGTTCACGCTGGAGGAGGCGTGGCCCGTGTACCGGCGTTACGCGGCCGCATGTAGCCCAAGGTGGGAGGAGGAGGACGCGCGGCGCGATCTGGAGGCGAACTGGACGGTCACGGACCCGGCGCGACGCCACCTGTGTCCCGGTCGCGGAGAGCCTGCATCGCTGACGCAACACCTGCACGGGCGCTGCTGCGTGGGCGTGGAGACCTGCGGCGGGAGACGCGCGGAGGCGGTCCTGCTGACCTGGCGCAAACACCTGACCACGGATGCACGGGTACTGTACGCTGAAGTAGCCTACTTGGAGGCGGCATACTCGCTGCGTCCCGGAGACGGCGTC
>JAKPKV010000176.1 GCA_029553475.1 Armatimonadota bacterium
TGTCCCCGCGCGGCACGCGTACTCCCACTGCGCCTCGGTCGGCAGGTCGAAGCCCGAAAGCCCCGCTTTCGTCCGCAACAGCCCGACGAACGACGCTTCGTATACGCTGTCGTTCGTCGGCCAGCCCCCCCCGCCCTGCGCGGCCGTGCCGCGGATGTCCTCGTACGAGACCGTCTCCACCGGGCGACACGCCTGACTGGCCGCATCGGTGAAGTTCGCCGGCGTCGTCCCCATCACCTTGTACCACTGCCCCTGGGTCACCTCGAACACCCCGGCATAGAAATTCTTCGTCAGCGTCACCGCCACGGCCGAAGAGCCCTCGCCCATGGTAAAACCGCCGGAGGCGATTTTCCGCAGGACCAGATAGGTGCTCTTGTAGACGGTGTTCGTGATGCCGCCGCACGGCAGCGCGTCCAGACTCGGGTAGTATGAGACCGGGTAAACATTCGTCGAAGCCCCGCCCGTCAAGTCGACCACCATGACCTGCGGCGGCGCGTTGGTGGACCACGCGGTGACCCGCGCGCGGGCGTTGGTCACCGCGTGCTCGGGCCAGTCCGCGCCCGCGTTCCAGGTGATGGTGCGGGCGCCGGGCTGGATCACGGTCGACACGTCGCCTAAGAGGCGCGTCACCGCCGAGTCCGGGATCGCCACCCCGTTGGTCTCGATGCCGAGCGTGACGATCGCCGCCTCGCCCGCGAGGTCGTAGGTGATGTCCACGACGCGCGAGTTCGCGCGCTGCGCCATCCGCACGTTCGTCACCTGCGGCACGGCATACGCCGCGCCCGCGCCCATCGTCACTGCGGCCGCCAGGGCCGCCGCTGTGTTCGTCATTCTCATCGCATCCTCCTCGTTTTGGACGGGCGCGGCCATCCGCGCCGCCGTTGTTGTGTGATTTGAAATTCCCGACTGCCGATTGCCGACTGCTGACTGTTTACCGTTTACTGCTAACGGCTTACCGTTTACTGCCAACTGCCGACCGCCCCGCAGTCCCGGCACGGGCGGTGGAGGCGGCGGCATGACGTTCGGCAGATACCGTTTCGTCCACAGCGCGGCGATCCTGTCCGCCGCGTCAAAGGCCTCTGACGGGTCGGACAGCGCCGCCGTGCCGCGCACCGCCGCGAAAACCTTCTGCGCCTCCGGCCAGTCCGCCGCCACCTTCACCGGACGCATCCCCGGAAGAGCGTACACGCCCTGCCCGGCCTCGCACAGGTCCACCGGCTCACCGGACGCCTCGTTCACCTGCACGCTGCCCTTGAACACGAACACGCCGCTGTTCCGCCCGTCAACCGACACGCCGAAAACCGTGCCCAAGTCATAAATCCCCAGTTCCGCCGTCAGAACCGTGAACCCGCTCGCCACAGGCGGCACGTCCGCCAGCAGCCGCCCCGACTCCAGCCGCACCTGCATCACGTCGCGCACTTCCAGCGACACCGGCCCCAGCAGCGTCAGTTCCACGCCCGACTCCAGCCGCACAACGGCCAGACCGTTGCCCAGCCTCAAGGCCCCCGGCAGCGCGGCCGGCAATTCCAGCCCCGACGCTTCCCACTGGCGCACGACACAGACAGGACAAACGGAGGCCGGTGGACGGAGGGCGGAGGGTGAAGACCGGAAATCGGAGATCAAGGGAACGCCACGCCACAAAGCTCCGCCGCCAAGCAGTACCGCCGCAGCTGCGGCCGTTTTCCACCATTTCAGCGGGGCAACAAGTCGTGCGAACGGATCCTGTTTGGCTGGCGTCAGCCCACCCTCTAAAAGCGGAGCGGGTGCGGGCAGTGCGCACTTGGACGTTTCAGCCGGTAGCCCGGCGGCGGAGGCTGCAGCCTCCGCGAAACGGCCCGTGCGCACCGCCCGCAACCCGGAGCGTCCCCCGCCGCGGCAAAGGAGCATCGAGTGGACACGCATCTGGTCACAGTACCGCTTCTGAAGCTGGGGAGATTCCCGCATCAGCGCAACCATGCGCCGCCGCTCCTTTTCTGTCGCCGTGCCGTCAACGACATTCCTGACCAAATCGTCAAATTCTGTGAACGCGTCACCCATCAGGCGAAATCCCCCATCCCTTTGCGCTCCCTTTCGATGCACTCCGCCAGAAGCCGGCGTATGCGGTACGAGGCTCTTGCAAAACCCCCTCAAGGCGGCGCCTGACGGCTTGCCTTGATGGCGTTTTGCTATGTTAAAAGCCCCGCACGCCCACTCGGGCACACGCTGGCTTACCTCTCCCTCGCGTCTTCAGGCCGGGCACAGCGCC
>JAKPKV010000181.1 GCA_029553475.1 Armatimonadota bacterium
CCCGCGAGAAAGTCCTCCCGGAGCGCTCGCCGCTGGTGGATAGTGAGCCGAGCATTCGGATGATATTTCATATGAACAGAGTACCCAATCCGCAGACGTGACTACATCGTGACGACCCGCTACAGCTAGCGGCTTCAGCCCCATTGGGGCAAGGACGACAGCGCATTATGGCGACATCGCGTAAAACCGTCGGATGCATCCTCGGCCTCCTCGCCCTCGGCGGCGCGGTAGTGGCGGGCGCGCTCATCCAGCGCCGCCGCACGCGCCTGCCCGTCGCGCGCGAGCGCTTCGCCGTGCTCGACGTGCCCGTAGATCCGCTCACAATGGAAGAGGCGGTCTCGCGCATCGAGTCCTTCATCGCCGCAGGCGGGCCGCACCACGTCTTCACCGCCGATGCCTCTGGCATCATGCGCACGTGGGAAGACCCGGAGCTGCGCGACATCGTCCGGCAGGCCGACCTCGTCACCCCCGACGGCGCCGGCGTCATGCTCGCCACCGAGCTGCAGGGCCGGCGCCTGCCTGAGCGCGTCTCCGGCTGCGATCTGGTGGACCGCCTGGCCGAACGCTCCGCCGAACGCGGCTACCGCCTGTATCTCTTCGGCGCCGCCGACGGGGTGGCGGACGCCGCCGCCGCCGCGCTGGTGGAAAAGTATCCCGGTGTGCACATCGCCGGCACGCGCCACGGCTACTTCACCGACGATGAAGAGCTGAAAATCGTCCAGGCGATCAATCGCGCCAAACCGGACATCCTCTTCGTCGCCCTCGGCATCCCCAAGCAGGAGCAGTTCATCCGCAAATATTTTGCGCTCCTGCGCGCCCCGGTGATGATCGGCGTCGGCGGCAGCTTTGACGTCATCTCCGGCCAGCTCAAACGCGCCCCCGAATGGATGCGGAAGAGCGGTCTCGAATGGCTGTTCCGCCTCATTCAGCAGCCCGAACGCCTCCCCCGCTTTGCCGCGTTGCCGCGCTTCGTCTGGACGGTATTGCGGCACCAGAAGCGGTAACGGCGGGCATCACCAGCGGCGGGTCTGAAACTCGAAGGCTCCGCAGGCAATCGGGGCCGGCGCGCGTCGCGCGCCGGCATGATGGCACATTGCCGAGAATGGTGGTATCATACCGTCAGGAGAAGCGGGGATGCAGCCGACACCGGAACAATTGAACAGGCTGGTTGAGTGCATCCGCGATGCCGTGCAGCCGCTGCGCATCATCCTCTTCGGCTCGGCCGCGCGCGGGGAGATGCGGGCGGACAGCGACATTGACGTGGCGGTGGTGATGCCGGACGGCACCGATCCGCATGACGTGTATGCGGTGCTATATCCGCGTTTTGTTGACTTCGACTTCTCGGTTGATGTCATCGTCACCACGCCTACCCAACTCAACAAGTATCGCTCCAGTATCGGCATGGTATATCGCGATATTGTACGCGACGGTCGAGATTTGTATGCTGCATGATCACCTGCATGAGGCGAAGATATGGTTGGAGTATGCGCTGGCCGATCTGGCGATCGCCCGTATGCCTTTGCCGGAGCACTCAAAATATGAGATGCTCCTTTTCCATGCCCAGCAAGCGGTAGAAAAATCATTGAAGGCTATACTGGTACTGCGGCAGATCGAGTTTCCATATACTCACAGCCTGTATCGCCTCGTAAGACTTATCCCGGATGAATATGGCGGCCGCGACCTGCTCCTCGCCTCAACGGTTCTCACCGAGTATGCCGTATTATCGCGGTATCCCAGTGAGCCCATTTCTGTTGATGAAGAGCAGTATCACCACCTGCTCGGTTTGGCCGAACAGGTCTTCACCTGGGCGAAGCAGGTGATAGCATCATCGAGTGAGACTTCTTCTTATTGATGCGCGCATTGAGCTTTTCACGATCCCTCCCCCTCACCCCGCAGAGGCGTCACGAGAGGGTTCGCGTATCCTGCGTACTCATACTCGTAGTCGTAATCGGATACGGGCACGAGTACGAGCGCTGACGCGAAGCATCCACAAGCCTGCTGCTCGCCTTGACACCGCCCCCACCCCTGCCCCACAATAGGCCCATGCCGCCCGAACCACACATCTTCACCGTCCGCGAGCTCACCCGCTACGTGAAAACGCTGCTGGAGCGCGAGCGCGCGCTGCAAGGGGCCGTGGTGCGCGGGGAGATCAGCAACTGCAAGCTCTACTCGTCGGGGCACCTCTACTTCACCCTGAAGGACGAGATGAGCGAGCTGCGCTGCGTGATGTGGCGTGAGCGCGTGCAGGCGCTGGGCTTCCGGCCCGAGGAGGGCATGCGCGTGCTGGCGGAGGGCAGCGTCACCGTCTACGAGCGCGCCGGGCAGTATCAGCTCAACGTCTACACCCTCACCGACGACGGCGTGGGCAACCTCTATCTCGCCTTCGAGCAGTTGAAGAAGAAGCTGGAGGCGGCAGGGCTCTTCGATGAATCGCGCAAGCGCCCGCTGCCGGTGGTGCCGAAACGCATCGCGCTGTGTACCTCGCCCACCGGCGCGGTGATGCACGACTTCATCACCATCGCGGCGCGCCGCTGGCCGGGTAGCCGCATCGTGCTGGTGCCCACCCCCGTGCAGGGGGTGACCGCGCCGCCGGGCATCGTGCACAGCCTGCAGCTTGCCGCGCGCATCCCGGACGCGGATGTCATCGTGCTGGCGCGCGGCGGCGGCTCCTTCGAGGAGTTGAGCTGCTTCAACGACGAGCGCGTCGCGCGGGCCATCGCCGCCTCGCCGCTACCGGTGGTCAGCGCCGTCGGCCACGAAACCGACTACACTATCGCCGACTTCGTGGCGGATCACCGCGCCCCCACCCCCAGCGCCGCCGCTGAACGCCTCATCCCCGACGTCGCCGGCGCGCGCGAGTTCCTCGGCGGCTTGCACCGGCGCATCTTCGACCGCGCCCGCCACCTGCTGGCGCTGCAGCGCCGCGACCTCGACCGCGCGCTCCAGCATCCGAATCTCCGCCGCCCGGGCGTCATTCTGGACGAGCGCGCCCAGCACCTCGATGATCTCGCCGCCCGCATCCTTGCCCGCGTGGACAGTCATTTGCGGCGCCAAACGCATCGCCTGGACGCCGTGGACGGCCGTCTCACCGCCCTCGATCCGCGCCGGGTGTTGCGGCGCGGCTACGCGCTGGTCTCCTCCGCCGACGGCGCCCACGTCATCCCCACCGCCGCACGGGCGCGCGAAGAAGCGGCGCTGCTCCTCCACTTTGCCGACGGCGTCGTGCCGGTGACGCGGAAGTGACGGCCGCACCGCGATGCCGCGGACAATATGCGGCGCGCGGCAGGCATTTGCCACCCCGCCGTCGTACGTATTCACGCAGCGGAGGACGCCATGCTCACCGTTGATACCAGCAAAACACCGTTCAGCAGATACGGCTCGTACCTGTCGGTCTGCGCCGAAGATGGCAGCCCGGCGCTGACGATTCATAACTGCCTGAAGCTCTTCAATGACCAGATCTTCGCCCTCACTTTCCATCAAGACGGCGCGGTGGTCGCCCCGGCCTTGTCGGCGACGCCGTGGTGCCTGACCGTCACCGCCGGCGCGGGGCGGGCGACCATCTACCTGCGCGACGACAACACGCTGGTGATGGTGAGCGAAGGGCTGGACTGCACGCTGGAGCTCGTCACAAAATTCGGCTTCGGCGGGCAGCAGACGCCGCGCCGCTTCCGCATGCTGGCGAGCAGCGTCGGCCTCTACGTCGGCATTGACGTGCCGGTCGGGCGGGCGCATCTCTCCGGGCCGATGGAGGAACGGCCCGGCCCCATCGTGCGCAGCCGCGATTGCATCCTGCACCTGCAAACGGAGGGTGGCCGCGCGGAAATGGTGCTGGAGATAGACCCGGTGGAGCCCTATCCGCACCGCCCGCTGATCGCGCCCGACCCGGAGGGGGAGATCGCCGCGGTACGCGCCGCATGGGACGCGTACCGCGCGCCGCTGCCCGCTATCCCCGCCGGGCGGGAAGACGGCGCGGAGCTGGCGCTGTATACGCTCTGGTCCGCCACCGTGCGGCAGGGCGGCAACTACGCCTATGATGCGGTGATCATGGCGAAGAAGTTCATGTGCGCGGTGTGGGCGTGGGACCACTGCTTCAACGCGCTGGCGCTCACCTCCGTGCATCCGCGGGCGGGCCTGGAACAGTTCCTGCTGCCCTTCGAGTTTCAGGCGCCCTCCGGGCAGGTGCCGGACTGTTTTGGCCGCGACGGCGCCCTCCCCTTCGGCGGCACCAAGCCGCCCATCCACGGCTGGTGCTTCAGCCGGATGATGGATCTCCACCCCTGGGATGAGGCGACGCTGCGAAAAGTCTACGCCCACCTGGAACGCTGGACGGACTGGTGGTTCACCTATCGCGACCTGGATAACAACGGCCTGCCGGATTATCCCATCGCGCTGGACAGCGGCTGGGATAACTCCTCGCTGCTGGAACACGCCTTCCACCTGGAGTCCGCCGACCTGGCATCCTTCCTGGTGCTGCAGCTGCGCGCGCTGGCGCGCATCGCCCGAACGCTCAACGATGAGACGGCCGCGCGGCAGTGGGAGACGCGGGCGGGGGCCTTGCTCGACCGCATGCTCGCCACGCTCTGGACGGGGGACTATTTCACCGTGCGCCGCAGCGGCGGCGACCTCGTGCGCCAGGAGCCGACCTCCATGCTCAGCGTCATGCCGCTGGTGCTCGGCAACCTGCTGCCGCGGGAGATTTATGCCAAATTGGTCGAACAGTTGCGCGCGCGCTACCTGACCGCGCACGGCCCCGCCACCGAGGCCTACGCCGGCCCGCTCTACGAGCCGGACGGCTACTGGACCGGCCCGATCTGGGCGCCCAGCACCTACCTGCTGGTGGATGGCCTGCGCCGCGGCGGCGACGCGGCGTTGGCCGATGACATCGCCCGCCGCTTCTGCGACATGATCCAGCACATCGCCGGCGGCAACTACGAGAATTTCGACGCGCTCACCGGCCAGGGCCTCCGCGCGCCGGGCTATTCCTGGACGGCGGCGGTGCACCTGCAGATGCTGCTCGAGATGGCGCCGTGAGGACCTAGATCAGTGCGCCGGTAGTGCGTATGTGTAGCGGGTCGTCACGTTGCACCTTGCTCTGTAGTCCGCGCCCTCCGCGGCGCGTGTTGACGCATTGCTACCCCGTGCCCGATGATGGTGGTGTCGGACACCGTTGCGCATGTTTGGTCACACGCGCCGCGGAGGGCGCGGACTACCTCGGGCTGGTTTGCTACACGTAGTACATCGTGACGACCCGCTACACGTATGCGCGAGATGACCGGTCGGACCGCCGGCTTCCAGCCGGCCACGTGTCCTCGCGATCTTCCAGGTCGCGTGCCGGCAGGATGCCGGCGGTCCGACGGCCGGTCAGCGAACGCTGTGCGCAAATCCAACTCCGTCTTCATGTCTCTAGCTGTAGCGGGTCGTCACGCTATACCGTGCCTCGTCCATCGTAGGGATTAGGGATTAGGGATTGGGCGCGCGCTACAGGCGGTTGTCCTGATACGCACACGACAACGTAACGACCCCCTCACCCCTAACCCCTACCAGCGGTCGGTTCGCAGAGTACGAGACAGCGTGACGACCCACTACATCTAGCGGATGGCCTTCTCCCACATCGCCCGGCCGGCGCGCCAGTCGCACTCAACGTAGCTGACGCCGCGCCGGGGGCTGGCATCGCCGGGCACGGCCAGGGCGGTGGCGTCTTTGAAGTTCAGGCCGAGGACGACGAGCTGGCGGAAGGTGAGATTGCTCTGGGTATTGGCGCGGAACTTTTTGTAGACGGTGGGGGCGTTGACAATGCCCCGCGCGGTCAGCAGCTTGTTCGCGAGCGCTTTCAGCACCTCCTGCTGGCGTTCCGAGCGGTCGAAGTCGGTGCCGGCGTTATCCTCACCACTGTTGTTCTTGCGCCAGCGGACGTAGCCGACGGCTTGCTCGCCGTTCAGCACCTGCGGCCCCTTCTTCAGATGGATGTGCAGGTTGCCCCAGTTGTCGTCGTAATCCATCGCGAACGGCACGTCCACGCGCACGCCGTGGACGGCGTCCACCATGGCTTTCAGTGTGACGGAGCTGAAGACGAGATAATACGGCAGGCGCGCATTCAGCGTGCTCTCCTGCGCCAGCGTTTGCTGCAGCAGCGGCACCTTGCCGATCGGATAGGCGGCGTTGATTTTCCGCGGGCCGCGCACGCCGGGAATGCGCACGCGGGCATCGCGCGGCACCGCCAGCATCGTCGCCCCGCGGCCGTCCAGCGGCACGGCCATGAGGATGACGGCGTCGGAACGGCGCGGCATGGTGCGCGGGTGCAGCCGGTCCGGCTCGTCCAGCCCGACGAGCAGGACGCGGGCGACGCGCTCCCGCCCGAAGGGCGGAAACACGACGAGCATCACCCAGGCGAAGAGCAGGCCGATGATGATGAGCGCCAAGAGGCCGATGCACAGGCGCCCCAGGCAGCCCAGGCACCCGCAGCCCCGTCGCCGCGGGGGAGTCGGCGCGTGGTGAATATACATCTCGTCGCCGGATTCAGCCATCGTCGTTGCGCCGCGAGCTGACCGCCCGCCTCCTTTCCATCATCGCTATATACGCCGCGGCGCCTCACGGCTGCGATGCGACACCGGCGCGGAAGTGCGTTTCCGCGAGGGCCCGCAGTCGGGCGGCGGCGGATTCGGCGGTGATGTCGCGCTGCGGGTTGCCGAGCATTTCGAAGCCGACCATGAATTTCTTCACGTCCGCCGAGCGCAGCAACGGCGGGTAGAAATGCGCGTGCAGGTGCCACGCGTCGTGCGTTCCCCCGGCGGTCGGCGCCTGATGCCAGCCCATGGAATAGGGAAATGCGGTGGCAAAGAGGTTATCGTACCGCACCGTGATCCGGCGGAAGATGTCGGCCAGCGCATCGCGCTCCTCGCCGGAGAGTACCGGCAGCGCGTTGCAGTGCCGCCGCGGCAAGACCATCGTCTCGAATGGCCACAGCGCCCAGAAGGGCACCAGCACGACGAAGTGGTCGTTCGCGCAGACGATGCGCTCATGCAGCTTCAACTCCTGGGCGAGATAGTCGCACAGCAGGCAGCCGCCGGCGCGCGCGTGGTACGCCTGCTGCCGGACGAGCTCCTTCGCCGGCTCGCCGGGCACCGTCTCCGTCGCCCAGATCTGGCCGTGCGGATGCGGGTTGCTGCAGCCCATCATCTGGCCTTTGTTCTCGAAAATCTGCACGTAGCCGATCTCCGGCAGCGCCGCCAGCTCCGCGTAGGCGTCCGCCCACACGTCAACCACGGGGCGGATCTCCGGCGCGGACATCTCCGCCAGCGACAGGTCGTGACGCGGCGAGAAACAGATCACCCGGCACCGCCCGCGTTCGGCGCGCGCGACCAGCAGCTCGCCCGCCCGCCATTCGCCCGCGGGGGTGTCCGGCAGCAGCGCGGCGAAATCGTTCTCGAACACGTAGGTTGACGTGTATCGGGGATTCCGCGCCGCGTTCGCGCGGCGGTTGCCCGGACACAGATAGCACGTCTCGTCGTAGGCCGGACGGTCCAGCAGAGGCTTGTCCTCCACCTGCCCCTGCCAGGGGCGCTTGTCGCGATGGGGCGAAACCAGCAGCCACTCTCCGGTGAGCGGATTCAGGCGGCGATGCGGGTGATCCGAGAGCGTGAACGGTGTCATCACGGTGTGCATCCTCGCGGGTATTCATTCGCGCCCGCCCCCCGCCGCTCCTTCTCGCGTTGTGGGCATTGCGCCGTCTGATGCGCCGTCGCGACGGGAACCCTCGACAGGGAGGAATCCATCATGGCACACGCGGACAAAGGCATGGGCGGCGCCGAGGCCTCAGCGAGCCATTCGGCAGGCGCCCGCAAAAATACCAAGCAGGCGGGCGGCAAAGGCGTGAGCACGAAAAAAAAGCCCAAATAAGCCGTCATGCCGCGTCCTCTTCCGTCGTCTCCGGCGGCGCATATTCAGCCGGCGGCGGCGCCGCGGCGCGCACATCGCGCGTGATGGCGCGGTCCAGGTCCGCCTCGGCGCCGCGACGTTCAAGCACATGCCGCATGAAGCGCTCGTGCGCGATGATGACCAGCTCAATCGCTTCCTGCTCGCTGTCCACCAGGGTGATCCAGCGGAAATCGCCCGGGCTGATATAGCCGCGCGGCAGCAGCACGGCGCGCATCCAGGTCAGCAGCCCGTCCCACACCGCGTCGCCGAAGAGGATCACCGGGCGGTCGTTCGTCAGGCCAACCTGCAAGAGCTGCCAGACGTAGACCAGCTCCAGCAGCGTCCCGATGCCGCCGGGCGCGACGATGACGGCGTTGGAGAGGCGCATGAATTCATCCAGCCGCGACGAAAAGCGGCGATGGCTGCTGGTGATGTCCAGGTGGGTATTCGCCGGCTCGCGCAGGGTGGGGATATCGATCGGGAGTCCGTATGAACGGCTCTCGCGCCCGACCAGGTCGAGCACGGCGCTGTTCGCGGCGTCCATCAGGCCGGGACCGCCGCCGGTCACGATATCAATCCCGCGCTCCGCCAGCGCCTGTGCGATATGATACACCTGCTGATACACCGCATCCAGCGGCCGAATGCGCGCCGACCCGAAGATCACCACCCGAAACGCGCCCTGCTCCAGCGCGCGCACCTCGGCTTCCGTGCGGGTATATTCCTCGATGGCGCGGCGCAGGCGATCCCGCGCGTCGTCGAGCTCCTGTTCGCGGGTCATGCGCGCGTCTCGCCCCTCCGTCACATCATCCTGTCGGCCCGGCTGTCCGCCATCCATACCGATGGTGTTCCCGGCGGATGCGGCACTGAACCGGTGAACATGCGACGCGCGGGCATGGCGGCGTGCCGCGGCGCCCGCCGGGTGTGCGTGAATCCCGGCGCCATCGGCATGAAATAATCCCGCGTTTCCGCCGCCTTGCCGTTGACAGCGCGGGCGGGAAATGGGTAGCATCGTAGTGATCATGTCGCGATAGGGGGGCTGGGATGAATAAAAAAGAGCGCATTCTCGCGGAAGCAAAACGCCTTTTCGGCACGCTGGGCTACCTGGGATTCACCCTGAAACAACTGGCGCAGGCCTGCAACATGACCTCGCCGGCGCTCTACTATTTTTATCCCAGCAAAGCTGATCTGTTCAAGGAATGCCTCCTCTCCGAATTCGCGCGCCGGCGCGAGGTGACGGAGCGCTGCGCGGCGGAATCGTCCTCGCTGCCGGAATTCGTGGAACGCCTGGTGCTGGAAGGCATTGACGTCTGCGAAGCCAGCCACTTCCGTACCGGGCAGGCGATGGGGGAGATCATTCATCTGCCAGATGAGTTACGGGAGGAGATTCAGGCGGCGTGGGATCGGCAGCTGATCGCGCCGGTGCAAGGCTTTCTCGAGCGCATCCACCCGAATCCCGCGCCGGCGATCTCGCGCTATCTGCTCGCCTCCTATATCATTCAAATCGCGACCTATTCCGCCGCGCAATGCCATCGCTTCACCCGTGATGAGCTCGCGGCGTTCTTCACCATTGTCGCCGGCAGCCTGGATGACGCCGCCGCGCAGCGCGCTCCCGTGACGTGAGGGGCGCGCCGTGTCAGCCGATTGACGACCCCGGCGCCGCATGGCGCCGGGTATTGTTTATCGGCGGCAAAATTCTCGGCATTGTGGAAAAACGCCTGAAACTTGTGCCGGGAAGCGGTGTCAAAAGCCATAACGGCCACACCCTAGATACATGCCCTGCCGGGCTGGCATACACTATGTATGGAGGCGGGGATATTCGGGGTATGCTGGTGAAATACACTCAATCCCTCCTCGCGACCGGCGGGGACACGTCACGGGGACCTGTAGGAGTTGCTTATGTCCATGTCGTTGCTCGATCTCCTGAAGGCCGGCGGTTTCGCGCTGTATCCTCTCGGCATCTGCTCGGTGCTGATTGTCGCGGTGGTGCTGGAACGCCTGTGGGCCTTCTCCCGCCTGGGAAAATTCCCCCAGGACCTGATGCGGCGGGTGGAAAATTTCCTCGCCGGCGGCAAGCGCGATCAGGCGATTCGCGTGCTCGACGACGCGCGCAGCCCGTTCGCCCGCGTCGCGAAATCCGGCCTGCTCCGCCATACCGGCAATCCGCAGGAGCTGGATGACATCCTCACGCTGAGCGTTGACGCGGAAATCGCCGTCGCCGAGCGCCCGCTGCCCATCCTCGGCACCATCGCCAACATCGCCCCCTTCATCGGGTTGTTCGGCACCGTCCTCGGCATCATGCGCGCGTTCCATGATTACGCCCAGATGAAAGACGCCCTCGGCGTCACCGGCGTCTCGGGCGGCATCGCCGAAGCGCTGATCGCCACCGCCGCCGGCCTGGGCGTCGCCATCATCGCCACCGTCGCCAACAACTGGTGCCGCGCGTGGGTGGATGGGTATCGCCTGCAGCTCGAACGCTTCAGCACCGAGTGGTCGTATCTGCTGCAGGAAGGCCGGCAGGCGGACGCGCCGGTGGAGGAGCCCGCGGTATGATTCGCGCAAAGAACGCACGACAGATGAAATTCATCAGCGAAATCAATATCACGCCGTTCACCGACGTGTGCCTGGTGCTGCTGATCATCTTCATGGTCACCGCGCCGGAGATGGTGCGCGAATCGCAGTTTCACCTGAATCTGCCGAAAGCCGCCACCGCCGAGGCGGCGATGCCCGCCTCGGTGACGGTGCGCATCACCCCGGAGCAGCAGGTCTTCGTGAATAACACCGCGTCCAGCTTCGCCACCTTGCGGGAGGACATCCGCACCGTACACGAGGAGACGGATGCCCGCGTGCTGGTGGTGAAGGCGGATGAAACGATCCCCTACCGGCTGGTCATCGAGACCATTGATACCGCCCGGTCTGTGGGTGTTGACCAGATCGGTCTGGCCACGCGCAAACAGGAGACGACGCCCGTGAGGCTGCCATGAGTACCACCTTCTACCGCCTCTGGCTTCCGGTGTCCCTTGTCGCCCATGTCCTGCTGCTGCTCGTGCTGGGCGTGATCAAACTGCCGCCGGTGAAAGCCGCGGCGATCGAGACGATCTTCGTCAGCATCTTCGCGGACCCTCCCGCCGACGAGCCGTGGGAGCTGGCCCCGCATCCTGACCGCCCGCTGCCGCCGCCCATCGTGCCGACCACGACCTGGGCCGTGCGCAAAGGCGTGGAGGCGCCGTCGCAGGCGCACGGCACAGATCCCAAAGACGGCGTGGTGAAGGTGCCGAACGGCCTGGGCGGCGACAGTACCGCGAAAGGCCCCGGCGAGGGGCGGAAAGCGCCGCCGGCGCTGCTCACCTCGCCGACCGGGCGCTGGGGCGTGCCGCCGGGCGTGCCGAACGGCACCGGCACCGGCAGGGGCACGGAGACGGGCGATGACGGGCCCAGTTACGGCATCGCGGCCTCCGGCGGGCCCACCCAGGGCTACTCCAAATCCGCCGGCGAGCTGAACCAGAACGGCCGCGTGGCCATCCTGGTGCAGGTCAGCAGCGGCGACGCGCCGAGCTTCCGCGTCACCGAGAGCTCCGGCTCCGACGCCCTGGATCGCGAGGCGCTGGCGCTGGCGCGCCGGTGGGATTTCAAAGCCGCCATGAAACAGGGCGTACCGGTCGCCGGCACCCTGCGCATGCAGGTGAATTTCACCCACGGTCAATTTTTCGTCGAGGTCGTACAGTAATGCGTGCATCCATCACCGCTACCATCACCGCCCTTGTCCTGACGCTCGGCCTGCTGGCTCCGCCCGTCGGGGCGCAGGATACCGCCATCGTCTCGCTGGAAAACGAGTTCATCCGCCTGGTGGTGAATAACGGCGACGATGAAACCGGCCGCTTTTCCATTCGCACCACCGGCGGAGATCCCGCCATCCCGGCGAGCAAGGATCAACACCTGATTTTCGGCGGCAATGCCCCGTGGACGAGCTATACCACCGTGCGCATCGGCCATGACAGCTACGTCTTCGGCGGCCCGACGAAACGCCGCGCCGGCCTGGGCGCGAAGTATGGCACGGTGGCCGCGCGGCCGGCGGTGAAGAATGGGAAGATTCACACGACCTGCCGCTTCGGCGATATCGAGGTGACGCAGGAGCTGGGCTTCGCGCGGAGCACCGTCACCCGCATGCTCGATACGGTCGGCATCACCTACCGCATCACCAATACCGGGCAGGAGCCTCGCACTGTCGGCCTGCGCGTGACGCTCGATACCATGTGCGGCACGAATGACGGCGCGCCGATTCGCCTGGGCGCCCGGGAGATCACCGGGGCGGGCTATGCCGCCGGCGGCGATCTCGTGGATCGCTGGTTCGCCTTCGATGATCTGGCGAAAAAGACGGTCATCTCTATGGGGACGTTGAAGGGCGGCGCCACCACGCCGCCTGACCGCGTGCTCTTCGCGGACTGGGGATCGCTGGCCGATGAGCCGTGGGAGGTGGCGCTGCGCGCGGGACAGGGCTTTATTCGCGCCGGCGAGCTCGATCCCGATACCGCCGCCGCCATGTTCTGGAACCCGACCGTCATTGACGCCGGCCAGACGAAGGTCATCACCACCTACTACGGATTGGGCTACATCAAGGATAAAGAAGGCAAATTCACCCTGGGGATTGATAACCCGGCGGAAACGACCTTCGAGCATGAGCGGACGCAGCCGTTCACCGTCACCGCCTTTGTGAAAAACAGCGGCGATTTCGACGGGCGCGATGTGACCGTCACCCTGGCGCTGCCCAGGGGGCTCGACCTGGTCGGCGGCAACAAGCTCAGCGAGACGTACGCCGCGATGAAGCAGGACGCCACCGTGCAGCAGAGCTGGACGCTGAAGCCGAATGGCAAATTCAATGGGACCGGCACCTTTAAGCTGGCCGTCACCAGCGCGAATATCGAAGGCAACGCGCTGGAAAACGGCATGCAGATTCACGTGCCGACGATGAAGCTGCGCGCCCAGCCCGGCGCACAGCAGGTGCCGGTGAAGACGAACCGCCTGCCGACCATCATCCCGATTCAGCTCAACCTGTCGCCGGCAGAGCATTTCGCCGGCGCGCGCGTGGTCGTCACCTTTGACCCCGCGGTGGTGCGCCCGTTGAACGTCACGCGCGGCCCCGGCTTCATGGAGGAAGGGCGCCTGCTCGCCGGCTGGGACGTGGACGATACCGACATTGACCACGGCCAACTCGTCATCAGCGGCCTGCGGACTAATGCGGGGCCACTGACGCAGGCCGAGATCAATCTCGCCGTCATCGCCTTCCGCTCCGTCGCGCCCGGCACATCCGCCATCACCCTGCGCGAAGCCGTGCTCCGCGATGGCGCCGGCAACGAAACGCCGCTCGAGGTGGTGGGCGGCGAAATTACCGTGACCCCGTAGAATCGCTGATTGCACTGAAGGAGACTCACCGATGCGTATCGTCATCCTCATGACCGCCGCGTTCGCCTTGACCACGCTCGCGCTGGCGCAAACCCCCGCCGCCATGGAGCAGCGCGTCAAAGCACTGGAGAATCGCAACCTCGCGCTGCAGGAGGATTTGGGCAAAGCGCTGTTGAAGATTGACACCCTGACCACCGACCTGAAGAAAGTACAGACGGGCTTGGAGGCGGAGATCGCCGCGCGCACGGCGCTGGCCGAGAGCCTGGCGCAGGAAGTTGCCGCGCGAAAAATCCTGGAGGAAAAACTGGTCGCCCTCACGAAACAGCTCAGTGATCAGGCCGTGGCGCAGGCGGCGGCCGAGAAGCGCGCACAGGAGTCCGACGCGGCGCTGGGCAAGCGCATTGACGACTTGAGCGCGAAGTTGGCGGACCTGCAGAAGAACTTTGCCGACCAAATCGCCGCGCTGCGCGACGCGCTGGAGCAAGAGCGCGCCGAACGCATCGCGGCCGATGCGGCGAGCGCCAAACAGGCGAAGAAGCACCGCACCATCACTTACGTGCTGGGCGGCTTGCTGGGGATTGCCGCCGCGCAATAGGCGCGCATAGACAGCTGGCGTGGTAACCCGAGGGTGCCTGGCGATCTGCCGATTGTCAGGCCCCTCTTTGTGTGAGGAAGAGGAGCCATGAGCGAAGTCGAGCGAACACCCCGTTTCGTCCCTCCGCTGGATGAGGGATTCCGTCCCCTGGTGCTGCGGAATCGCGCCTTCCGCGCAGACGTGGCCGCCTCCGGCGTTGCCGCGCCGCTGGTGATTGCGCTGGAGCGCAGTGACGGCACCTGCTCGCGGTATGACACGCAGGTCTTTCCCGCGTCATCGCCGGAATTTCCGCGCAGTCTGGCCTATGTCGAGCGGCTGGTGAAATCGCTGCTCTGGGCGCGCGGCGGCTGGAAGGTCACCATCGGCGGATCGCCGGAGATCGGCGCCGCCCTGCAGGGGGCGTATGCCCCCGGCGGCGCCCGCGCCTTTGACGCGCAGATCATGGGGCGCATCTACGAGCGGGCGTTCACGGTCGTGTCCTGCGACATCGCCGACGTGCCGGCGGCGGCGGAGTCTACCGTCGCCCTCGGCGGGCACCTCGACGGCTGCCGCATCGGCGTGGACCTGGGCGCCAGCGACCGCAAGGTGGCCGCGGTCATTGACGGCGAAGCGGTCTACAGCGAAGAAGTGGTCTGGGATCCGCGCCCGCGGACGGACCCGCAGTTCCACTTCGACGAAATCATGACCGCCATCCGCACCGCCGCGGCGTACCTGCCGCGCGTGGACGCGGTGGGCGTCAGTTCGGCAGGGGTCTATATCAACAACCTCATCCGCGTCGCCTCGCTCTTCCGCGGCGTGCCCGACGCGCTCTTTGAAACGCGCGTGAAGCGCCTGTTCTTCGAAATCCAGCAGGCGTTGGGCGGCATCCCGCTGGTGGTGGTGAATGACGGTGAGGTGACCGCGCTGGCGGGCGCGATGTCGCTCGATGACACCGCGGTGATCGGGGTGGCGATGGGGTCCAGCGAGGCCGCCGGCTACGTGACGCCGGAGGGGGCGCTGACGAACTGGCTGAACGAGCTGGCCTTCGTGCCGATTGACGCCAATCCCGCCGCGCCGGCCGACGAGTGGTCCGGCGATATCGGCTGCGGCGTACAGTACTTGTCGCAGCAGTGCGTGGGCCGCCTCATCCCGGCCTCCGGGCTGCCGGTGGAGATGACGCTGGGCCTGCCCGAGCGCCTGAAAGCGGTGCAGGCGCTGATGGCCGCCGGCGACGAGCGCGCCATCCCGCTGTACCGGACCATCGGCGTGTACCTGGGCTACGCGCTGGCGCACTATGCCGACTTTTACGCCATTCGCCACGGCCTCATCCTCGGCCGCGTGACGTCCGGCGAGGGCGGCGCCATCATCCTCGAGCAGGCGAAACAGGTGCTGGCCGAGGAGTTCCCCGATCTCGGCGCCATCACGCTCGCGCTGCCGGATGAAGCGAGCCGGCGCGTCGGCCAGGCCATTGCCGCCGCCAGTCTGCCCGCGCTGGCGAAGGAGGTCGTGTGATGCAGTTCCATCTCCCCACCGCCGGTCTTTTTGTCCCTGACGGGGTTCCGCCGTCCGACGCGCTGGCGCGCACCACGCACCTGTGCATCGCCGCGCATCAGGACGATATCGAAATCATGGCCTATCACGGCGTCCTCACCTGCTTCGGCCTGCCCGATGCCTGGTTCACCGGCGTGGTGGTGACCAATGGCAGCGGCAGCCCGCGTGACGATCTCTACGCGAGCTACACCGACGCGCAGATGATGGCCGTGCGCCGCGTCGAGCAGCGGAAGGCGGCCATCGTCGGCGAGTATGGCGCGCAGGTGTTCCTGGACTACACCAGCGGCGCGGTGAAAGACCCCGGCAACGCCGAGGTCGCCGAAGACATCTACCAACTGCTGATGGCGACCCGCCCGCGCGTGGTTTACACGCACAACCCGGCCGACAAGCACGACACCCACGTCGGCGTGGCGTTGCGCACGCTCGCCGCGCTGCGCCGCATGCCGGGGGAGGCGCTCCCGGAGCGGGTGCTCGGCTGCGAAGTCTGGCGCGGACTGGACTGGATGCAGGATGAGGAGAAAGTGGCGCTGGATGTGTCGGCGCACGAGAGTCTGGCGGCGGCGCTGCTGGGCGTCTTCGACAGCCAGATCTGCGGCGGCAAGCGCTACGATCTCGCCACCATCGGCCGCCGGCGCGCCAATGCTACCTATTTCGCCTCGCACGCCACCGACGTCGCCACGCAGATGAATTTCGCCATGGACCTGACGCCGCTGGCGCGGGACGCCGCGCTGGACATCGCCGTGTATACCCAGGAGTTCATCGCGCGCTTCGCGGATGATGTCGGCGCGCGGGTGCGCAAACTGGCCTAACCCGGCGGGCGCCGCGGCGCACCGGTTGCGAATCATGGCTCCGCCGCTCTTGCCTTCCCGGGCAGGGGAGCGAGGGCGCGCACGGATGATCGCCGCTTACGTCCCGCGCTGCAGACGTTCGATGAGATCAGCCACCTTCCCGCGTATCGCCTCGCGGATACGCCGCGCCGCATCCATCGGCTGCCCCGCGGGATCATCCAGCCCCCAGTCTTCATCAACGTTCATGCCCAGGTACAGCGGGCAGCTTTCCTGCACGCCGCAGCCCATGGTGATGATACGCTGACTGGCGGCGACCATCTCCGGCGTCGCCAGTTTGGGCGCGTGTCCGACCATGCTGATGCCGATCTCCCCCATCGCCGCGATGACGGCTGGATTGACGCGCTCGGTCGGCTGGGTGCCGGCTGACACGGCATGATACCCGGCGGGCGCCAGCGCGTTGAAGAAGGCTTCCGCCATCTGGCTGCGACCGGCGTTATGCACGCAGACGAATAAAATCTGCATACGACTCCCCTCTCACACCGTGGGTGGCGCCTTACTGATCGGCATTGCGCAGTTCGGTACAGCCGTCTCCTCGTCGTAGTGATCGGCGGAAAAAAACTTCCGCTGCGCCCACAAGGCGACATAGACCAACCCGATAAGCGCGGGCACCTCGATCAACGCCCCGACGACGGCGGCCAGCGCTTCGCCGGACGCCATGCCGAAAATCCCCACTGCTACGGCTATAGCCAACTCAAAATTATTACCGGCCGCGGTGAAAGCGATGGCGGTGACATCATGATAGCGAAAGCCCATAGCGCGTGTGATACTAAAGGCGATTCCCCACATCACGATGAAATACGCCAATAGCGGCAAGGCGATGCGCAGCACGTCCAGGGGGAGCTCGATGATGTTGTCTCCCTGCATGGAGAACATCAGCACAATCGTGTAGAGCAGTCCAATCAGCGCGGTTGGACCGAGTTTCGCCATAAAGACGTGGTCATACCAGTCGGCGCCACGCCGGCGCACCAGAATGGCGCGCGTCAGAAAACCGGCGGCGACCGGTATGCCCAGAAAAATCAGCACGCTTTTCGCGATCTGCCATATGGAAATCTGCACGGCCATGCTTTCACCGCCGAACCAGCGCGGCACGACGGCGAGGAAGAGGTAGCCGAGGGCGGAATACATGAAAATTTGGAAGACCGAATTCAGCGCGACGAGAATGGCGGCGACTTCGTTGCTGCCGCGCGCCAGCATATTCCACACCAGCACCATCGCAATGCAGCGCGCCAGCCCGACGAGAATGAGGCCGGTGCGATACTGCGGTAAATCGGGGAGCAGCAGCCAGGCCAGCGTGAACATGAGCACCGGGCCGATGACCCAGTTGAACAGGAGCGAGACGCCGAAGAGACGCCCGTGCCCGACGAACTCTCCGAGAGCTTCATAACGGACTTTCGCCAGCACCGGATACATCATCCAGATGAGCCCGATGGCGATGGGCAGGGAGACATCGGCGACCGTGGCGCGATCAAGCGCGGGGCCAATCGCGGGGAAGAGCCGGCCGAGCAGCACGCCTAACGCCATCGCGAGAAAGATCCAAATCGGTAAGAAGCGATCCAGCCAGGAGAGTTGCCTGATGACGCTCGCGCTCATTCGCCCCCCAATATACATATATTTATGCGCGTAAACACATATTACGGTTCAACTACACCCTGTAACAGGCCACTGCCGCGCCGGGTTTGCGGTCGGCGCGCTGGTGCAGTCGCCACAGCGCCGCCTGCACTTCGGTCTGCATGTCCCATGCCGCCGCCAGCGCGCGTAACGCGGTCAGCCATGTTTCCGATAGCGTTGGCGCAAGCTCGTAATGCATCCACGTGCCTTCGCGCCAATCGCGCACCAGTTTCGCGTTCTTCAACACGGCCAGATGGCGTGAAACTTTATACTGCGGTTCCTCCAATGCGCGAACCAATTCGCACACGCACAACTCGCGCTCCATCAACAGCCGCATGATGAGGATACGCAGTGGATCACTCAACGCCTGGTGAATGGTGACAATATCTGCAAATGTTATATGCGCCATAACGCATATATTGTATCACATTTTGTCTGCCTGTCAAGCCATGCAGAAAGAAATCAGACATGTTCTCCGGCGAGATGCCCGGTGGACCAGGCGATCTGCAGGTTATAGCCGCCGGTGTAGCCGTCCACGTCAATCACCTCGCCCGTGAAATACAGGCCACGGATGCGCTTTGATTGCATCGTGCGCGCATCAATCTCCCGGGTGCTCACCCCCCCGGCGGTGGTGATGGCCTCCGCGAAGGATCGCGCCCGCTTCACCGTGACCGTCAGGTGCTTCAGCAGATGCGTCAGTGCCCGGCGCTGCGCGCGCGTAATTTGATGGACGGGGAGATCGCCGGGAATGCCCGAGAGGGAGATGATGATGGGGATCAGCGTTTTCGGCAGCAGGTCGCCGAGCGCATTACTGAACTGCTTGCGCGACTGCTCGGCGAAATCGCGTCGCACGCGGGCATCCAGCGCCTCGTCGTCCAGTCCGGGCTTCAGGTCCATCACCAGCGTGCTGCCCGGCAGTGCTCCGACGTGCCGGCTGGCGGAGAGGGCCAATGGCCCGGAGACGCCGTAATGCGTGAAGAGCATCTCGCCGAGATCGGTATACCGCACTGTCCCTTCCGGGGAGCGCGCGGTGAGGCGCACGTTGCGCAGCGATAATCCCTGCGCCGCCCGCGGCCACATCTCCACCGTTTCAATCGGCACCAGCGACGGCCGGATGGGCACCACGGTATGCCCCACCTCGGCCGCCATGCGATACCCATCACCTTTCGACCCCGTGCCGGGATAGGACGCGCCGCCCGCGGCGAGGATCACCGCATCCGCGTCATACCGGCCGGCATCCGCCTCCACGCCGACGACCCTGCCCTCCGCGACCAGCAGGTGGCGGGCCGTCACCCCGGTGCGGAGGCGCGCCCCCGCGGCATGGCAAAAACGGCTGAGCGCGCGCACGATGTCATCGGCATCGTCCGACTCCGGGAAGACGCGCCCGCCGCGCTCGGTCTTCACCGGCACGCCGCGCGACGCGAAGAACGCCATGACCTCCCGCGGCATGAAGCGGTGGAAAGCCGGGCGCAGGAAATGCGGATTACCGGGGATCTGCTTCAGCAGGCCGGGGATATCCGTGTCATTGGTGATGTTGCAGCGGCCCTTGCCGGAGATGTGCAGCTTGCGGCCGACCTCGCGGTTGCGTTCCAGCACGGTCACCGCGGCGCCGCGCCCGGCGGCCACGCCGGCGGCCATCAGGCCGGACGCCCCGCCGCCGATGATGACCACGCGCCGTCCTTCCGGTGTCGTCATCGCGCCGTCCTATGAAACTGTCTTGACAGTGCTCGGCGCCAGATCGCTGAGAAACTGTTTCGGAAGTAGGCGTCGTCGGATCGTGGAGGATCGCTCGTGGCTGGCAAGGTGGAGGGCCGAGAGTGTACTGGGGAGTACATGCCAGGCCCTCCGCTGCGGCCAGGCGCGAGCGAGACCCGCGAGGCGGCGGCGAATACTTTTGAAACAGTTTCTGAGGATGGGTCGTGGCTGGCGAGGCGGATTTCCACGAGGGTATTGGGAAATCCATGCCAGGACATCCCACGACGCCAGACGCGATCCAGACCAGCGAGATGGCGGCGAGCACTGTCAAGACAATTTCTATGCAAAGCCGTGCTCCGTCCGCGCCAGGATATCCTCCTGCACCTCGCGGTCCAGCCGGGTGAAGTAAGCGGAGAAACCGGAGACGCGCACCACCAGGTCACCGTACGCCTCGGGGTTGGTCATGGCGTCTTTGAGCAGCGCACGATCGGTGGTATTGAACTGCAATTGAATCCCGCCCAGCTCGAAGCAGGTGCGAATCAGCGCCGCCAGCGCGGTCAATCCGACGTCGCCGGCCAGGGCGGAGGGGTGAAACTTCATATTGATGACGTTGCCGCCGGGGTGCCAGCGGTAATCCAGCTTCGCCACCGACCGCGCCACCGCGGTGGGCCCCTGGCGATCGCGCCCGAAGGAGGGGGAGGCCGCATCGCTCAACGGCGTGAAGGCCAGCCGGCCGTCCGCCGTCGCGCCCACCTCTTTGCCGGCGTGGATATTGGACACGTTCGCCGCCATCAGGCTCCAGTATTGCCCGCCGCGCGGGGTGCGGTAGCCGAGACAGGCCTTGCCGAAGCGCTCCGCGACCTCGGCGGCGATGGCATCCACCTCCGGATCATCGTTGCCGTACTTCGGCGCGCCGCCCAGCAGCAGGCGGCGCTCCGCTTCATAGCCGGCGAAATTCGCCGCCAGCATCCGCCGCATCTCCTCCAGCGTGAAGCGCCCTTCCGCGAAGACGAAACGCTTGATCGCCATCAGCGCGTCGGCGGTGGTGCCGATCCCCATGCAGGCGACGCCGTGATTGGCGGGGTAGCGCGCGCCGCCGGCGGCGATGTCCATCCCGCGGGCGATGCAGTCATCGAAAAAGGCGCTGAGCAGCGGGCTGGTGAGCTCTTCCGCCCGCGCATCCGCCGCCTGCTTCACGGCATTGAGCGCGGCAATGTGCTCGGCAAGCCCCGCGTGCATCTGCGCCAGGAACGCCGCCTCAAACGCTGGCCAGCTCTCCGCCGCGCCCGTATGCGGGCCGACCTGGCGCTCCAGCACGGTGTCGTACCCATCCCACAGCGCCAGATTCACGCAGCGCGGCAGGTTGAAGCGGCTGTCCGACCACGGCGCATGCCGGCCCGGCACATACACCTCAATACAGCCGACGAAGCAGTAATTCCGCGCGTCCTCCAGCGGATACCCGCACGCCAGCAGCGCCGGAATCTCCACCTCGTCGTTGAACATGGCGGGGAAGCCGATCCCCGTGCGGATCACCTCGCCGCATTTTTTCAGGTAGTCGGCCGGCGCCGCGCCGCTCACCCGCGCGGTGACGTTCCCCCCGGGTTGCCCGATGCGCTTACACGCTTCCAGGCACAGGTAGGTCACGTCATTGACCGCATCGTTCCCCTCGGCATCCACCCCGCCCAGCGCGATATTCTGGATATCGCCGCGGTGGGCCATCTTCGCGAAGAGGTGGTCGAGAATCGCCTGCGCGTCTTCCGGCGTGAGGAGGCCGGCGGCCACATCGGCCTGGTAGTACGGGTACAGGAACTGGTCCAGCCGCCCCAGCGCCATCGCGTAGCGCTCATCCAACTGCCAGATGGCGTGCAGCAGGTAGGTCAACTGCACGGCATCCCAGAAGGTCGCCGCCGGCTCCTCCGCGAGGCGGTACAGCCGCGCGGCCTGCGCGCGCAGCAACTCCGCCCATGCCGGCGACGCCGATGCCTCCGCGTGGACCGCGTCCGCCCAACGGCGGATATGGCGCGACGCGCCCTCCAGCGCGATGGCGACGGAGCGCAGGAACTCCTCCCCCTCGCGGGGGCGCGGCTCGGCCAGCGCCGCCGCGACGCGCGCCTGCAATCCCCGCAGGCCGATGCGCAGCGCGGTGGGGTAATCCGGCGCGGCGTGATCGAAGGTGGTGCCGAAGTGCCGGCTGCCGATGCCGTGCAGATATGCCCGCGCGTCGTCCAGCGCCGCCGCGCTGCCATCCGGCGCCAGGCGGCCGAGACCGGAGCCGATGAGCAGCTCGCCGGGTATCAGCGGGAGATCACAGCGCGCCAGCACCGCGTTCAACGCCAACGCGCGCCGGGTCGTCATCGGCTGCCCGTCCGTCGCGCGGAACGATTCCGCGCGCCAGCAGGCGGCGATGTGATACTCGCGCTCCCCCTGCATGGCGAGTACCCGCGCACAGACTTCTCCGGCTGGACGGTGATACGGCAGCATCTCCCTACCCCACGAAGAGCGTTTTGATGGCGGCGCCCGACCGGGCTTTCGCGATGGCCGCGTTGGCGTCCGCGATGGCGAAGCGGTCGGTAATCGCCGCGCGGATATTATCCCACTGCGCGGGCACTTCTGCAAGGAAGGTGAGGTACCGCAGGCGATCATCGGTGCTGAATTGCGCGCTTCCGATGATGCGCAGCGCGTTGAAGGTGATGAGATGGGTGGGCAGCGGGATCATCCCCCGGTCGGAATATTGCCCGGCCCAGATATACGTGCCGCACGGACGCAACAGCGCCAGGCCTTCGGGGATCGCCTCCGGATTGCCGGTGCCCTCGATGATGAGGTCGGCGCCGACGCCCCCGGTGCGCGCCATCACGCACTCCCGCCGCTCCGCAACGGAGCTGGCGCGGATATCCAGCACCGCGTCCGCCCCATAGCGTTTCGCGAGCGCCAGCCGCAAGGGATGGGAGCCGGAGCCGATCATCGTCACCGACGCCGCGCCGGCCTGCTTCGCGCGCAGCACGGCGTACAGGCCCACCGGTCCCCCACCCTGCACCACCACGTGACTCCCGGGCGGCACACCGTCGGCGTAGCGCAACCCGCGCTCTACCGTCGGCCCCGCGCACAGGAAGGTCGCCGCCACCTCCGTCGGCACCGCGTCAGGCAGCTTGTGCAGGAAGCGCGTCGGAGAATAATTGGCCTCCGCGAAACCGCCGTGAAAGTGTGGAGGCACTTCCGGTGACCTGATATACGTGAGTGAGGCCAGCAGATGCAGACAGGAGGCATCGCCACCGGTCTCGCACAGGTGACAGCACCCGCAGGCTTCGACGACATTCACGGCGACCCGATCGCCCACCGCCAGCGGCGCTCCCCGGCAGTCGCGCGCATCGCCCGCGCCGATCTCCTCGACGCGACCGAGATATTCATGCCCCGGAATCACCGGGGTCGGCACCGTCAGCGCGCCCTCCCAGATATGCAGGTCCGTGCCGCACAGGCCGGACGTCAGCAGCGAGACCCGCGCCATCCCCGCCGTGACCGGCAGCAGCGGATACTCGCGGATCTCCAGCGGTTGATTGGGCGCAATGAACACCGCGGCTTTCATCATGCACTCCTTATCCTCGAAGGTAGGCCAGCGTTTCCCGTAACGATGCACCGTGATCCTCCATCGCCGGCAGGTATTCTAACCCGACGTATCCGGCATATCCTTCGGCGGCCAGGGCCGCGATGAGCGCCGAATACGAAATCTCCCCGGCGAAGACCTCGTGCCGTCCCGGCACGCCGGCCGCGTGAATATGCCCGATGTCGGCGAGGTTCGCCGTCGCGGTCGCGATCAGATTCCCCTCCATGATCTGCATGTGATAGCAATCGTAGAGCAGCTTCAGGTGCGGGCTATTGATCGCGCGCACGATCTCAAAACCTTCGCGCGACGCGTCAAGGTAATATCCGTGATGATCCACGCGCGTATTCAACGCTTCGAGCACCAGCAGGAAATCGTGCCGCGCGGCGATCTCCGCCGCGCGACCCAACGCCGTCTCCAGGTTGGCGCGCATCCGTAGCGGCGTCAGCTCCGGCTGCCGGTTCCCCGTGCAGGTGATGCCCATACGGCAGCCAATGCCGGCGGCGAATCCGATGACTTCCTCGACCCGTTCCAGGTAGCGGTTCACCTCTTCCGCCCGCACCGGCGCGCCGCCCGGCTCTCCCGTCGGCCCGTTGATCACCAGGCTGCAGACGGCCACCCCGTGCCGCGCGCACGCCTGCCGCATCGCCGCGGCGTCCTTGCGCGTCGGCCCTTCGACGCCGGCGCGATAGCAGGTGTCATCGTGCAGCCACAGCTCAACCGCCCGGCAGCCGGCCTCCGCGATCTTCCCGATGCGCTCCTCCGCCGGCAGCCAGTTGAACACCGTTTCCAGGCACACGTCGAGGCGGAGGGCGCTCACAGCGTCACCCACGTCGTCGGCGCCATATTGCGCTCCATCGTCCACACCGCCGCCTCGCACCCGGTGACGCGAAAGACGATGAACTGCTCGTACCCGACGCGCTCGACGATCGGCGCGAGGAACGGGCGCTCCGCCACCATCGCCTGCTTCATGGCGAGATCATCCACGAACTCGGCGATGCCGCTCACGCGTACCTGCACGTTCTCCTGCTGGCTGAAGAAGCAGACCTCCACCCGCGGATTCGCCGCGAGCTGCTGGATCATCGCTTTGGCGCCGCCGGCATGGAAGAGCAGGCCGTCGGCGTCCGCCTTGAAGAGCATCATGCCGCGCACGCGCGGCCGGTCGCCGTCTATCGTCGCCAGGTAACAGAGGGGATGGGCATTCAGGAACGCATAGATGTCATCACGCTGCATCGCACACCTCCGCGCGGGTCGAATATTGCCCAGTTCGGCGCGCCCGCGCCCGATGCCTGCTTCCCCCGGCAAATTTGACAGCGCCGAACGTGAAACCTATACTTTACTGGCCTTGCGCGAACGGAATTCCGTTCGCGCAACCGATTTCATGCCTTGAGGAATTTACCATGCGCGAGATGAGCGAACGTTATCAACCAGGAGACATTGAACCGGACTGGCAGCGCCGCTGGCACGAGGCGCGGCTGCACGAGAGCGCGATCCGCGACGACCGCCCAAAATTCTATTTCCTCGATATGTTCGCCTACCCCTCGGGCGATTTGCACTGGGGCCATCTGCGCAACTATACCATCGGCGATGTGGTGGCGCGCTACCAGACGCACCGCGGCTTCAACGTGATGCACCCCACCGGCTTTGACGCCTTCGGCCTGCCGGCGGAAAACGCCGCCATCAAACGCGGCATCCATCCGCGCGAGTGGACGTATACGAACATCGCCAACATGGAACGCCAGTTCCGCGCCATGGGGTATGCGTATGACTGGTCACGCGAAGTCATCACCTGCGACCCCGCCTACTATCGCTGGAATCAGTGGTTTTTCATTCAATTCTTCAAGGCCGGGCTGGCGTATAAGAAAAAGTCCCCGGTGAACTGGTGCCCGGAGTGCCAGACGGCGCTGGCCAACGAGCAGGTGGTGAACGCCGCCTGCGAGCGCTGCGGCACCACCGTGGTGAAGCGCATGATGGAGCAGTGGTATTTCCGCATCACGGAGTATGCCGACCGCCTGCTGGATGGCCACGCGAAGCTGGATTGGCCCGAGGACGTCATCCTGATGCAGCGCAACTGGATCGGCAAGAGCCAGGGCGTCGAGTTTTCCTGGCCGATTGACGGGCATGCCGACGCGCTGCGCGTCTTCACCACCCGGCCCGATACCGTCTTCGGCGTCACCTACATGGTGCTGGCGCCGGAGCACCCACTGGTAGACAGCATCACTACCGCGGACCGCCGCGCGGACGTGGATGCCCTGCGTCAGGCCGTCGCCGGCATGAGCGAGATTGACCGCACCTCCACCGAGGAGGAGAAGCTGGGCGCCTTCACCGGCGCGTATGCCCGCAATCCGATGAGTGGCGAGCGCGTCCCCATTTTCATCGCCAACTACGTGATGATGGAATACGGCACCGGCGCCATCATGGCGGTGCCCGCGCACGACCAGCGCGACTTCGAGTTCGCCCGCAAATACGCGCTGCCGGTCCGGATCGTCATCGCCCCCGCGGGCGCGAAGCTGGACCCGGACGCGATGACCGAAGCCTTTGAAGCCGAGGGGGAGATGGTCAACTCCGGCGCCTTCACCGGCCTGCCCAGCGATGAGGGCTGGACGAAGATCGCCGAGGAGATGGAAGCCCGCGGCATTGGCCGGCGCACCATCAACTACCGCCTGCGCGACTGGTGCATCAGCCGCCAGCGCTACTGGGGGACCCCCATCCCGATGGTGTACTGCGATACCTGCGGCATTCAGCCGGTGCCCGAAGAGCAGCTCCCCGTGCTGCTGCCGGATGACGTGACATTCACCGGCGCGGGCGAGTCGCCGCTGACCACCTCGCCCACCTTCATGCAGACCACCTGCCCGCGGTGCGGCGGGCCCGCGCGCCGGGATGCGGATACCATGGATACCTTCATGGATTCCTCCTGGTATTTCCTGCGCTATTGCTCGCCGGGCGAGACGCGGGCCGCCTTTGATCCGGAGGCCGCGCGGTACTGGATGCCGGTAGATCAATATGTCGGCGGCCGCGAGCATGCCACCATGCACCTGATCTACGCGCGCTTTTTCACCATGGCGCTGCATGACCTGGGGCTGCTGGGGTTCGACGAGCCGTTCCGGCGCCTCTTCAACCAGGGTATCGTCACCGCCGGCGGTAAGAAGATGTCCAAGCGCTCCGGCGCGGTGCCGCCGAATGACGTGGTGCAGACCTATGGCGCCGATGCCGCGCGCCTCTTCATCCTCTTCATGGCGCCGGCCGGCGAGCGCGCCGAATGGGGCACCGACCCGGAGACGGGCAAACCGTACTCCGTGCCGCCGGGCATCGAGGGCATTGACCGCTTCCTGAACCGGCTATGGCGCCATGTCTACGCCAACCGCCGGGCCTTCGTCGCCGACTGGGCGTCCGGCGAGATGCCCGCGTCGGCACGCGGCTTGCGCCGCAAGACGCATCAGAGCATCGCGCGCGTGACCGCGGACATCGAGCGCTTCCAGTTCAACACCGCCATCTCCGCCCTGATGGAGCTGTTGAACGAGCTGACCGCCTTCACGCCCGACACCGCGGAGGTCTACCACGATGTGAATATCCCGTGGAGCGAGGCGGTGGAGATGCTGGTGCGCCTGCTCTCGCCCTTCGCGCCGCATATCGCCTGTGAGCTCTGGGAGGCGCTCGGCTTCGACACCCCGCTGGCGCTGGAGGCCTGGCCGGAATCCGACCCGTCGGTAGCCGCGGAGGAGGCCATGGAGATCCCGGTGCAGGTGAACGGCAAGCTGCGCGACAAGCTGGTCGTGCCGCTGCATACCGACACCGCCACCCTGGAAGCCCTGGCGCTCGCCTCCGAGGCCGTTCAGCGCAACATCGGCGACAAGTCCGTGCGCAAAGTCATCGTGGTACCCGGGAAACTGGTCAACATCGTGGTGGGATGAGGGGCCGTTAGCACCGTAAGTGACGGGATGCGCGCATGGCCCTGAGGCCATGACCGATCAATTCGGGCCATCCGTGCATCCGTGCATCCGTGCATCGGGGTGATTGGATCGGCATCCGCCCGGCCATCGTCACGTCATTTATGCCATTACTGCAAGGTTTGCTGCTGCTGGCGACGCTGTACCTGATCGGGCTGGTGGTGCTCATCATCCGGAGGACGCGCACCCACCGGTCGGGGCGCACCTTCGCGTGGTATCTGCTGTGGATCGCCGCCTGGGCCGTCTGCATCGCCGCCATGCAGCCGAGCTTCGGGGAGGCCGTCGCCCGCTGGCTGGCCCGCGCCACCTTCGTCTGCTCCACGCTGATGGGCGTCAGCTGGCTGTGGTTCTGCGCCGACTTCCCCGTCCCATCGTCCTCCCGGTTCCGTAGCGTCGCCGTGGTGCTGTCCATCCTGGCCATCCCCTGGCTGGGGCTGGCCTGGTCCGATCTGCTGGTCGTCAGCGTCCATTTTGCGCAGCAGTGGATCGCCTCCCGCGTCGGCCCGCTGCTCCTGCCGTATGGCTTCTGGGCGCTGCTGTATGCGGGGATCGGCGCCCTGCACCTGTGGCGCAAGGCGAGGGTGGCGCGCGGCATCGCCCGCATGCAGATCCGCTATGTGCTGCTCGGCGTCACTGGCCTGGTCACCGTGGGCCTCCTGACGAACATCCTCCTCCCCGCGTTGACCGGCTCCACGCGCTATGCGCAGTTCGGTCCGCTCGTCGCCGCGCTGGTCGTCGCGACCACTACCTCGATGAGCATCGTCCGCCACCGTCTGCTCGATATCCGCGTGGTCATCCGGACCGGGGGCATCTATCTCATCACCCTGGCCATCCTGTGCGCCGTCTTCGCCGTCTCCATCACGGCGTTCCAATATCTGCTGGTCACGTATCTGGACCTGCCGGACCAGGCCGGCACCTTCGTGGCGGCGTTCCTGACGGCGCTGCTCTTCCACCCGGTGCGCACGCTGGTGCAGCACATGCTGGCACGGTATGTCTTTCCCGAGGCGTCGGACGATGC
>JAKPKV010000004.1 GCA_029553475.1 Armatimonadota bacterium
CCATCGGTATCGCTATCGGTATCGGGATCGGGATCGCCGCCATCATTACACTCGCCGCTGCGAGCCACTGCGTGGGCGCAACAGTCGATTTCGAACCCGATAGCGATACCGATACCGATTTGGAGAACGTGAACGTTGGCCCCCCCCCGTGCACACACTCGTTCACGTACCCCGACACGATAACTCTTCCCCCCTGGCACTAACGATTACCGTTCAATGTGCATTGACACGCTTGGATCAAAGACGCATACTATCCCCGAGACCTGAGTGGTGTGGGTTTCGTAGGAGGAGACGAAATATGCGAGTAAGTCACCGGTGGGTGTGTGGTGTCGTGTGTGCGTGGGTCATGGGCGCGGGTGCGCAGGCGATCAGAACGGCGGGCGAACTGTTCGTTCATCTGGACGCGGCGCAGGTAACGGGATTGGCTGATGGTGATAAGGTCACCGTTTGGCCGAATGCGGGGACGCTGAATAATTTCGTACCGGCGGTCGCCGGCCAGGGTGCCACCTATGCGGCGAATGTCGGCGGCGCGGTGGCCCTGTGGTTCGACGGCACGCCCGGATGCGCGATGGCGCAGGCCGGACACACCGGCAACGCCACCAAGGGCGGCGTGCCTCTGAGCATCCTCGGAACGAATGCCTGGTCGGCAGAGGTCTGGGTCTTCAATCCGGTCGGCAGCGGCATCGAGACGCTCCTCACCTGGACTTCGCGGCGTGACGGCGGGGACCGCCGGATGATGGAGATGCGTTACGGCTCTGACCTCAACAACGCGGTGGAGCACTGGATGCGCAACATGGGCTGGAACATCGGCCTGCCCGCCTACGGCCAGTGGCACCATGTGGCCTGTACCCGCGACGAGGCCTGCGTCAACCGGCTCTATCTCGACGGGCGGCTGGTGAACACGCTGAACATGGGCGGCGTCAACATGCTCAACCTCGCCACCAACAACGCGCTGTTCGCGGTCGGCGCGGTGGACACCTGGAACGGCTGGGATTATCCGCTCAGCGGCGCGATCGCGGTGGTGCGCGTGC
Source organism: Armatimonadota bacterium (assembly GCA_029553475.1). Taxonomy (GTDB): domain Bacteria; phylum Armatimonadota; class Hebobacteria; order CAIYQO01; family CAIYQO01; genus JAKIYB01. Next base: position 1,032 of record JAKPKV010000004.1, read on the forward strand.
ATGACGGCACGCTCAGCGCCGAAGACGTGCAGCACAACTTCACGGTCGAAGGCGGCCGTTTCGGCGGCCTGTGGCAGGCGGCCGGCGCGGCGGCCTGGAACGAGCCCGCCAACTGGGCGGCCGGCGCGCCGCCCGCGTTCGGACAGCCGGTTTATCTCAACGGGGGCGGCACGGCGGTTTATGACGGCGCGCCCTACGCGGACGGCGTCTACACCGGCATGTGGCATGCGGTCCACGGCGGCATGACGCTCGCCGGCGGACATTTCACCGCGCTGCCGACCTTCGCCAACGCTTACGTGCGCGCCGGCATCGGCGCGGGGAGCGCCTTCGCGCTCGCGCTGGCCGGCGGCACGTTTGATGTCGGCGCGAACACGCTGCGCCTGGGCGAGACCGCAGGCGCGAGCGCCACGCTGACGCTCGGCGCGGGCGGCCGGCTCGTCGCGCAGCGTGTGCTGCGCGGTGACGGCAGCGCCGCGCTGGTCGCGGACGGCGGCACGCTCCAGGCGGTGGGCAACGCCACTGATCACATGCAGGGGCTCTCCAGCGCCTCGGTGCAGGACGGCGGGCTCACCTTCCACGTGCCTGAGAATGTTGCCGTCAGCGTCAGTCAGCCGCTGCTCGAAGACGCGGGCAGCCCCGGCGGCGGACTTGTCAAAGAGGGACCCGGCACGCTCACGCTCGGCGGCGCCAATACGGTCGCCGGCCCGCTCGCGGTCAACGGCGGCGCCCTCAAGCTTGAAGCCAACGCCCTGCCGGCAGGCTACGCCGCACCGATCACGCTGGCCAACGAGGCCGCCATCGGCTGGAACAAGACCGGCGGCGCCACAGCGCTGGCGGCGCTCTTCACCCCGCAGACGGCCGGCTCGCTCATGCTGTTTGCCGCCAATGCGGCGGACACGATCGACCTCTCGGCGCTGCCCGGTGTGACGCTGTCTGCGGATAGCTCTTTCACCTATACCGGTACGTTGACGCCGTACACCAATCTGTATCGCTTTGCACCGCGCGGCGGTACGTTGTCTTATGAGCAACCGATCGCCGATAAGCCCGGTGTCCCCGGACGGGTGGAAGTCAACGGCGCGGCGAACGGGTTCGTGAGACTCGCGGGTGACAGCACCTACACCGGCGGCACGCTGCTCGAATCAGGCGGCATCGTGATGGCGCATGCCAACGCTCTCGGTGCGCGCACGCCCGGCACGGCGGACATTGCCTGTCGTAGCGGCACGGTGCTGCGCGTGCAGTGTCAGCTCGCGGATGCGGCCTTTTTCAATCGCATCGCAGCCGACCCAGATGTCTCACTGCAGCTCAGCGGCGCGGGACTGACCAACACGCTGGATCTTTCCGCCACGCCGAATCTCTTCACGGGCACCGAGAACACCTCGGAGGCTCTTGCAAAACCCCCCGCTCCGCAGCGCCTGACGGCCTGCGCGCGGGCGTTTTTGTAAGTGAACCGTCCCGCACCGCCAGCGGGCAGGCATGACGCTTCAGCTTACGCCACATCGCTTTCTGCGCAGCACCATG
>JAKPKV010000016.1 GCA_029553475.1 Armatimonadota bacterium
GCGACGGGCCGCTCCCGCAGCGGCGCCTGAAAGCGCGCGACGAACCGCCGCGCCTCCGGCAGCCACTGCCCCATGCGCACCGCGCTGCCGATGATGATCGCCCGAAAACCGTCCAGACTCGTCACCGCCGCCGCCCGCCGCACCTCGACGGCGACCCCCGCCTCGCGCAGGCACGCGCCCATCCGCTCAGCCACCTCCGCCGTCGTCCCCGACTTGCTCGCATACGCCACCAGCATGGTGTCCGCCATCCCGCGCCTCCTCCCTCCGGGCGTAGTATACCACCGCCCTGCCGCCAGCAGCTGTCGCGCGCGCCCGCTCTCGCCCCCGGCAACACCAAACCCCGTTCGTCATTGTCAAGTTTCCCCACTTCACGAACAGGTTCGGGGCTTGGGGCTACCAAGCCTTGACCGCTATCCGCGCGGCACCCCGTCCCGATTACTGGCGTTGGTGGGCCGGGGGTGAGCACCGGGCGCGCGAGCGAATGGGCGGGCGGCGTCCCCGCACCCCGACAAACAAACATCTGTGTGCTATACTATCGCCCGTACCATGATAACCGCACAGCGTCCGGGGCGCGCCCCCCTCCCACATCCGACATCGCGGTACCATCGCCGCGGCGCTAGTTTCCGCAGCAGTCATCCCCGTGGTGGTGGTGGTGGCCGTGGTCGTGCCCGCAGCCGCAGTCCTGCTGCTCGAATTGCGGGAGCATGCCGTGGTGGGCGGCAAAAAGGTCGTCCACCAGGCTCCAGATTTCGTCCAGGCTCAGTTCGGCGGCGGTGTGGGGGTCGAGCATGGCGGCGTGGTAGACGTATTCCTTGTTGCCGGTGAGGGCGGCGAGGACGCTGAGCTCCTGCACGTTGATGTTAGTGCGGTTCATGGCGGCCAGCGTGGCAGGCAGGTGGCCCACCTTCACCGGCTGGATGCCGTTGTTGTCAATGAGGCAGGGCACTTCCACGCAGCAGCCATAGGGCAGGTTGTCTATGAGCTCGTGATTGAGCACGCTGCCGTGCACCAGCGCCGGCTCGCCGGTCTCCATGGCGTGGATGATGCGCGCGCCGTATTCGCTGGTGCGCCGCGGCTTCTCAAAGCCCTTGCCCGCTTCCAGATCGGCGCGCATCGCCTCCCACCCCTTGATCTGCTCCACGCAGCGGCGCGGGTATTCGTCCAGCGGGATGTGATAGCGCTCGATGAGGTCGGGGCGGTCGCGCTTGATGAACCAGGGATTATATTCGGAGAAGTGCTCGCT
>JAKPKV010000017.1 GCA_029553475.1 Armatimonadota bacterium
CCCGCGAGAAAGTCCTCCCGGAGCGCTCGCCGCTGGTGGATAGTGAGCCGAGCATTCGGATGATATTTCATATGAACAGAGTACCCAATCCGCAGACGTGACTACATCGTGACGACCCGCTACAGCTAGCGGCTTCAGCCCTTCGGGCTTGACCGGCGTTAGGGCCGGTTATCGCGATGAAGCCCCGCAGGGGCGACAGCCTTACAGCCAAATAGATCGCGGGTCATACCGAATCTGATGCCGGTGTAAAAATTCCTCCTGAAACGTCACCGTCCGATGGTGGTGTTCCTGATTGGCGATATAACGCTTCACCGACGCCAATCCCGTGACGCTGATCGAAAAGGCGCCATACCTTTCCTGCCAGGCGAACGGCTGGTGAGGGAATGTCTCATGCATCCATTTTGACGAATTCGCTTTGATGGCGCGCAATGCATCGGCTGTGGAGAGATTCTTGCTCAACGCCGCCAGGATATGCACGTGGTCCACGACGCCGCCGATGAGCACAGGGATGCCGTCCTGCGCCTTGATGATGCCGCCGAGATATTCGTGCAGGCGGGGCGCGAAATCGGGGAGGATTTGCGGGCGGCGGTCTTTCGTGCTGAAGACGAGGTGGTAGTAGAGCGCGGCGAATGAACCCGCCATGGTGTCCTCCTTGCTGTCGCCCCTGCGGGACTTCATCGCGATAACCGGCCTCGGCCCACGGGTTCCGCTACGCTCCACCCGTGGCTAGCGTCACCAGCCCCTTCGGGGCTGCAGAGGCGATACGTTTCCTGGCCCACGGGTTGCGCTGTGCTCCACCCGTGGCTAGCGCCACCGGCCCCCGCGGGGCTGCAGAGGCGATACGTTTCCTGGCCTGCGGGTTGCGCTGCGCTCCACCCGTGGCTAGCGTCACCGGCCCCTGCAGGGCTGTGGAAACGGCACGTTTCCTGGCCAACGGCCGAGTCCCCCCTACCCCTGTCCCATCCGCACGTTGAGGTTGCGCACGACCGCGTTCATGGCGGTGAGCACTTTGCGGTAGCGCATGCGGCGGGGGCCGATGACGCCGACGTGACCGGTGGCGTTGGCGGAAATCTGGTAGCTGGTGTAGACGATGGCGCAGTTGTCGAGGCCGGGGTGGGGGTTTTCCGCGCCGATGCTCACCTGGATTTCGCCGGGAGCGGAGCGCGCGAACAGCGACTCGAAGACGGCTTCCTCGTGCAGCGCGGACAGCAGCATGCGCAGCTTCGGCATCTCGGAGAAGTCCTGCTGCTCGAAGATGAGCGCGGAGCCTTCCAGGTAGAGGCGCGAGACGGAGGGGTCCTGCTCCAGCCCGCGGCGCACCAGCTCCGGCGCCTGCCGGGTGAAGCGGCGGGTGAGGAACGGCACGTGCAGCACGACCTGATAGATCGCCTCGTAGGTCAGCTCGGAGAGGCGCGTGCCGGCGAACGCCTCGTTCAGCGCGTCGTTGAGCTGGCGCAGCTGCGGCGCGGCGGGACGGTCCGTCACGGTGGAGAGGCTGTGCAGCACCTGCCGGTTGTCGGTGACGAGCATCACCAGCAGTTGGTCGCTGCCCACCACCGCCAGCTCGATGTGCTGCAGCCGGTGCTCCTGCAGGCCGGGGATGAGCGCCAGCGCGGTGTAGCGGGTGAGGTCGCCGAGCAGGCGGCAGGTGGCCTCCACCCCCGGGTCCAGCTCGTCGGGCAGCGCGGGGGCGTCCTCGGCCGCCGGCGCGGCCAGCACGTGGTCCACGTAGCAGCGGTAGCCGAGATCGGAGGGCACGCGCCCCGCGGAGGTGTGCGGCTGATAGAGCAGCCCGGCCTCCTCCAGGTAGGCCATCTCGTTGCGCACGGTGGCGGAGGACGCGGCGATCTCCGGCCGTCCGGCAATGGCGGAGGAGCTCACCGGCTCGGCGGTGGCGATGTACGTCTCCACCACCGCCTGCAGGATCGCCATCTGGCGCTCGGTTATGCGGAATGCGGGCTCAGAACGCGTCATAGTTCCTGCGAATCGCCCACGCTGCGGGAAGCATTCGCTACCGATAGTATACCAAATCACGGCGGAGATATGCCAGACCGCCGGGGGCCGTTCGTTGACACGCCCGCCCCCGCCCGCTAGAATTTCGCTGATGACCACGCCCGCCCAGCCTGCCCTCGCCGCGCTGCTCACCCGCAAACGCCTGGAAATCGCGCTGCTCATTTGCGCCAGCGCGATTTACTTCTTCGCCTACCTGCAGCGCGTGGCCATCCCCGGACAATTCTTCGACGAGCTGCAATCGGCCTTCTCCCTGCGCGCCGACGCCGTCACCTTCCTCGGCGCCATTTACCTGTATATCTACGGCGGCATGCAGCCCTTCGCCGGGGTGATGAACGACCGGCTGGGAGCCAACCGGGTGCTGCTCATCGGCGGGCTGCTGCTGGCGGGTGGGTCCATCTGGTTCGCGCTGGCGCCCGCCTATCCCCTGCTGGTGGCCGCCCGCGCGCTGGTGGGGCTGGGGTCCAGCCTCATCTTCATCAGCCTGGTGAAGGCGCTGGCCACGCTGTTTTCCCCGCGCTATTTCGCCCCGCTGCTCAGCCTGGTGATGTTCACCGGCGCGCTCGGCGGCGTGGTGGGCACGCTGCCCATCAAGTGGCTCGCCGGGCTGTGGGGCTGGCGGGCGGCGCTGCTCTGGGCGGGCCTCCTCTGCGCGCTGGCTTTCCTGGGCGCCGCCCTCATCGCCCGGCGCGCGGCGGCACCCACCCCGCAGGCGCCGCCGCTGTGGCCGTCGCTGCGCGCCGTGCTGCGCAACCGCGCCGCCTGGCCGCTCATGCTCGCCGCCCCCCTCACCTTCACCATCTATTTCCTGCTGCAGACGGTTATCGGCGTGAAATTTTTGCGCGATGTCGCCGGCCTCACCGGCGCGCTGGCCTCCACCATCACCTTCGTGATGATGGTGGTGAACCTCAGTATCGTGCTCTCCGGCGGCTTTCTGGTGGAGATGTTCGGCCGCCGGCGCAAGCCCTTCATCCTCCTCGGCGTCGGCTTCCTCCTCCTCAGCCTGCTGCTGCTGCTCGCCGGCCTGTGGCTGCGCCTGGGCGGCGGGTGGTTCCTCGTCTGTTACATCTGCCTGGCCCTCTCCTCCTTCGTCTCGCCGGTCAGCAACGTCCTCATGCGCGAGATGAATCCGGCGGGCGCCATCGGCACCGCCATCGGCGCCCTCAACGGCCTCTGCTACCTCGGCGTCGCCCTCCTCGCCAGCGCCGCCGGCACGGTGATGACCGCCTTCCGCGCCGGCGCCGTGCAGACCGCCACCGCCATCGTCTACCCGCGCGAAGCCTACTTCGCCATCTTCCTCCTCTGCGGCGCCCTCGCCCTCGTCGCCCTCATCAGCGCGCTGTATCTCCGCGATACCCGCGGCGTCGCGGTGGCGGAAGCGTAACGTTCTTCACCGCTGTGGAAAAAATCCGCGGAAAACGTGTGAATGACATCGCTTGCCCGGTCCACGAGCGAAACCGATCACGTGCAGCGGTGTCAAATAGTATCGGCGCACCCATCGTACGCAGGATGCGGGCGCGTAAGAAGGAGCATCAGGAAACCATGATCCGACAGGTGTGGACAGAGGAGACCGTCATTGCCGCCATCCGCGGGGAGGCGGCCAGGGGGCACGACTTGAGTTACAGCAGCGCCCAGCGGCGCGTGCCGTCGCTGCTGCGCGCCGCCGAGCGCGTCTTCGGCCAGTGGGCCGCCGCCGTGGAAGCCGCGGGTTTTGACTACGCGGCGTTTCGCAAGTACCGCCGCTGGACGCGCGAGACCGTCATCGCCGCCATCCGGGCGCACGCCGAATCCGGCGCCGATCTGAGCTGGCGGCACGTGAGCACCGCGCTCGACCCGCCGCTCGCCTACGCCGCGCTGCACGCCGGGCGCTTCCCCTCCTGGGACGCCGCGCTGGCCGCCGCCGGGCTGGACCCGGACACCATCCGCCGCTATCAGAACTGGAATTGGGACCGCGTGGTCGCCGTGCTCTGGTCGCTGGCGGCGCGCGGCATCCTGCTCGATCAGCCCACCCTCAGCCAGAACGCGCCCGACGCGCTGGCCGCCTTCTATCGCCGCGGCGGCAGCCTGCGCGAGCTGCGCGCGCACTACGCCACCGCGGAAACCTCGCCCACCGATGAGCCCCTCGCGCTGATCACCGCCGCGGTGGAACACGACCCGCACGCGGTGATGGTCACCGACGCGCAGGGGTGCGTCACCTACGTGAATCGCGCCTACGCCGCCTCGCGCGGCGTCACCGCCGCGGAGATGGTCGGCCGCCACGCCCACGCTGCCCACTGGCGCACGCACGCCGGCGCCGAGTTCGCGGCGATGTGGCGGGAGGTGCTCGCCCGCGGCGAGTGGTACGGCGAATACGTGAACCAGCGCCTCGACGGCACGACGTTCCGCGAGGCCGCCTCCATCGCCACCCTCGCCGCCGCCGGCGCCACCCACGTCATCGTCGTCTTCGACGAAGTCGCCGGTCGCGCCCGCCACCACACCCGCCGCGGGGAAAGCCTGCGGAACTGACTGGCGGGCGAGACGCCGTCGCGCCGTGCGCGGGGCCGGTCTGTGCGGCTGCACCACGAAGTCAGGAAGACGGGAAGACACGAAGGGTGGGGGGACGGGGGGAGAGGAATGTCGGTGACAGATCCATCCCCTGGCGGGCGAGACGCCGTCGCGCCCGCCGGCCGGCACAGGCCACGATGCCCATGCCCGCCGGGGGCGACAACGCTCCGCGTTCATGCTACACTGGTGGCAGATTCGACGCCACGGAGGTTTGCGGCATGAAAGTCACGCCGATCGGCGCGGCCGGCGAGGTGACCGGCTCCTGTTTCCTGCTGGAGACGCGCGCGGGCACCTTTTTGGTGGATTGCGGCATGTTCCAGGGCGGGGGGCCGCTGGAAGCGCGCAACGAACAATTCCCCTTCTCCCCGCGCGACGTGGACGCTGCCTTCCTCACCCACGCCCACCTCGACCATTGCGGGCGGCTGCCAGTGCTGCATGCCGATGGCTTTCGCGGCGAGGTCTTCGCCACCGACGCCACCTGCGACCTGGCGCAGTTCATCCTCCTCGACAGCGCCAAGCTGCAGGAGGAAGACTACGAACGGCGGCTGCGCAAAGGCAAGCGCGCCGGCCTGCAGGCCGAGCCGCCGCTGTATCGCCAGCAGGACGTGCTGCACCTGCTGCGCTATTTTCACGCGCATCGCTACGATGAGCCGCTGGATCTCGGCAACGGCGTCTCGGTGACCTTCCGCCAATCCGGCCACATCCTCGGCTCCGCCTTTCTCGTCTTTCGCGAGGGGAGCGCCGCCGTCGTCTTCTCCGGCGACCTGGGCGCGCCGCACCGCAACGTGGTGCCCGACCCCGCGCCCGCGCCGCCCTGCGACCTCATCTGCTGCGAGTCCACCTACGGCGACCGCCTGCATCGCACCGCGGAGCAATCCGTCGCCGAGTTGGCGGAGGCCATCAACTGGGCGCACGCGGCCGGCGGCAACGTCATCATCCCCTCCTTCGCGCTGGAGCGCACGCAGGATGTCCTCTTCACGCTCAACGAGCTGCGCCAGGCGGGCACCATCCCGCGCAGCCCCGTCTACCTGGACAGCCCGCTGGCCATCAACATCACCCGCGTCTATCAGCACCATCACGCCGACCTGGACGAGGAGACGCGCGCCTTCATCGCGCAGCGCCGCGATCCCTTCGCCTTCCCCGGCCTCACCCTCAGCACTTCCCCCGAACAATCGCGCGCCATCAATGGGCAGAACGGGGTCATCATCATCGCCGGCAGCGGCATGTGCAACGGCGGCCGCGTGCTGCACCACCTGAAGCATAACCTGTGGCGCGAGGACAGCGCCGTGGTCTTCGTCGGCTATCAGGCCAACGGCACGCTGGGCCGCCGCATCGTCAACGGCGCGAAAGAGGTGCAGATTGACCGCGAGCCGGTGGCGGTGAAGGCGAGGACCTTCACCATCAACGGCTTCAGCGCCCACGCCGACCAGGCCGCCCTCCTCGACTGGCTCGCGACGTCCGACCCCGCCTATATCGTCCTCAACCACGGCGAGCCCGCGGCGTCCGCGACCCTCGCCGCGCTGCTGCGCGACCGGGGCCGCGGGGTAGACGTCGCCAAGCCGATGCGGGAGCTGGATACCGACCATCTGCCGGTGGTGGCCGCCTGATCCTGCCGCCGCTCCGGATAGCTGTAGCGGGCCGTCACGTTGCGCCTCGCTTCGCCATCTTGACCGAGGGCGCCCCACGGGAATCGGCCGGCGCCGACGCGGGCGGCGCGCCAGCGGACCCCGCGGGCAGCACCGGTCGCCCCCCACCCCCATGTCCCGCAGGGACCGAAGCCGTTAGCCACGGGTGGAGCGATAGCGGAACCCGTGGACCCCGGCCCCGCAAACATTCACAGCCCCGCAGGGGCGACAGCAGGAGGAGAGCATGGCCGATTCATTCGCCGCCCCGACCGGAGATGGCCCCGCGCATCCTCGATCAACGTGAGCGGATGGGACGCGGTGAAGCGGTAGCGCGAGCAGAGGATTCCGTATGCTCCGCGGTAGCTATAGGACGGGACGCTGTCGCCCCTGCGGGGCTGTGAATGTTTGCGGGGCCGGGGTCCACGGGTTCCGCTATCGCTCCACCCGTGGCTAACGGCTTCGGTCCCTGCGGGACATGGGGGTGGGGGGCGACCGGGCGCTGTCCGGGGGGTCCGCTGGCGCGCCGCCCGCGTCGGCGGGGGTGATCCCTTCGGGATGACATCATATCCTCTACCTCTTACGCCTATCTCCTATCTGTCGCGGGTTGTCACGCTGTATCGTGCCCTGCGAACCGACCGCTGGTCGGGAACGCCCGCCGTGGCGTTCCCGACCAGAGCCCCGGAACGCCACGGCGGGCGTTCCCTACGAGGGACGAGGCACGGTATAGCGTGATGACCCGGTACAGATAGCCGATCGCCGCGCGGCCAATCCCGAAGGGGTGCCGGGACCGACACGCGTGACGCCAAAATGCCCACGCCGTCGCCGCCTTCCGTCCTATACTGACGGAAAGACGGGAGGTGTGCCGATGGCATTGCAGGTGACGAGCATGGCGTTTCGCGAGGGGGAGGCGCTCCCGGCGCGCTATACGTGCGATGGCGACGGGGTGTCGCCGCCGCTGGCGTGGGCGGGCGCGCCGGAGGCGACGGAGAGTTTCGCGGTGCTCTGCGAAGACCCCGACGCCCCGCGCGGGCCGTTCATCCACTGGGTGCTGTATAATCTGCCCGCCGGCATCCGGGCGCTGGATGAAGGCGTCCCCCCGCAGGAGTCGTTCTCCGGCGGGGGCCTGCAGGGGGTGAACACCGCGCTGGGGATCGGCTATACCGCGCCATGCCCGCCGCGGGGGCAGGCGCATCGCTACCAGTTCCGCGTCTTCGCCCTCGACCAGCGCCTCGACCTCCCCCCGCGCGCCACCCACGCCCAGCTCATGCGCGCCCTGTACGGTCACGTGCTGGGCGAAGGCCGGCTGACGGGCGTCTACGCGCGGACGGAGGAGCGGGCGGCGTGACGGCGCAGAAACTGTCCAAAAAGTCTCGGACAGTTTCTCAGGCGGCGAAGCCCGCGATGATCGCATCCATCGCCGCCAGGTCCGCCGCCGCAATCTCCACCGCGCCGGGCGCCAGCGCCTCCGTCTGCCGCGCGTGGCGCACGCCGACGAGGGCGCAGGTGACGCCGGGACGGCTGATCGTCCAGGCGATGGTGAGCTGCGTCTGATCGAGGCCGTACTGCGCGCGGAAGGGGGCAAACTGCTCCAGCAGGCCGTTCATGCGGGCGATATTCTCCGGGGTGAAGCGCGGATTGCGGCGGCGCTGATCGCCCTCGCCGAATTGACGGCCCGGATCCATGGTGCCGGTGAGCAGGCCCAGCGCCAGCGAGGAGTAGGAGAGGATGCTGATAGCATGCTCGCGGCAGAAGGGCAGCGCTTCGGCCTCCAACCCGCGGTCCAGCATGTTGTAGAGCGGCTGATTGCTGTCCAGCTCGCCCGCCGCCAGGTATTCGCGCAACTGCGCCACGCTGGCGTTGCTCACGCCGATGGCGCGGATTTTCCCCTCCGCCTTCAGCTCCATCAGCGCGCCCATGGTGTCGGCGATGGGGGTGGTGCTGTCCTGCCAGTGCGTCTGGTACAGGTCAATGTAGTCCACGCCCAGCCGGCGCAGGCTCTGCTCCACCTCATGGCGGATGCTCGCCGGGCGCAGGCAGCGATAGACGCGCTTGTCGCCCATCTCAAAAAAAAGCTGGCCCTCGGTGGTGTGCCAGGCCAGCCCCACCTTGGTGGCGACCACCACCTTGTCGCGGTCGTACCCCTTGATGGCTTTCCCCACCAGCTCCTCGGAGAGGCCGAAGCCGTAGACGGGGGCGGTATCAATCAGGTTGATGCCGAGATCGAGGCCGCGGCGGAGGGCGGCGATGGAATCCGCCTCATCCGTGCCGCCCCACCAGGTGCCGCCGATGGCCCAGGTGCCCAGCCCGATGGCGGAAACCTGGATGCCGGAATTGCCGAGTGCGCGATAGAGCATGAGACTAAGCCCTTCTAGAGTTGATGCGGTGTGACGCGGTCACCTCTCCCCCCGGCCCCCTCCCCTGAGCGGGGAGGGGGAGAACCGGAGTCGAGAACCGAAACCGGAGTCAGACTTCCACTCCCTCCCCCTCCCCGCTCAGGGGAGGGGGCCGGGGGGGAGAGGTGATCCCGCGCAACCGGTCAGTATGATAATGGGAACCGGCGAAAAAGACCAGAGGGCGATGTCGGAAATCGCTTGCCTTTCGCCGGGGGCTTTGCTATCGTTATGCCATGATTGAAAAATTCCTCATCAGTCGGCATGACTCCCTCTACCTGGCCTGGCCGGATGTGGCGCTGCTGCCCTCCGGGACGCTGGTGTGCACCTTCATGCGCTGCATCCATCACGGCAACCGGCAATATACCGCGCTGTGCGTCACGGAGAGCGCGGACCGCGGGCGCACCTGGAGCGCGCCGCGGGCCCTGGTGGAGGACCAGGGCGATGCATACTGGAACTGCGCGCGCATCAGCCGCCTGCGCGACGGCCGGCTGGTCATCGTCTGCGACCACATCGTCGGCTGGGAGCACCGGCAGGATGACAAGCTGACGAACCACCTGTGGTTCAGCGGCGACGACGGCGCCACCTGGGACGGCCCGCACGACACCCCGGCCATCGGCATCGTGCCGGACAAGCTCCTCGATCTGCCGGACGGCCGCTGGCTGCTCTCCTGCCACCGCCGCAGCCCGGAACACAACTTTTTAGAGCCGCGGCTGTGGATCTCCGCCGACGGGGGCGCGACCTGGAGCGACGCCATCACCATCGCCAGCCGGGAGGGGCTGCATCTCTGTGAGGGGAGCATCCTGCCGCTGCCCGACGGGACGCTGGTCTGCTACCTGCGCGAGAACTCCTCCCAGGGGTGGGACGCCTACAAAGCCATCTCCGACGACGGCGGGCTGACGTGGCACGGCCCCTACCGCGCCCCGCTGCCCGCCTGCCACCGCCCGGTGGCCGGCCTGCTGCAGAGCGGGAAGGTTCTGATCACCCACCGCTTCATGCAGGGCGGCAAGGGCTGGGTGGGCGCCTGGACGCAGAATTTTTTCGCCGCCCTCACCGACGTCGAATCCGCGAAGGCGACCGAACGGAAAGACCAGTGGAGCCGCATCCTCCCGGTAGATTTCGACCGCAGCCCCCACTCCGACCTCGGCTACTCCGGCTGGGTGCAGTTCCCCGACGGCGAGATCTACATCGTCAACTACATCGTGGACGACTGGCCGCGCGGGCAGATCCGCGGGTATAGCCTGCGGGAGAGCGAGTTTCTTTTGGAGGCGTAGGCGCGGTTGGCTGGGGGCGGAGGCGCGCGTTTTTCACGAAGGCACGAAGAGTTTTTTGAAGGGACGCGTGAAGGGCGTCTCGCCCGCCAGATGCACGAACGCCAAACACTCCATGCACCCGCTCGTTGGTAGTGCGCCACGCAACGAAGTGGAGTGGCGCCGCCCCGGCCGTAGTCATAGCGCCTGTTGATCCGCCGGGGGACAATCAACGCCTAGCCATGTGACGCTGACCGCGCGGCGCGGGTCGGCAGGACGCGCCAGGTGGCGGCCAGGCGCCAACAGTCCCCCGTACCCACGACTCGACGGCGTCTCGCCCGCCGGAGAAAGTATCAACGGCTGTTGCGGATATCGAAAAAACGCCGGCTCTCACCTTGTTTTTGCGCTGTTCCTCTGCTATATTGGCGCTAACATCCTCCCGGGAGGTCCGCATGATCCCCTTCTCCCATGACGAACTCTATCGCGTCGGCGCGCAGCGCGTCTTCACCGGCGCGTCGCTGACCGAGATCGCCTTCCCGCTGGGGGGCATCGGCACGGGCACCATCAGCCTGGGCGGGCGGGGGAATCTGCGGGACCCGGAGATCTATACCCGGCCGAACAAGGGCGCCGAGTGGCCCTTCACCCTCTTCGCGCTGTGGGCGCGGGCGGAGGGGGAGGCGCCGGCCGCGAAGATTTTGGAAGGCAGGGTGCCGCCGCCGTATCGCAAGGGGTTCGGGGAGTCGCAGCCGCAACTGCTGGGGGTGAGCCGCTTTCGCGAGGCGTCCTTCACCGGCGAATATCCGGTCGCCACGCTGGCGCTGTCCGATCCCGAAGTGCCGGTGACCGCCAGCCTGCGCGCGTGGAACCCCTTCATCCCGCTCAACGTGCACGACAGCGCGCTGCCGGTGGCGATTTTCGAGTGGACCTTCACCAATCCGCGCGACACGCCGGTGGCCATCTCCCTCGCCGCCACGATGTCGAATACCCTCACCGCGCGGGGCGACGATGGCAACTTCACCGGCAAAGGCGCGACGAACGCCTACCGGGCGGTGGGGGCGCTGAAGGGCGTCCTCCTCTCCCATCCCGGCGCCGACCCGAACGACCCGCGCACCGGCACGCTGGCGCTGGCCACCACCTGGGAGGCCCTCGACGCGCAGACGCGCTGGTATCGCGGCGGCTGGTGGGACAAGTGCCATCTCTTCTGGGACGATTTCGCCGAGGACGGCCGGGTGACGAACGTGCTGGACACCGACCCCTCCCCCGGCGCCGGCGACGTGGCCGCGCTGGTCCTGCGCGCCACCGTGCCCGCCGGCGGCGCGGTGACGCTGCCGATCTTCATCACCTGGCATTTTCCGAAGATGGCGAACCCGTGGAGCGCGCACCCGGAGAGCCCGTGGGGCGGCGAGGCGGATTACGCACACCCGCTGGACCTCTATGTCGGCGCGCACTTCGCCGACGCCTGGGCGGTGGCGGACTACGTGACGGACAACCTCTCTCGCCTGCGCCGGGACACCGAGCTGTTCCGCGAGACGCTGTTCGGCAGCACGCTGCCCGACCACGTCATCGAGGCCATCACCACCCAGGCGAGCATCATGCGCACGCCCACCTGCTTCTTGCTGGCGGACGGCCGCTTCTTCGGCTGGGAAGGGGCCGGCGACACCCGGGGCTGCTGCTTCGGCAACTGCACCCACGTGTGGAACTACGAGCAGGCGGTGGCCTTCCTCTTCCCATCGCTCGAGCGCACCATGCGCGAGACGGAGTTCCTGCACAACACCCGCGAGACGGGCAACATGGCCTTCCGCACCTACCTGCCGCCCGGCGCGCGCCTCTTCGACTTCAAGCCCTGCGCCGATGGGCAGATGGGCGCCATCATCCAGCTCTACCGCGACTGGCAGCTCTCCGGCGACGACGCCTTCCTGCGCGCCGTCTGGCCGGGCGCGCGGCGCGCGCTGGAGTACGCCTGGACGATGACGCCGGAGCGGATGGACCGCGACTCCGGCGCGGGCGCCATCGGCTCGAGCGACGAGAAGCGCAGCATTGACTCCCTCTGGGACCCCGACAAAGACGGGGTGATGGAGGGCGAGCAGCACAACACCTACGATATCGAGTTCTTCGGGCCGAACACCCTCTGCACGGCGCTGTACCTGGGCGCGCTGCGCGCTGGCGAGGCCATCGCCCGCTACCTGGGCGAGACCGCGGCGGCGGACGAGTATCGCGCCATCGCCGAGAGCGGCCGCGCGAAGGTGGACGCCGAGCTGTGGAACGGCGAGTATTACATCCAGCAGGTACGCGTGATCCCCGAGGTGACGGTGCCGCCGGCGCTGCACAGCCCGCCGGCCGTCACCTGCGCCTGCCAGCAGGCCCCCGGCGGCACGGCGGCGGCGCTGGAGTCCGGCGACGTGATGCCGAAGTACCAGTACGGCGAGGGCTGCCTCTCCGACCAGCTCCTCGGCCAGTGGGCGGCGCACGTGGCGGGATTGGGATACCTGCTCGACCCGGACAAGGTGCGGACGGCGGTGAAGGCGATCTTCACCAGCAATTTCCGCGCGCCCATCGGCGGCTTCAGCAACGTGCAGCGCGTGTACGCCCTCAATGACGAGGCCGGCCTGCTGCTCTGCTCCTGGCCGCAGGGGGCACGCCCGGCGCTGCCCTTCGTCTACGCGGACGAGGTGTGGACGGGCATCGAGTACCACGTGGCCGCGCACCTCATCTACGAAGGCTGGCTCGATGAAGGTCTGACCATCGTGAAGGCGGTGACGGAGCGCTACGCGGGCTGCAACCGCAACCCGTGGAACGAGGTGGAGTGCGGCCACCACTACGCCCGCGCCATGGCCTCCTGGTCGGTGAAGCTCGCCCTCGACGGCTTCACCTACAGCCTGCCGGACGCGCGCCTGGGCTTCGCCCCGAAGCTCAACGCGGGGCAATATCGCACCTTCTGGTCCACCGGCACCGGCTGGGGCCGGTATGCCCAGACAGCCGGCGCGGCGACCCTCACCGTGCAGTATGGCGCGCAGACCATCACGCGGCTCGATCTGCCCGGACTCGCCGGCGCCGTCACGGTGACCGGCCCGCATGGCGACATCGCCGCCACGCGCGAGGGTGATACCGTCGTGCTGGCGGACGCGGTGACGCTGGCGGCGGGTGACGCGCTCACGGTGACGGTGGCGTAATCACGCCTGTTCGTCGAACGGCTGCATCGCCACCACCACTTTCGCCGGGCGGAAGGCGTCGCCGTTTTTCAGGTAGCCGCGCTGCACTTCGCTGGTGATGGTGTGGTCGGGCACGTCGGCGGTGGTGACGCTGGCCACCGCGTCGTGGAACATCGGGTCGAACGGCTGGCCCTCCACCGCCATCGGCGTGATGCCATACCGTTCCAGCAGGCTCTGCAGTTGCCGGTAGATGAGGGTGACGCCCTGCCGCAGCGACTCCACGGTGCTCGCGTCGTTCACCGCGGCCAGCGCGCGCTCAAAGTCGTCGAGGATGGGCAGCAGCTCCGCCAGCACGCGGTCGCCCCCGCGGCTGAACTCCTGGTCGCGCTCGGCGCGCATGCGCTTGCGAAAGTTGTCAAAATCGGCGTGGGCGCGCAGGTAGTCGTTGCGCGCGGTCGCCAGCGCCTGCTGCGCGTCCGCCAGCGCCGCCCGCAGGTGAATCACCTCGTCGTCCAGCGGCGCCGCCGCCTCCGCCGCGCCCTCGGCGATATCCGCCTCGGTCTCCGGCGTCAATTCGTCAAAATCGTGATGCTGATCGCTCATCGGTTCTCATGTACCCTCACGAACGGAAAGCGTTCCAGGCGCCTATTGTACTCAATTTTCGCCGGCGCGTGAAGCGGAATCATACCACGCTAGCTTTTTCCCTGCCGGTAAATGAGGCTCAGCATCTCTTCGGTGGTGGTGGGCACGGGCTCGGAGGCGAGGGCGCGCGTGATCATCTGCAGGGCGTCGGCGCGGTTGTAGCCGAGCTGCAGCAGGATGGTGAGCACCTCCTCTTCCAATTCCTTCGCCGGGGTGGCGGGGACGGCCTCGGGCGCGGCGTCGCCGGCGTCGAGGAGGAAATACGGCGTCATCTTCCCCTGCAGCTTGGCGATGATCTCCTTGGCCTTCTGGCGGCCGATGCCGGGGAGGGTGGTGAGGAAATGGGCGTCGCCGCGCTCGATGGCGCCGGCGATCTTCGGGATGGGCTGGGCGATGGCTTTCACCGCCGTGCGCGGGCCGATGCCCGCCACTCGGGTGAAATTCTCGAAAAACTCGCGCTCCAGCGCGTTGCGAAAGCCGATCATCACCGGGGTGGCGCGCGCCTGGTCAATCTGCAGGAAGTAGTAAATCACCAGCGACACCTCCTGCCCCACCGTCGCCTCCGGCAGCGCGCCCAGCACCGCCGCCGGCACCAGCACTTCGTACCCCAGGCCGCCGGCGAGGATCACCAGCGCGGCGGTGTCGCGCTCTTTGATTTTGCCTTCGATGTAGCTGATCATATTTGGTCACACGTTACAGGGTGCACGGTGCGGCGAAGCCGGCGGCACAGACGATTGTGATGATTGCGCACAGCGGCATCGTCTCCGTGAGGACGCGGTCGCGGATGTACGCACCCCGCTGCTCGTGTATGACATCCCGTACCGTCATGGGTGTGTCTCGCCGGACATAGTATACACGATACCCATCACCGCCGGAACCTCGCCGCCGGGCTGCGCTCGCGGGTGGCGTGGCAGACGGCGAGGGCGAGGGCGTCGGAGACGTGGTCGGGGGTGGGCAGCGTCGGCAGGCGCAGCAGGCCCTGCACCATGCGCTGCACCTGCTCCTTGCTGGCGCGGCCGTGGCCGGTGACGGCGCGCTTCACCTCGGTGGGGGCGATGTTGATCACCGGCACCGCGCGCTGCGCCGCCGCCAGGCAGATCACCCCGCGCGCGTGGCCCATCAGCACGGCGGTTTTGGGGTGTTTGTAGACGGTGAAGAGGTCCTCCAGCGCCACCGCGTCCGGGAGGCATTCGTGCAGCAGCGCGGTGAGCTCCGCGTGCAACTGCAGCAGGCGGCGGTCCAGCGCGGTGCTGTCCGGGCGGATGACCCCCGCCGCCAGGCATTCCATCCGGTCGCCGCCCGCCGCGATCACCCCATAGCCCGTCGCCACCAGTCCCGGATCAATGCCGAGGATACGCATGGGTGCATTATAGCAGAGTTCGGCTGCGCCGGGACTGACTGCGCCTGGCCAGTTTGGCACACCATGTCACTGATGCGCGTCCGTCCCCTGCCCAGCACCACGTCGCCAGGCGGAGTCTGTCCCTCCCGCGCCGGTACCAAGGGACAGACTCCGCCTGGCATGACGGACCTGTCAACAGGGCGTCTACGCACCGGCGCCGCCGAGTGCTGATTTGGCCAGGCGCAGTCAGTCCCAGTGGAACCGGGGAGGCATGTCACCGCAGTACCCTTCACGGCACTTTGTACGTCACCTCGATGCCGTCGCCGACGGGGACGAGGACGCTCTGCAGGCCGGGGCGCTCGTGGACGTAGGCGAGGTAGTCTACCAGGCCGGTGGCGTGGGCGATGGCGTTGTTGCAGCAGATGACGCCGCCGCTGGTCACCTGTTCGAAAAGCGTGCGGAAGTGGTGCAGGGTCTGCGGCGCCTCCACGTCAAGGAGGACGAAATCATACGGCCCTTCCAGCAGGGGGACGAGATCGGCCAGCTCGCCGTGGCGCAGCTCGATGCGCTCGGCGTGCGGGGAGCGGCCCAGCACTTTCTTCGCCACTTCTGCCTGCCACACGTCGCCTTCGAGGGTGGTCACGCGGCCATCGGCGGCGACGGCCGCCTCCGCCAGCCAGAGGGTGAGGTAGCCGTCATGCGTGCCCACTTCCAGCAGGCGGGCGGCGCGGGTGAGCTTGGCGAGGATGTTCAGAAATTGCCCGGCCTCGCGCGCCACCCGGGGCGGCTCCTTGGCCTTGCCCGCCACCATCTCCACCTCTCGCAGCAAATCACCCAGGCGTGGATCCATGGTCTGCACCTCGCGTCTCTCGTACTGCCGTCCTACCCATTCCGGCGCGCGCTTTGTGACCGCGGCGCGACGCGGAAGGGACCGGGACGGGACAAATGGAACGTATACAGGGGGTGCAGGTTGCAGGGGGGCGGGTGCGGTGCACACTGGGGACGGTGAGGATAGATAAATGCGCGTGATCACGGCGGAACAGCTTGCCGACGCGGTGGCGGCGTTATACATGCGGGCGAACCGGCACATGCCCGCGGCACTGCGCGCGGCGCTGGCGCGGGCGCTGGAGGCGGAGGTGTCGCCGGTGGGGCGCGAGACGCTGGCGCGGCTGCTGGAGAACGCCGCCGTGGCGGCGGAGACCGGCCTGCCGCTCTGCCAGGATACCGGCCTGGCGGTGGTGATGGCGGAGCTCGGCACGGAGGTGCGCATTGACGGCGACTTGGCGGCGGCGGTGGACGACGGGGTGCGCCGCGCCCACGCCGAAGGCTACCTGCGCGCCTCGGTGGTGGCGCATCCGCTGCGGCGGGTGAACACCGGCGACAATACGCCCGCCATCCTCCACCTGCGCCTGGTGCCCGGCGACCGCCTGCGGCTGACGGTGCTGCCGAAAGGCGGCGGCAGCGAAAACGCCAGCGCGCTGCGCATGCTCAAACCCGCGGACGGCGCGGCGGGCGTGATCGAGTTCGTGGTGGGGCGCGTCTCCGAGCAGGGGGTGAACGCCTGCCCGCCGCTGCTGATCGGGGTGGGCATCGGCGGCAATTTCGAGGGGTGCGCCCTGCTGGCGAAGCGCGCGCTGCTGCGCCCGCCGGGGGCGCCCAACCCCGACCCGGACGACGCCGCGCTGGAGGCGGAGCTGCTGCGCCGCATCAACGCGCTGGGCATCGGCCCCGGCGGCACCGGCGGAGCCGTCACCGCCCTCGCCGTCCACGTGGAAACCGCCCCCTGCCACATCGCCAGCCTGCCCTGCGCGGTGCATCTCCAGTGCAACGCCCACCGGTGGGCGGAGGTGGAGCTGTAAGGCGGGCGCTTTGGGCGTCTTCCCCGCGCCCCCCCGCATCACCCGCTATTTCGTCTCGACTTTTTCCTTCAGGTAGACCTGCAGCTTCTTCAGCAGGCCGTCTTTGGTGGCGCCGCCGACCAGGCTTTCGCGCACCACGCCGGCGCGGTCAATGACGAATTTGGTGGGGATATACTCCACCTTGCCCAGCGCGTCCAGCGCCTTGCCCTCGTTGACGAGGATCGGGTAGTTGATCTTCTGCGACTTGATGAAGCGCGGCAGGACGGACTTGTCGTGGTCCACGGAGATGCCGAGAATCACCACGTCCAGCTTCTCCTTCGTCACGGCGTCCTGCAGCTTGATGATCTCCGGAATCTCGCGCCGGCACGGGGGGCACCAGGTGGCCCACACGTCCACCAGCACCACCTTGCCGCGGTAATCCGCCAGCTTCACCGTCGTGCCGTCCACCGTCTTGAGCGTGAAGTTCGCCGGCTTTTTCTCCGGCTCCTGCGCGAAGAGCCTGGGCAAGACGCTGATGCCGCCCACCACCAGCGCCGCCGCCGCCAGCGCGACCACGAACCGTAATTTCATGCTGTCCCCCCTTATTTTCTGAACAGGTTCATCACCCAGTCCTCTAGGTTATACGCGACATCGCCCCATCCGGTGCGCGCCGTCAGGCTGTTGATGAGGTCTACTTTGCCGGAGACCAGCAACACGGCCATCGCCAGCAGCAGCACGCCGGAGGCGACCTCGATTTTCCGCAGGTGCCGGGTCACCGCGCGCAGGGAGCCCAGGAAGGCGTTGACGAAAAGCGCGGCCAGCAGGAAGGGCACCGCCAGCCCCAGCACGTAGGCCAGCGCCAGCCCGATCTTCGCCGTGCCGATGGAGAGCGAGAGGATGCCAAACAGGATCGGCCCCGTGCACGGCACCCAGCCCAGCGCGAAGGCGGCGCCGATGAGCAGCGCGCCCAGCAGACCCAGTTTGTTCTCCGCGATATGCAGGCGACGTTCCCGGAAGAGCGCGGCGATGCGGAAGACGCCGAACATCTGCAGCGCGAAGACCACCATCACCGCGGCGGCGACCCACTGAACCGCGGTAATCCACGCCGGGCTGCCGCCAAAACCCGCCGCGGTGATGAGGCTGCCGAAGACGAGCACGGTGACCAGGCCAAAACCGGTGAGGAAGGCCAGCGCGCCGCGGAAGAGCTGCCAGCGCGCCGGTTGCATCGGGGCAACGGCGTCCGCGGTCGGGGTGGCGGCCGGATTGGCGATGGGCGCGTCGCCCGGCGCCACCGGCGCGGCGACGGCGGCGGCGGTCATCTCTTCATAGGACAGGCCGGAGATGAGCGACAGGTAAACCGGGATGACCGGCAGCACGCAGGGCGAGAAGAAGCTGAGCACCCCGCCCAGGAACGCGATGACGACCGAGACCAGATCCCCGCCGAGCTGAAACGACATGCCGACCCTCCGATTCGGGGCGGCCGGCGACGCGCCAGCCGCCGGCACTTGCTCCCTTCTTCCCGCCGTTCTCCTCCCTCAAACGGTGCGCGGAGAGTATATCATTATTTAATGATAAAGTAAATACCCCGAGCGGCGGCAGGTACACACCCCGCGACACTGCCACGGCAGGGCCGGGCGAGAAAAGCCGGCGCCGGGCAGGAGGGGGTTGGCGGGCGGGCGCGAATAAGAAACTATCCCAACATGGATCGCCGTCGTATCGTGGAGGATGTGTCGTGGCTGGCAAGGTCACCGACCATGAGCCGTGTCGAATGGCGGATGTTCGAGAGTGTATCAGGGAGATACATGCCAGAACATCCAACGCGGCCAGGCGCGACACAGACCCGCGAGACGGCGGCGAGACGTGTTGAGAGAGTTTCTGAAGGGGATGCGGAGGTTGGAGCGATGCCAGGATTCCTCACCGAATCGGTGCAACAGTACCTTGACGCGCTGGCGTCCGGCGAGCCCACGCCGGGCGGCGGCAGCGCGGCGGCGTTGAGCGGGGCGCTGGGGGCGGCGCTGCTGGGCATGTCGGCCCGCTTTACCGTGGGACGCGAGAAATACGCCGCTTTCGCGCCCGCGGCGCAGGCCGTGCTGGACGAAGCCGACGCCCTGCGGCCGACGCTGGAAGCGCTGGTGGACGAAGACGCCGTCGCCTACGGCGCCTATCGCGCCGCCGCGGCGATGCCGAAAGGCACCGACGCGGAGAAGGCGACGCGCCGCGCGGCGGTGCAGGATGCCACCAAAGCGTCCGCGCGGGTGCCGATGGCGACCTGCCGCTCCAGCTACCGCCTGCTGGAGCTGGCCCCCACGCTGGCGGAGCACTGCAATCCCTACCTGGTGAGCGACGTGGTGGTAGCGACGCATCTGGCGCTGTCCGCCTTCCGCAGCGCGCTCATCAACGTGCGCATGAATCTGGGCTCGCTGGAGGATCAGGAATTCGTCGCGGCGATGCAGGACGAGCTGGCGCCGATGATCGCCGGCGCCTCCGGCCTCGCGCGGGACGCCCTGCAGAAAGCCTACGCGGCGATGCATCTGCCGCTGGAAGGAGATATCCCCGCATGAGTGCTATCGAGCTGCGCGGCGCGCCCGTCGCGAAAGAGATCACCGAGACGTTGACCGCCGACATGGCCGCCCTGCGGGCGCGCGGCGTCACCCCCTGCCTGGTCTCGCTGCAGGTGGGCGAGAATGATGCCTCGCGCATCTATCGCAATCAGCAGGAGAAGAAAGCCGCCGCCATCGGCATGACCTACCGCCGCGTGGACCTGCCCGCGGACGCCGGCGAGGCGGACGTGGCGGACAGCATCCGCGCGCTGAACGGCGATCCCGCCGTCCACGGCATCATCCTGATGACGCCGCTGCCGACAGGGATGAACCTCGACGCCATGCAGGCGCGCATTGACCCGCGCAAAGACGTGGACGGCGTGACGGAGACGAACCTGGGCGCGGTGATGACCGGCCGTCCCGGGCTGTATCCCTCCACCGCGCTCTCCGCCTTCGAGCTCATCCTCTCCACCGGGGTGGAGGTGAAGGGCAAGGAGACGGTCATCATCGGGCGCAGCGCCATCGTCAGCAAGCCGGTGGCGATGCTGCTGGTGAATCGCCGCGCCACCATCACCATGTGCCATACCGGCACCCAGGCCGCCGGCCTGCTGGACTACCACGTGGGCCGCGCGGACATCCTGGTGGTGGCCACCGGCCAGCCGAACCTGGTGCCCGGCGCGTGGGTGAAAGAGGGCGCCATCGTCATTGACGTGGGCATCAACGAGCTGCCGGACGGCAGCCTGGTGGGCGATGTGGCCTACGCCGCGGCCGCCGAGCGCGCCGCCTACATCACCCCCGTGCCCGGCGGGGTCGGCCCGCTCACCGTCACCATGCTGCTGCGCAACACCATCGCGGCGGCGAAGATGCAGCTGGGGTAATCAGGGCGGGCGAGCGTCCTCGCGAGCCGACGCCGGGAGGAAGTCTTATCCGTCGTGTGCGTTAGAACGACTTTCTTTCGAACACGACATACGATCACTTCCTCCCGGAGTCGGCTCGCGGGGATGCTCGCCCGCCCGGAAGACGATGACGCGGTAGTGCACGACGCGAAAAAAACCGGGGCAGGCCGCGCGGCCCGCCCTGGTAGGCGTTCAGCGGGTGTCTCGTGGCGGGGGCGGGGGCGACACCACCTGCAGCTCGGCGGCGGGATCGTCGAAATCTTTCACCCACTTCACGGTGATCTGCTGCCGCTGCTGGGCGATCCACTTCGGCAGCGTCTGCTGCAATTTCGTGCCGCGCGCCAGCAGAGCGGCGACATCCCTCACTTCCTCGAGCCGCGGCGTCTTGCTCTGCTTGAAATCGGCGACGTAGGCGATCCAGTGTTCGCTGATGCGCACGACCTCTTTCTCCGGCTTGCCGTCGGGACGGATGATCGTGCGGCCGTCCGGCCCCAGCTTGTCGCGCATGAATTCCGTCACGATTTCAATCGGTTCCGTATACTGGCCCGGCTTCAGCCCCTTGCCGTCATTCGCGTCGAAGATCTGCTCGGCCAGCTTGGAGCTGTTCACGCGGTCGCGCGTCTGGTAGCCGACGTCGCCCTTCACCTCGCGGATCTTTTCGTTCGTTGACAGCATCGCCGAGAGCTTGCTCGGATCCTCACCGTCGCGCAGGCGCTGCATGGCGCGGCGCGCCTCGGTCAGGTTGGTGGTGGCGATGCAGATCAGCTTCGCCATCGGCTTGCTGAAAAAAAGGCCCGGATACGTGAGGTAAAAATCTTCCGCTTCCTTCGCCGTGATGGTGATGTGCAGCGCCTTCTCGGAGAGGAGAATGGCGCGCAGTTTTTCGCGCAGCACGTTCTGCGGATACGCCTCGAGCTGCTGGCGGGCGAGTTCGTTGTCGGCGGCGTAGCGCGTCAGCAGGTCAATGCGCGCCTGCACCTCGGCGTCGGTGACGGTGAAGCCGGAGGTGCGCAGCGCCTCCTCCAGCACCGCCTGCTCCTGCAGCTCGGGGGCGACTTTCCAGCCGATACGCGCGATGCAGTATTCGGCCAGCTTGCCGCGGGTGATCGTCGTCTCGCCGGCCTGGCCGACGATCTGATCGTAGTTCATGCGGATTTGGTCGCCCACGGCGGCGGTGAGCGCGGCGCCGACGGACAGGCCGACGGACAGGCCAATGACGAGCGTCATCAGGGGAGACAGGCGTTTCACGGGCATCTCCTTCACAGCGACCGCGCGGCCGCATGGGTATCCGAACGTATGGTAGCGGGTCTCTTCCCGCCGGTCAAGGCGTCGGGAAGAGACCGTCATATGCGTCATACCCCGTTTGGCGGCGATGCATGCCCGGCGCGCCGCTCACGGCAGCACGAGATCCCCTTTGGCGTCCGCCCTGTTTTTCGACCAGTCGAGACGCACGGCGCCGCCGTCGTCGTGCGCGTCGGGGCCGATGCTGTAGAGCAGGAAGGTGTCGCCGGCCCGCGCGTAGCGCAATACCCCGCGGCTGAAGGGATCGCGCGGGGGCGCGGCGAGGTAGGCGGGGCAGAGCGCGGCGAGCGTGTCGGGATACACGCCGGTGTCCGTGTGGAACGCTTGCAGCGCCAGCGCGGTCAGCAGCATCTGCTGATCGGTCAGCATCCGTTGATAATGTCGCGCAAAACTGACGTGATACGGGAACATCATGCCGGCGATTTTCGTCTTGGGCTCCGGCGGCGTGCCCCAGTCGGGATACGGTTTTTTCACGGCGCCGGTCCATGCGCGCACCAGGCGCTCGTATTCCGCGATGCCCGCCGAGACTTCCTGGCGAAAGCGCTGCTTGTTCTTCGTGTTCAGCGACGAAAACAGCTCGCTGAACTCGCTGCCGGCCACGCGTTCGGGATGCTTTGCGATCTCGCGAAGGACGGGCCGTTGTATCGTTAACTCCTGATCAAGGATGGCGGGCAGCGTGGGCATGGCCGCTTGTATGGCGACGAGGCGGCCGATCGCATCGCGGCAGGCCGTCGGGGAGAGATTTGCGCCGAGCAGCTCCCGCGCCTGCGCCTGCATCATGGCATGGCCGGCGAAACTCACCAGCACGGTGAGCATATCGCCGCCGGGATGCAGGCGCGCGGCTTCTTCCATACCGGTGAGGCAGGCCGCCAGCGCATCATCGGCCTTCCCCTGATCGCGCAGCACGCGCACCTGCAGCAGGCGCAGGCGATAGACCTGGCGGAAGTCACGCAGCCAGGACATCTCTTGCTGGGTGACGGTAATCGGTCGCGGCGTATATGGCGCCTGACGCGCCTGTTCCATCAGTTCGACCGCCGGCTGCAGGGTGGCGAAAAGCGCCGCACGCTCTTCAGCGGTCAGTTTATCCCACCAGCCTAATTTCTCTTGCGTGTCGAGCGCGGTGATCTTGGCCGCCGCGGCGCGCAGCAGATCGAACGCGTCCTGTTGGGCGACGGCGGGCGCCAGCAGCAGGCTGGCCAGCAGGAGCACCAGCAGCTTCGGGATCGTCATCAGTCGTCCCTCGCTCGCGAAGGATTTTCTGCATCATACGGACCGGAGGCAGCCCTGTCAATATCCTCCGCGGGCCGGCGCGGGCACGGGATCAGCAGGCCGTGGCGCGCTGGATCACCCCATTTCCCCTCCGTTTGTCCCCCTGGGCGGGCATTGTCTCCAGAAATCAGAAAAAACTTCGCGCGCGCTCTTGACAAGCGCGGGACGGATGCGTATAGTATCCCCGTTGACCGGAAGGCATTGCCCTCCGGTCACTTGTTTGTCGCGCGTGCCGGGGTGCCGGAGTGGTCAATCGGAGCAGACTGTAAATCTGCCGGCGCAATGCCTACGGAGGTTCAAATCCTTCCCCCGGCACCAGACGCAATGAACGCGGTGGAGTGTTCGCAGCCGCAGATGCCGTCACCGTCGGCCTCCATAGCTCAGTCGGTAGAGCGCGTCCTTGGTAAGGACGAGGTCACCGGTTCAAATCCGGTTGGAGGCTCCACATCGTTTCGCGGAGAAGGCGCGGCCTTCCCCGGAGTCGCATTGAACATTTCGTAAGGGAGCCAGCGATGGGTAAAGCGAAATTTGAGCGCACCAAGCCGCACGTGAACATCGGTACGATCGGGCACGTGGATCACGGCAAGACGACGTTGACCGCGGCCATCACCATGGTGTTGAGCCTGCGCGGTCAGGCCACGGTGAAGGCGTATGACCAGATTGACGCCGCGCCGGAAGAAAAGGCCCGTGGGATCACGATCAACACCGCCCACGTCGAGTACGAGACCGAGAACCGCCACTACGCGCACGTGGACTGCCCGGGGCACGCCGACTACATCAAGAACATGATCACCGGCGCCGCGCAGATGGACGGCGCGATCCTGGTGGTGTCCGCCGCCGACGGCCCGATGCCGCAGACCCGCGAGCACATCCTGCTCGCCCGTCAGGTGAACGTGCCGAGCATCGTGGTCTACATGAACAAGACCGACCAGGTGGACGACCCCGAGCTCATCGAGCTCGTCGAGCTGGAGCTCCGCGAGCTGCTCTCCAAATACGAGTTCCCCGGCGACGATATCCCCATCATCAAGGGGTCCGCGCTGGTGGCGATGGAAGCTTATCAGAACGGCGAGCGCGAATTGACCGCCGCCCCGTTCGCCTCCATCCTCGAGCTGATGGAGGCCGTGGACAGCTACATCCCGACGCCGCAGCGCGAAGTGGATAAGCCGTTCCTGATGTCCGTGGAAGACGTCTTCACCATCTCCGGCCGCGGCACCGTGCCGACCGGGCGCGTGGAGCGCGGCGTCCTCAACCGCGGCATGGAAGTCGAGATCGTCGGCCTCCGCCCCGAGGCGCGCAAGACCGTCGTGACCGACATCGAGATGTTCCGCAAGTCGCTGGAACGCGCCGAAGCCGGTGACAACGTCGGCCTGCTCCTGCGCGGCGTGGACCGCAAGGACATCGAGCGCGGCCAGGTCATCGCCGTGCCCGGCAGCATCAAGCCGCACACGAAGTTCGAGTGCAGCGTGTTCGTCCTCTCCAAGGAAGAAGGCGGCCGCCACACCCCGTTCTTCGCCAACTACCGGCCGCAGTTCTACTTCCGCACCACGGACGTGACCGGCATGGTCCATCTGCCCGCGGGCACCGAGATGGTGATGCCCGGCGACAACGTGAACCTGACCGTCGAGCTCATCCAGCCCATCGCCATGGAAGAGGGTCTGCGCTTCGCCATCCGCGAAGGCGGCCACACCGTGGGCGCCGGCGTGGTGGTGAAGATCATCGAGTAACGCGGCACGCGACGCGACGAAACCGACAGGGAAGGCCAGGCGTTCCTGCCTGCCCTCCCTGTCCGTGTGTTTACCCGGAGGTGTCCGGTGGCAAGATTATCCCGGATTAAGGATCGTGGCTTCTGGCTGGCCTGCACCGAGTGCAAAGGCCGGAACTACACGACCTATAAGAACAAGAAGAACACCCCTGACCGGCTGGTGCTGAAAAAATACTGCCCGCACTGCCGCAAGCATACCGACCACCGCGAGACGGGGCTGGAGGCGAAAGCCGGCAAGTAACGCGTGGCCGCCGGGCCGCGCCCGGCGCCTGCGCGCCGCCCCCGGGGTGAAGGTGTCAACGCATGACTGCGAAAAACGTGAAGAGGCAGGGGAAATGGTGATGACGACTGACTCGACCGCCGCGGCAAAACCGAATTTCGTTGTGCAGGTCTGGCTGAATCTCGTCCGCTTCCTCAAGGAAGTGCGCGCCGAGCTCAAGAAGACGAACTGGCCCACGCGCAACGAGCTCACCAAGTACGTGGTCGTGGTGATGACCACCATCATCGTCGTCGCGATTTTCCTCTTCCTGATGGATAAAGCCGCCCAGTTCCTCGCTGGGCACGCCTTCAATATCCAGCAGACCGCGCGGTAGCGACCGTGGGGGAATAGGGTTCCACTATGGCGTGGTATGTCATCCATACATTCACGGGTCACGAGAATAAAGTCAAGGCGAGCATCGAACGGCGTGCGGTCGCGCAGGGCATCGCGTCGAAGGTGCATCGCGTCCTCGTCCTCACCGAAGAGGAGCTGACCGGCACCCGCGGCGGCAAGAAGCAGATCCGCCGCCACAAGGTCTATCCCGGTTACATCTTCCTCGAAATGGACCTGGATGACGAGACCCGCTTCCTCATCCGCAATACGCCGGGCGTCACCGGCTTCATCGGCCCGGACAAACAGCCGGTGCCGCTGAAAGCCGACGAGGTGCGCACCATCCTGGAACAGGTGGAAGGCCCCGAACACCCGGCCAAGCTGCTGTGGAATACCGGCGACGTGGTGCGCGTCACCAACGGCCCCTTCGCCGATTTTCAGGGCACCATCGAGGAAGTCAACGCCGCCAAAGAACAGGTGCGCGTGCTCATCTCGCTCTTTGGCCGCGACACCCCCGTGACCCTGGGCTTCGGGGATATCGAGAAGATCACCTAGCGTGGGGGGAGGCAGGCCAGGCGCATGGATGGCAAGGGGACCGAGAGAGTGCCGCCCCGGCGCATCGGCGAGGGCGTGCGCAGATGCAATGGACCCGACACGGATTTTCGGGGCAGCATCACGCGCATCAACGCCGAGACACACCAAAACTGCATGTCGTAATGACCCTGCCCGGTCGCGAGACCCCCGTGATCCTGGGCTTCGGTGATATTGAAAAGATCACCTGGCACACTGTGGGGGAGGGCGGCGCCGCGCGACGGCGTGCGGCCCGATGGAGGCATACGAAGATGGCGAAAAAAGTCACCGCCAAAGTGAAACTGCAATTGCCCGCCGGCAAGGCGACCACCGCCCCGCCGGTCGGCCCCGCGCTGGCGCCGCACGGCATTAACATGATGGAGTTCATCAAGAGCTACAATGCCGCCACCGCCGCCCAGGCCGGCAGCACCATCCCGGTGGAAGTGACGATCTACGAAGACCGCACCTTCACCTACGTCCTGAAGACGCCGCCCGCGTCCGAGCTGCTCATCAAGACCGCCGGCCTGCCCAAAGGCGCCTCCGCGCCGGGCCGCGACAAGCCGCTGACCGTGACCCGCGAGCACATCCGCAAGGTCGCGGAGATCAAAATGCCGGACCTGAACGCGCACGACCTCGAACACGCCATGCGCATCATCGAGGGCCAGGCGCGCAGCATGGGCTGCATCGTCGTTGACTGATTCGCGGGCGCGCCCGCGCGTGGGAGAGGGGCATACCCCTCGCGTCACCACCGGAGGAACATCCAAATGGCAAAACATGGCAAGCGTTATGACCAGGCCGTGAAGAAAGTGCCGGTCACCGCGGAAGAGGGCATCGCCCCCACCGCCGCGTTCGAAGCGATGAAGGCCGCCGCCAGCGCGAAATTTGACGAAACCGTCGAGGTGGCCGTCCGCCTCGGCGTGGACCCCCGCCAGAGCGACCAGATGGTGCGCGGCAGCGTGGTGCTGCCCCACGGCACCGGCAAGTCGCCGAAGGTCGCCGTCATCACCCGCGGCGACAACGCCGCCGCCGCCCAGGAAGCCGGCGCCGACGACGTGGGCGCGGAAGAGCTGGTGGCGCGCATTGACGAAGGCTGGCGCGGCTTCGATATCCTCGTCGCCACCCGCGACATGATGGGCATCGTCGGCAAGCTGGGCCGCAAGCTCGGCCCGCGCATGCCGAACCCGAAAGCTGGCACCGTCACCGATAACGTCGCGCAGACCGTCCGCGATCTCAAGGGCGGCAAGGCCGCCTTCCGCGTGGACAAGGCCGGCAATATCCACGTGCCCATCGGCAAGGTATCCTACAGCATCGAGCAGCTCGAGGAGAACCTGGGCACGCTCCTCGGCGCGCTGCTGCGCGCCAAGCCGGCGTCCTCCAAGGGCGCCTACCTGAAGAAGATCACCATCTCCTCCACCATGGGCCCCTCCGTCCGCCTCGACGTGCCCGCCGCCCAGGCGCTGGCCGGCAAAGGCTAGAAGAGGGGCGCTATCGCCTACCAACACCACGGGACGCCCGGGCCGGGCGTCCCGTTTCCGTGCCTCAAGCTGCGGAGTACAACTCCGCACCAGTTTGCCCTCTCTTTGTTAAATGTAGTGGTCGGTCACGATATACCTTGCTCGGCGACGGGACACGGGACAGCGTGACGACCCGCGACAGGTAAACGAAAGGGTGAGGTCACTCGTGCGGAGCACAACTCCGCGGCCCCGGTGTGGGCGCGCGGGGAAGCGCCGCGGGTATTACTTCTTCAGACAGGCGGGCAGGCCGCCGTTCTCGCGGTGGTAGCGGATGCACTCGCAGCAGACGGTGTGCCGCGGGCAGCTTGTGTAGGTGCAGGTGCATACCTGGGCGTTCTTCTCTTTGTTCGGGCAGTCGGCCATGGGGCGTCTCCTTTTCGCGTGGTGGGTATATCATCGCGCCGGCGGCGGCCGCGTGTCAAGGGCGCGGGCGCGGGGTCTCTCCCCGAAAATAGCCAGCGCCGGCATTTGACATGTCGGAAAGCGGGAACGCTCATAAGCAAAGGCGGAAACCGTCTCATCAGAGCATACTACGACGTCCGGCGGCGCAGGAAATCTCCCCGGATTTGGCGATGAGTATAACCGCCTGGTCTCTTCCACGCTGGATCGGCATGGCAATATGCTCTCGGCGGTCGGCGTAGATGAGCGCGGGGCAGTAGAATGTGTGTCCGGCAAACCGATGCCCACCCGCCCCATCGCCATCGGTGATACCTGGTCAACCACGGAGCGCGGCGCGGGATATTCGCCCCTGGAGTACCGTGTGGATTATCGCCTTGCCGATATCGCGCGCATCAATGGTATGGAATACGCTGTCATCACAACGGAACCAACCTGGGTCTGGATAACTCACGTTACACCTTCACCTCTGAATACACCCTGCTCGACGGCGCCGGCCGGCCGGTAATCCCATAGGCGACCCGGTCGGCACGCGCGGTGGAGCCGTGTCGCCGTCACCCGCCGACTTTTCTCGCCAGCCACGCCAGCTCTTCGGGGGGCAGCGGGGCGGCGCCGCCGATGAGGGTGGAGACCAGCAGGCTCATGGTGAAGATCTCCAGCGTGTCGAGGATATCGTAGGCGTCCCAGAGGTCAGCGCCCCAGGTGAGCACGCCGTGCTGCGCCATCAGGTAGGCGCGGCGGTCGGGGCGCATGCTGGCGCCCACCAGCGTGGCCAGCGCATCGGTGGAGGGGCGGGCGTAGGGGATGAGCGGCACTTCCGGGCCGAGGATGACCGTCGCCTCCGACGAGGAGCGGGTATCAATCGCCCGGTTCGCCTGCGCGAAGCCGGTGGCGGCCGGCGGGTGGGCGTGGATGATGGCCCCGGCCTCCGGCAGCGCGCGGTACATCGCGAGATGCATCGGCGTCTCGCTGCTTGCGCTCCGCGCTCCCTCCACCGGCGTCCCGTCCAGCGTCACCCGCACCAGGTCCTCCGCCGTCACCCGCGCCTTGTGCAGGCGGCTGGGCGTCACCCAGGCGGTGTCGTCCGGCAGGCGGGCGCTCACGTTGCCGCCGGTGGCGGTGGTGAAGGTGCGCGCCGCCAGCAGGTGGCAGACCTCGACGATGAGCGGGCGTGGGTCAAGCATGGCGCGGGTAGTATAGCACAGTTTCCGCCTGAATACCCGCGGAGCGCCCGCCTGCCGGAAAAACCCCGTGCTGACCTGCCCCGTATCCGCCCCCTGGGCGGGCGAGCGTCCTCGCGAGCCGACGCCGGGGGGAAATGATCGTATGTCGTGTTCGATAGATTGACTCTCTCGTGAGCACGACGGATAAGACTTCCCCCCGGCGTCGGCTCGCGAGGACGCTCGCCCGCCCAGGGGGGATGCGGTGCGCCTCCACCCCACCACACCCCTGAAACCGTGCCCCCGGCGGTGGTTGCCGAATGCCCGGTCCATCTGGTACGCTGTCGCCACCAGTGCTGCAATGAAGGGAGACAATCATGCCCACCGCGCGCCCCTGCCTCTTCCTCGAAGCCGAGCAGTTCGCCGACCACGGCGGCTGGGTGGTGGACCAGCAGTTCATGGATGTGATGGGGTCGCCGTTTCTGCTCGCGCATGGGCTGGGGCGGCCGGTGGCGGATGCGATGACGGCGGTTGAGGTGCCCGCGGGTGGCCGGTATCGCGTCTGGGTGCGCACGCGCGACTGGGCGGCGCCCTGGGGGCCGGGCGCGCCGGGGCGCTTTCAGGTGCTGGTGAACGGCCGTCCGCTGGCGGCCACCTTCGGCACCGTGGGCGCGGAATGGCACTGGCAGGACGGCGGCATGGTGGATCTCCCCGCCGGCCCGGCGACGGTGGCGCTGCATGATCTGACGGGTTTTGCTGGCCGCTGCGACGCCCTGCTCTTCAGCGCCGTCCCGGACGGCATCCCGCCGCACGATCCGGATGCCCTCGCCGCCTTCCGTCGCGCGGCGCTGGGCCTTCCCGAAGCGCCGGACGACGGCGGCCGCTACGACCTGGTGGTGGCCGGAGGCGGCATCGCCGGCCTCTGCGCCGCGGTGGCCGCCGCGCGTATGGGGCTGTCCGTGGCGCTGCTGCATGACCGCCCGGTGGTCGGCGGCAACAACAGCTACGAAGTCTGCGTGAATATGGCGGGCGAGACGCACCTGGAGCCTTACCCCCGGCTGGGTGATCTCGTCCGCGCGCTGGAGTCGCCCGCGCGGCTGCTCGCGGGGTCGGACACCGCCGCGCCGACGGATGATCCGCGCCTCGCGCTGCTCGCCGCCGAGCCGCGGCTGACGTTGCTGACGAGCCACCGGCTCATCGGCGCGGAGACGGCGGGCGGACGGGTGACGGCGGTCACGGCGCAGGAGATCATCTCCGGCCGCCGCCTGCGGATCGAGAGCCGCTGGTTCGCCGACTGCACCGGTGACGGCAACCTCGGCTATCACGCCGGCGCCGACCACGACATCACCCTCACCGGCCACATGGGGCCGACGAACGTCTGGCGCGTCCGCGACACCGGCGCCCCCGCGCCCTTCCCGCGCTGCCCGTGGGCGGCCGACCTGCGCGACAGGCCCTTCCCCGGGCGTGACGAGTGGAGCGCCCAGTGGGCGCGCCCCGGCCTGCACTCGCTGGGCCAGTGGTTCTGGGAGAGCGGTTTCGACTTCGAT
Source organism: Armatimonadota bacterium (assembly GCA_029553475.1). Taxonomy (GTDB): domain Bacteria; phylum Armatimonadota; class Hebobacteria; order CAIYQO01; family CAIYQO01; genus JAKIYB01. The sequence continues at coordinate 30,333 of JAKPKV010000017.1, forward strand.
CCCATTGCCGATGCGGAGCGCAGCCGCGACCGCAACTTCCACGCCATGTATGGCGCCTGGGACGCGCTGAAGAACGTGGATGGCCGCTACCCGCATCATGCGCTGTCCTGGGCGGCGTACATCGCCGGCACGCGCGAATCCCGCCGCCTCTTCGGCGACGTCATCGTCACCCGCGGCGACCTCTTCCGGCAGACCGCCTTCCCCGATGCCTGCGTGCCCTGCACCTGGCACATGGATCTGCACGTGCCGCACCGCGATTATCAGCGCGGCTTCGAAGGCGACGAGTTCATCTCCTGGTGCGTGCAGGGGCCGTTCCCCGCGCCGTTCTGGCTGCCCTACCGCGCCCTCTACAGCCGCAACCTCGGCAACCTCTTCATGGCCGGGCGCGACATCAGCGTCACCCACGAGGCGCTGGGCGCGGTGCGCGTGATGGCCACCACCGGCATGATGGGCGAGGTGGTGGGGCTGGCCGCCGCCCTCTGCGCGCGCCATGACACCACCCCGCGCGGCGTCTATGCCGACCATCTGGCGGAGCTGCTCGCGCTGGTGCGGGCGGGCGTGCCGGGGGCGGCGCCGGCCGGCAAGGGTGGACGCCGGGAGGGCGCGGCGCTATAATGGCAGGCATGTCCGCGCCGAACATGCTGCTGATCCATAGCGACCAGCACCGCTTTGACTGCCTTGGCGTCAACGGGCATCCGCTGCTGCGCACGCCCAATCTGGACCGGCTGGCGGCGGAGGGCGTGAATTGCACCCACGCGTTCACGCCGACGCCCATCTGCTCGCCGGAGCGCGCCTGCCTGCTGACCGGGCAATGGCCGACGCAGCACGGGTGCGTGAGCATCCCCAACACCGAGATCTACCATCCGGCGGACCCGTCACGGCCCACGGTGAGCCGGTGTCTGCGCGAGGCGGGGTATACGCTGGGCATGGTGGGGAAATTCCACGCGGAGGTGGTCGGCACCCCGGTGGACCACGGGTTTCAGACCTTCATTCCGGATGGCGCGTATGCGCGTTGGCGCCAGGAGCGCGGCCTGCCGCCGGCGCCGTCCAACGGCTATTTCGGCGAAGTAGACCCACATATCACCCCCGAACAGAGCCGGCTGGCATGGGGCGCCGACCACGCCATCGCGCTGCTGACGGCATTCGCGGCGGGCGACCGTCCCTTCTTCATCCGCTGGGATCCCTCGGAGCCGCACCTGTCCTGCCGCCCCCCGGAGCCGTACGCGTCGCACTATCCGCCGGAGGCGATCCCCCCGTGGCCGAGCTTCGCCGATACGCTGGAGGGCAAACCGTACATTCAGGCCCAGCAGCGCCGCACCTGGAAGGTGGACGGGTGGTCGTGGGAGCAGTGGGCGCCGACCGTCAGCATGTATCTGGGGGAGATCGCGCTGCTGGACGCGCAGGTCGGCCGTCTGCTGGATGCGCTGGACGCCCTTGGTCTGGCGGACAACACGCTGGTGGTCTACTCCACCGATCACGGCGACCTCTGCGGCGGGCATGGCATGCTGGACAAGCATTTCGTGCTCTATGACGACGTCATGCGCGTGCCGCTCATCGCCCGCTTTCCCGGCCGCCTGCCCGCCGGCGCCGTCTGCGAGGCGTTCATCAGCCACGCGCTCGACCTGGCGGCGACGTTCTGCGCCGTGGCGGGGGTCACGCCGCCGGCAACCTTCATGGGGCGTGATCTAGTGGGCACCGTGCGCGGCGAGATCGCGGCGCGTCCGGATATCTTCGGCATGTGGCAGGGGGGACAATTCGGCGCGTATTCCCAGCGCATGGTACGCGACCGCCGCTGGAAATACGTGTGGAACTGCACGGCGGAAGACGAGCTCTACGATCTGCAGTCCGACCCCGGCGAATTGCGCAATCGCGCGCGCGACCCCCACTGCCGCGCGGAGCTCGATCGCCTGCGCGCCCGTCTGGTGGCCTGGATGGAATCCATCGGCGACCCGCTCTGCAACCTGTGGACGCGCCCGCAATTGCTGGAAGGCCTGACCTATTGAGCGCCGGTCACGCCGCTTTCCGCCCCTCCTCCTCGCTCATGGCGGTGATGAGGCCGAGGGCGAAGTCGCGCAGCACGGTGAGGCTCTCGCGCTGGCGGTCGAGATTCTCGTCGAGCAGCCGGGCGACGTCGCCCTCGCCAATCGCGTGGGCCAGCTCGCTGGCGCCTTCATACGACCCGATGGCGAGATGCGCGGCCTTCATCAAATCGAGGGTGGCGGCGATATCCTGATGGTCGGGAGTCGGGTTGGCGCGCGCGCGAAACCGCGCCATCGCCTCGTGCAGCGCCGGCGCCAGGGTGCTGTGCTCCATGGTGAAGCGCGCGCCCAGCAGGTTGAGCGCCTGTTCCAGCGTATCCAGCTCGCTCCGCCAGGCTTCGCGCTGGCGCCCCAGCAGCACGCGCAGATGCTCATTGACCGCGCGCTGATGCATCGCATCCACCTGCGGCAGCATATCCCGCAGGAAGGCATAGAGCTCCTGCAGCCGATAGACGAGTAACGCGCGCGTATGCATGCTCCCTCTCTTCCCTTGCCGTGAGGCGCTCACGCCGGCCAGAACCCTGCCGCCGGTGTCGGGCGCGGGCCACGTGCCCGACACCGGGGACCCCGCCGCCGCATCAGGCCGTCGGCAGCGGACCGCCAAAGAGCACCGCGATGGCGGTCAGGGCATTGCGCTGCCCCTGCAGCCCCGCCACGTGCAGCGGGCTGGTGCTGGGGAAGGCCGCGACATGCGTCGCGTAGGTGTTCGCCATCTGCACGTCCATCGCGCGCCGATGCATCAGGATCGCGTCGCGCGTGGGCAAGGCCGCGACCGTGGAGGCCCCCACCGTGGCCGGATTCCCGCCCAACTGCTGGATGAGGCTGATGAGCTGCGCCTCCTGCTGCTGGTGCGCCGGGATCAGGCTCACCAGCCGGTCCGCCGTCTGCGGGTCGTTGAGCCGGCGCAGTTGTGCGGCCTGCGCCTGGAGGTCCGCCATGGCGGTGCGCTCAAGCTGCAGCGCGTAGCGCAGGCTGTTCAGCACCGCCGCCGGGCTGCCGTCGCGCGCGCCCAGCGCCACCTGCAGCGAGGCGAAGTGCCGTTCCGCGCCGCTCAAGCCGGTCTGCGCCAGGTAGCGCGAGTCCGCCGTGCCGGCGCCCGTCAGCCGCCGATACTGATCGGCGATCCAGGCTTGCTGCTGGCTGTTATACGCCAGGATTTCCGCAGTGGAGCCCAGGAACGGATTCGGCACGTTCGCCTGCACCGCATCGGGATTGCCGCCGCGATCGCGGATTTCCTGGGCCAGCAGCGACGCCTGCAGCTGGTGGTCGGGAACGTAACTGCCCACCAGCAGCGCTCCCACGGTATCGCCGCGCTGCAGCAGGTAATGCTGCTGCGCGGTCAGCACGGCGATTGCGTCGCGCTCCGCCTGCAGATACGGCACCAGATTGCTGCCGCGCACCGAGGGAGCAAAGGGGTTGATATTCGGCCGCGCCGCGGTCGGCGCGCCGCCGTATTGTGCCAGTGCCCCGGCCGCCAGCAGCATGCCACTCAGTAACAGGAGCACTTTTCCCCACGTCTTGCCCATCGCATCTCCTCCTTCAGGTGAAAATGGGTGACTGCCATTGGTCGTATGCACCCTGCCTGTATCGTGACAAACTTTCCGCCATCCGTGGATGGGGGGCGCATGAACACGGATGGGTATTCCCCGCACAATCCGCGGTCTCCCCGGACAATTCCGCCGCCGGGGACGCCCGCGCCGGCGGGGGCTGTCCCCCGCTACGCGCCCTCGGAAGGGGAGGGCGCGACGAGGGCGAAACTACACGCCGGAGGATCGCCATGCTCTCCATCACCACCGATTACCGTACCGGCGTCGGCACCGCTGAGCCGTATCTGCGCGAGATCGCCAGGGCGGGGTTCACGCATGTCCACTGGTGCCAGGAGTGGAATACGGATTACCTCTACAGCGACCGGGAGATCGCGCGCATTTGCTCGCAGCTCAACTGGTGCCGGCTGCGGGTGACGGACCTGCACGCCAGCGCGGGGGAGACGAAGCGCTGGGGCGCCTCGGATGACGCGGTGAACGCCGCCGGGATCGCGCTGGTGGCGAATCGCCTGCGCATGGCGGCGATGCTCGCCTGCGACGTGGTGGTGCTGCACCTGCCGGGCGAAGTGCGCACGGGCGTCCCCGCGCCGGCCTACGATGCCGTGCGCCGGGCGCTGGATGCCCTCACCGCCCGCGCGCGCGAGCATGGCGTGCGCATCGCGCTGGAAAATATGCCGGACGATAATACCGCGGCGCTGGAAGCCCTCTTCACCGAGTACGGGCCGGACGTGCTCGGGCTCTGCTACGACAGCGGCCACGGGCACCTCGCCGGGAACGGATTGGAGCGGCTGGCGGCGTTGAAGGATCGCCTGCTGGCCATCCATCTCCACGATAATGACGGCAGCGCCGACCAGCACAGGCTGCCGTTTGACGGCGCCATTGACTGGCCGCCGCTCCTGGCGTGCATTGCCGCCTCGCCCTATCGGAAACCGATCAACCTGGAAGTGAGCGCCGCCGGCTGCGCCGATACCGCCGCTTTCCTGGCGGAAGCGCGCGTCCGCGGGGCGCGGCTGGAAGGGCTGCTCTACGCCATGCGCGCCTGAGGGGATTTCTCTGCGGAGTACATGCTCTTTTGACACATGACTCCCGCGTTGCGCGGTATCCGGTTGGTCGGCTCGATCCCGTCAGTCCGCGCCGGCGGATTTTGTTTCTCCCGCCCCGGATGCGCATCCGGGGGACGGAAACCTGCCGATGCGCAACTCACCTCTCCCCCAGCCCCCTCCCCTACGTGGGGAGGGGGATATGCGGAGTGCAACTCCGCGGCCCCAGTTTGGGCGTCCCGATTTTATCGGGACGCGGCCCCGGGGCGGGCGGAAGGTATACCCGGCCGGAAAGCGAAAGAGTATTCAAAAAATAGGCCATTTGCGAGGGAACTCCATGTCGTTCACCCGATACGTCACCACCCTGGGATGGTTACTCGCCATGCTGTGTGCGCTCGGCGGAGCTGCTTTCGCCGCCCAGCAGACCATCACCCTGCGCGAGCAGGTGCGGCAGCGGTATGGGCCTGAGCTGCTCAGCTACCCCTTCTCCGCGCCGCGCGGCGCCTGCGCGGCGGAGTCGGTGCGGGTGCAGGGGCCGCGCGGCGCCGTCCCGGCGCAGCTGACCGGGGTGACCTATTGGCCGCGGACAACCTCCGTCCGGTCGGCGCGGCTCTGCTTCCTCGCGGATGGGCTGGAGCCGCTGGCCACGGATCTCTACACGGTGAGTTATGGCCCGCGGCGCGCCACGCTGCCGGCTCCGCCGGCGGATCTGGCGGTCCGGCAGGATGGCGAGAGCATCGAGATCACCACCGCGCACGTCGGGGTACGGCTGCTCAACGGCGGCACGCGCTATCCGGCGCCGGCCGCCGCCGTCGCCGTGCCGGGTGTGCTGCGGGGGATGCGGCTGGCGCAGGGACCGTGGCAGGGCGGCAGCGCCTTCACCGGTGAGGGACGGGTGACGGCCTGGTCGTCGCGCCTGGTCGAGGGGGGGCCGCTGGTGGCGAAGGTCGAGTGCCGCTACGACTTCGCCGATGGCGCCGTCATGACGGTGACGGCGCAGGTGACGGCCGGCGACAGCGCGGTCCACTGGGAGACGCACGTTTCCGCCGCGAACCCCGCGGTAACGCTGGAGATGCGCCTGCCGGCCGTGCCGGGCGTCAAGGAGGCGGAGCTGCCAAAAGGCTACGGCCAGTGGGCGCGCGACCGCACGCTGCCGGTGACGGCTTCCGCCGACCCGCTCTGTTACCTCTCGCCGGACACCAGCATCGTCAATATCAACCCGGACAGCCCGCCGACGATCCGCTTGATCGGGGCGGAGGGCGCGGAGCTGCAGCTGCGCTCGCGCGATCCCGGCGCCTGGGTCGAGCCGGGGAAGCCTTTCACCTACGCCGGGCACGCGGCCTTCAGCCTGGACATGGTGGGCGAGCTGTTCAAAGGGTGGCGGGACAAACGGCTGCCGGTGCGCTATGCCGAGGATGGCACGGTGACGCTCGGCGCGAACCTCGCCGCGGGATGGCGCAAGTGGAGCGTCAGCGCCGGCGCCCCGCGGGTGGGCATACAGCTCGATTGGGTGAAAGACCTGGTGCTCGACTGGCCGCAGACCACGCAGCATCCGCACCTCTTCATGTCGCGCGCCGAGATCGAAGCCGCCTTGCGGGCGAAAGGGGCTGCCGAGCCGGTCCACTGGAGCCAGGTGACGAACCCGGCGATGCTGAAGGATATGGCGTCCTGGCTGGAACGGCTGGGCGAGTACGACGTGATGCGCAAGGTCACCGACCTGGAGGTGGCCTACGATGTGCTCATTGATTCCGACCGCGTCACCCCCGAGGAACGCCGCGTCTATCGCGCGCAGATGGCCTACCTCGGCTACGTGCTGGCCGATCCGCGCTGCTGGTCCATGGAACGCGGGTATGTCTCCGGCAATCCCAACATGTCGGCCTCGTACACGCTGTCGCTGGGGCTGCTGGCCTGCCTGCTTCCCGATCACCCGATGGCCCGCGCGTGGGCGGACTACGCCACCGGGTGGATGGACCACTGGCTGGCGGCGGAGGTCGGCGAGAACGGCGAGTGGCTCTCGGAGGGCGTGTCCTACGGCGGCCAGGTGAGCTACCCCCCGATGCTCGCCTACGCGATAGCGGCCCGGCGCGCCGGCTTCCACGATTTCGCCGGCGATGCCCGCCTGCAAAAGCTGGCGCTGTATTTCGCCAAACAATACACGCCGCCCGACCCCCGGCACGCCGGGAAGCGCCTCTCCCCGCCGGTGGGACGCGCGCATGGCTGGCAAACCTCCGGCTACCACGGCGCGGCCGCCACCCTCTTCCGCGAGAGCAATCCCGCGGCGTCCCGCGCGCTCGCCTGGCTGTGGGCGCGGGGCGGATATCCGACGAGCATGGGCGATGGGCGCCTGGGCGCCTTGAATACGCTGTTTCTGGATACGGCGCTGCCGGCGGAAGCGCCCGCCTGGGGCTCCGAGCTCTTCCCCCGCCTGGGGGCGGTGCTGCGTCACGGCTTCAACACCCCATCGGAGCACTATCTCAACCTGCTCTCGCACGTCGAATCCCGGCATAACCTCGATGTGTGGACGCCCGGCGTCGGCGGCATCAACACCTGGTTCGCGCACGGCGCCCCGGTCTCCGTCTCCTTCGATTTCGCCGGCGGCTATCATGAACGGCACGAGCTGCTGCGCGACGGCGTGCTGCTCGCGCGCTGGTACGACGGCGCCGAGCAGGGGAAAATGCCCTTCGGCTACTACACGACCACACACCCGGAGGCGTTTGCCGCGCTGCCGGCGGCGGATTACGTGCGCGCGACGTACGACATCACCATCCCGGACGACCGCCCCTGGTTCCCAGAGAAGATGCCCGCCACGCCGAAGGTGACGCCGGCGACGGCGCCGAAACTGCGCTGGACGCGGCAGACCCTCTTCGTGAAGGACGCCGACCCCGCCGGGCCCACCTGGCTGCTGCTGCGCGACACCGCCGCCGGCGGCCAGCCCACGCTGTGGCAGTTCTGGTCGCTGTCGGAAAAGATTGGCGCCGCGCGGCAGGCCGGCGAGCCGGCGTTCCTGGCGGAGAAGCCGGGGAAGACCATCCTCCCCGGACGCGAGCTGCCGCGGAGCGACCAGTATACCGCGCTCGGGCAGTTGGGCGTGGACCTGGAATTCTTCGTCGCCGCCCCGGCGGACACCCCGCGCGCGACGATGCGCTACGGCGGCAAAACCCTGCACATCGAAGAGTATCAGGATCTGCTGCAGTTGCGCCGGGCGGGCGACGGCGCCTACTATGTGGCGATCTTCCCGCGCGCGGCCGGCACGGCCGCGCCGGCCTTCGCCAGCCTGGACGACGGCAAGATCATCAAGGTCTCCGGCGAGGGGTGGACGGATTACGCGCTGCTGGCCCACGAACCGGTCACCGCCGGCGGCGATGACGTCGCGTTCGCCGGCACGGCCGGCGCCGTGGCGGCCCGCGCCGCCGGCGTGACGCTCACCCTCGCCGCGTCCGGCGAGGTGCGGCGTGGCGCCTACGCGCTCAGCGCGCCGTCGGCGGCGTCGCTCCAGATCACCCCGCGGTCAGCGGCCCTCCTGCTGCCGGACGGCGGCGCGGGCGGGGAGTTCACGGTCCAGCTGCCCGACGGCTGGACGCTCCAGGCGCCGCCGGCGGGGGTGACGCTCACCGCGGAGGGCCCGCGTTCTCGTATCCGCGTCCCCGCCGGCATCCGGCGCGTGGTCCTCGGGCCCTAGCCCGCGGCGGAAGGGGGTAGGGCTGTGCATCGGTAGGCTTCCGCCCCCACCGGGGCGGAAGCCGCGCATCCTGGAGGGCGAGACTCCAGAGGATACGAGTACGGGTCATGCCCACCGGAGCGCGGACATCCTGTCCGCCCGTATCTAATTTCGAGTACGAGACGAGCGCTGACGCGCTGATGACGCGTATGCTGCTCCGCACGAGTTTGTACCCTCTTTGTTTAACGACAGGGTGAGGGCACGCGTGCGGAGTACAACTCCGCGGCCCCGGTAAATGCTCGGTATCCGGTCCGTCGGCCCGCTCCGGCCAGTCCACGCAGGTGGACTTCGTTACTCCAGCCCCGGATTTCAATCCGGGGGACGGAAGCCTACCGATGCACAACCCACCAGAGCGGTATTCATTTGGCACAGAGCATCAGCGTCCTTCCCGCCGTGCGTCCCGCGTCCTCATGCGGTCCGCAAACCGCGGTTCTCCGCCAGCACCGGCGTTTCGCAGCCGTCCTCCACGCGGAGGGTGTGGGCGGGGCCGGTGACGAGGTTGCCCTGCACCAGCAAGTCGTGGCCGCCGCCGTGGAAGACGATCACCTCGGCGCATTCGGGCCCGGTGTGGAAGACGTTCCCCTGGATGATGACGGGGCCGTAGGCGCCGCCGGGCTCGTGGGTGGTGAAGTAGAGCTCCGGCCAGCGCTCGTAGTCGCCGGTGTAGGCGGATTTTCGCCCGCGCCAGGGATCGCGCTCGCCCTTAGTGGTGTTATTGACGAACACGTTGTGCGCGAGGACGAGATTTTTCGGCTGGTTGATCCAACTGCCGCGCCCGCCGTTGCGAAAGATGTTGCCGACGATGGTGACGTCTTCGTTCGATTTCTCCACGCTCATCACCCGCGAGCCGTTCGCCCCGTCAACGGTGTTGCCGGTGACGGTAGAGCGCTGGCAGTATTCCGCCAGGAAGAAGGCGCCCATGCGCGAGCCGGTGATCTGGTTGTTGCCGAAGACGTTGTTGCGGCAGCACTGGAGGTGCATGGTGTCGCCCAATGCGCTGAGGTTGCAGCCGGTGATGCTCGTCTCGCGGCAGGCGACGAGGTCCACCGCGCCCTTCCCCGGCCCGGTGCCGGTAGGCCAGAAGAGGTGGTAAAACGCCTGCGACAGGTTGGCGATGAGGCGGGTCTCCGCGCCGGCGCTCCCGGCGAAGGTGATGGGCGCCCCGCCCGGCGCCTCGGCGATGCGCAGCCAGCCGCGCCCGCGCTCGGCCACCACGTATTTCCGCCCGCGGGTGAGATTCGCCGGCAGGTCGTCGCCGAAGAAGCAGAGATCGTCGTCCGCGAACGTCTCGTCCACGAACACCCGGTCATCGCCGTCATCCATACGGACGGGGCCGTGAATGAGATCGGCACGGAAGTAGCGCCTGGCCATCGCCACGTCGTCGGGGGCGTAGTCCTCCGGCCAGACGAGGATTTGCCAGAGCAGGCCGTAATCCCACATGAATTTGCCGCAGTCGCGCAGCGCGCAATCGCGCACGGCGATATTGCGGGCGTAGGTTCGCACCTCGGATTCGGTGGCCTTCACCCCCTGCACGGTGATGACGGCGCCCGCCACCTGCTCGCCCCGCACCTCCGCGAAGGAGAGGGTATCGGTGGCGCCGCCCGGCGAGGTGGCGACGACGAAGATGCGCGTGGTGGCGTTGGGCTCCCAGGTGTTGGGGGGATGGCGATGGTCGAAGCAATGCCCGATAAACGTGCCCCCGCGCCAATGGAAATCGGTCACGTCCACCCCGGTGAACGCATCAATGCGCGCGCGGTCGCCCAGCCGCTCCGGCAGCAGGAAGCGCGCGCCATGCGCCTCCACCCGCGTGTGCGAGGGGATGGGGATGGACGCCGTGCCCGCCAGGGAGTACGCCCCCGGCGGGATGACGATGCGGCCTCCTCCCGCCTCCGCGGCGGCGGTACAGCAGCGGATGAGCGCCGGGGTATCGTCGGTGCGGCCATCAGCGGCGGGGGCGAAATCGGTGAGGGTGAAGGTTGTCGGCATGGTCAATATCCTTCTCTTGTCCGGGCGGGCGCGCGTCCACGCGGGAGGATTCACCACGGCGCTGGGCTGTCGTTCACCCTCACCTGATTTCCACGCGCGGGAGGATTCCCCTTGTCACGCGCAGAACGTTCCTGCACCAGGTTTTAAACGATTGAAGGAGGGCCTTATGCCGGTGCTGTGTGTGCGAAACGACGCGGGCGACAACCCGCTGGCGGCGAACGTGGTGGCGATCATCGCCCGCACGCTGATGGAGCGCTGCGGCATCGGCCTCGAGCGCGGCGCCGACGAGGCGGCGGTGACGCTGGCGCTGCGGCCGGGCATCGGCGCGGAGGGCTATGTCATCGAAGACGCGCCGGGCGGGGTGCTGGTGGCGGGCAATGACTTGACCGGCCTGCGCGCGGGGGTGGGACGGCTGCTGCACGACGCGCGGTACGCGCCGGGGGAGTTCACGCCTGGCCGATGGCGGGGTGTCAGCGTGCCGCAATGCGCGGTGCGCGGCATCTATTGCGCGTTCAACTTCAACAACTGGTACGCCGCCTGCCCGCGCGACGAACTGCGCCGCTACCTGGAGGAGCTGTCGCTGTGGGGCTTCAACGCCATATTTTTCAGCGTGCATTTCCCCGATCCCGACGATGCGGCGGCGTTGCGGCGGCACATCGCCGCCACGCGCGAGGTGATCGCGCTGACGCACGAGGCGGGGCTGGGCGTGGGGTTTCTCAACTCGCCGAACATCGGCATGTCCGGCATCCCGGAGGCGTGGCGCGCGGTGGACGTGCCGGATACCGTTCCCGCGCGGCGCGGCAACATCGGCACGCGCATCTGCCCCAGCCAGCCGGGGGCGATGGCCTGGCTGGAGGAGCGCTTTGAGACCTATTTCACCGGCTATGATGATCTCGGACTGGAGTACGTCGCCACCTTCCCCTACGACGCTGGCGGGTGCGGCTGTCCCGATTGCTGGCCGTGGGGGGTGAAGGGGTTCGTGGAGCTCTCCAAACTCTTCTTCGCCGTGGCGCGGCGGCACTATCCGGCGTGCACGCGCGTGCTGGCGACGTGGTGCTATGACGTGCGCGAGGAGAGCGACGGCGAATTCGCCGGGCTGGACCGCCTGCTGCGCGACGACGCAAGCTGGGTGGACTACCTGATGATTGACGCCCACGAGGATTTCCCGCGCTGGCCGCTGGAGCACGGCACGCCGGGCGGCCTGCCGGCGGTGAATTTCGCCGAGATCACCATGTGGGGGCGCTATCCCTGGGGCGGTTTTGGCGCCAACCCGCTGCCCGCGCGCTTTGAGCGCCTCTGGCGCGGGGCGAAGGGGATGCTGGATGGCGGCTTCCCCTATTCGGAAGGCATTTTCGAGGACATCAACAAGGTGGTGGTGAGCCATTTCTACCGGGATACGGAGGCGAATGCCGAGGACGCGGTGCGCGCTTACGTCGCCTACGAGTTCTCCCCCGAAGTGGCAGACGCGGTGACGGAGGCGATCTACCTGCTGGAGGAGACGTATCCGCGGGAGGGGCGCGACCCGGAGAAGGTGCGGCGCGCCTGGGCGCTGCTGGCGGCGGCGGACGCGAAGCTGCCCGACTACGCGCGCACGGGCTGGCGCTGGCGCATCCTCTACCTCCGCGCCCTCATTGATGCCGAAGAGCTGGAACACGGCGGCGGCCTCACCGACCGCGCCGACGCCGCGCTGGACGAGCTCATCGCCATCTACCACGCCGACGGCGCCGACGGGCCGGTGCTGCCGCGCTCGCGGCGCGTGCGCGCGCGGCAGGCGGCGGAGGGGCAGATGCCGCCGCCGCCGGGAGCGATGTAACAGCGTGAGCCGACGTGTGAATCCCTCACCAGTTACCGGGTATAATCGCTGAAACGGTCTTCAGGAGGAATTCGCCGTGCCGGAGATGCTGGTTGAGGACGCGGCCGTTCCACGGCAGGGCTTTTGGCGGGCATACGCTGCCGCGGTGCTCGCGCTGCTGTATGTCAGGGGGGCGGAGGCGCTGGCGGCGCCGGATGGATTTATCGCCGGCGTCTGGCTGCGTCCGCTGACGCTGGGCTGGCTCGTGCTGCTGCCGTCACTGGTGCTGGCGCTGGCGGCGCGGCTCACGACGGCGGTCTATATCCGGCCATGGGCGGCGATGCGCGCCGCGGGCTGGCGCGACCGACCGACGCTGCTGCGCTGGGTCGGATACGGCATCCCGCTCCTCATCGCCACGTATCTGGTGACGGCATCCTTCGGGCTGCGCGGATTCCTCTTTGGGGTGCTGGGGCTGGTGGGGCTGACCGCGTTGAACAGCCGCCTGCAGGAGGCTGCCCATCCGTGGCGGCTATTTCTGCGCTGTGCCGTGCCGATGGCCGCGGTGCCGATGACCGTCTTCCTGTGGCCGGTTCCTGCTATCCGCGCGGACACGCCCATCATATGGGTCGCCCGCGATGACCACCTCGCGCCATCACAGACGCCGGTTTACTGGCAGCCGGGGCAGGTCGTGATGCTGCAATGGCGGGGAAAGACCTACCGCCTGGACGGGCTCAGCCCGGCCTTCGCCATCCGCCGGCGGGAAGTCCTCTCGCTGGACGGGCGCGACCTCGTCGTCAGCCCGCTCCGCGGCGCCCCGCGGCGCATCGCGTTGCAGGCAGCCCTCCCGAACTACCAGTTCATCCTCAACATGCAGCCCGGACCTGATGGCGTCATGTGCAATGTCTACGGGCCGGCACGTGCCGGCGTCTACCCCGCTGACCACTCCGTGCTGCGGGTGAATTTGCGTACAGGCGACGTGCGCCAGGTTCCGCGCGCGTATCGGGTGCGCGGCGCGGCGAATACGAGCCGGTATTTCGTAAACTGGAGCATGGAGCGCCCGCTCCAAACCCGCGACGGGCATGACCGCGTGCTCCGCCAGCACGGCCGGTACCCCTTTCACTTCCGCGAGTGGGAGGCCGACCCGGTGGACGACCTCCTCGCCCTCGCCGGCTGGGATGCGGTCACGCTCATCGGCCCGGACAGCATCACCATGTTCACCATCGCGGTGGGGATGCCGGTTGCCTCGCTGACCATGCAGCCCGGCCATCGGCAACTCTGGGTGGCGGATAGGAACGATCCGCGCGAGTATGCTGACCGGCGCGCCGCCAGCCGCCTGCGCATGTACACGTACAGCGGCCGCCTCGTGGGGGAGCGGACGCTGGCGGGCCGGGAGATCGTGCGGGCGATGCCGGTCGAGGAGGACGTGGCGCGGTATTTGCTGGCGCGGTACGCTCCCTCACGAGGCGAATAGACTTCAGGCGAACGCAGGAAATGCGGGTCGCAGCGGGAATAACGGGGATGGGGATCTTGCGCTGACAGGGCGCGGGTCTCCTCGCGGAATCCGTTCCCAGCGCTGCCCTGGGCGATAGCATTGACAAGCAGAAGGAAGCATTTTCATGTCTCAGACCGACCGTGACATCCTCCGTTCCCTCGCCGCCCGCTGGCGGGAATGGGCCGAGCAGCCGGTGATGGCCGAGCGCGCGCGGGCGTGGACGGCGCTGCATGATTTGTGCGGGGAGCGCGTGATGGTGCTCTTCGAGACGGGGCTGCTGGAGCACTACGTGACCGAGGATGAGCTGCGGTGCACGGACCCGGCGAACCGCGGGCTGGAGATGCATCTGCGCCGCACGCTGCGCCATGTGGAGGAGGTGGGGGACGACACCGTGCTGGAGCCGTACTGGACGGTGGGCTGGCAGACGCGCGGAGAGGGGTACGGGATTGACTACACGATGACGCGGTCCACGGACGCCGAAGGCGGCGGACAGGGGTATACCTACGACCACCCCATCCGCACGCCGGAGGACCTGGAGCGGCTGCGTCCCCGCGCGTGGACGGTGGACCGTGAGGCGACCGAGCGGGCGCGGGAGCGGATGGACGCGCTCTTCGGCGACCTGCTGCCGGTACAGGTGAAGGGGCCCGGCTGCTTCGTGCCCGCCCTCACCGCCGAGGTGTTCCGGCTGGCGGGCAACGACAACCTGCTGATGTGGCCCTATGACGAGCCGGAGGCGATCCACCGGCTGATGCGCTACCTGTGCGACGACCGGCTGGCGATGTACGACTGGATGGAGCGCGAGGGGCTGCTGAGCCTGAATACCGACAGCCGCTACGTCGGCTCCGGCAGCCCGGGCTTCACCAGCGCCCTGCCCGCCCCCGGCAGCAAGGAGCCGGCGCGGCTGAACGACCTGTGGGTGTGGATGGAATCGCAGGAGACGACGATGGTCTCCCCCGACATGTTCGCCGAGTTCTTCCTGCCCTACATGGCGGAGATTTGCCGGCGTTTCGGGCTGGTTTACTACGGCTGCTGCGAGCCGATTGACGACCGCTGGGCGCAGATTCTCGCGCAGGTGGACAATATCCGCGCCGTCTCCGTCTCCCCGTGGAACGATTTCCGCAAGGCGGGCGAGCTGCTCGGCCCCGATTACGTCTATTCGCGCAAGCCCAAACCCGCGCCGATGAGCGGCGCGACCCCCGATTGGGACGCCCTCCGCGAGGACATTGACGATACCCTCGCCGGCGCCCGGGGCTGCAACCTGGAGATCGTCTTCCGCGACGTCTACCGCATCAGCGACCGCGAGCGGCTGGCCACATGGGTGCAGATGGTGCGGGAGCGGAGCGCGGCGGTGGCGTAGATCAGGTAGTCCGCGCCCGGAAAAATCGTGATGCAGGAGGTGCGCCGTGCGGACGCTTGATGCGAAAGCGATCCGGATACTCAATGCCATCATCATCTCGGTGGTGGTGGTGACCATCGCTGTTCATCTCTTCACGCTGTCATGGTCAGGCATCACGCTCAGGAGCCTGTTATTCGAAGTCGGGTATATCGGGTACAGCTTCGCGTTGGTCAGCAGTATCACAAGCATCATGCTGGCCAGAAACTTCACAACGGTAACTTCGCGGATTATCATCGTCTCGCATATCCTCATCGTCATTGTGATGATGATCCCATGTATCTACGCGATGGATTTCTTTGCGGCGTTTATCAGGGTGGAGCCGCTGAACGGGCTCTTTCTGGTTACCTCCCTGTTGCTCTTCTTACCGCAAATATTGATCGCTGTCCTGTCAGTGGCAGTCATGCTCGTCGCGGCGCCCATGGCCGCGCAACGCCGCACCGGCATGCCATGAGTGAGCCGGGATAGGGGAGTGTGAGCATCAACCATGCGTTGCCCGACCTGCGATACCGCACTCGCCCCCGCCGGCGCCTGCCCGCGCTGCGCGCGCCCGCAGGCTTGAACCATTCATGGCCGCTTCATCACGCCGTGATCTCCCTGTCATGGGCACCTGGTAGCATACATGGGTGAGGAATGCTGGATGAGACGATGGCCTCGAGCGATTGTCATTCTGGTAGCGCTGGGCATCGTGGCCCTCGGATGGGGTGGCTGGCGCATGTGGGAACGCCTCCGCCCGCCATCCGCGGCGCGCTGGACGGCGGCCGTGCGGCAGGCCCGGGGGGCGCTGGCAGCCGAGCAGTATCGCCGGGCGCAGCACCACGTTGCCGCCGCGCTGGCGGAAGCGCAGAAGATGGGGGCCGCAGAGGCGCAGCGGGCGGAAACGCTCACGGTGCAGGGCGATCTCTGGCTGGCCGCGCGTCTCTTCAGTAAAACGCAGCCACCTCCACCGCGCAAACGGTCGTTTCCTGCCGTGCTGGCCTATGCCAGAGTAAAAGGCGAGTACAATTTTGGCAAGCGGATCGCCGTCGCGCAAATCGATGCCGCCTATCAGCAGGCCGTCTCAACGTATGAGCAGGCGCATGCCGCGCGAGACACGCAACTCGCCCTGGTCTACCGGCAGTTCATCCGCAAGTTTCAGCAGGTCGGCAATCACCGGGTGATGCTGCGGATGGCGGCGAAGTGGCAGGCAGCAGAGGCGCGCATGCACGGCGAGTTGTCGCCGGCGCTGCTGCCGATCATCGAGGAGGTCATTGCGGCGCACAATACGGCGGGTGATCCTGGCGGCACTCTGCCCTACCGTGCGCAGGCATACCGGATCGTACGGCAATCCTACGGGCTGCTCGATCCGCGCACCAGCGACGCGTACCGGCAATACGCGCATGCGGCGCTGTATCTACAGCACTACGCGCTGGCGACCGACATCATCCGCCTGCGTATCGAGGAGCTCTCCGCGGCACAGTCCCCCGAAAAGTCTCTGATAGTCCCGTACGCCGACCTTGGGCGCGCCCTCGGCCTTCACGGCCAGCAGCGCGAGGCTGAACAGGCCTTCCGCCGGGCGATCCGGGCGTGCGACCGCGTTCACACAAAGCGTTTCTTCGCGTATCCGATGGCCAGCATGGGGAGATTGCCGGAGGATATGGAGTATCTATATGATCAGTACTGCCATTTCCTGCAGAGAATGGGCCGGCACGACGAAGCGCAGCGCATTGCCGAAATACTGACGGACTGAGAAACTGTTTTCACCATCTGCGCCGCCGTTTCGCGGGTGCTGCTCGCGCCGGGCCGCGGTGGCTGGCCTGGCATCCCGATGCTATCGGGACGCGCGGCCCTCCGCCGTGCCAGCCCCGAGCAGCCCGCCGCGAGCCGGCAACGCAGACGTCTGAAACAGTTTCTGAGCGAATGGACTCTATATCGGGCAGGCGTGGGATTGCCCTGTGTTGAACAGTGTCGTGCAACCGAGCCTCACTGCTATGCGAACACACGCGCCGTCCCGACTGCATCGGGATAGACTCCGAGCGCGGACGACCCGAGCAGCGAAAAGCTCCCCGATTGCCGAGATCTACGCCGCATGGTATGGTGAGCACCGATCATGCGTTGCCCGACCTGCGATACCGAACTCGCCCCCGCCGGCGCGTGCCCGCGCTGCGCGCGCCCGCCGCTCGTGCCGCCGACGCCGGTGCTGGCGGCGGGGGCGGTAGCAACTGCCGGTACAGATGAGTATCCCCTTGGGTTGCCGTATTCGCTGGCGGAGATTCGGCAGGCGTGCGCGCACCATATCTTGTTGCGCATGCTTTGGTCGTACAGCCTGCCCATCTTTCTCATCGCTGTCAAGCTGCTTTTCTTCGGTTACTTCATGATACGTTTTTTCAACCGGTTCCCGGGTGAGGCTGCGGTATTCTGGTTTTACGCCGGTCTCCTTGCGATTGGCATTGGGGTGATGCTCATTGGCGGTAATATCGTTCCCCTGATCGTGCCGATCCGCATCACCGCAACCTTTGCCGCCGTGGTGAATATTCTCGTTGGCACGCTCCTCTTCGCGGCAGTGCTGACAGCACTGCTGCTTCAGCATTCCGTCCTGACCCACGGGGGTTTCGCCGTCTATGCCGCCATTCCCGCCGTTCTGGGTGTCCTCCAGCTACGGGAATGCCGGAACCCGTCCATTCCACGGGAGCGACCGGCGCGCGCATTGCGCCGCGTGCTGCATGAGTGGCTCCGATCGTTGCATCGGACGAGGAGTGGGGCGGATGAGGATACGATGGAAATTTTTATCGCCAGTGCCTTCACCGCCCAGCTCCCGATCGTGCACTTGCGGATGCGACGGATGGGTGAATATCTGTTATTGGTCATGTCGCAGGACGTCACTTTTCTGCATATACGCGATGTTCAGATCACGACAGGTACAGCAGTGTTTGGCACCTACCTGCGGGCGACGGTTGCCTGTGGTGCGCTGAATCCAATGAAAGCTCTCATCACCCCGGAGCACTTTGCCCGCTATCAACGCTGGTGCGAAACCAGTGCGCCGTCGGCATCCCGTGAATCCTATCCGACATTGCCAAACACCGGGTGACCGGTTATAGTGAATCCCGATCATGCACTGCCCGACCTGCGCAACCGAACTGTCCCCCGACGGCGCCTGCCCGCGCTGCGCGCGCCCGCCGCTGGTGCCGCCGACGCCGGTGCTGGCGGCGGGGGCGGTGGTGACGGGTGGAAACGAGTATCCGCCGGGCCTGCCCTACAGCATGGCGGAGATTCGGCAGGCGTGCGACTATCTGTCGCTGATCGGGCAGTTGATGCCCTACAGTCTCATCGGCATCGTGACCGGGGCCTACATCCTGCTTTTCACGATCCCGTTCACGCTGCTCGCCTTCTCCGGCGCGGAATGGCGGCTTGTGCCGGTCTTCCTGCTGCTGGGGATGATGCTCATCGGGCGCGGCGTCTTCATCATGCTGGTGCCCAATCCCGCCAACCTGCTCATTGAAGGCATTATCGCCATGATCATCGGCGCGCTGCTCGTGCCGACGGCGGCGATCTTTTTCTTCGTGTTGAACCCCGCGGGATTGATTGGGCTGTTCCCCGTCTATCTCGCCGGGCTGCCGATGTTGTTTGGCTACCTGCAGTACCGGCACTACCGGCGGTTCGCCCACCTGATCGGCATACGACCGGCGAAAGCAGTCACGACACTGCTACGTGGCTGGCTCAAAACGCTGCATCGCGCGAAAGTGAAGACGGAGGAGACGGTCATCCATTTCCGGGCCGACGGCACCATTGACGGGCAGACGCGGACGAATCGCTGGCGCGCGCGGGTGCAGGGCGATTACCTGCTGCTGGCGGCGATGAACAGCTCATTTTCGACCTTCACCACGGAAGTCCACTTCCTCCACCGCCGCGACTTCGCCATCCGCGATGGCGGCCCGGCCTATTTCGGCGTCTTTGGCCGGTGGCGCAAGGCGGTCTTCGAAATCGGCGCGACGTGGACGGTGAAGGGCACCATTACCGAAGAGTGTTTTGCGCGTTACCGGCGCTGGCGCGCGGCGGACGCGGGCATCGGCGAGCCGCCGGCGTCGGTGGGGTAGCGCCGCGTGCCGCTCCGCTCGCTCACTCCACGACGATCATCTCCTGCGGGCAGATCGTCAGCCGTTCCACCCCCGTCGCGCGGATGACCACGGTATCCTCGATGCCGACGATGCCGATGCCGGGGAGGGCGACTTTCGGCTCGATGGCCAGCGTC
>JAKPKV010000019.1 GCA_029553475.1 Armatimonadota bacterium
TCGGCCGCGCCGTCCGCGCTGTGGAGCCGCGCGATCCAGTCCGGCGAGTAGACGGAGGCGTCGGCCTCCACGGCCCAGAAGGCCTCCCCGCCCGCGTTGTAAAACAGCATGTCGCCGGTGGCGTCGTCCGCGCGCAGGGTCGCGCGCCACGCCTCGACGCCGTTGATCTCTTCCGGCACAAGCCCCGCCAGAAACTCGGGCGGGAACCCCGGGGCGGCGGCGTCGAGCGGGATCACGCCGCCGTCCAGCCTGACCCGCCGATCCGGGTCCGGCATGAGCGCGCCCGCGCCCCGCGCCAGCTCGCGCTCCAGCTTCAGCGCCATCTCCAGCGGCGCGGCGGGCGTCCTGCGCATGGAAGCGGGGCGGGGGGCGGGCGCGTCCGCCGGTTCCGCGCCCTCCCGCGCCAGCGCATGCCTTGATGCGAGGATGACTCCCGCGGACGCGCACGCCGCCGCGATAAAAAATATCAGGCTTTTCTTTTTATGGTTTTTCCTGTCGTTTTCCATGGCCGTTCCTTCTCCGGCGTGAAAAAGGCGCGAACCCCGTTCCGAGCCTTACAAGAGGTACCGTCAGGACCCACCAAGAAACCCGGAGACGAGGCCGCGCCCGACCGGGCGCGTCCCCGTGCATCCGCTTCTCGGTTGAAATTGACGGTTTCTTGTAAAGCGTTGATGCGCGAAAGCGCAAAATCAAATCAGTCTATGGGGTTCGGTTCTTTTCGCATTCTCCGGTCTTCGTTTCATAGTGGCCGTCCCGCCCTCACCAAGGACAGGCAACGCCGCACTCCAGCGTCGGGAACACTTTATACCTGTCGGCGGATGGAACGCAAGGCTGAATTAATCCTGAATCTTCATCGCCGCCTTGACCTGAGGCGTGAGCACGGCGGGCTCGCGCCGCAGCGTGGCGAGATTGAACCGAGGCAGCATGTCGCGCAGAGTCAGGCATTCGCCCCACGCCGCCCAGCCGCACCACCAAGCCAGCAGGCCGATGACTTTCTCCGGCGGCATGCCCGCCTCGCGGAACGCGCGGATGCGCGTGTCGCCATGGCGCTTCGCCAGCCGCCGCCCCTCCTCGCTGACGACCAGCGGCACATGCAGAAACGCGGGCGGCGTCAGCCCCAACGCCCGGTAAAGCAACAGTTGCCGGGGCGTGGCCGGAAGCAAGTCGTCGCCGCGCACCACCTCGGTGATCCCCATCTCCGCGTCATCCGCCACCACCGCCAACATGTAGCCCGCGCCGTGCGGGTCGCGGGCCAGCACGAAATCGCCGCTCAGGGCCGACACGTCCTGCGCGTACGCCCCGTAAAAACCGTCTTCAAAGCGCACCGTCTCTCCTTCAGGCACGCGGAAACGCCAGGCCGGCAACCGTCCCGGCGGCAAGGCGCGCCGCGCCGCGCCATAATCCGCAAAACGGCCGCGGCAGGTTCCCGGATAGAACAGCCCGTCCTCCGCGTGCGGAGCGGACTGCCCCGCCTCCACATCGCGCCGCGAGCAGACACACGGGTAGACAAGCCCCCTGGCGTTTAAAGCCTCCAGCGCCCGCACGTAAAAGGCCGTACGCGCCGTCTGAATGTAGGGCGCGTGCGGCCCACCGGCATCCGGACCCTCATCCCAGTCGAACCCCAGCCAGCGCAAGTCTTCCAGCGCCGCGCCCGCGGCCCCCGGCTTGTTCTTGGGGTGGTCGAGATCCTCCATGCGCATCACCAGGGACCCGCCCAGACTGCGGGCCCGCAGCCACGCGATCAGGAAGGTGCGGGCGTTCCCGAGATGCAAGACTCCCGTCGGGCTGGGCGCCAGCCGTCCCCGGTAAATCGGATGGGGTGCAAACATGGACACCATCTTACCGACCCCGCCCCGCCAGCAAAAGCCAAAAAGCGGTCACCCGATTTCTTTGTGGATCAAGGAGTTACAATAAAACCACAAAATGTTGTGGACATTGCCGCCGCCAACCACTATATATGGACGCTGTTGGGTGCGCATCGTTTGCTGTACGGACCTTCTTTTTGAATTTCCTTTCCCACATTTCACGTCAGGGCCTGTCATGAGCATTGAATCGCTGAAGAATTATGTTTTCACCTCAAAATACAGCCG
>JAKPKV010000035.1 GCA_029553475.1 Armatimonadota bacterium
CGTCTCAATGATCCGCAGGCGGTCCACCACCGCGGTCTCTCGGGTCATCCGACTCACTGATCTGGTCCCCCTTCACTGACAGCTTACCTGTTCAGCTTTGGAGGTACAAATCTGTTCAGTCTTGAAGGTTACGGAACAGGGTGACTTCGCGAAAGCCGCGTTGACAGGACCGGCCGTTGGGAGTGCGCCACTCCGCTTCGCTGCGTGGCGCACTCCCAACGGCCGGATATCGGTTACGGGAAGGGGTTCACCCGTTCCGCGTCCGGCAGCAGCCGCGCGCGCTCGTCCGCGCTGAGCGGATCGGTGGACACCCGCAGCTCGAACAGGCGCTGCCGCGCGGTGGCGGCGAGGGCTTTCATCTTCTCCCGTTCGCCGGGGTTGCGCGAGGCCATCGCCCAGGCTTCGGCCTCTGGTGTGTAGCCCTCCTCGTAGGCCTGTGCCTGGCCGACGGCCTGCGCGAAGGCGCTCCGCGCCTCGAGGATATTGCCGGCATGCTGGTACAGCACCCCGGCGGCGTAGGCGGCCTGGGTGTACCACGGCTCCGGCACCTCGATGGGGTGAAACTCGTCCAGCGGGGTGCCGCGGGTGGCGAGGATATCCTGCATCGCCCGCAGCGCGGTGTCGGCGTCATCCATCGCCCAGGCGGCTTTGCCCAGGCCATAGAGCGCGGGCAGCAGGTTGGGCTGCGCGCGCAGGGCGTGGGCATAGGCCGTGCGCGCCGGGGCGTACTCCTCGCCCTGCAGATAGTAATTGCCGAGGAAGAGCCCGTTGGCGCTGTTTGTCGGCTCCAGCGCCCGCGCGCGCTCCAGCAGGGCGCGGGCTTCATCGCGCGGCAGGTAGATGGAAACCTGGCGCAGATAGCGCGCATTGCTCGGCGCCAGATTCAGCGCGCCGCGAAAGCTGGCGATGGCGTCCGTGTAGAGCCGCACCCGTTGCTGCTCGTCTGACTCGGCCATCACCAGTCCCAGCAGCGCCTCGCCTTCCGCCATTGCCTGCTCGGCGCGCGCGCCGATGACCAGCGCAACGCTGATGGCGAGCAGCGCCGCCGGTATCCCCGCCCGCGCCCATGCCGGCGCCGCCCGCGGCGCGGGCGGCGCCGCGGTGAACCGCCAGACCATCGCCGCGCCGAGCAGCAGCGTGAGCTGAATGCCGCTGTACAGCCAGTCGGAATCCACCAGCCCGTGCAGCGCCAGCGCCAGCAATCCCCCCAGCAGGCCGACGCCGAGGAGCCGCTCGCCGCCTTCCCTCACGGCGGAGGGGGCCGGGAGGTTCGGTGAACCGGAGGCCGCCGCGCGAATCCCCACCGCCGCGACCGCGCCGAAGAGCCACAGCAGCGCCGCCAGCCCGAGCAGCCCGGTTTCCGCCGCCGCCTGCAGATAGATGTGGTGCCCGTGGCGGGTGTAGCCGGCGAGCTGATACCGGCCGAAGACGGAAGGGAACGTACCGGGACCGAACCCGAGCAGCGGGCGGTCCCGCACCATGCGCAGGTCGCTGTGCCAGGTGTAGACGCGGAACATCTGCGAGTGCAGCTGCCGGGCGCGCACCGCCGGGTCCAGCACGCGCTTGCCCAGCGGCGAGAGCAGCACGATCCCGACGAAGAGCACGAATCCCGCCGCCAGCAGGCCGATGGCCTTGCCGGAGAGTTTGCCTTCCGCCCACAGCCAGGCAGGGGCAAACGCGAGCAGCGCCAGCAGGAACGCGAGCAGCCCGCCGCGCGACTGGGTGAGGACCAGCGCGACGAGGCCGAGCAGCACGATGAGCAGATAGCCGATGCGCTCGTCCCGCCGGGGCGCGACGCGCGCGCACACCGCCAGCAGCGGCAGGGAGAGCAGCAGGAAGGCGGCGTAGAAATTCGCGTTTTCCCAGGTGCTCTGCACGCGCCACGCCAGCGGCTCCACCCAGGTGTATGACCCCCAGAAGCCGTAAAGCAGGCCGGCCAGCACCCCGGCGGCGAAGGCGCGCGCCCCGATCCAGAGCTGCGCGCGCGTCATGTCTACTTGCAGCGCGAGCAGCGCCAGCGCCGCCGTCACCGCCACCTGCCAGACGCCCAGCACGCTCGCCGGGCGATACACGGACGTGATCGTCGCCAGCACCGTCACCGCGAGCAGCGCCAACAGCGGCCAGCCCAGCGGCGCGGCGCGCCAGCCCGCCCGCGGTTTCCCGGCGGCCCACGCCAACCACCCGCCCGCCGCCAGCACGGCGAAGACCGCCAGCGGAAGCACCCCCGAACGGCCGCCCAGCAGCGGCAGCAGGAAGACGGCAAGCAGCAGACACAGGCGCGCGATGGACATGACGGCGTTAAACGGCCTTTCAGGTAAGATGCACAATGCTCACCGGGGTTCACCTCTCCCCCCAGCCCCCTCCCCTAAGCGGGGAGGGGGTGAAACGGAGCGGATATTTGAGGCTGTCTTGTTTTCCCGACCACTCCCCCTCCCTTCGTAGGGGAGGGGGCTGGGGGAGAGGTGAACCCCGGTGAGCATTATACCACGCAAGCGAGCGCCGGAACCTTCGCGGTCATTGCGCGTCAATCCCGGTAGATCGTCACCTTGCAGGTGGGGCAGTGCAGGTCGGGCACGGTTGCCAGCGGGCTGCGGCAGCAGAAGCAGTCCGCGTCGCTGAGCGGCTCGACCAGCGCCCGGCGCTCCTCGATGGTCGGCGCCGGCTTCGGCTTGCGCAGGAAGGTGGCCCAGACGAGCAGGGCGACGACGGCGGGAAAGCCCAGCCGCAGGCCCCAGGCCAGCCCGGCCCCGCCCACCGCGGCCGCCGGCGCCGTCCAGACCGCGAACGTCACCGCCGCGAAGATGAGCATGAGCACGATGCCAAGCACCATCAGCAGCCCGCCGATCATCGGCTTGCGGCGCGGATCGGCCCCGCACAGCGTGCACTGCCACTCTCGCCGCGTACCCAGCGGAATGAGGGGAATCTAGAACAGGTGGTGACAATGAAAAGACTGCCAGCGCTCGGCAATGCACTGCTCTTTGCAGTTATAACAGACATCGCGACGCACCCCCACTTTTTTCAAGCCGAAGCGGTATACACCGTGAATGAGCAGCATACATACTCCTTGTGCCGAGGGGTGATGTGCCTGTCAGTATTCCATCCAAGACGCGGGCTTTCCTTTTCCCAATCTTGTCTTGGCGCCGGCAGGGAAACGCACCACGCCGTTGAAAACATGCGGGACACATGCCCGACACGTCGCCGCACGAGTCCGCGCCGAGGCCGCGCCGCCTGCTGGGCCGGGGGTATACCCCGGCCCAGGTGCGCGCGTCGTTGTGGTATATCATCGTCGCCTGGTTCTTCGGGGCGGGCTTTTTCACGCTGAGCAACGGCGCGACGCTCACCGCGTTTCTCACCAAATACCTGCAGACCGATGACGGCAGCTTCGGCATCATCATGGCGCTGCCGATGGTGGCGGTGGTGCTGCAGTTCGTCGGCTCCTACCTGACCGAACGTACCGGACTGGTGAAGCGCCACTTCCTCATCTGGGCGACCACCCACCGCCTGCTCTGGCTGCTGGTGGCGCTGGTGCCGCTGCTGCTGCCGCATGGCGAGGGGGCGATGCAGACCGGGCGCATCGTGCTGGTCGGCCTGGTGATCTTCGCCTCCGCCGCCCTGGCGAATTTCGGCGGCGCCGGCTGGATGTCGTGGATGTCCGACATCGTCCCCCGCGCGCTGGCGGGCAAATTTTTTGGTCTGCGCTCCAGCCTGGGCATGGTGTCCATGGTGATCTTCGCGCTGGGCGGCTCGTTCCTTATTGACGCGTTTCAGAATGCCGGGTGGGTCTATGTGCTGATCTTCGGCCTGGCGGCGCTGCTGGGCGCGGCGGACATCCTCCTCTTCCTGCCGGTGCCGGAAGTGCCGCGCCCGCCCGAAGGCGCGCGCATGTCGCCGTGGGTGATTCTCACCACCCCCTGGCACAACCGCATCTTCCGCTGGTTCGCCGGCTACATCGCCACCGCCTGGATCGCCTACATGATGATGGGGCCGTTCGTCTGGCGCTTCTGCATCGAAACGCGCGCGCACCAGGGGCTGGGCATGTCGCTGACGCTGGCGAACTGGCTGCTCTTCCTCATCCCCACGCTGATAATGGCGATGGTCTCCCCGCTGTGGGGGCGCGCGGTGGACCGCTTCGGCGCCAAGGCGGTGCTCGTCACCAGCTCGGTCGCGGCGGCCGCGCTGCCGATCATCTGGCTCTTCATGCGCCCGGGTCTCGAGTGGCTCGCCTGGTCGGTGGCCATCCTCAGCGGCCTCACCTGGCCGGGCATTGATCAGTCGCTCATCTACATGCAGGTGAAGGGCTTCCCGGACGAGCGCCGTTCAGCCTATAACGCCATGCTCGCGGTGGTCCTCGGCCTGGCGAGCGCTGTCGGCGTGTTTCTCGGCGGGCAGCTGGCGACATTCTGGCAGAACCACCCCAGCCTGCTCGCCGGCCTGCCGGATTGGGTCTCCCACTATCAGCCGATGTTCGCCACGTCCATCGTGCTGCGCGCCGTCGCCATCGTCTTCCTCCTCTCCCGCCTGCCCCTGCCCAACACCGCGGGGCAGCGCACGGTCTATCGGGCTATTGCCGGCGAGCTCTCCACCTCCGTCTCGCGCACGGTCCGCCGGATGCTCCCGCCCAAGCGCTGACGCGCCGCGGGGACCGGTGTCTCTGTTGAAAAAAGAGCCGGCCGTTGGTAGTGCGCCACGCAGCGGAGCGGAGTGGCGCTATCGGGGTGCAGGTATAGACCGGCACGGCGCCACTCCGCTCCGCTGCGTGGCGCACTACCAACAAGCGGGTGCGTTTGCGGGATACCGGCGCGGGACCAGACGCCCGGGCCCGCGCGACGGGCCTTTAGAAGCTGGTGGTGTAGCTGGCACCGTAGACCAGCGTCTCGTCATCGCCGACCATGCCGACGTTCGCCTGGAGGCCGCGGCCGAAAAGCACGCCGCCGCCCACGTTCACGTTGTTGCCGTCATGTTCGGCCATCAGGATGACTTTTTCGCTGATGTCCAGCGACAGGCCGCCGAAGAAGCCGTCCAGCGGCACGGTGGAGTTTTTCGCGCCGCCGCTGGCGAGCCCGGCATGCACGCGGAAGTTGGTGAAACCGGGAGACGAGAGCTCAAACTTCTTACTGGCGACGATATACAGCGACGCGTTCACCTGGTCGGTGAGGTCGAGCACGCCCATCGCCACGCCCGCGCGGCGGCCGTCCTCCGGCTGGAAATTATACTTGGCGTTGATGACCGTCTCGCGGTCCGCGTAGCGCGCGAAGCCGACTTCCAGGTTCTGGCGAATGCCGTAGTTGAAGACGTAGGCGGCGCGGACGCCGCCCTCGGTCCCGTAGACGCTCAGCGCCATCTCATCGGCCGCCAGCGCGTCCGCGGTGGGGACGAGCAGCAGCCCGGTGGGACCGAGGAAGCTGGGGGCGGCGCAGACGGCGCCGGCCAGCGCGAGCGTGAGGAGCACGAGCATGCGTAGCAACGACATAGGGGATCCTCCTTCCGGTGCCGCGGACCGCTGCGCGGGCGACCGCTTGCTGGCTACATGATACCAGCCGGCGCCCGCGTCCGCAAGCCGCGCCGCGAGGCGGGGGCGCGCACCGCATCAGCAGCCGCACGCGCCGTCGCGGATGATGGCCCGCCGCGCTTGACGCCGCGCTCCGGCGCCCCTATACTTACCGTACGACCAAGCCGATGGAGACCCGCATGCGCGACGCGCAGCGCCTGGCGATGATAATTGACATTACCTGGGAGCCATAGCCGCATCCGGGATGTCATGGCACACCTACCCCCTCCCGGATGCCGGGAGGGGGTTGCTGTTACCGGCGGGCATCGGCGGCGCGGGCATGCCGTGAGAAATTGTCCGAGACTGCTCGGACAGTTTCTGAAAGGGAGAGATCATGGAAAAAGTGCTGTTGTACGACACCACGCTGCGCGACGGCTCGCAGGCCGTCGGCGTGCAGTTTTCCGTGAACGATAAGGTGCGCATCGCGCAGCACCTGGACGCCCTGGGCCTGGACTACATCGAGGGCGGCTGGCCTTCGCCCGCGAACGCCCGCGACCTGGGCTTCTTCGCGGCGATGCGCGAGGCGCCGCTGCGCCGCGCCAAGCTCGTCGCCTTCGGCTCCACCTGCCGCGCCGGCACGCCCGCCCGCGACGACGCGCAGCTTCAGCAACTGCTCGCCTGCGGCGTGCCCGCCATTGCCATCTTCGGCAAGTCCTGGGATTTGCACGTCACCGACGCGCTGCGCATCACGCTGGAAGACAACCTGCGGATGATCGAGGATTCCGTCGCCTACCTGCGCGAGCAGGGCGTGGAGGTGATCTACGACGCCGAGCACTTCTTCGACGGCTACCGCGCCAACCCGGACTACGCGCTGCGCACGCTGCAGGCGGCGGCCCGCGGCGGCGCCGCCTGGATTGTCCTGTGCGACACCAATGGCGGGTCGCTGCCCGGACAGGTGGGCGCGGCCCTGCGCGCCGCGCGGGCGGCGGTCAGCGTGCCGCTGGGCATCCACGCGCACAACGACAGCGAGCTGGCGGTGGCCAACAGCCTGGCCGCGGTGGAGGACGGCGCGCGCATGGTGCAGGGGACGATGAACGGCTACGGCGAGCGCTGCGGCAACGCCAACCTCTGCTCCATCATCCCCAATCTCGAGCTGAAGCTGGGCTTCGCCGGACTGCCGGAGGGCGGGCTGGCGCACCTCTACACCGCCGCGCACTTCGTCGCCGAGGTGGCGAATATGGCGCCGCCGTCCCGCGAGGCCTTCGTCGGCGCCGTCGCCTTCTCGCACAAAGGCGGCGTGCATATTGACTCCGTGCTGAAGCTGAAGCGCAGTTACGAACACATTGACCCCGCGCTGGTGGGCAACGCCACCCAGCTCGTGGTCTCCGACCAGGCCGGCGGCTCCTCCATCGTGGAGCGCGCGGCGCGGCTGGGCATCACGCTGGACAAGAAAGCGGCGGCGACCCGCGCGCTCCTCGCGCAGCTCAAAGAGGCCGAGCACGACGGGTACGAATTCGAAGCGGCGGACGCCTCCTTCGAGCTGCTGCTGCGCCGCGGCCTGCAGCAATTCACTCCCCCCTTCGACATCACCGATTTCCGCGTCATCGTCGGGGCGCGCGTCACCGCCGAATGCCACCTCTCCGAAGGCATTATCGGCCAGGCTTCTTCGCCGCTCGCGCTTTCCGAGGCGATTGTGCGCGTGAACATCGGTGACGCGGAGGAGCACACGGTGGCCTCCGGCGACGGCCCGGTGCACGCGCTGGACGGCGCGCTGCGCAAGGCGCTGGAGCCGCATTTTCCGGAATTGCGCGGCATCCGCCTCACCGACTTCAAAGTGCGCGTGGTGAACGTGCGCGCCGGCACCGCCGCCCGCGTGCGCGTGCTGGTGGAGAGCACCGATGCCGACGGCAACACCTGGAGCACCGTGGGCGTGCATGAGAACATCATCGTCGCCAGTTTGGAAGCGCTGCGCGATTCGCTCTATTATGGGCTGCGTTTCGCGCCGGCGGTGGCCTGATCGCCCCCCGCCCGCCCCGCTCCCTTCCCCGGAAGGGGCCGACGGCGTATAATGGGAGTGTGATGGTGGCAGCGGGAGCGGACGGTCGGGCGCGCAGTGGCGGCGGCCGCATCGCCGCCGGCCTGCCGGGCGTCACGGGGGTGGATACGATGCTGGAGCGGCTGCATTGGCTCGGCCACGATGCCTTTCGCATCAGCGGCGCGACCACGATATACCTCGACCCCTTCCAACTCGAGCCGGGCCCGCCCGCCGATCTCATCCTGCTCACCCACCCGCACCGCGACCACTGCTCGCCGGACGACCTGGCGAAGATCGCCGGGCCGCAGACCCTCCTGGTGGGTACCGCGGACACGCTCGCGCCGCTGTCCGGCGCGCGGCGGACCATCGCGGTCGGCGAGACGCTGACCTTCGGCACGGTGACGGTCGAGGCGGTGCCCGCCTACAACCTCGACAAACCGTTCCACCCCAAAGCCAGCGGCTGGGTCGGCTACCTCGTGACGGTGGAGGGCGCCCGCATCTACCACGCCGGCGACACCGACCGCATCCCGGAGATGAAGGCGATCAGGGCCGACATCGCGCTGCTGCCCGTGGGCGGCACGTATACGATGACGGCGGCGGAGGCGGCGCTGGCGGCGCGCGACATCGCGCCGAAACTCGCCATCCCGATGCATTACGGGGCGGTGGTCGGCACGGATGCCGACGCGCGCCGTTTCGCGGCGGCGTTGCAGGGAAAAATACCCGTGGTGATCAAAACCCGCGAGCCGTAATCCACGCACCACATGGGGCAGGTGATGTTCCCTTCCGACGACGATATTGAACAACTACTGACCGAGGCGGAAGCGCTGCTGCAGGACCAGAAACCGGCCGATGCGCTGAAGATTCTGGACCGCGCGCGGCGACTGGAACCGCGCCATGCCTGGCTGCTCCTCTTCCGCGGGGTGGCGCTGGGGCAGCTGGGCCGCGTGGATGAGGCGGTCGAGCAGCTCGTCGCCGCCGCCGAGGCGCAGCCCGAGGACGTGGACATCCAGGTGGACGCCGCCCGCCACCTCTGCGTGATGGAGCAGTATCAGGACGCCCTCATCTGTGCCGAGCGCGCGCTGGCCGCCGCGCCGGGGGACGCCATGGCGCACGCGGTGTGCGGCGAGGCGCTGGAGCACCTAGGGCGGTTGGCGCAGGCGGTGCCCGCGCGCGAAGAGGCGCTGGCGCTGGATCCGACCGATGCCGACAACCGCTACGCGCTGGCGGTGGGCCTGTGCGATCTGGGCCGGTACGCGGACGCGCTGACGGTGGCGACGCCGCTCTTCACCGACTACCCCGACGATCCCGACATCCTGCGCCTGCACGGCGCCTGCCTCTCCTACCTGGGCCGCCATCACGAGGCGATGAACAAGTGGGCGGAGTTGGAGCGGCTGGAAGGGGTGACGCCGAACCTGCTGCATAACCGCGCCAGCACGCTGGACGCGCTGGGGTGCTTTGCCGAGGCGCTCGCGACCATCGAGGACGCCATCGCCGCCGAGCCGGAGGCCGCGGTGAACTACTACACCCGCGGCGTCATCCACGAGCACCAGGGCGAGGAAGCGCTGGCGGTAGACGATTACCTGGCGGCGCTTGAGCGCGATCCCCACCACCTGGAGACGGCGCTCAACCTCGCGGAGCTGGGGCCGCTGCTCGGTCCCGGGGCCGTCGCCGGGGCGCTGGCGCGCCTGCACGTGCTGCAGGGCGATCATCCCCGCGCGGGCGTGCTGCGCTACGCGTCGGGCCGCCTCGCGGTGGAGCAGGGGACGTTCGCGGTCGCCGTGCGCGAGCTGCAGGCGGCGGTGCGCTGCGATCCGCAGCTCGGCGTCGGCTGGTACACGCTCAGCATGCTCTTCGGCATGATGGGGGAATTCGCCGCCGCCGCGGCCGCCGCCGACCGCGCGCTGCGCTTCTTTCCCGATGACACCAGCCTGTGGCTCAACCGCGCGCAGGCGCTGCAGGAGCTGCGGCGCTATCCGGAGGCGATGGAATCCTACGACCGCGCCATCGCGCTGGCGCCCGGCGACAGCCTGCCCTGGCTGCAGCTGGGCCGGCTGCTGCTGCTCGATCTCGACCGGGTGGCCGATGCCCGCGGCGCGCTGCGGGAGGCGCATCGCCTGGCCCCCGACGACGACAACATCATCTGGCTGCTCGCGCTCTGCGCGCTGCGCCTGGGGCGCGAGAACGAAGCCGCCGGCGAGATCGCCCGGCTCCTCGCCAAGGACGATCACCATCTCTGGGGCCGCCTGCTCAGCGCCATGCTCAACGCGCAGCGACAGCGCTCCGACGCCGCCTTCGCCGACCTGGACATCGTCTCCACGCTCGGGTACGACATCAGCGTGCTCAGTGCCGAGCCGCTGTTCGCGCCGCTCAAAACGGACGCGCGCTTCGCGGCGGCGTTCGCGAAAAAGTGAAGCCCGTTACTGCGCCGGGCCCATGATGTGCGGCCAGAAGATCATCAGCCCGATGACGGCGGAGCCGATGGCGGCGATGAGGACGGCGCCGGCGGCGACATCTTTGGCCTTCGCCACCAGCGGGTGAAATTCAGGGGAGGCGGCGTCCGCCAGGTATTCGAAGGCGGTGTTCAGCGCCTCGGCGGTCCAGACGGCCATGATGGCGAGGATGATCCAGCACCACTCCGCCAGCTGCAATTCCGCCAGGATGCCGGAGATGCAGACGAGCGTGGTGAGCACGGCGTGAATCCAGGCGTTGTGCTGCGTCCGCAGCATCTCCACGATGCCGTGAAACGCATACACGAACGACTGGGCGCGGCTGCGGAGGTGAAAGGGTTTCTCTTCATCCGCGGCGCCGGTCAGGACGGGTTCCTCATCAGCCATGGCGGCAACGCTCCATCAACGCTAGAAGTTCATCGTCCCACGGGGAATATCCTGCCGATGACGACGAGGGAGTTATTCCCGGTGATGGAGTGATTCATCCATCGCTTTTCACCAATCAGGTCATTCTTCGCTTCGCATCTCGGCGATCACCTGATGAACAAGCGCCTCCGCTCCCGCGATATCAACACTCCAGGCATCCTGAAAAACGGTCAGGTGTTGATCGGCAACGCGAAAGCGCGTCACGATGACTCCCGTGGCGCTCTCATGGCTCTCTTCACGCCGCGCGCCTAACCGCTGGAGGGTACGGTGAAACCGTTGGAGGGTATCCATATCGTCAGGATCACAGATATCGGCGTGCACCAATCACCCCCTGGAGTTACTGCCCTGCCCCCCACGCCAGCAGGCGCACCATGATTTGTGGCCAGAGCGGGGAGGTCCACCAGGCGTTGGGGGCGTCGGGGCCGAGGGGGGTGGCGAGGACGGCGGCGACGCGGCCTTTGCCGTATGCGCCGGTGACGATGAGCGGCTGCCCGCCGGCCATCACCTGCACGACCGCCCCTTTCTTCGGGATGAGTTTATGCTGGTAGAGCACCACCGGCGGCCGCGTGCGGAGCAGGTCCGCGGCGAGGGTGGCGGGGCCGGCGGCCTGCAGCGGCTGTGGCGCGGGGTGTTTCAGCATGTCATGCGCGCCCGCGGGCGTCACCGGCAGCAGGCGGGTGAAGATGTCGCTGGCGTGATACCCGCCGCCGCCGAACGCATACGGCCCGCCCAGCACGATGAGCCCGCCGCCCGCCATGACGAAATCCTCCAGCAGGGCGCGCTGCTCGATGGTGAACGCCCCCGCCGGCACGTTCGCCAGCACCACCACGCGACAGGTTTCCAGCTCGTCGAACGTCGCCGGGAAGCCGCGCAGGTGCGCCCCGCTCTCGTCTACAGCGACCGCTCCGGCCTTCAACGCGCCGATGAACGGCGCCACGTCAGGCACGCGCCAGTATTCATGATAGAGCCCGCGCCCCAGCCAGATGCCGGTCGCGCCGGCGGGCAGCGTGTATCCCGCCTTGCGGGAGATATTCAACAGGCGCAGTTGCTCGTCATCGCCGTAGGCGCGCGCCTGGGTGACGGTCACCGCCTCCCGCGCGACCGTCACCCCCGGCACGGCTGCCACGGTGACGCGCAGGCGCGCCAGCGCGGGCCGTTGCAGGGTGAATGCTACCGGAAAATCCTGCCCGGCGTTTGCCGCCGCGAACTGCGCGGCGCGCAGGATGATGGCAGCAGTGGTATTGTCGAGCGCGGCCTGATACACCTGCTCCGTCCTGGTGTTCTCCGATACCGCCAGCCGGAAGGTGGCCACGTACTCGCCCGGCGGCAGCAGGTGGGCCGCGCCATCCGTGAAATGCCAACGGGCCGGCGCCTGGGCGAGCGCGGGGAGCGACAGCAACAGCACGAATACCGCGAGCGCAAAATGGGGACGGCAGCGCGGCGCGCTGCGGATGGCTTGCCGGCCATCGGCGGCACGGGAAGCCATGCGGCGCCGTCCCCATTTCGGCGATGCGCCGACACCGGAGGCCGTCATGGCTTCACCTCCTCCGGCGCCGTTTCCACCACCACCATCGTCCAGTATTCCAGTCGCGGCACGGTGAGGGTGAGGACATCGCCGATGGCGGGGGTGAGGGCGACGGCGTGCGGCTCCGGTTCCGGGCTCAACGCCCAGGCGCCGATGAGGCGCTCGCCATGCGGCAGGCGAAAGGTGACGGGCAGCTTTTCCCGCGCCGGCGGCGGGATGATGACCTCATCCGTGCGCGCGCCGCCGGGGGGATTCACCAGACTGATGATATACTGCAGCCGGCGGCCGGGCAGCGGGCGCACGGTGACGTACCCCTGCCACCACACCGGCGCCGCCACGCCGAAGGGATTCATCTCGCCCAGCAGCGGCCGCGCCTTCACGTCATAGAGCAATTCACCATACCGCATAGCGAAGGCGCAGTAGCGGCTCATGCCGTGCGCGGGCGAGGCGTAGGCCACGTGCGCGCCCG
The DNA here is from genome assembly GCA_029553475.1 of Armatimonadota bacterium. GTDB lineage: Bacteria > Armatimonadota > Hebobacteria > CAIYQO01 > CAIYQO01 > JAKIYB01. The sequence goes on from JAKPKV010000035.1 coordinate 12,391, forward strand.
CGGCCAGCGTCAGCACATACGGGTATGGCCGCGCCGCCCAGCAGAGCGTCGCCATCGTATCCGCGATGCGGATCACCTGATGCCCGCCGTCATCGCGCGCGGCGCGGGCCGCGAAAAGCATCGCGTTGGCGATCTCGTCCCACCGCGCCCCGGCGCCCCGCCGTCCGATCTCCTCATCAAACAGCATCCCGCCGCCCTCCGCCGCCGCCTTCCGCGCCGCGTCCGCCGGCGACGCGCCAACGACGCAGCGCGGATATTTTGCGGTGAGGGCGGCGCGCAGCGCGCGCGCCAACTGCGCGCCGACATCGCCCGCCGTGCTCGGCGCGGTGGTGAATGCCCGCCCCAGCAGATTTTCACCGGCGGGGGACGCCGCCACCGTGTAGCGGATACCATCCCAGCCGAAGAGCTCCACCGAACGCCGCACCTCATCAGCAGCGACGCGCTGCACGGCCGGATCGGCGAGATTCGGCACGAACGCGCTCGCGCCATCCCCGTGTCGCGCGCGTTCCACGTCGCCGGCGCGCAGCGCGTCGAGCAGCTCCACGTCGTAACGCCCGCCGTCCCAGGCTATCGCCTCGGGATGCGCGCGCGCCCAGGCCAAACCCTCCGGACCGTTCGCCGTCAGGCCGGTGACGGCCAGCGCGCGCAGGCCCAGCCCGCGGGCGGCGTGCAGCGCGCCCCGCACCCCCTCGCGCTCGACGAGGCGCGCCCCGGCCACCCACTGCTCGCGGTCGGGCGCCAGGCCGGCGAAATCACTGGACGCCCATCCCGTCATCTCGCACGCGCCGATATACGCCGCCCGGTAGCCTTCCAATATATTGGTGACACTCGCGAGGTCCATCGCCGGCGTCAGCGCCGCGTACTGGCTCACCATGTTGAAATTGTCGGCGATGGCGAAAATCTGGCTGCGGGTGTCCAGCACCGCCGCGTCCCGCAGCAGGCGCCCGCGCAGCGTGAAGCCGTACTGTCGCCCGCGCAGCGGCCAGGGGATGTCGGCAAAGGCGGTGGCCCCCGGCTCCAGCGTCAGCGGCTGCTCGGCGCGCAGCACCTCCTGCCCCAGTCCCGCTTCACCCGTCACCTCCAGCGTCACCGTCTGCGCCTCGGCGGTATGGTTCCGCACCGTCACTTCCAGCGAAGGCAGCTCATCGCTCCAGTAGAGGAGTTTTGGCGTGCGGAACCGGGTGATTTCCACCGGCGGCGGCCCGCCCGGCCGCGCATCAACCGGCAGCACGGCGATTTCGTCCACCCACAGCGGCGCGGCGCCCAGATAGGCAAACTGCCAGGACAGCGCCGACGCCGCGCCGGTCTTCATCAGCGGGATGTGCAGCGCGGTATACGCGCCGGCAACGGGCACATCGGTGGCGTAGCAGGTCACGTCAGCCAGCGCCGCCCCCGGCTCCTCGGCGAGGTAAACGCGAAAGAGCGGCCGCTTCACCGTATTGTCCGCCACCTTCACCCGCAGCGCCAGCACATACGCGCCGGGCGCCGGGTTGGGGGCGCGCGCATAGCCGTACGTGGCGGCCTCCTGCATGCCCGGGGTGCAGGCCCATACCCGCGGATGCCGCGCGCCCTCGCCGCCTTCGACCAGGGGTAAGGGGGGCGTCTGCGCCTGCATCGGGCAGGCCCACCCCTCCGCCGCGCGCGCGCCCGCCAGCCACACGCCCGCCAGCAGCAGCACGAAGACACGACTCGCTCCCATGATGTCGGTATTCCACATGCACGGGACGCTCCCCTGCCGATCACGCGCGCCATCGGCGGCCTTGTCGTGCCGCTCCGCCATCGTGAACACGCCGCGTGCCGGCCTTGACGGCGCGGCGCGAATCCGCTACGCTCATGCGGTTCGTCCCATACACCGATGAAGATCACCCGTCGCCTCCATCGCCGGCCCGACCCGCGCGCGCTCTACGTCATCAGCCTCGGCTGCCCGAAAAATCGGGTAGATACCGAGTGCATGCTGGGGGAGCTGCATGCCGCGGGCTATTACCTCACCGACGCGCTCACCGAGGCGGGATGCGTGCTCATCAACACCTGCGGTTTTCTCGGCGCGGCGGTGCAGGAGGCGTACGGCGAGATCGAGGAGGTCGTGCGCGCCAAACGGCGCGCTGGCTTCCGGCTGGTGGTGACCGGCTGCCTGGTAGAGCGGCTGGGCGAGCAACTGCGTCAGGATTTTCCGGAGATTGACGCCCTCCTCGGCGTGCGCACCTACGCCGATATCCGCGCGGCGATGGACGGCGCGCGCCATGAGACGCCGGCCGAGTTGACTGCCGCCGGGGATGCGCGCTACTACCTGCGGCGCACGCCGACCACCGGCCCGGCGTGGACCTACCTGCGCGTGGCGGACGGCTGCGAGAATCGCTGCACCTATTGCACCATCCCCGATATCCGCGGCGCCTTCCGCAGCCGGCCCCTGGAGGATCTCCTCGAGGAAGCGCGCGCGTTCGCGGCCCGCGGGGTGAAGGAGCTGAACCTCATCGCGCAGGATACCACGCGCTACGGCGACGACCTCTACGGCCGCCGCAGCCTTGACCGCCTGCTCGACGCCCTGAACGCGGTCGCGGGCGTGCGCTGGATTCGCCTGCTGTATACGCACCCCGCGCATTATGACGACGCGCTCATCGCCGCCATGACGCGCAACGAGAAAGTGGTGCCGTACCTCGACATCCCGCTGCAGCATATCGCCGACCCGCTGCTGCGCGCGATGCACCGGCGGGTGACGAAGGCCGAGACCGTTGCATTGCTGGAAACGCTGCGCGAGCGACTGCCGGGGCTGGTGCTGCGCACCACCTTCATCGTCGGCTTCCCCGGCGAGACGGAGGCGATGTTCCAGGAGCTGCTCGATTTCATCGAAGCGTTCCGCTTCGAGCGCGTCGGCGCCTTCGCCTACTCGCGCGAGCCCGGCACCCCCGCCGCCGACCTGCCCGACCAGGTGCCGGACGCGGTGAAGCGTGAACGCGTGGACCGCCTGATGCGCCGGCAGCAGCGCATCGCGCTGGAGCAGCATCGCGCCCGGCAGCACCGCCGCCTGGAGGTACTGGTGGAAGGCCCCACCGACGCCGCGCCCCGGCGGGGATATCCCTATGCCGGCCGCTCCTACGCCGACGCGCCGGACATTGACGGCCAGGTCTTCCTGCGCACCCCGGACCAGACCCCCCTCCAGCCCGGCCAGTTCGTCACCGCGCGCATTGAACACGGCTACGCGTATGACCTCTGCGGCGTGGTGGACGCGTCAGCGTAGTCGCCCGCCAGCATTCACCGTGACGGCGCCTCACCCTCCAACCCGTAATACCGCAGGTAGAATAGCACCCGCTCCTCCGGCGGCACTGCTTGCAGCGCCACGCACAGTTCATCCGGCTGATACTCCCGGCACACCGCCGGCCGCTCCGGGTAAATGCCGCACATGTGCTCCGCCGTCAGATGCGCGCACGGCACGCCGATGGGCTTCTTCAGCGTGGAGATGTCGGGGGCGATGCAGCAGGTGCCGCATTTGCGGCAGGGGATGCGGTCGTCTTCATGCCCGTCGGTCATGGCTGGCCCCCTCTCCTGTCACTCTACCACCCCATGCGGGCGAAGACAAGCGCATTGTTCCGCGTTTCCTCTCGCGCTGTCCCTGTGCTATAATGCGCCCCGGATGCCGGGATACCGGCACGCCGGCGGCCTGCCGGCACGGGAAAGGAGCGTTGTATGGAACCCATTCGCGTGGGGATGGTGGGCGTGGGCGGCTTTGGCGGATATCGCCGTGACCGCATGCGCGAGACCGGGCTGTTTCAGTGCGTCGCCTGCTGGGATTACAACCCGGCGGCCTCCGCCGCGGCCGCGGCGCAGGATGGCTTCCAGGTGATGGACAGCTACGAGGCGCTGCTGGCGCGCCCCGACATCGAAGCCATCGTCATCAGCACCGGCGCCACCTCCCACGCCGCGTATGCGATCAGCGCCGCGCAGGCGGGCAAGCACTTCTTCGTCGAAAAACCCCTCTGTTGTGATTACGACGAGCTCCACGCCCTGCTCGACGCCGGCGAAAAGGCAGGCGTGGTGATGGGCATGGGGCACAGCGCCCCGGACGGCCCGGTGAACGAGCTCATCCGCGCCTATATCGCCGCGGACAAGCTGGGCACCATCACCGCCATCGAGATGACCACCAGCCACGGCGGCGGCTGGTGCGAGAGCCCCTGGCGCTTCATCAAGGCCAAAAACCCCGGCGGCATGCTTTTTCAGTGCGGCGTGCATGACCTGGCGTGGGTGGAGCCGATGTTCGGCGCGGTGGCGGAGGTGGCGTCCTTCATGCGCTATGACGTGAATCCCGGCACGGAGACCAGCGACGCCACGGTGACCATCCTGCGCCTGCGGAACGGCATCGTCTGCACGCTCAACGCCTATCACGTCACCGCCTACCACCACTACAAGTTTATCTACGGCACCAAAGGGAACCTGTATATCTACGAATTCCCGACGGAGGTCTACTTCCAGGAGCGCAGCCCGCAGGGCAAGCCGGAGCACAGGGTGCGCATCGAGGAGCAGGATTTCCCGGTGGGCAAGGACCATTCGACGACGAACGTGCGCACCTGGGCGGAGGCGATCCGCGGCACAGGCGAACCCTGTCCGAGCATCTACGACGGCGCCAGCGCGGTGGCGACCATCTTCGCCGCCGAGGAATCCACCCGCACCGGCCGCATCGTGGCGGTGCCGGATTTTCGCGCGCGGGTGAAGGCGTAACGTGCCCGCGCATCCTCCCGCTGCCCCCTCTCCCCGGGGAGAGGGGGCAGCGGGCGCATTGTCGCCGGCTTGGCGAGGACGAGTACGAGCACGCGAATGGGTAGGCAACGGGCGCATCCATGCACGAATTCATGCAGGGCATCATCAGTTGGTACATTGACCTCCTGAAGCAATTCGGGTTGGGCGGCGTGGTGCTGTTCATGGCCATTGAGAGCACCGTCTTCCCGCTGCCCAGCGAGCTGGTGGTGCCGCCGGCGGCGTATCTGGAGTATCACGAGCGCGGCGGCGGCGTCATCATGGCGATCATGGTGGTGCTGGCCGGCACGCTCGGCTCCTACCTCGGCTCCTGCCTGATGTATGTCCTCGCGCGGCTGCTCGGCCGTCCCTTCCTCTTCAAATTCGGCAAATACTTCCTGCTGCCCCGGCACAAGCTGCTGTTGGCCGAGCGCTGGGTCGCGCAATACGGCGCCGGCGGCATCTTCCTCGCCCGCCTGCTGCCGGTGGTGCGCCACCTCATCTCAATCCCGGCGGGCCTGTGCGGCATGCGTTTCCGCACCTTTTCCCTGATGACCATCGCCGGCTCCTTCCTCTGGTGCACGGTGCTCACCATCTTCGGCCTGATCATGGCGAGCGACATGCAGACCGTGCTGTCGCAGCACGGCCACCTCACCAATGAGGCGGCATACGAGGCCGCCTTCCACAAACTCACCTGGAGTACCATCGCCCTCGTCAGCGTCGTCTATGGCATCTATCTCCTGGCCACCCGCGCCCAGCGCCGGCAGATTCACGCCGCCGAACACGCCCCGGCGCCCCCGGAAACGGAAGACGCCTGACCGGGCGGGAACGTGGACAAACGCGCCCCGCTTGTCGCATTTCCGCGGCACCGCCCCGCGCGCCGCGCGCTATACTCCGGGCAGGAGGGTGAATCATGGAACAACTGCCACCGGTGACGAAATGCGACGTGGAGGAGTGCTTTTACAACCGGCAGACGATGTGCCACGCCCCGGCGATCAACGTGGGCGGCGAGCATCCGAACTGCGACACCTTCATCCCGAAAGGTGAGCACATCATGCGGTCCAATACCGCCATGGTCGGCGCCTGCCATGTGGATCAGTGCGAATACAACCAGGAGCTGACCTGCCACGCGGCGGGCATCGTGGTGACGCACCACCTCCAGCACGCCGATTGTGACACCTTCGAGCCGCGCAGGTAACGGACAGGAAGGCGGCGGGGAGGCGGGGCGGGGCAACGCGCCCCGCCTCAACTCGTCAGCGGCCGGCGAAACAGCCGCTCAAGTCGCCGCCGGCGGCGCGGCGGGGTGCGCGGCGACTTTGAGCACGAGGCCGAGGATGATGAAGTTGATGACCAGGCTGGTGCCGCCGTAGCTGATGAAGGGCAGCGTGACGCCGGTGAGCGGAATGGCCTTCACCACGCCGCCGATGATGACCAGCGTCTGCAGCGCCAGTGAGACCCCCAGCCCGGCGATGAGCAGCCCGCCGAACGCGTCGCGCGCGCGCAGGCCGACGACGAAGATGCGCTCGATGAGCAGCAGGAAGCAGGCGAGGATGACGACGGCGCCCACCAGCCCCATGTCCTCGCTGATGGCGGCGTAAATCATGTCGGTGTGCACCGCGGGGATGATCTCCGGGTAGCCGCCGGCCAGCCCTGCGCCGATGAGCTTGCCGTTGCCCAGCGCCATCAGCGACTGCGCGATCTGATACCCCTGGTCATTGATGTAGCGCTCCTGCCAGGGATCGAGCCAGATGGCGACGCGCGTCTGCACGCGCGCGACGAGGGTATACGCGGCGAAGACGCCGAAGAGGAACATGCCCAGCCCAAGGGCGAGATACGTCTTGCGCCCGGTGCCCAGATAGAGCATGCCGAGGAAAATGCCGAACAGCAGCAGCGCCGCGCCCAGGTCTTTGTGCTTGAAGACGATGGCCATCACCAGCAGCCAGAGGGCGATCATTGGGCCGAGGTAGCGCAGGTCCATCACCGAGAGGAACCGCGCCCGCGCCGCGGCGAGCACCAGCAGATCGCGCTTTTCCGCCAGGTAGGCGGCCATGAAGATGACGATGAGTATCTTCACCGGCTCGTGCGGCTGAAAGGTGAAGAATTTCAGATCCAGCGCGATCTGCTGGCCGCCGGTCTCACTGCCGAACAGCGTGGTGACGAGCAGCAGCAGCACCGCGCCGCTGCCCACCAGATACTTATAGCGGGTGAGCGCCTGCAAATCCCAGCGCACGAGCAGCAGCCCCAGCAGCGCCGCCAACCCGACGTAGAAGAAGATGACCTGTTTGCCGTAGGCGGCGTAGATCACGGACGCTCTGTCCGCGAAGACGTCGCGCCAGTAAGGGCTGGTCTCGGTGATATATTGCAGGTATGACCCGCCAGCTAACCGCAGCAGAAAGAGGGTGCCCAGCCCGACGAGGAGCGCCGCCACCGGCACGATGAGCGTCTCGCGACACCCTTTCGTCCGCAGCACCACCAGCAGCGCGAACCAGCCGAGATGCATCAACAGCGGCGGCGCCATCACCTTGAAGAACGCCGCGCCCTGGTAGTAATGCGCCCACGCGCGCGGATACGCCGCCCAGACGATGAAGTGTCCGAGCAGCAGGGCGATGAGGACGACGGCCTGGATGATGAAAATACGTCGCGTCACGCTACCAGTCACCTTCCTACTCGTACTCGTGCTCGAAAAAGCTTACTGCTCCTCCTGGGTAATGCGGTGACAGCCAGTCTTTGTCGTAAATATCCATTTTTTATGCGTCCATCTATGCGTCTTGTAGGGAATGTCCCGCCGCGGCATTCCCTACGGAGCGGATAGGCAGTCTTGTTCGAGCGATAGGTTGGGAGCGGAATCAACTCCACACCGCCAGGGAATGCCGCGGCGGGACATTCCCTACCTGTCGTGGGTCGTCACGCTATACCCTGCCACGTCCATCGTCGGGAACGCCCGCCGTGGCGTTCCCGACCAGCGGTCGGTTCGCAGAGCACGATACAGCGTGACGACCCACGACACCTACACGCTACAAACTCGGTGACAAGATCCGCCCGCAATTTTCGCACAGCACCACGTCCACGCCTTCGACCATGCGGTCCATGAGCTCGCGGTTGAGGGTGATGTGGCAGGCGGAGCAGATGCCGGAGTCGGTGACGGCGAGGCCGATGCCCTGGCTGTGGCGGCGGATTTCGTCGTAGCGGCGCAGGAGCGATTGGTCCATCCGCGCCGCGAGGCGGTCGCGTTCCGGTTGCAGCGCGGCAATTTCCTGCGTCAATCGCGCGGTTTCCGCCTTCGTATGCGCCACCGTCTCCTGCCAGCGGCGTTTCGCCCGCGCCAGCGCCGTGCCGATCTCGGCTTCCTCCGCGCGGGCGCGCTCGGCGACCTCCATCGCCTCCAGCAGCACGTCTTCCAGGTGGCTGATCTGGCCGGCGATCATCTCCTCGTCTTTTTGCAGATCGCCAAGCTCTTTAGGGTTGGTGATGCGGCCGCCGTAGAGCTTGGCATTCACCGCTTTCCGCTTCTCCTCCAGCCCTTTCAGCGCTAGCTCGTGATCGCGCTGGGTGCCCTCGGCCGTGCGCAGCGCGGCCGCCGCCGCGTCGTGCTGCTTCAGCAGGGCGATCGCCTCCTGCTTCAGCGCGTCACCGCTGTCCAGCGCTTGTCGCGCCTGCTCGCGCTGATAGATCTGGGTATCCACCTGCTGCAGGTCGCGGAGTTTGGCGAGTTCATCGTGCAGGGACACGGGCATCTCCTTGACATCGGGGATGTCTCATTCTACCGGGCTGGTCCGACCCTGTCAAAATCACCGCGCCGCCCACGCCGCCGGCGCCGCGCAGAAGGCGCGGAAGACCTCGTCCGGCGTTTCGGCGGGGATTTCACAGCCGGCGCTGAGCAGGTATCGCGTGCCGCGGGCGATGTCCAGGCAGCGGAAGGCGGCGGCGCGGCAGGCGTCGGGGGTCGCCTGCATGATGTCGGCCACCGGGTCCAGGTTGCCTTTATACGCCGCGCCGCCGGCGGCGTAGACGTCGCGGGCGTCCGCCAGCGGCACCAGGTGGTCCACGTTGTAGAGATCGGCGCCGCTGGTCGCCATCAGCGGCAGCAGCGCGCGGGTGTCGCCGCAGATGTGCAGCTTCACCAGGCAGCCGGCGGCGTGGAGCGCGTCGCACACGCGCCGCTCATACGGCAGCGCGAACTCCGCATACATCGGCGCGGCGATGAGCGAGGCGGCGGCATCTCCCGCGCCGATCATCAGCGCGCCCGCCTCCGCCTGCGCCAGCGCGAAGGCGATGACGTGTTCGGTGAGGCGGTCGAGCAGGCGGTGGGCGGTGGCGGGGTCGTCCATCAGCAGCAGCATGAAGTTGCTCACGCCGCAGCAGGCGCACGCCTCGGCGAAGGGCATATCCACCCAGCCCAGCACCGCGACCTCCTCCCCCACCCCGCGCGCCATCGCCGCCACCGCGCGCACGCGGTCGCCCATGCGCCCCTCGGTGGGATCGGGATGGCCGAGCAGGTCAATCTCGGCGGCGGACGCCACCAGCGGGCGCGCCAGGTGCGGCGGCGACGCCTCCGGGAAGACGATCGCGCCGCCCAGATCGGCGGAGAGGCGGAAGGCGTCCGAACAGGCGGTGATGGCGTCCACCCCGTAGCGCGCGTGGATCGCCATCTGCGCCTCCGCCAGCGCCCGGCCATCGGAGGCGAACGCGCGATACGTCAATCCCGCCCGCCCCGCCGCGAAGAACATGAGCAGCGGAAACACGGGAGGATGATCGGCCGGCTCACCGTTCAGGGCCGCAAGAAAGCGTTGGCGAGAGTTCATGAAATCAGCTCCGGATGTTGGTCGTGCGCCACGCAGCGGAGCGGAGTGGCGCTTCCTCGGTCAATCATCATAACCCCTGGCGCCACTCCGCTCCGCTGCGTGGCGCACGACCAACATCCGGGCGCTTATTCCGCGATCAACGTCATCCGCCGCATCTCGGCGAAGCGGAGGAGGACTTCGCCGCGCTCGAGGTGGGCGAGGCGGTTGAGGCTGAAGTCTTCCACGGTATAGGACGCCATCACCGCGCCGTAGACGACGGCTTTCCGCATGTTCGCCTCGGAGATATCATCGGTGAAGGCGAGGTAGCCGATGACGCCGCCGGCGAAGGTATCGCCCGCGCCGGTGGGGTCGCGCACGTCCTCCAGCGGGAAGGAGGGGGCGACGAAGTAGTCGTTCGGGGTGAAGAGCAGCGCGCCGTGCTCGCCTTTCTTGATGATGACCATCTTCGGGCCCAGGGCGAGCAGCTGGCGGCCCGCCACCACCAGGCTGGCGGTGTCGCAGAGCTGGCGGGCTTCGGCGTCGTTGATGGTGACGGCGTCCACGCGCCTGAAGACATCCAGCACGCGCCCGCGCTTGCCGCTGATCCAGAAGTTCATGGTGTCGGCGATGGTGAATGTCGGGCTCTCGATCTGGTCGAGCACGGCAAGCTGCAGGTCGGGGTCAATATTCGCCAGGAAAACGTAGGGCGTGCGGCGGTGCTCGGCCGGGATGGTCGGGCAGAAGGTCTCGAACACGTTCAGATGGGTCGCCACGGTGTGGGCCTGGTTCATGTCATATTCATAATAGCCGCTCCAGCGAAACGTCTCGCCGGCGCTGCTCTGCAGGCCGGTGACGTCTATCTCGCGCTCCGCGAAGAGGCCGAGATGCTCGCGGGGGAAATCCTCGCCGATGACGCCGACCATGCGCACGTCGGTGAAGAACGACGACGCCACCGACGAGTAACTGGCGGCGCCCCCCAGCACGTCGCGCACCGCCCCGAACGGCGTTTCGATGGTATCCAGCGCGACGGAGCCGACGATGAGCACGGGCTTGCGCGGAGCATGCATACGAATCACCTGACCTCTCCCCCCTCAACGGTGTGACCATGTTTTTCCTTCGCCAAAGCCGGGGCAGTTCCTGCCGCCGCGCTCGCACGGGTGCACGCAAAGCTTGTGAGCTTCCTTTCGACCGGCGCTCCCCTCTCCCCCCACCCCCCTCCCCTACATGGGGAGGGGGAGTGCGTGACAATGCGAAGACGGGCTGTCGTTGCGAGCCGGTTCCCCCCTCCCCGCTCAGGGGAGGGGGCCGGGGGGAGAGGTGAGCGCCGCAGGGGGAAGCAGCAGTGCGGTCTCACAGTTTTTGCGTGCACCCGCTCGCACGATGCTCGCTTGTGCTGGCGGGACCCCGCCCCGGGCGCCTGACCACGCAATTCTTAATGCGACCTTAACGAGAGACGGGCGAATCAAGGGCTCGGCGCCGGCTCAGGAGAAGAAAAGTACGGTAGAATACTGAATTACAACCCGCACCCACCGGGTCGGGAACCCCGGCGGGGCCCATCAACTTTGTGAAAGGAGAAACACGATGCGTTCCCGTACCCGTCAGGGCTTCACCCTGATCGAGCTCCTGGTGGTGATCGCCATCATTGCGATCCTCGCCTCCATCCTCTTCCCGGTCTTCGCCAAAGCCCGGGAGAA
>JAKPKV010000038.1 GCA_029553475.1 Armatimonadota bacterium
CCATCGCCTTCGTGCGCACGCGGCTGGCGGCGGAACTGCTCTTCAAACATACCCGCGACCGCCTGCGTCCCGTTTCACGCAAGCTGGCGGACGCCGTGCATGCCTACCGCGGCGGCTACCTGCCGGAGGAGAGGCGGGAAATCGAGCGCCGATTGGTGCAGCAGGACATCCTCGGCATCGCCAGCACCAACGCGCTGGAGCTGGGCATTGATATCGGCAGCCTGGACGCCTGCCTGCTCGTCGGCTACCCGGGCACCATCGCCAGCTTGTGGCAGCAGGCCGGGCGCGCGGGCCGCGGGCACGAGGAGGCGCTGGTGGTGCTCATTGGGCAGAACTCGCCCATTGACCAGTACCTGATGACCTATTCCGACTACCTGTTCGCGCAGAATCCGGAGCAGGCGGTGGTGGACCCGGACAACCCGCACGTCGCCGTCGGCCACCTGAAGTGCGCCGCGCACGAGCTGCCCTTCAGCGTCGAGGAAGCGGAACGTTTTGGTCCGTACACGTCGGTGTTGCTGGAGTTGCTGGAGGAAGACGGCCTGCTGAAGGAGTTCGACCATCGCTGGTACTGGGCGAGCACGGAGTATCCGGCGGCATCGGTGAACCTGCGCAATATCGCCGGCCCGGTCTACACCATTCAGGATGACGGCGACGGCGCGAAGGTGATCGGCACGCTGGACGAGATCAGCGCGCTGTCGCAACTCTTCACCCACGCCGTCTATCTGCACGGCGCCGACACGTATTTTGTCACCGCGCTGGACCTGGAGCAAAAAATCGCCCACGTCGAGCGGCGCGACCTGGACTACTACACGCAGTCGGTGCAGGTGTCGCAGATTCGCATTGACGAGACGGAAGAGGAGCGCGCGTGGCGCGGCGCGCGGGTGGGCTTTGGCGACGTGACGGTGACCACCTCGACGCCGATGTTCAAAAAGATCAAATTCCACTCGCGCGACAGCCTGGGCTACGAGCAGTTGGAGCTGCCCCCGCAGAGCCTGGAGACGGTGGCCTTCTGGTTCGCGCCGCCGGAGGAGTTGGTCCGCGCCATGCAGCAGCGCGGCATGCGCATGGGCGAGGCGCTCATCGGCATCGCCAACGTGCTGGTGGAGGTGGCGCCCATCTTCGTGATGTGCGACCCGCGGGATATCGGCGCGGTGGTGGACGCGAGCTGCCTGGGCCGCGACGCCCTCTTCTTCCACGATCGCTATCCCGGCGGCATGGGCTACGCCCGTCGCTGCCTGGATGCCCTCGATGCCATGATGCACACCGCGCTCACCGTCATCCGCGCATGCGGCTGCGCAGACGGCTGCCCCTCCTGCGTCGGTTCCGCCATGCCCGCCTTCGCGCAGACCGACTTCGACAGCGCCGTTCGCGATCGCATTCCGAATAAGGCGGCGGCGGTGTTGATGCTGGAGCGGTTGTACGAGTGAGAGTGGCCGGTGATTGCGGAGTGCAACTCCGCGGCCCCGGTGTGGGCGGATTGCGGATAGGTTCCGGTGTTACACCTTCAACATCCCCAACAGGATGAGCACGATGAAAATGCCCGCCACCGCCACCCGGTACCAGCCGAAGACGGCGAGGCTGTGGCGGGTGAGGTAGCCGACCATCCACTTCACCGAGACGAAGGCGGCGATGCCGGCGACGAGGAAGCCGATGACCGGGTTCACGATGCCGAACTGAGTGACGATCTCCCGGCCGCCCTTCACCAGGTCGAAAAGCGTCGCGGCGCTGAGCGTCACGAGGCCGAGGAGGAAGCTGAACTCCACCGCCGCGGCCACGCTGAGGCCCACCACCAGCCCGCCGACGATGGTCATCAGGCTGCGGCTGGTGCCCGGCCACATGGCGATGCATTGCAGCAGGCCGATGCCCACCGCCTGCTTCCAGGTCATCGCCTCCAGCGCTTTCCCGGCGGGCGTCGCGCCGTCACCGTGCGGCGTGCGGGAAAAGACGATGATGGCCAGCCCGCCGACGAAGAGCGCGATCACCACCGGCCACGTGCCGAAGAGCCATTCCTTGATCCTGTCATTGAAGAGAAGCCCGATGACGGCGGCGGGGAGGAACGCGATGAGGGTATTGAGCGCCAGCCGGCGGCCGTCGGCGTCTTTGCCGAAGACGCCCGCCGCCATCTTCTTCACCCGCCCCCAATAAATGAAGAGCACCGCGAGGATCGCCCCCGCCTGGATGATGATGATATATGCTTCCAGCGCTGTTTTTTCTTCCGGCGTCTTGCCGATGCCCAGGAACTGGTTTGCCAGCAGCATGTGCCCGGTGGAGCTCACCGGCAGGTACTCCGTCACCCCTTCCACCACGCCGAGGATCGCCGCCTGCAGCACCGTCATCTTCTCCGTCGGCGCCGGGGTGTCGCCGGTGGCCTGCGCGAAGAGCGCCGGCAGGAATCCCGCCAGGAGCATGAGGGCGAAGAGGGCCGGCAGCGCCAGGCGCATCCAGGGGTGGCGGCGAGCAATGGTCGGCAATGTCATCGAAATCCTCGTGGTCCCAGTGTTTTTGCGCAGGACATCCGCGGGCGTGCCGCGAACAAGAGGGCACGCGGCTCACATCGTACCATGTATTCCGCGTCGCGTGAAGGCGATGACCTATGTGCGACTCCCCGAAAGCGTGGCTGTCCGGCAGCATGATGAATCTGCTGGTGGATTACTACACCGAAGTGCCCTTCCGTCCTTACGGCAGCGGCGCCACCCGCGAAAACGTGCTGCCGGTGCTGCGCGAGCTTGACCTCGGCTACATCTGCATCTATGCCAAAGGCCACAGCGGCTACACCACCTGGGAGAGCAGCCTGAAGACACGTCATGTGATGCTGGTGCAGGACATGCCGCGTTTCTTTCGCGACGTGACGCGGGAGACGGGCACGAAGCTGGTGCTGTATTACAGCGGCCTGCTCGATGGCATCGCCGGGCTGCGCCATCCGGAGTGGCGAATGCTGCATCAGGATGGCTCTGAACAGCGCTACTTCGATGATTTCGCGTTTTTTACGTCCTACGCCAACTGCCCGCACAGCGGCTACTTTGACGAATGGGTGGCGGTACATTTGCGCGAGCTGATCGAGGGTTACGACCCTGACGGCATCTGGGTGGATGGCGACTGGCCCTCTCCCTGCTACTGCGCGCGCTGCCAGGCTGTCTTTCGCGAGGAGATGGGGTGGACGGAGCCGTGGTCGGATTTGCAGCGCCGGTCGGAATTCACCGCAGAGTATACGACGTTCTGGAATCGCGTGACCGCCCGCTGGCGCGAGCGCTTCAACGGCTTCGTGAAGTCGCTCAAGCCTGACTGCGCATACAGCGCCGGCAACGTGAGTCCGCGCCGGGAATTCCTCGCGTCCTTCGATTGGCGCTCGGGTGACTTCTTTTCCCCCGGCTTCTTCCTCTTGCATGACATGGCGCGGATGATGCGCTGGTACGATACGCTGGGCGTGCCGTATGACGCGTATGTCTGTGATACCAGCTTCACCCACGTGCGCAAGCACGTCCGCAGCCGCACGAAAACCCTCGACCGCATGCTGCAGGAGGCGGCCACCGTGGCGGCCAACGGCGGCGCGGTGGGGTACTGGACATATCCGAACGGCGACGGCGCCTTCGTGCCGTCGCGCATGGAGAAAGCGAAGCAGGTGCGCCGTTTTCTGTCCGAGCGCGAAGGGCTGTTCCTGCATGCGCAATCGGCGCACTGGACGGCGATCGTTGTGACCGACCCGGCCACGCCTACCTTCGGCGGCGCCAACGTGGAAGGCGCGCACAAAGCGCTGGCCGCGCTGCACCGTTCGCCGGAACTGATGGACGAAACCGGCGTCTCAGCCGATATGCCGCACGCGCTGGTGGCGGTGCCGGAGCAGGCGGTGGTGGATGATGACACCGCGCGGAAACTGATAGCCTATGTCGAGCGCGGCGGACGACTGCTCACGACCGGCGCGACGATCAATTCCTCCGCCCTGCGCGCGGCGCTGGGAGTAACGGAGGTACGCGCCGGCGCGGTGCAGGATGGCCACGTGCTGCTGAAGACGTATGATGAACCGACGGGCGTTGATGCCCCGTGGGATCAGGTGATCGGCGGCGAAGAATTGTATCCGCTGTACCTGTCCTGGGATCAGTTCAATCCGGAGGCGCGCCACCTGCCGAATAACTGGCCGATGCACGGGCAGGTGGATGAGGAACGTCCTGAGCCGGCGGGATTTTCGGCGGCGATCACGCGCCGGGTAGGGCAGGGGGGTATCACGCACATCTGCACCGCTATCTTTGACCGGTATAAAACGCTGGGTGACCCGCAAATGCTGCGCTGGCTCCGCGAGATCGCAGATGCCCTCGATCCGCAGCCTTTCTTCCGCACCGACGCGCCTTCCTGGGTGGATGTCTCGCTGCGGCGGAAAGATAGCGCGCTGCTGGTGCATTTTGTCAACCAGAACCCCGGACGAGACATAGCCAGGCTGGGCACGGATGATACCTGGGTGGACGAGATACCGGTCGTCGGTCCGTACCGCTGCGACATCCGCCTGCCGGAGGCGCCGCAAGCGGTAACGCTGGAACCTGGTGGGAAGTCGGCGGAGTGGCAGTATGCGAACGGGGTGTTGACGGTGACGCTGCCGAAGTTATGGATTCACGCGTGTGTGAAGATTGTGTAATTTACCGCAGAGCGCGCGGAGAACGCAGAGAGTTATTTTCCCTTCGGGGTTAGAGAAAGGATATTTTAATGGCTGATGTGTTGAAGTTGGGGATGGTGGGGCTGGATACCTCGCATTGCGCGGCCTTCACCGCGCTGTTGAACGAGGAGGCGAACGCGTACCACGTGCCGGGGGCGCGCGTGGTGAAGGCGTTCCCCGGCGGCAGCGCGCTGACTACGGTGAGCACCGGCCGGGTCGAGACGATCACCGCGGAAATGCGGGAGCGTTTTGACATGGAGATCGCCGATTCCCTCGAAGCGCTGGCGGGGCTGGACGGCTACCTGCTGGAGAGCGTGGACGGCCGGCAGCACCTGGCGCAGTTCCGCGTGCTGGCGCAATTCGGCAAGCCCGTCTTCATTGACAAGCCGCTGGCCTGCTCGGCGGAGGACGCGACGGCGATCTTCGCGCTGGCGCGACAGCATGGCGCGCCGGTGATGACCGCCTCCTCGTTGCGCTACGCCGCCGGTGTTGACGGTATGGCGCCGGCGGACGCCGAGGTGTTCAGCGCCGAAGCCTTCGGCCCGATGAGCATCCTGGAGGATTACCCGACCTACTTCTGGTATGGCATCCACAGCGCCGAGATGCTTTTTGCGCTGATGGGCGCCGGCTGCCGCGCGGTCACCGCGCACCACGCCGAGCACTACGACGTGCTGGTGGGCGAGTGGGCGGACGGCCGCCTCGCCACCGTGCGCGGCACCCGCGGCGCGTGGCCGAGCTTCGGCGCCGTGGCCCTCACCAGTGACGGCCTCAAATCCGCCATCGCCCTCGGCACGCCGCCGTATTACTTCCGCCTGCTGCAGCGCGTGGTGCCGTTCCTGCAGACCGGCGTCTCCCCCATCCCCGACGCCGAGTCCGTCGAAATCGCCGCCTTCCTCGAAGCCGCCGGGCAGAGCCTGGCCAGCGGGGGAATGCGCGTGGAACTGCCGCTGTGAGGCGGTGTCCAATCCTCTAGGTCCGCGCCCGGCGTCTATCCCGATAACATCGGGATAGACGCCGGGCGCGGACGACATAATGATCTTGGGAGTCAATGATGCGCAACCTGCTATTCACGATGGTGATGCTGATGAGTACCACGACCCTGTTCGCCGGCGAGATGACCCTCACCGTGCGCGAACAGCTCAACCGCCGCTGGGCGAACGAGCTGATGACGTACCCGGTGCAGTTCCCGCAGGGGCAGTGCACCGATGGCTCTGTTGTTGTGAGTGGTCCTGCCGGAGCAGTGCCGGTACAACTCTCACAGGTTGAGTATTGGCCGGGCATTACTGCGATTAAGTCGGCCAACCTTTCCTTCATCGTCCCGGAGTTAATGCCGCAAACGGAACAGAAGTATCAGGTGGGATACAGTGACAAACAGAAGCATGTTCTAGGGCCGCCTGCCGATTTGATCGTAACCCGGCAGGACGGCGCCGTCGAACTCGCCACCTCCCGCTTCGGCGCCCGCCTGCTGCTCGGCGAAAACACCTATGACCCGCCCGTCGCGCCGGCCGACGTGCCGGCCCCGGTGCTGGCGATGCGCGCAGCCCAGGGCCCGTGGTTCGGCGGCGGCACGCTGTATGGGAAGACGGCGATCAAGGGCTGGTCGTCGAGACTCGTCGCCGGCGGTCCGGTCTTCGCCCGCGTGGAAACCACCTACGCCTACGCTGACGGCAACACCCTCACCGTGGTCTGCCAGCTCAACGCCGGCGATTACGCGCTGCTCGTTGACATGCACGTCGGCGCGGACAGCGCGGCGGACGGGTTCACCCTGCACCTCGGCGAGGTGACCGGCGGCGCGAAACTCATCGGCGCGCGCACCTGGATGAAGGAGCAGCCGGTGGTACTCGACCCGCGGGCGACGGAGCCGGTCTGCTATCTAAGCCCGTGGCCGGGCGATGGCTGGTTCGCGGACAGCCCGGCGGGCGTGCGGCTGAAACGGAAGGGAGATGAAGGCGACAACCTGTTGCTTACCGTGCGCGATTCCGGCGCCTGGGTGCCGGCGCAGACGGAATTTGAGTGGAAGAATTTTACAAAATGGGTTCAGGACATGCCGCTCATCGCCTGGCAAGGCTGGATGTCGAAGCGCATCCCGGTCTTTGCCGAAGAGAACGGCGCGTATCTGCGCATCAATCTGCTGCGGGGGGAGCGGAAATTCGCGCTGGGGTATCGCTCCGATGCCAAACTGCTCTTCGATGCCTTCCAGTGCAAGGTGACGGATTTCCACACGCCGATCCTCCCCCGGCTGAACGCGGTGAAGGAGATGCCGCTGGATTGGCCGGATGGCCAAAAACACCCCTATCTCTACATGAATGCCCAGGAGATGGCGGCGGGCGCGGCGCGCAGCGGGGCGGCGTATCGAGACGCGATGAACCTGGACCGCATGCGCGCCCAGCTCGACGCCCTCGGCAATATGGACCTGATGCGCGCCGTCATGGATACCGCCGCGCGCTTCGATGCGCTCATTGATTCCGGGCTGCTCTCGCCCGAAGAGCGCCGCCTGCGCAAGGCGCAGATGCTCTTCCTCTGCTACATGGTGGCGAATCCCGCGCATTGGTCCTATGAGCGCGGCTATTGCTCCGGCAACCCGAATATGACGGTGTCGCGCATCGCCAACCTGGGGGTGGCGGCGATGGCCATCCGCGAGAATCCCCAGGCGAAGAAATGGGCGCAATACGCCGTGGACTGGGCGAAATACTGGCTCGCGGAGGTGGCGGATGACGCCGGCCAATGGCCGGAGAGCAGCCACTACGCCCGCGTCTCCTGGGCCGATTACGTGCAGATTGCCCTCACCGCGCGTCGGGCGGGGCTGCATGACTTCTTCAAAGAGCCGAAATTCCAGGCGATGGCATACTTTTACGAAAAAACCCTCACCCCGCCCGATCCCCTGCGCTGGACGTATAAGGCCGGCTTCCACCCGCGCGTCGGGGCGCCGTATGGCCGCGGCACGCGCGGCGACGCCTGGGGATTGAGCGGCCTGCTGGCGGCGGCGACGGCGACCAGTGATCCGGCATTCTCCCGCGTCATGCAGTGGTGCTGGCGCGAAGGCGGCTTCAACGCGAATAACTCGCACGGCACCGCCGGCATGGCGGAGATGCTGGTAGACCGCGGCCTGCCCGCGGAACGGCCTGTTTGGGCCTCGGAGCAGTTCCCGCATCTGGGCTACCTGCTGCGCAGCCACGTCGGCGATCCGGCGGAGAATTACCTGCTCTTCGTCTCGCGGTATCATCGCAACGCCGACGGCGAAATCTGGCCGGCGGATACCGGCACCATCGCCAAATGGTTCGCCAACGGCGCCCCCATCGGCGGCAACTTCCACCGCATCCCCGACCTCTCCACCCCGCTCATGGAAAGCCGCGTGCTGCTGGCGACGAACTGGGACCCCGCCAATCCCGCGCAGCCGGATTCCTGGTATACCACGCGGGTGACGGATCACGGGTATGCCCCGCAGGGACGGGCGGACTACGTCAGCGTGCATTTCGCCATCACCGAAAGCCGCCCGTACCACGCCTTCATGCCGAAGGATGTCCCCGCCTTCCCGAAACGGGAGAAAACCGGCGTCGCGCCGCTGCACTGGCAGCGGCAGGTGCTGCTGGCGAAGGATGATACGGCGGGCGGCGTCACCTACCTGGTCCTGCGCGATACGGTGAGCGGCAAGCAGCCCAGCCAGTGGCATTTCTGGACGCTCTCCGAGACGATCGGCGCGCCGGCGGAAGCCGCCGACCGCGCCGCCTTCCTCGCGGACGCGCCGGGCGCGAAGGCCGCCCCGCCGCGCGAGTTGACGGGCGACCGCTTCACCGCGCTCGGGCAATTCGGGACCGACCTGGACTACTATATTGCCAGCCCGGCGGGCACGCCGCGCTACACGCTGCGCTACGGCTATAAGACCGGTGCGTATGGCGTGAGCAATCAATTCGCCGAGTACCAGGACCTGCTGCACCTGCAGCTCCCCGGCGACGGCGCCTACTTCGTGGCGATGGTGCCGCGCGCGGCGGGCGAACCCGCGCCGGCCTTTACCACGCTCGGCAACGGCACGGTGATCACAATCGCCGGCGCCTTCGGCACGGATTACGCCTTCCTCGCCCCCGCCGCGACGAAAGCGGCGGCTGGCGACGCCGCCTTCGACGGCACGGCGGCGATGGTGCAGGACCGCGCGTCCGGCCTGGCGCTGATACTGTCGGCGCCGGGAGCCATCCGTTACCGGGAATTCGCCGTGCGCTCCGCGCAGCCCGCCACGCTCCGCGTCGCGCCCTACGGCCTGACGCTGGAGCTCGCGCACAGCGGCGCGGCGACCATCACCGCGCCCGGCGCCCTCGCCCTCGCCGCCGGCCAGCCCGGCGTCACCCTGGCGAAGAAAGGCAAAGACTACGTGGTCACCATCCCCGCCGGCGTCACCACCGCCCGCCTGACGCGGAAATGACCGCACGGGCCGGGTCACCGCTCCTCATTATAAGGAGCGGTGACCCGCTGCATCGTCGTGCCCCTTCGCCTGTATCCGCGGCGCCGACGCCGGGTTTTGGAAGATCGTCACCGATTTCGCCCTCAACGCGGTAACATTTCACCGGGACAGACGTACTTATAGATGAGACAATGTGGCCCGGAGGGAGACTTCTGATGCGGCGACGACGGATACTGCTGATCTTTATTGCTGTGATACTGCTTGGCGGCGCTTTGGCGATGGCGCATTTTCTCCATGCCCGCGGCGGTGCGGTATCGCTCGCGAGGCCGGCGCGCGCCTCCACGCCGGCATTGCCCGCCGCGATGCCGTTGCCGGATGGCGTGGCATGGGCGGAGATCGTCATCAGCGCCGATGGGCGCCACCTCGCTTTCGCTGCCCGTGACGCCGATGGCGCGACGCGGGTGCTGCGCGATGGCGAGATATTTGCCGCGCACCCCGCCACGGAGACCATCTACCGCCCGTCTTTTGTGATCGGCTGCATGGCAATGCCGGTGAATTCGCTGACATTGAGCGCCGATGGCTCGCGTATCGGCTATCTGCTCGAGATCAAGGAACCTGCCGACCCGGCTACCGCGGATCGTACTTTCCCCCTGCGCCGGGCCGTGGTGATTGATGGGAAGCGCTCGGGTGAGTATCTGGACGCCACCCCGCCGATCTTTAACGCCGATGGGACGCAGGTGGCGTATGCCGCGCACGAGCAGGGCATCGGCTGGCGCATCTGGCGTAACGGGACGCCGGGACGCTCTTTCGAGCAGATCGCCCTGGGCGGCAGACAGGCGGCGGCGAAGTTCGCCCCGGACTGGATGCAAAACGATTCAGGTTTTTCCGCCGATGGGCGCCATTTCTGTTATACCGGGTATCGGAAAGATGGCTGGTACGCGGTGGTGGATGATGCGGAATATGGCCCGTACGCGCGCATCCAGGGGCTGACGTTCGCCGGGGATGGCGGCGGAACCCATCTGTTCGGCTTTGTCGCGGCGCATCCTGACGGCACCATGGCCCTGGTGGTGGACGGCACGGTCGAACGAGGATATGCGCGGATCATCGGCCCGGTGTTCAGCGCCGACGGCGAGCGCATGACCTTCGCCGCCAGGCGTGCGACGGAGCGCGCCGATGTCATCGCAGGCATCGGCGAGAGAGATTTGATCGTGGACGGGACGGTGCGGACGCCGCCGGTGTTGAACGCTGACGGCACGCATGTGGCGTATCTCGTCTATGGGGCGAAGGGGGAATCGGCGGTCTGGCTCGATGGGGCGCGCGTCTATAGCCCGCCCGCGGGCGCACCCGCCCTGGGCACCAATCTCATCACCTCCTTCACCTTCACCCCGGATGGGGAAAGCGTGGTGTTTTCCGACGGTCACGCGCTGGTTGTACGCGGCAAGGTGACGGCGGCATATCCTCGCGCCTCTTGGCGGTATGCGTTCACGCCCGATGGCAAGCTGGCCTATGTCCGCTATACCGATGATGGGAAACAACGGGTGGTCATCGGTGATCGCGCCTATCCGCCGGTCGAGGGCACCGTGATGGGTCTGACGTTCTCGCCGGACGGTGATCTCCTCTACGCGGCCGACTCCTGGACGCCTGGCAGTACGCGCGGCGACACATCCCGCGTGAATATCTACGTGAACGACGCGCTGCATGGCAGCTATGACCTCATGCTGCCGTTTCCCTACGATATCCAGCCGCGCTTCTTCTTTGATGCGCCTGACCGCGCCCATTACTTTGCCGTGCGCGACGGACAGATCCACCGGGTAGCGGTGGCACTGTAGCATGATGTGATCACCATCGCGGGGGCCGTCACCGCCTGGCCCGACGACGCTGACCGCGCGGCGCGGCCTTGCCTGCTGCAACCGCCAGCGGGTAAGATACGTATGGAGATCAGACCCCATCTCACCAAAGGAGTCGCGTATGCGCCGTCTCATCCCGTTTTTCGTGTGCGGGTGCTGCCTGGGCGCGCTGTATCTGGGCACGCTCTTCCTCGGCGGCGCGCCGAAAGCCTCCGCCGCGGATTGGCCGCGCTTCCTGGGGCCGGCTGCCACCGGCGTCTCCCCGGAGACCGGCATTCATCAGCGCTGGCAGCAAAACCCGCCGAAGGTACTGTGGAAGGTCGCCCTGACGGATAACGGGTACGCCGGGCCCGCGGTGGCCGGCAAGCGCGTCTTCATCGTGGATCACCAGGGGGATCAGGATATTCTGCGCATGCTCGATCTGCGCACCGGCGAGGAGAAGGGGCGCTACAGCTACCCCGAGCCCGCCCGCGAGAATTACGGCTTCGCCCGCTGTACGCCGCTCATTGTCAACGACAAAATCTACACCGTCAGCTATTCCGGCACCGTGCTCTGCCTGGACCTGAACACCGGCAAGCCGGCGTGGACGCGCAATCTGGTGCGGGAGTTCGGCGGTCGCATCATTGACTGGGGCTATTCCTGGTCCATGATCATTGACGATAACAAGCTCATCGTGCAGCCGGGCGGCCCCAATGCCGCGGTGGCCGCGCTCGATCCCGCCACCGGCGCCACCGTCTGGGCCGGCGGCGGCAGCGACAAAAACGGCTACGCCACGCCGGTGGTCGCCACGCTGAACGGCAAGAAGCAGTACGTCATCTTCACCGCCGAACGGCTGATGGGCGTGGACCCGGCCAATGGCCGGATGATCTGGTCTTTCCCCTGGAAGACGGGGTGCGATGTCAACGCCGCGACGCCGATCGTGATGGGGAATACCATCCTCATCACCACCAACTACGGGCATGGCACGGCGTTGGTGGAGGTCAATGGCGCCGCCGCGCGGCAGGTGTGGAAGAACGGCATCATGTCGCGCTTCACCACGCCGCTCTATCTTGACGGCTACTGCTACGTCACCACCGAGGCGAACAAGCTCACCTGCTTTGACCCGAAAACGGGCGAGACGAAATGGGCGCAATCCGGATTCGGCTGGGGTGGTCTCTGCGCGGTGGACGGCGTGATCATCGCCTGCGACGGCAATTCCGGCGACGTGGTGATGTTCGACGCCGATCCCTCCGCATACCGGGAGCTGGGCCGCGTGAAACCGCTGGGCGGGCAAAGCTGGACCGCCCCCATCGTCGCGGACGGCACGCTCATCGTGCGCAACAAGAAAGCCATCGTGGCGCTGGCGTTGAAATAGCCGTCAGCGTATCCGGCGCGGAGAGGCCGCCGCCCTGTTCACCGTGACGAACAGGGCGGCGGTTTGTCGCAATATGCACACGTGACCGGTGCCGACGGGGCGTATACTCGCGAAAACGCATGGCCTCGCACGGCGCCTGGAGGTGAGCGGTGAAGCCGGATAAGGCGAAAGAGGCAGGCGTGAAGCGCGCCGTCCCGCTGGTCATGACCGCGGACATCGCCTTCGCCATGGATACGGAGGCGATTAACGCGCGGGATGCCTGCGGCCGCAATGCGCTGTTCCTCGCGGTCATGCAGGGCGCGCCGGAAATCGTGGATATCCTGCTGCAGCGCCACGCCGAGACGGACGTGCACGATCACCTGGGGCGCACGCCGCTGCATGAAGCGGTGGCGCAGAGCAATCCGCTGATCATCATCCACCTGCTGGATTTCGGCGCCGACATTGACGCGCCTACCCGCCTCAAGCAGACGCCCCTCTTTTTTGCCGTGCGCTTTGGCTTTCGCGACGTGGTAGAGATGTTGCTGGAACGCGGCGCGCAGGTCAACGCGCGGGATGTCTACGGGCGCACGCCGCTGCACGAGGCGATTGATACCGAAAATCTGCGCCTGGTTGAAATCCTGCTGCGCCATCATGCCGATCCGTGTGTGCAGAACGACCGCGGAGAGGATGCGCTGGCTACCGCGCAGGCGCATGGGTATGCCGCGATCGTCGCCGTGCTGCAGCGCGCCATGGCCGGGCGCGCGCGGGCGCCGGTCACGGAGCCGCTACCCGCACAGCCCGCACCTGAAGCGCCGCCTCCTGCTGAAATCCCCGTCATGGTAACTGAGGAACCGCCACCTCCTGTCGCGGCGCCTGTCGAGACGGTTGACGCACCGCCGTCAAGTCCGTCGTTGCCAGCGGTCTCACTGGATGCCGTGCTGGACGCGCTGCCGGGCAGCGTCTACCTGCTGCATCCCGATGGCACGTATGCTTACCTGTCGCCGGCTGCCGCGCGGCGGCTGGCGGTGGCGCCGGAAAGCTGCCTGGGCAAGCCGTGGAACTGCGTGCCGCTGCCCCCGCAGGCGGCGGTGCCGTTTGCGGTGCGGCGACAGGAAGTCATCAGCACGGGCGAGGCGGTGTCCGGCGGATTGCGTATCGTCGGGGAACAGGGGTGTCGCTGGTACGATTACACGGTGTCGCCGCTTTGCGATGCCGCGGGCGCGCTGGCGTATGTGATGGTGACGCTACGCGAAAATCCGGCGCGTCTCGCGCTCGAGGAACAGCTCACCCGCGCGCACTATGCGCTCCACGAGACGGAGACCAAGCTCAGTCGCGCGCGCACGGCGTATGAGCTGCTGGAGCGCGCCAGTCAGGCCGCACGGCTGGCCGACCAGGCCTTTCACGGCGCGGGGGTGCTGCTGGCGCTGCTCGATGCCAACGGGCATATCCTGCGCGCCAATCACGCCTGTGAAGCCGCCAGCGGGCAGCCGGAGCGCGCGCTGCGCGGGGAAGCGTTCTGGGCGGCGCTGGTGACGCCTGATGAAGCGGCGCGCGCGCGGGACGCCTTCGCGCGGGCGCTGGCCGCGCCGCCGTGCGCCTGCCGCCTGGTGCTCGCCGGCGGCGATACGTCGCGCCGCCAGGTGGAGTGGCTGCTGACGACGCTGACCGATGCGGACGGCGCGATGACCGGCGTGGTCTGCGCCGGGCGGATATCCGCGGTTGCGGAAGTGGAAACGGCGCCGGTGCTCCTGCTCCCGGAAGAGGAGGAGGAACACCGGCAATCCGCGGCATAACGCGCCGCGCGAGCGTTACAGCTTCAGATCAATGATCGCCGATACGCCGGCGCCATTCACCCGGGCCAGGCTGCTGCCCGGCATCTTCGTGCTGATGGGGATGAGCAGCATGCCGCCGGCTTTCCCCATTTTGCCCTCCACTGCGGCCAGCGCCTGCACTTTCTGCACGGCGTGCGCGGCGCCCACGACCTGGGCCGCGCCGATGTAGGCCCCCTGCCCGACGGAGAAGATGGGCACGACCTTCGTCTGCCCGGCGGCCTCCGCCTTGCGCGCGCTCAGCAGGTCGTTGATGACGTGGTTGATCTGCGGGCCGAGCTGGCTCACCGCCAGCAGTACGCCTCCCACTTTCAGCACGTCGGTGGCGCCGATTTTCAGGGCGTGCGCCGGACGTAGGGAAACGCTCATCGCCAGCGCGCCGACGAGGAACGCGCCGGTCACCGCCAACGCAATACTGCGGAATCGTCCTGGTGTCATGGTCTTGCCTCCTTATCGGCCATGCGTGCAGCCGCGGTGGTGGCGGTGGCTGGGCGCGGCTTTGCGCGGGGATTTTGCGTGAGGCTTCGCTTTCGCCTTCGCCGCCGGCTTGGCGGTCTTCTTTTTCGCAAAATCCATCAACTGGTAGTCAATGACGCCGGTCACCGCCGTACCCTGCACGCGGCGCAGGTCCGTCATGCTGTTCGAGGGGATGAGCAGTTTCGCGCGCGCGCTGGTGAAGTCACCCTCAAGCTGCAGCACGGCTTTCACTTTCGGCACGTGCGTGGCGGGGCCGGTGACCTGCGCCAGTCCCATCTTCACGCCGGGATTGCCGACGCTGAGGATGGGCACGATTTTGGTGCTCACCCGCGTCCATGCCGGCCAGACCCCCGCCGCCTCCGCGACGCTGACCAGCAGGACGGCGCCGCCCAGCAGCAGCGCCAGGCCCACGGCGACAATCGCCGCCCGGGGCCATCCGTTCTTTGGCCTCATGGCTGTCCTCCTTTGGGAACCGGTGATGAAACCTGCTGTCCGATAGGGGGGAGAGGGACGGCTGGTGGAAGGCGCGCATACCGGCGTGATGGTCGGCATGACGCTCCCCTGAATGTAGAGGAGTTATTCCTGATCCGTGACGTCCGTAAACATCATGCGCGTTGCCGGCTTGGCGGTGTCGCCACTGTGGTGGGAAAGGAAGGCGAAATGCCCCGGCGAAACAAAAGACCGAAAGCGAGGAAAGTCCCGTGAACGTCAACATCGTCGTCCTGCCCGGTGACGGCATCGGCCCGGAAGTGACCGCCGAAGGCGTGCGCGTGCTGCACGCCGTGGCCGCGCGGTTCGGTCATGCGTTTGCGCTGTCCGAGGCGCTCATCGGCGGCGCCGCCATTGACAGGACCGGCACGGCGCTGCCCGCGGAGACGCTGGCGGCGTGCCGCGCGGCCGACGCCGTGCTGCTGGGCGCGGTCGGCGGCCCGCAGTGGGATCACCCGGACGCGCCGGCGCGCCCGGAACAAGGGCTGCTGGCGATCCGCAAAGCGCTCGACCTGTTCGCCAATCTTCGGCCCGTGTCGGTGCATCCCCGCCTGACCGCCTCCTCGCCGTTGCGGCCTGAGCGGTTGGCGGGGGTGGAGATGCTCGTCGTGCGTGAATTGACCGGTGGCATCTACTTCGGCGAGCGCGGGCGCAAGCAGCTTGCCGGCAGCGAGGAGTTTGTCTTCGATACGCTGGCCTATTCCGAGCGCGAGGTGGGACGGCTGGTGCGCGTGGCGGCGACGCTGGCGCGGACCCGCCGAAAAACACTCACCTCCGTGGACAAGGCGAACGTGCTGGAAACCTCGCGCCTCTGGCGGCGGGTGGCCACCCGCGTGGTGGCGGAGGAGTTCCCCGACATCGAGCTCGAGCATATCCTGGTAGACGCCTGCGCCATGCACCTGCTGCGCCGTCCCGCCGATTTCGATGTCATCATGACGGAGAATATGTTCGGCGATATCCTCACCGACGAAGCCTCCATGCTCGCCGGCTCCCTGGGCCTGCTCCCCTCGGCGTCGCTGGGCGTGGAGACGGGCGGCGCCACCCGCATGGGGCTGTATGAACCGATCCACGGCTCCGCGCCGGATATCGCCGGCCGCGGCATCGCCAACCCGCTGGCCGCCATCCTCAGCGTCGCCATGCTGCTGCGCTTCTCGCTGCGCCTGGAGGCGGAAGCCCGCGCCGTGGACGCGGCGGTCGCGGCCGCGGTGGACGCCGGCTTCGTCACCGGCGACATCGCCGCCCCCGGCGAGACGCCGCGCTCGACGGAAGAGGTGGGCCGCGCGGTCGCGGAACGGGTGGCCGCGGGATAATGGGTGATGCGCCGGCAATGCCGGGACCGCGGACGTACAGTCCGCGCGACCTGTCCATGACGGCGTCACCTGTCGCGCGGATGACAAATCCACGCCGCCGGTGCCGCGCTTTACAAGCCGATTGACCGATGGGTATAGTACACCGTAGCAGATTACGCCGTACGTCGGAGCATCACCATGACCGCGACACGTCCCATCACCGCCATCATCCTCGCCGCCGGCAAAGGCACGCGCATGCAGAGCCCGAACGTCCACAAGGTCTGCCTGCCGGTGGACGGCAAGCCGGTCATCGTGCGCGCGCTGGAAACGTATCAGCGCGCCGGGCTCGCCGCCCACCTGCTGGTGGTGGGGCAGCAGGCGGAACAGGTGATGCGCACCGCGTCCGCCGTGCCCGCGCAGGTGATGTATGCCTTCCAAGCGGAACAGCGCGGCACCGGGCACGCCACCCGCGTGGCCACCGATCTGCTGGAGGCGCACGGGTACCAGGGCGACATCATGATCGTCGCCGGCGACAAGGTGCTGGAAGAGGCGATCGTTGCGCGCCTGCTCGAGACGTTTTATGCGCGTGACTGCGAGCTGGCCTTTGTGGTCGGCGAGGCGGAGATCTTCACCGGCTCCGGCCGCATCGTGATCGAGGAAGACGGGCGCATCATCGGCAACGTGGAAACGTTCGACATCGCCCGCATGCGCCTGCTCATCAACCTGCGCGCGCTGGTACGCGAGCGCCCGCTCTCCCCGGAGGATGCCGAGCGGCTGGCGCGCGCCTACTTCTCCCGCGAGGAGAAAGCCGCCGTCGCCCTCGGCGCGGTATGGGAGGCGATCAAGCTCGGTCGTCCGATTGACCAGGAATTGCTCGACCGCAACTTCACCGAGGCGGACTATCATCTGCGCATCAATGGGCGGAGCTATTCGCCCGCCTATCTTGACCGCGTGCGGTACGCCAACCTCTCCGTTTATCTGGTCAAGGGACCGGTGCTTTACCGCGCGCTGCGCCGTATCGGCGCGGATAACGCGCAAAACGAGGTGTATCTGACTGACGTTATCGGCGTGCTGGCCGCGGAAGGCGCGAAGGTGGACATGGTGCCGTTGCGCTATCCTGAAGAGGCGATGGCCTTCAATACCCCGGAAGAACTGCAGGCCATCGAAGCATACTACAGCGCCCGCCGCCAGCCGGCCGTCGTCCACTGGCGCCCGCGCGAGCGGAAAGTGCGCGAGTGGCAGCGCCTGATCGGCGCCGGCGGTCACGAGGTGACGACGGCGCTGGAAGCGATCTACGGTGAGGGCCGCCCGGCGGTGGAGCAGAAACGGCAACTGCTGCTGCAGCTGCTGGCGGACTACCGCGAGCGGTATGGCGATGGCGCGGTGGTCATCGCGCGCGCGCCCAGCCGGGTGAACCTGATGGGTCGCCACGTGGATCATCAGGGCGGCATGAATAATCACGTGGCGCTTGACCGCGACCTGTTCATCGTCGCCGGACGGCGCGAGGATCGCCGGGTGCACATCGCGAACCTGGATGCCCGCCATTTCGCGGAGCGCGCGTTCACGCTGGACGAGATGATGGCGGGGTATACCGGCCAGCCGTGGCTCGATTTCGTCAGCGGGCCGGAGGTGACGCGCCGGGCGGAAGCCGCGGCCGGTGATTGGAGCCAGTACGTCATCGCCCCGCTGGCCCGGCTGCGCGCGGAATATCCGGACGCGCCCTTTGTCGGCCTGAACTGCCTGCTCGGCGGCAACGTGCCCATCGCCAGCGGCCTCTCCTCGTCCTCCGCGGTGGTGGTGGCGACCATGGAAGCCGCCGCCTTCCTCAACCGGCTGGACCTGACGCCCGAGCGCTTCGTCGAGCTCTGCGGGGAAGGGGAGTGGTACGTCGGCACCCGCGGCGGCGCCGGCGACCACGGCGCGATGAAGTTCGCCCGCCGCGGCGACGTGGTGCAGGTGGGTTTCTTCCCCTTCCGACTGGTCACCACCGTGCCCTTCCCGTCGGACTATATGCTGCTGGTGTGCCATTCGGGGATTCACGCCCGCAAGACGGTGGGGGCGAAGGATATCTTCAATCACCGCGTGGCCTGCTACCAAATCGGGCGGGAGCTGTTCAAGCAGGAGTTCCCCGCCTATGCGGACCGCATCACCCACCTGCGCGACCTCGACCCCGCGCACCTGGGGGTGAGCTATCCCGACTTTGTGGCGATGCTGGCGCGACTGCCGGAGCAGATGGACCGCGACCAGCTCATCGCGCGCCTTGATGAAGCCTTCTGCCGACGCGTCTTCGCCACGCATGACGCGAGCATGCGCCGGTATCAGGTGCGGCCGGTGGTGCTCTACGGGCTGGCGGAGATCGCGCGCGGCAAGGCGGCTCCCGAGGTGCTCGCGCATGGGCATGCCGCCGAGTTCGGCCAGTGGATGAATCGCTCGCATGACGGCGACCGCGTGGTGCAGTGGGCCGGGAAGGAGCCGAGGCCGTTCCTGGCGGCGTGCGATGACGCGGCGCTGGCCGCCCTCGCCGCTCGCGCGCGTGCCGGCGACCCGGAGGCCGCGCTGGTCCGACAGACCGGCGCATATGCCTGCAGCGTGCCGGAAATAGACCAGATGGTGGACATCGCCCTCTCCGTCAACGGCGTGGCGGGCGCGCAGATCGCCGGCGCCGGCCTGGGCGGGTGTATCATGGTGCTGGTGAAACAGGAAGCCGCCGACTACCTGGCGACGGTGCTCACCGCGCGGTATTATGCTCCGCGCAACCTGGACGCGGACATGTATCCCTGCTGTCCCACTGCCGGCAGCGGGATTTTCGCGGTATAACGATCCTGCTGAAGGAAGGGGAGGGCCGATTCATCCTGCCGGCGGCGGGCCGACATCCCCACACGCCGGCATCTCCCAGCCCAGCTCCTCGCGCAGGCGGCGGAGGGCGAGATCTTTCCCTTTGCACTCGGCCATCACGTCCACGGTGAGCGCGTGCAGGTGCGCGGCGAAGGCGAGGAATTCTTGCGTCTCCAGCCAGTAGGCGTGCGCGCCGGGCTTCTTCTCGCGATCCTGACTGCTGAAATGCACCTTCGGTGGGCCGTCGTGCGGCTGCCACGTTTGGGCGACTTCCGCCAGAATCTCCGCCACCGGGCGCTCGGCCCAGCTCCCGGGCCGGGCGTGGTGGTGCAGCCAGTCGAAGACCAGCGGCACGCCCCACGCGCGGCAGACGGGCAGCAGGTCTTCGACGCTGAAGACGCGGTCGTCGTTCTCCAGCACCAGCCGCGCCCGCACATGGGCCGGCACGCGCGTCCAGCCCGCGCGCAGCCGCGCCAGCGCCGACGCCGCCTCCGGCTTGCCGGCGCCGCCGTGGATGACGATCTTGTGCATCGGCGGCAGCCCCAGGGCGTCCAGCACCCGGCAGGTGCCCGCCAGCTCGGCCAGCGCCGCCTCCACCACCGCGGGATTTTCCGAGTTCAGCACGGTATACTGCCCCGGATGCATGCTCACCCGCAGGCCATGCGCGCGAATATACTCGCCGTTCTCCCGCAGCAGCGGCGCGAACTCCTCCCACCACGCCAGCGTATTGATCGGATGCGAGACGAAGGGGATGATCCCCTGGTTGATGCGGAAGAGGCAGAAGCGCTCCCGCACGTTATAGGCGAGAATCGCCAGCAGGTCGGTCAGATTCAGCCGAATCAACGCGCGCAGCCGCTCCGGCGTGGCATGCGCCAGCCGCGTCGTGCGCGTGATGGAGCGCGCCGGCAACCCCAGGCAAATCCCCGCGTATCCCACCGCGCGTATCATCCGCCCCCCTTGTGTTTCTCCTACCCCGCGCGCGGCCGTCGTGTTGTGCGGAGCGCGCGACACCGCGGGTTGCCCTCTTGCCCCCATCTGGTCTACACTCAAAGGGGCGCCTCCGCGGCGCCCGTCGGGGGAGCGAGCGATGCTGGAAGAGCTGACGCTACAATTCGGCATTCCCGGCGCGGTGGGCTTCGTGCCGGGGGTGAATGGCCTGCCCAAGGCGATGCTGAGCCACCAATCCGGGGCCACCGCCGAGATCTACCTGCACGGCGCGCACGTCACGTCCTGGCGGGCCGTGGGCGGCGACGACCTGTTGTTCATGAGCGCGGCATCCGCGTTCGAAGCGGGAAAGCCCATCCGCGGCGGCATCCCCGTCATCTTCCCGCAGTTCGGCGGCGGGCCGCTGCCCGCGCACGGGTTCGCGCGCCTCACCGAGTGGGAGCCGACGCTCTCCGCCGTCGAGGAGAACGGCGACGTGGAATGCGTCCTGCACCTGGAAGATACCCCCGCCACGCGCCAGCTCTGGCCGCATCCTTTCCGCCTGGAGCTGGCGGTGACGCTGGCCGCGCGCGCCCTCGCCGTGCGCATGACCGTCGAGAACTCCGGCGCCGCGCCGTTCAGCTTCACCGCCGCGCTGCACACCTACTTCAGCGTCGCCGACGTGCGCCGCGTCGCCGTCCGCGGCCTGCGGGGCGTCACCTACCTCGACACGCTGCGCGATGACGCGCGCGCGGTGGAGACGCCCGAGGCGATCACCTTCAGCGCGGAGACCGACCGCATTTACGTCGCCGCGCCGGACGTCGTCCAGGTGGAGGACGCCAGCCGCCGCCGCACGATCACGATCCACAAGCACAACATGCCGGACGTCGTCGTCTGGAACCCCTGGACCGCCAAGGCGCAGCGCATGCCCGATTTCGGCGACACCGAATACCCGCGCATGGTCTGCGTGGAAACCGGCCACGTGGCCGAACCCCACGCCGTGCCCGCCGGGGGTGTCTGGCAGGGGAGCACGCGGTTCCGCGTGTCGTGATTTCGACGGATGCACCCCGCGAGACGGCCGTCTCCGGTCCGTCAAAGCTGAACGCCGCCGCCTCCGCGCCCATGCAGCCGCCCGAGCGCACAGCGGCGAAGGGGAGAATCCGTCGCCATGCCCCGACTTTTTCGCCTGCGCTCTTTGATCGTCGCCTGTCGCTATGGTGGGGGATGCGGGCACTGAAGTACCCCCTGCGGGGCCATCCCCCTTCGCCAACGCTACGGGGGACAAGTAACGGCCAGGCGTCCCTCTCCAGGGACGCGGCGGATCGAACAGACCAACCGGAGGCTGGAGATCGCCATATGCATGTATCAAAAAGCCTGCGCGAAAAATCCCCGCGCATCTCACCGAGATATGACTTCTGTCATAGCTGGCGAGGAATAACAACAGTAAGATACTTGTGTTCGCGATACACCAGAGAAAAGGAGCATCGAGATGGCAGAGTCCGCGATTGTCGCTGAAGTGGACGTGCGCCCGTTGCCGGCGCCGCAAAAGCATCCGGCGATTTTCACCGCCTACGCGTCGCTGAATCCCGGACAGAGCATGTTGCTCATCAATGACCATGAGCCGCGCCCGCTGTACTACCAGTTCCTGATTGAGCTGCCCGACCAGTTTGAGTGGGAGTATCTGGAGACGGGCCCGGAGGTCTGGCAGGTGCGCATCGGCAAAAAATAATCCGGCCGGCACGCGGCGACATGCGCCGCGAACGCCGGCGGCATATTCAGGACGAGACGTCAGCGCCCCGCGCGGCCCGGCCAGGTGCCGGGCCGCGCGCATGCGGCGGATAATGGTATGCCGCGCGCGAATGCCTATGGTACAATAGTACTTCGCACGATACCATCGCTGAGAGGGCACTCGACGGATCATGAGCAGAAGGAGGGGCATTAGGGAGTGGGGGATCGCGCTCGCGCTGCTGCTGTGTGCGTCCGCGGTCGCCCAGGTGCGCCGCGATTGGCGCGAGTGGGAGGTCTACCGCGCCGAACACCCGGAAACCGCCGAGCTGGATGCCACCGGCCCGGACCTCGCCTGGACCTCCGTCACCCCGCGCGGCGCTACCCGTCTTTTCGTCTCCAATCATCCGGAAGGTATTGGGCGCCCGCAGGATCCAGGGCGCCCGGAGGACACGCGCTGGCCGCCGCGCGCGATGGAGGGCAAGCTCTGGATGGATGAGGTGACGGCGGACGACGCGGTGAATTACCGCCTCTTCGCCTATCACCAGAACTGGTTTGCCGAGCCGATCTGTCTCGGCGTGGTCGTGGAGAATCTGTCAACGGAGAATCGCCTGGCCGTCAGCGGCGAACAGGTGGGGCTGGCGGTGGGCGCCTCGGAGCGTAATCCGCTGGGCCTGGATAATCTGACGGTCATCGGCAAGCGCAACGCCTACGCCGAGCTCACCAATGCGCTGTTTACCCCCACGCCGGTCTTGCTGCTCGATCCCGCGCCGGCGCCGGATGCCGGCACGCCGGGCATGCGCGAACACCTCCTGCACGTCTGGGCCATCGGCGGCGGCAGCACCTTTGGCGCGCGCATGCGCCTGTACCTGCGCAAGGTGGTCGGCGATCCCGGCCCGCTGCGCGCGCGCGTCTCCACCGTCTGGGCCTGGCGCCAGGAGACGCTGACCACCGGCCTGCCGCTCATCCCCGCCAGCGGCCCGCACGTCCGCGGCTCCTGGCCCCACGCGGAA
Organism: Armatimonadota bacterium; assembly: GCA_029553475.1. Classification (GTDB taxonomy): domain Bacteria; phylum Armatimonadota; class Hebobacteria; order CAIYQO01; family CAIYQO01; genus JAKIYB01. The sequence goes on from JAKPKV010000038.1 coordinate 22,797, forward strand.
ATCCGTCTCGACAACGCCGGCGATCCCTTTGACGTGGGCCGCAATGAGCGCCGCGCGGCCGCGGTGCGCTGGCTCTGGCTCTGCCGGCCCATCATGGACGCGCAGGGGAATAAGACCTATCGCGATGACGTCTACTTCACCGCCGAGCGCAGCTTCAACCCGGCGCAGGCGAAGACGAATAACGGCAGCTACGGCGCCAGCACGGTGATGCAGCTCACGGTGACCAACAGCGCCAACACCGATGAACGGGTGGGGATCTACCTGCGCTATCCGCACAAAACGCTGCCCGGCGTGTATGTCGGCGCCGCCGCCACCGCCGTCTACGATGAGCGCCTGCAAACCTGGATGCCCGGCGATGCGCGCAGCGTGGAGCTCGCCAACTGGACCTATACCGACCGCGCGACGAACCGCGTCACCTTCCGCGACTGGCGCTGGAGCACCAAAACCCTCGCCACCTATCCCGTTCCCGCCGGCGCCACCCGCGTCATCCCCCTCACCGTCACCCACGACGGCCCCGCCATGCTCCCGCTGGCGGTGGTGCTGCGGAAGGAGCCGAAACCGCTGCCGCCTCCGCCGCCCGGGCCGGGGGTCACCCCCGCGGATTGAGCGGCGATCCACCAACGAGGTGCGGTGAGAGAGCCGCTAAATGATTTCCAGCTCATCCCGACCGGGCAGCGCGGGGAAGGGCGTGGTGGGCAGCGTCTGATACCAGAAGGCCACCGAGGCGATGTCGTCCTGCAGGGGCAGGTATCGGCCGCCGCTGCGCCAGCCCAGCGCCTGGATGGTGACGCGCAGGTCGGCGGTGAAACGCACCGGGTCCATGATGTGCCAGCGGTAGAGGCTGAAGCGCTGCTGCGAGGTATACAGCCCGTCCGGGCGCACCACGTGCGGCATGCCCGCGTAGGCGGTGGTGAACTCCTGGTACTGCCGGGCCGCCTTGTTCTCGAAGTTATAGGAGCCGCAGAAGTAGTCCTCCGTGCCGGTGCCGCAGATGGTGGGGAAGGCGCCGTCGCCGTCCAGGAAGAATTTGATCTCACCCTCGCCCCACCAGCCATTGTTGTTCACGCCCCAGGCCAGGTAGGTGCCCACGTAGTGCCCCTGGCCGCGCACGCCGTCGAGGATGGTGTAGACGGATTTGAAGGGCAGGGGATTGACGCGGCGGAACTGCGCGTGAAAATAGGCGCACTCCTCCGGCACCTCGGTGAGGGTGTAGTTGATCTGGTAGAAGAGCGTCATCGCCTCCGGGCCGATATTCTCCACGGTGATGCGACAGCGCCGGCGGAAGGGCATCTCCCAGTAGCAGTTGAAGGCGTTGCCGGGGTTCACGCACACCGCCAGCGAGTTAAGCGGCGCGTAGACGTTGAAGCTGGTATAAGCGCTGGCGAAGAAATCGCCGAGGGGGCACTCCACCGCCGGCTGCTCCTGATCGTCCCAGTAGATGCGCAGGATGCTGAAGCGGTAGTTGCCGGTGGGCGTCATCCAGAGCTGCTGAATCGCGCCGGACCCCTCAATCTGCGCCAGCTCCGCCGTTTCACCGGGCGCGATACCGATGCACGGCCGTACCTTCCACCCCTGCCCGAGCTCGCGCGACGGCCCGTGCTCCGGGTTGATGGCCATCCCGCCTTTCCCCTTCTCGCCCGTCGGGTTCTCCGCGCTGATGGAGCGCGTCCGCGCCGCCGACAGGCGCGACAGATTGCCCAGGTGCATATTGAGGCCATTGAATGTCATCGGGGAACTCCTTGCCCGGCGGTCGGCGCCGATAGCTGGCGGTATGATAGCAGGAAACGCGATGGCATGCCAACAACTGAATATCGCGCGCGTACACGCTCCCGCTCCTGTCCCCGACCAGGCGAACAGCGCGCAGGCGAATTGACAACGGCACACGCCGGTGTATACTGAGGCAAGCAACGTGATATGCGCGCTCGCCACGCCGGGGACTGCTCCGCGTAGCACCACGCTGGAAGCGGTCATGCAGGCAATGTCTGCCGACCCAGGCGAAGGGAGGAGGCCATGATGCGCATGATGGGACTCGCGCTGCTGGCGCTGCTGGCGGCGTGGGCGTCTGCCGACACCGTGCCACTCGATGCGAAGATCCGCCCGGTGGGCGGCTCCGCCGGCCGCACCTGGCACTTCGCCGCCGAGGAGGTCAAACTGGGCGGGAAGCCCTATCGGACCCACGCCTACCTGCAGAACGCCGACGGTGACCGGGCCGACGGCTGGATCCGCTTCGATGTGACGGACTGGGAACGCTTCACGGCGACCGTGGGCGTGAACGACCGCTGGCTGGACACGGCCGGCGCGCTGATCATCGAAGTGGACGGGAAAAAGACGGCGGAGATCACGAAGCGCAGCGGGGAGGCGCCGCAGCAGGTGGATCTCCCGCTTATCGGCGCGACAACCCTCACGTTCCGCTTTGTGCTCGCCATCCTGCTGGCGGAGCCGGCGCTGGCGAGGCTCGATCCCGCTGTTCTCCAGATCACCACCACCCCGGCGGGCGCCACGGTGGTAGTCGAGGGGCAACCCGCCGCTACCGTTTCGCCCTGCACCGTGGCGGTGCCGATGCGCGGCCGGGCGACCCGCGAGGTGGAGATACGCGTTGATCTGCGCAATTATTCCACCTTGACCCGCACGGTCGCCGTGAACGCGGGACAGACCATACCCCTGGCGCTCACCCTTGAGGCGATACCAATACTCCCCCCCGGCACGCGCGCGGGGGAAGGGCGGACGAACCCGAAGGACGGGGCGGCGCTGGTGTGGGTGCCGGCCGGGGACTTCCTGATGGGGAGCACGGCCAATGATGGCTTCGGCGATGAGCGCCCGCAGCGCCGGGTGTACCTGGACGGCTACTGGATCTATCAGTACGAGGTGACGGTGGCGCAATACCGGGCGTTCTGCGCGGCGACCGGACGGGCGCTGCCGCCGTTCCCAATCACCCGCCCCTATAGCTGGAAGGGAAAGGTCGGCTGGGCGGACCCGGCGCTGCAGGGGCATCCCATCGTCATGGTGAGTTGGGACGACGCGGCGGCCTACGCCGCCTGGGCGGGGGCGCAGTTGCCGACGGAAGCGCAATGGGAGAAGGCGGCGCGGGGCGCGGACGGGCGCCGCTACCCGTGGGGGGACGCCTGGGACCCGGCGAAGTGCGCGAATTACTACACCGCGCGCGCACAGCAGCAGAGCACCTGGCCGGTAGGCAGCTTCCCGGCGGGGGCGAGCCCCTACGGGGCGCACGACATGGCGGGCAACGCCTTGGAGTGGTGCGCGGACTGGTACGAGCCAGGATACTACCGGACGGCGCCGGCGCGCAACCCGCCCGGGCCGGCGACGGGCGAAGTTCGCGTGCTGCGCGGCGGGTCGTGGAGCAACAACGCCAGCTCTACCCGCAGCGCGTTCCGCATCGGCAGCACCCCGTCCTTCAGGTTCAACTATATGGGCTTCCGGTGCGTGGTGCTCCCGCCGGCACCTTGAGTATCCTTGGTACTCCTCCCGTGCATCATCAAGCGCGTAAGCGCTCGTTTCATACTCGTGCTCGTACTCGAATATGGGCTTCGATTCTTCACAGCGTGTCTGATCGCCAGGCGCCGGACTGCCCGACGCGCGGTAACACAGCGCTCGGCTTCAGGACAACCGTTTCGAGTATGAGTACGAGTACGAGTATAAAGGATACGCGAACCCTATCGTGACGCCTCTGCGGAGTGAGGATGAGGGATCGTGACGAGCTCAATGCGCGCATCAGTAATACCGCTTTGGAGGGCTGGGCATGGGTCGGCTTCCGTCCCCCGGATTGAAATCCGGGGCTGGAGCCACGAAGTCCACCGGCGTGGACTGGCCGGAGCGGGCCGATGGACCGGATATCGAGCAACACGGGAGGGATGTATCTCCCTGATACACTCTCGAACATCCACTTCTCACCCCAGCTCATCCTTCAGCACCTTCCCCGACGGATTGCGCGGCAGCGCGTCCAGGAAGGCGACGAAGGCGGGCACTTTGTACGACGGCAGGCTGGCGTAGCAGTGCTGCAGGATGTCGCGCTCGGTGAGGGCGGGGTCGGCAGGGACGACGAAGGCTTTCACTAATTCCCCCAGGTGGGCGCGGATGCCGGTGGCTGGCACCCCCTTCACCGCCGCCTCACGCACCAGCGGGTGGGCGGCGAGCACCGCCTCCACCTCGGCGGCGAAGACGTTTTCGCCCCCGACGATGATCATGTCCTTCTTCCGCCCGCGGATGTAGAAGAAGCCGTCCGCATCCGCCGCGGCCAGGTCGCCGGTGCGGAACCAGGTGCGGCCGTCCAGCTCGACGAGGGCGTCCCGCAGGCGCTCCGGCTGCCGGTAATAGCCGGGGATGATCTCCTCGCGCGCGAAGAGCAGCTCGCCGACGGCGCCCGGCTCCACCGGCCGGTCGTCGGCGTCCACGATGATCGCCTCCACGAAGGGCAGCAGCCGGCCGATGGAATCGGGGCGGGCGGCCAGGTCCTCATTGCGCAGCACGTGCGTCATGCTGATCGTCTCGGTGAGGCCGAAGAAGTTGTGCAGCGCCACCGCCGGGAAACGCGCGCGCAACTGCAGGATGGTCGGCACGGGCATCGGCGAGCCGGCGTAGGCCATCACCCGCAGCGACGAGCAGTCGTACGCATCGAGGGTGGGCAGGTTGACGATGCGCTGAAAGACGGCGGGCACGCTGAGGAAGGTGGTGATACGCTCCCGCTGCACCAGCCGCAGCAGGTCCTCCGGCTCGCTGGAGGCGGTGATGACCACCGGCGCCTGCTGATAGGCGGCGGTGGGCAGCGAGCTGTAGAGCGCCGTGCAGTGGAACATCGGGTTCACCAACAGGTGCACGTCGCGCGGGCTGAAGGCGTGGGCGTTGATGGCGGCGCACACGTTGAACATCAGGTCGCGGTGGCGCATCATCGCCCCCTTGGGCGTCGCGGTGGTGCCGGAGGTGTGCATGATGATGGAGAGATCGTCGCCGCTCAGCGGCGGGCACGCCTCCGGCGGCAGCGGGTCGCCAGTCGGCGCGGCGGAGACGTGCAGCATCGGCGTGTTGAGCGATTTCGCCACGTGCAAGACGCTGGCCGGCTGCGCGCCCGGGCGGAGACAGAGCAGGTCCGGCTGCACGGTGCCGAAGATGCCGAGCAGGCTCTCGCTCTTCAGCCAGGTGTTCAGCGGCACGATCACCCCGCCCAGCGCCTGCACCGCCCAGTAGAGGAGGTAGTATTCCAGGCCGTTGGGCATGTAGACGGCGACCGCCGGGCGCGCGACGCCGGTGGCGGCGCGCAGCGCGTGTGCCACCTGCATCACGCGCGCGTCCGCTTCCGCGTAGGTGAGGCGGGTCTCGCCATCCACCACCGCCAGCCGGTCGGGCGCCAGCGTCACGGCTTCGCGCCAGCAGTCGCGGGTGGTTTCCAGCGTCGGCGTGCGCACCGGCAGCGGGTCGGCGTAGAGCAGACCCGCCAGCACCGGCTCGATGGTATCGGCGACGAAGCGGTTGCCGTATTCGTTCGGGTGGTTGCTGTCCGCCCAGCAGCGCCGGTTGCCAATGATGGATTCCTGGATGTTGGCGATGTAGGGGCAGCCGTGGCGGCGGGCGATCTGCTCCTCCAGCGCCGTGAAGGCGATGGCGCGCTCGTCACTGCCGCGGCGCTTGGGCGTGTAGGCGCCGGTGCTGTCGCGGTACGCGCCGAAGACGCCCAGCACCACCGGCTGCGCGCCTGCCCACTTGATGCGGGCCACGCACTCCTCCAGGTCCTTCGCCCACGCGCGGTAGGGGCGCTCGTCGCGCCACCAGTCGTTGGCGCCCAGCTCGATGAGCACGATATCCGGGTGCTCGTCCAGCACGTCGGCTTTCAGACGCGCCAGCCCCTCCACGAAGGTGTCGCCGCCCACGCCGCGGTTGAGAAACGCGTGGCCGGGGAAGCGGTCGGCGAGAATATCGCTGAAGCGGCCGCCCTCGCCGCCGCACGCCGTCAAACTGTCGCCGAAACAGACGATCTTCATCACGCCCTCCAGACAGGGGGATGCACGATTGTAGCACAGGAAGGAACTCGTTGCCCACCGTGGAAAAAAGCGATGAAACGCACGGCGTGTGCGAGCCGGGAGGGGGCGATGATCGCAATCGGATCGCGGCGGGAGCTGCTGGTGGATGACGCGCTGATGGAACGGCTGGAGGGCGGGGCGGCGCTGTGCCTGCACCAGCCGGTGATGCGGGAAGTCGCGCTGGTGTGTGACCGGCCGTGGGAAGGCAACATGTGCGGCGGATATAAGACCTACTTCCGCGACGGCGACCGCTTCCGCCTGTATTACCAGGCCTGGCACGGCGATATCGTTGAGGATGGCGAGCAGACCTCCCTGCGCGAGGCGCCCATCCGCATCGGCTACCTGGAGAGCGGCGACGGCATCCACTGGGAACGCCCGGAACTCGGCCTCATCGAGTTCAACGGCTCCTCGGCGAACAACATCACCTTCATAGGGTTCGGGCCGGACGCCATCGGCGTGCACGGCTTCGCGCCGTTCAAGGATTCCAATCCCGATTGCGCCCCGGAGGCGCGCTACAAAGCCGTCGGCGCGTCGGATACCTGGCCCTCCGCTCTGTACGCGCTGCAGTCGCCGGACGGCCTGCGCTGGTCACTGATGCGCGAGGAAAAACTGGCGATGGCGGGGGATTTCGACTCGCAGAACCTGGCCTTCTGGGATGCGCGGCGCGGGGAATACCGCCTCTACTTCCGCCAGAGCAATGCGCACGGCCGCGATATCCGCACCTGCACCTCGCCGGATTTCCTCCACTGGTCGGAGCCTGAGTGGCTGGCGTATCCCGGCGCGCCGCACGAGCAATTGTACACGAATATGATCCTGCCGTATTACCGCGCGCCGCATCTCTTCGTCGGCTTCCCGGCGCGCTACGTGGAGCGCCCCTGGTCGCCGTCCATCGAGGCGCTGCCGGAGCTGGAGCACCGCCGCCTGCGCGCGAAAGCGAGCGAGCGCTACGGCGCGGCGGTGTCGGACGGCCTGTTCATGAGCAGCCGCGATGGGCGCACCTTCCGGCGCTGGGGCGAAGCGTTCATCCGCCCCGGCCTGCGCCCGACGGGAAGCTGGGCCTACGGCGACTGCTACCAGGGGTGGGGACTGCTGGAAACCGCGTCGGACATTCCCGGCGCGCCGAACGAGCTCTCCTGCTACGTGAGCGACGGCTACTGGCGCGGCACGGCGAACGCCATCCGCCGCTATACGCTGCGGCTGGACGGGTTTGTCTCCCTCACCGCCCCGCTGGCCGGCGGCGAGATGGTCACGCAACCGTTCACCTTCGCCGGGGAGCGCCTGTCGCTGAACATCGCCACCTCCGCCGGCGGCTCCGCGAAGGTGGAGCTGCAGGACGCCGGCGGCATCCCCCTCCCCGGCTACGCGCTCGACGACTGCTGGGAGATCATCGGCGATACGCTGGACTATACCGTGCGCTGGAAAGCGGGGGCGGACGTGCGCGCGCTGTCCGGACGACCGGTGCGGATGCGGGTGGCGCTGCGGGATGCGGATTGGTATAGCTTCGCCTTCTGTCCGTAGTCCGCGCCCCCCGCGGCGCGTGTTGACGCATCTCTACACTGTGCCCGACGCTGGTGTTGTCGGACACGGTGTCGCCTTTTGGTCACACGCGCCACGGAGGGCGCGGACTACACAACGGCTGCGGAACAGCGCTTGACACCTGGCCAACATCGGCGCATAATAAAACCAACCAGTTAGTTAGTTTCGTGAGGGGCCATGCAGCAGCGGGCAGTGGAGACGCGGGGGCGCATCCTCGAGGCGGCGGTGCGGGAGTTTTCCGACAAGGGCTTCCACGGCGCGCGCGTGGATGTCATCGCCACTGCAGCCGGCGTCAACAAGCAGCGCATCTACGCCTACTTCGCCAACAAGGAGACGCTCTTCTCCGAAGTGATCCGTCACATCTTCACCCTCATCGGCGACGAGGAAGCGCTCTTTCTCGACCTCGGCGACGACGATGCTCCGCACATGAGCGAAATCCTGCTGCGCCACTACATGTTTTTCCACGCGCGCGTGCCGGAATTCTGGCGCCTGCTCGCCTGGGAGAACCTGGAGAGCGGCCGCCACGCCCACGTGCTGAAGGACGTGCGCGAGACGGCCTTCGCCCATCTCCGCCGTATCTACCATGCCGGACAGCGGACGGGCATCTTTCACGAGCGCGTTTCCTTCGCGACGTACCTGTTCGTCCTCTCCGCCATCGCCTTTTTCTACTACGCCAATCAGCGCACACTCAGCCAGACGCTCAACCGCGACCTGGCCGACCCCGCCGTGCGGGAGCAGGTCATCCGCGAGTGCCTGTCCCTGCTGGCGACGCACGATCACCTGGCCTCCACCGAGGCCATGCACCAAGGAGTATCCCGATGACGACTGACACGCTCCCCAACGTCGTTACCACCACCGAGCAGCTCGATGAGCTGCTCAGCCGCCCATCCGCGCACCTGATCGCCTCCATGAAGACGCTGGACGGCGACATCATGATCCTCGGCGCCGGCGGGAAAGTCGGCCCGACCATCGCCCGCATGGCGAAGCGCGCCATTGACGCCGCCGGGGTGCGGAAGCGCGTGGTGGCGGTAGACCTCTTCCCCATGCCGGCGCTGGAAGCGATGGGCATCGAGACCATCACCTGCGACATGATGGACCTGGACGCGGTGGCCGCGCTGCCGAAGGTGGAGAACGTCGTCTACATGATCGGCCGCAAGTTCGGCTCCACCGGGCAGGAGCACCTGACCTGGGCGACCAACGTCATCGTGCCGTACCACGTGGCCCGCGCCTTCACCACCTCGCGCATCGCCGCCTTCTCCACCGGCTGCGTCTACCCGCTGGTGCACGTGAGCACAGGCGGCTGCACGGAAGACGTGCCGGCCGATCCGGTGGGCGAATACGCGCAGTCCTGCCTCGGCCGTGAGCGCATGTTCGACTACTTCGCCGCGGAGCAGGGGGAAAAAGTGGTGCATATCCGCCTGAACTACGCCGTGGAGCTGCGCTACGGCGTGCTTTACGACATCGCCAGCCGCGTGTGGGCGGGCGAGCCGGTAGACATCACCACCGGCTACGCCAACGTCATCTGGCAGGGGGATTGCAGCAACCAGGTGCTGCAGAGTTTCGCGCTTGCGAGCGCCCCGGCGGCGATCCTCAACATCACCGGCCCGGAGATCATCTCCATCCAGGAGACCGCGGAGACGTTCGCTAGGCTGATGGGCAAATCCGTGACCTTCACCGGCGAGACGAACGGCATCGGCTATCTGAACAACAGCGCGCGGGCGACGGCGCTCTTCGGCGCCCCCGCCGTCTCCGTCCCGCAGGTCATCGAGTGGATCGCCGCGTGGATCATGCGGGGCGGCGAAAGCCTGGGCAAGGCCACCCACTTCGAGACGCAGAACGGGAAATATTGAACGTCCTCCGCGATAGGCCGACCAACCGCCCCTGCTGCCTGGCAGGGTCGGTCGGTCGGCCTCCGGACCCGATCACCGTTGCGTATCTGCCAGCAGCAATGCGATGAAAGCGGGACAGCCTGACAAGCGAACTGACGATGCCGCGGGGTGATGCACCTGTCACGCGGCTTTTCACCCGCCCCCTCTTCGATGCACAGCAGGAGTGATTCTCCCCGCGGCGAATCCCTTTCCCCATGGAACGCTTCCCTTTTCTCTTCGGCGCACAGTATTACCGCGCCCCGACCCCCGAACCTGAGTGCTGGGCGGGGGATTTCGCGCATATGCGCGAGCTCGGCTTCAATGCGGTGAAGTTCTTCGTGCAGTGGCGGTGGTCGCATCGCGCGCCGGAGCAGTGGTATTTCGCTGACCTCGATGCGCTGATGGACCTGGCCGGCGCGCATGGGTTGGGAGTCACGCTGAACTTCGTCCTCGATGTGGCGCCGACGTGGCTCTATGCCCGCTGCCCGGACGCGCGGCAGGTGGATGCGATGGGGCACGCCGTGGAGCCGTATGCCGTGTCGCACCGCTCGGCCGGCGGGCATCCGGGGCCGTGCTACAACCATCCGGAAGCGCTGTTGCTGCGACGGTCTTTCGTGGCAGAGACGATCTACCGCTACCGCGCCCACCCGGCGCTGCAGATGTGGGATGTGTGGAACGAGCCGGAACTGTCCTTCCAGCAGCGCACGCCGAGCATGACGAACATGGTCTGCTACTGCGACCATTGCCACCGCGGCTTCATCGGCTGGCTGCAGCGCAAGTATGACAGCCTCGACCACGTGAATGCCGTGTGGGGCCGTCCCTACGTTGAGTGGTCGCAGGTCGAAATGCCGCGGGTGACCGGCTCCATTCAGGACTTCATTGACTGGCGCGAATTCCACCTGGACACGATGACCGCGGAGGCCCGCTGGCGGCTGGCGCTGGTCGAATCGCTCGATCCGGCGCATGGGCGCTACCTGCACGTGGTGCCGGGGTGGTTCAGCGCGGTCACCTGCGTGGATGATTTCGCGGTGGCGGAACCCTGCGAGGTGTTCGCCGCCACCATGAACGCCTCGCCCGCGGCCATCACCCAGGTGGTGTCCGCGGCGCGGGAGAAGCGCTGCTACAACGTGGAGAGCCACGTCAATCATGGTTGTACCGACGTGCACCAGCCCATCGTCACCGACGCGGCGCTGCGGCGCGATCTGCTGCCGCAGGTGGGCCTGGGCATCAAGGGATTCCTCTTCTGGCAGTATCGGCCCGAGGTGCTGGGCTGTGAGGCGCCGGCGTGGGGGTTGGTGCGGCTGGACGGCGCCGATCGCCCGGTGACGCATGCCGCCCGCGGATTCTGGGAGGCCATACGCCCGCACGCCGAGGCGCTGCTGGAAGCGCGACCCGCGCGGCCACAGGTCGCCATCTGGAAAAGCCGAAAGAACGAGATTTTTCACTTCTGCACGCAGAATACCGTGCAGACGCTCAACGCTGCCATTGAGGCCTACACGCAGGCGTTATACTGGCGGAGCGTACCGTTCACGTACATCAATGACGCCATGCTCGCTGACGGCGCGCTGGATGGCATCCGCCTGCTCATCATGCCGTGCTGTTACTATCTGACGCAGCCGGAGATTGACGCGCTGGACCGCTGGGTGCGCGCGGGCGGCATATTGCTCAATGAGGCGCACCTGGCCGGCTACAACGGCACCACGGGCCGCCACAGCCGCGTGCTGCCCGGCGGCGGATTGGCGGAGAGATGGGGGATTCACGAGATGGAGAGCACCTCATCCTTCCATCTCCAGCTCGATGAACAGGAACTGCTCGCGGGCGCCATGCCTGAAGACGTGCGCAAGGCGCTGCACCAATACGGCACCGCTGGCGGGACGCATTACCCCATCCGCCTCGCTGACGGCGGGGTGGCGTGGGGCGCGCACCGCTACGCGGAGCTGGCGGGGGCGCGCATCGTCGCCGAAGGGATGTTCAATGAGGCGCCCTGTCTCGCCTCCGTGCGCGTGGGCGACGGCGCCGTTTTCTACTGCGGTACGAATTTCGGCCAGGCGGAACCGGGGCGCGATGGCCTGCACCACGTACTCGAACACACGCTGCGGCTGGCTGACGTCCGCGCGACGGCCGATCTCCTCTCCCCCACGGACCGTGTGCACCTGGACCTGCTGTATCGCGATGGCCGCCCGGCTTTCGCCGTCGTCCTCAACCGCACGACGGAGGAGCAGCCTGTCACGCTGAACTGCGCCGGAGCGTGGCGCGGTCTTTTCAGCGGAGCGCAGTGGCGACTGACACCAGGCAGCGTCCAACGGATTCCCGCGGAGATGGCGGAGTTGTTCGTCATCTATCGCGGGCCGTCGTAATAGACCGTGTCCGTCGCCAGGGGTTAGGGATTAGGGATTGAGGCGCGCCGGGTTTCTTCGTAGCGCGCGCGACGGTTTGCCTGGCAAGCTACAACGTGACAACCCGCTACCCCTAACCCCCAATCCCTAACCCCTACCCGGCAGGCGCCGCGCCCGTCAGATATTCCCGGAGAACCTCTGCCGCCGTCGGCTGCTCGTAGGTGCCGTCGGGCAGGCGATGGACGGTTTCTTTCAACCGGGAGACGGTATGCCCGCAGGTCCAGATAGTGTAGTTGCGCATGTGCGCGCACAGGCAGGTTTTCTCCGTGCTGCCGGAGGCGTGCGCGTCCAGGTAACTGCAGTGGCCGTCGCCGTCCAGCGCGTAGCCGAGGGACTCGCACTGCGGGGGCAGCGTGGAGCCGATGGCGGGCGACTGCCGCAGCATGCGCATCGGGTAACCGGTGGCGGAGATGGTGTTCACCACCACGTCCTCGGCGTTCGCGGCGAAGAAAGCCTGCTTGACGTGGTCCGGCAGGCCGCTCTCCCGCGCCACGGCGAAGCGGGTGGCCACTTGAATGCCCGCGGCGCCTTCGCGCAGCATCGCCACGCCGTCCGCGCCGGTGAAAATACCGCCGGCGGCGATAACCGGGATCGTCCCGGCAACTCCGTCAAGGCACTGCCGCACCTCGCGCAGGATGGTGCGCAGGTCGAAATCCTGCCACTGTTCGGGGAAGCCGAGATGACCGCCGGCCAGCGGGCCTTCCACCACGATATAATCCGGCATGCGCCCGACTTTTGCCGCGCGGATCAGGAAGAGCTTTAACGCCCGCGCCGAGGAGACGATGATGCCGACGAGGGTCTCGCTGAAGCGCGGGTGTTCCTGCATCAACGCCAGCGACCCCAGGTGCAATCCCGCCCCCAGCGTGATGCCGTCCACTTCGGCATCCATCGCGGCATGCAGGCGGGCGCGCAACGTCTCGCGCGGGCTGCCCATCGTCAACTTCTCCATCACGTTCAGGAAGATGGCGCCGAGGCGCTTGCGGCTCATCGCGTCGCGGACCAGGCGGAAGGTGGCCTCGCGCACGGATTCCAGGTCGAACAGCAGTCCCGCTTTCTCCGTGCTCCCGACGAAATGGCGATTCTGCTGGAACCGGCGGCGCACGAACGACGTGCCGTAGCGCAGATCCGAGACGGATAGCGCGCCGGCGTCGGACAGGTGCCCAATGCCGCCGGCGTTGGCGACGGCCAGCGCGAGCTCCGGTACGGAAATGTTGACGCCCATGCCGCCGAGGATGAGCGGGAGAAACTCCCGGCCACCGAGGCGGAGGACGAAATCAGCTAATGGCGGTATGGCGAACTCCTGACTGCCTGCACGGGACGTGCACGATGATGACAGTATACCCGATTCCGTCAGCAACTACCGCGTCAGTAATTGTGCCGCCGGAAGTATTGACCGAAAAAAATGCCGGGGAAAAAAGGCACCGCAAGGAAGCGAGTGGGGGAAAGTGGAATGATACGACAACTGTATACTGGAGGTTTCCCCATGCTGCAACGCATCGCCGTGCTGCTTCTGCTGGCGTGCGCGCTCGGCGCTCTGGCGCAGGCGCCGCAGGAGACGCTCTATCAGGTCTCCACGCTCAACGCGCTCATGCTGGGCATCTACGATGGGCAGATGCCGGTGAGGACGCTGCTGCGCCACGGCGATTTCGGCCTGGGCACCTTCACCGGGCTCGATGGCGAGATGCTGATACTCGACGGGACGTGCTATCAGATCAAATCTGACGGCACGGTGGCGAAGGTGGACGGCGCGGTGACCACGCCCTTCGCCGCGGTGACGACCTTCAACGCCGACCAGACATGGAAAGTCGAAACGCCGGTGAGCCTGACTGAGCTGGAGAAGCGGATTGACGCCGCGCTGCCCACGGCGAACTGGTTTTACGCGATTAAGGTGACCGGCGTCTTCACGCTGGTGAAAGCGCGCAGCGTGCCGAAGCAGCAGGCGCCCTATCCGCCGCTGGTGGAGGTGGTGAAGACGCAGCCCGTCTTTCAACTACCGCAGGTGAAGGGTACGCTGGTCGGCTTCCGCTGTCCGGCCTTCGCCGCCGGGGTGAACGTGCCCGGCTATCACTTCCACTTCCTCAGCGAGGATGCGCGCGCCGGCGGCCACGTGCTGGAGGCGCAGCTCCTCGCCGGCACGGTGAGCATTGACGCCACTCCCGCCTTGCTGCTGGCGCTCCCCTCCGACGACGCATTCAAACGCGCCGATCTCTCCACCGCTACCGCGGCGGACGTGCAGAAGGTTGAGAAATGACGATGACGGATGACGCGCTGGCGCAAGGCCGCCTGCTCACCGCGTGGCGCGGGAAGTGGGTCTGGACGGCGGACGTGGCGGCGGGCCGCAACGTCTACGCGTTCTTCACGCGGTCATTTCAGTGCGATACCGCGGCCACCCTCGACATTGCCATCACCGCGGACAGCCACTACCTGCTGTATCTGGACGGCGCGTTCATCGCCCGCGGCCCGGCGCGGGCGCATCTGGCGTATTACACCGTTGATGCTTTCTCGCTGCCGGTCGCTCCGGGTCTGCACGAACTGCGGGTGCTCGTCCACCACGTCGGCGAAATCAACGCGACGATGATGCGCGGACGGCCCGGCCTGCTGACGGATGTCACGCTGAAAACAGCAGGCGAGACGCGGGATCTGTCCACGGGACCGGACTGGCAGGCGACACTGTCGAACGCCTGGAAGCGCAACCTCCCGTGTATGATGTCGCACTTCGGATTCTGGGAGGAATTGAACCTCGCCGAACTCGTCCGGGAGCGGCGGCTGTCACCCCGGCACGCCGCCGTGGTCATCGGCGAGCCCGGCGGCGCGCCGTGGACGCGCCTGGTGGCGCGGGACATCGCGCCGGCAGAGTATACGCCGGTGTGCTCCGCGCTGGTCGGCGGGGGGAGGTGGACCGGCGGCACGGACGATCCGATTCCCGCCGTCACCGCCGCCTCGCGGGCGCGCGCGCCGGCGCCCGTCGCGCTGCCCTGCACCTTCACGGAGACCGGCTACCTGACGGTGGATTTCGGCCGCACGGTGTCCGGGTACGTCATCGTGACACTGGCGGACGCGCGCGGCGGGCAGGTGGTGGACGTGTCCTACGACGAGCTCCTCACGCCGGACGGCGCGGTGAATCCGGAGCGCACTTACGCGCACCTGACCGATCGTTATCTGCTGGCGGACGAGACGCCGGACATCCGCGCCACCCATCCGCGCGGCTTTCGCTATGTCACGCTCGATGTCACGCCCGGCGGAAAGCCGGTGACCATTGAGTCCGTCGCGGCGCTGGAGGAAACCTATCCCTTCCGCCTGCAAGGGGCGTTCCAGTGCGCCGATTCACGGCTGCAGCGCTTCATGCTGAAGAGCGCGGAGAACGTGCGCATCTGCACCACCGACTGCTTCACCGATTGCCCCACCCGCGAGCGCGTGCACTGGACGGAAGACCTCTATCTGCACAGCCGGGCGGCCGCCTATGCCTTCGGCGATACGGCGATGATGCGGCATGCCCTCTTCCAGGCGGCGCAGTGCGCCCTGCCCGATGGCCGCATCAACGGCTTCATGCCCTCCGAGCGCACCAACTGCGCCTTCGCCGCCAGCAGCATCATGTGGCTGCACACGTTGGTGGATTACTGGCTGCACGCGGGGGACGAGGATATCCGCGCGCTGCTCCCGACCGCCAGCCGCCTGCTGGCGTGTATGGATTCGCAAATGGACGACGATCTCATCGCCCGCTGGCCGGCCGGGCAGTTCTGGGACTGGGCGCCGGTGGAGCTGGAAGGCGGCCTGCTGCTGACGAACGCCGCCTATGCCTGGGCGCTGGCGCGGTTGAGCGAGCACACAGTCTTCGCCGAATTGGGCGATCACCCGCGGGAACGCGCGGAGCGCATCCGCGCAACGGCGCATGCGCGCTTTTGGGATGCCGAACGCGGTTTCTATCGCGATGCCCTCCCCGCCGAAGGGCAGACCGCCATCTACAGTCAGCAGGCCAACACGATGGCGATACTGGCGGGTATATGTCCCCAAGGAGAGCGGGTACCATTACTCCGGAGGCTCATTGACCCGGCGAACCTGGGGCCGGTGCCGGTGGGCGAGGACAGTTTGCGGACGCACAACCGGCCATCGCCGGAAAAACTGGTGCCGATGGGCACGCTGTGGTTCGCGCATTTCCTGGTGCAGGCGCTCTTTGAACACGGGCTGACCGATGAAGCGCTGGCGCAGCTGCGCTCGTTGTGGGGGGCGTATGACGACCTGCCCACCTTCCCGGAGACGCGCATCCAGCACGGCAACACCGGCCTCTGCCACGGCTGGGCCGCCGGCCCCGCCTACCTGCTGCCGGCCTTCGTGCTGGGCCTGCAGCCGCTGGAGGCCGGCTGGCGCGCGGCGCGCTTCGCGCCCCATCCCGGCGACGTGGCGCGGGCCGGCGGCTCCTTCCGCACGCCGCACGGCGAGGTGTGCGCGCAGTGGTATCGCCAGGATGACTGCTATCACGCCCGCCTCGCCGTGCCGGACGGCGTACGCCTGCGCATTGTCGTGCCGGGCCGTGATGAAACGGTCACCGGTCCGCTGGCATGGCGGGGCGAATGGGCGTGAACGGTGTCAAAATCGCATGAAACGAGGTGGCGTATGCAACGATTTTTCATATCGCTTGGCCTGTTTACCCTTGGGGCGCTGGCGTTCGCCCAGGCCCCGAAAACCCTCGGCACCTTCACCCTGCACGAGGATTTCGGCGTCGCACACCCGGAGCAGATCGTCATGCTGGAGCCGGGGATAAAACTCCCGGCGGCGGTGGCGCTCCTCGATGAGCAGGGCAAGCCGGCGCCGTTTCAGGTGATGGGGGATGGGCGCATCGCCCTGCGTACCGACCTGCCGGCGGGGGCGACGAAAAGCTGGAAACTCGTGGCGGCAAAAGCGAGTGCCGTCGCGCCCGGCGTGGCGGTGGTCGAGCGGCCGGACGGCTACGAGATCGTCAATGACCGGGTGGGCATCCGCATCCCGAAAGCGTCCGCCGATCCGGCGAAAACGCCGTCGCCCATCCAGGGCTTGCGCTTCCAGGATGGCACCTGGACCGCCGTCGGCCCGAACTACATGCCTCGCCCGGCGAAGGCGATGCGCGTCGAGTTCCTCGACCGCGGCCCGCTGGTGGTGCGCGTCCGCGTCGCCTACCTCTATGACCGGGCGCTGCTGCGCTCGCACCGGCCCGAACTGCCCGAAATCCCCGCCGGCGAGGCGCCCTATGCCACCACCATCGAAATGCAGGCCGGTCAGCCGGTCATCCTCTTCGAGGAAGCGTGCGAGGTGGATATCTCGTATGGGGTGGACATCACCGACGGCCTCACCCCCGACCGCGCCCAATATCGCGGCCACCACGCCAACTCGACGGAGGCCGGCATGGGCCCGGACGGCGGCGTCTACAGCTACACGGGCAATCGCCGCCATGACGCGCTGGTCCACCTGAAGTTCGACGGCGCGGCGAAGGACCGCTGGTCGCGTACCACCTATCCGTATCTCTCCCACTGGGACCCGTGGGGGGTGAATACCGGCTTCTACTGGCAGCTCTACGATTCCCGCCCGAACGGCAGCGACAATCTCTTCGGCATCTTCGCGGGCAGGGCGTCACGGCTCATCAAGCCCGGCTTGTCCGGCGTCAGCTTCGATACCGGCATGGTGGACGGCAAGCCGCGTATTGGATTGCAGGTGCGTTTCCAGCGCCTCATGCCCACGCAGTTCTACTCCACCCACATGCGCTTCGGCTGGGGCATTTACCTGGGGAAAAAGCGCGCCGACGTGAAGCCGCAGCTGGAGGTCCAGCAGATGAACCGGGTGATGAATCTGCACAGCGGCGTCAACCTGACGGCGCTGGCGCCGCTGCCCGCCGATTACCCCGACCCGAAGGAAGGCTACGGCAACCTCTACGCGCCGGCCAACGCCTGGCAAGGACTGGCGGACGCGTTGCGCGAGGAGCGCAAGCAGGGCGGCAAGACGCGCTATCAGCAGCAATACAACCTGAATCCCTACTTCCACCCGATCCTTGATTACTGGGCGGATCCGAGCCCGGCCACCGCGAAGAAGGCCGCGGACGTGGTGACCGGTTTCGCGACGGCGTACCTCGATACCCAGGTCAACGGCGAGGGCATCTACCAGCACACCACGCACTACTTCATGGGCGCGTCGAATATGTCGTCCTACGTGAGCTGGGCGGACCTGCTGCTGGCGTCCGCGCATCTGCCGGCGGACGAGCGGGCGAAGCTGAAGCGGGCGATGGCGCTTTTCGCCTCCTGCCTCTGGAACCACGATGTCGCCCCCATGCACGCCGACTGCGGCATGAACTGGGGGCCGCAGAATATGTCCGCCATGTGGCTGGGCACGCGCTACACCTTCACCCTCTTCCTCTCGGATCACCCGATATTCAGCCGGAAAGTCGAGGAGGTGCGGAAAGAGGCGCTGAAGCTGCTCTACAGCTTCACCAATGACGCCGGCGCCTGCAGCGCCTGCGCGCATTACGCCGGCGCCTCCATGGTGCCGATCCTCAATCTGCTGCAGCAGATGCAGCGGCGCGGGGTGATGGACGCCTTCGCCACCGAGCCGCGGTTGGCGAGATACGCCGAGTGGGAGATGCAGCTCCTCACCCCGCCGGAGCCGCGTTTCGGCGGCCTGCGCAAGATCGTCGCGGTGGGCGACGGCTCCACCGAGCAGAGCACGCGCATCGGGCAGATCGGCACCGGTTTCGCGCGGAGCAACCCGGCGCTCTCCGCCCGCCTGATGGGCGCCTGGCAGGCGATGGGCCAGCCGCACGACAATTTTTATGGCGCGTCGGCGCTGAAGATTGATCCCACGCTGCCGGCCGTCTCGCCGAAGCTGGGCAGCGCGCAATTCGACGGCTGGATGAGCGTGCTCCGCCACGGCTGGGAGACGCCGAATGAGACCGCGATCCACTTCATCAACGGCGACTATCTGACCGACCATCGCCACGGCGACATGGGCTCGCTGGTGATCTACGCGCTGGGCGCGCCGCTGTCGCTGGACTGGGGGCCGATCTATTACCCGCGCGTGGCCGGCTCGTATATGCACAGCATGGCGCTGCCGGAATCCGTGCTCGGTTTCCCCTGGGCCGGCGATCGCCCGCCGCTCGACAAGCCGGCGGAGGGCTGGTCCGTGTGGCACGGGCAGACGCGTCATACCCCGCTGCTCGACTTCACCGAAAGCAGCAGCGCCAGCGCCGACTTTGGCCGCGGCAAGGACCGCGCGATGAGCTGGCGGCGCACCGTGCGCAACCTGCATCCCGACCCGGCGCACCCGGTGATCGTCATCGAAGACACCTTCGGCGGCAACGATCTCGCCGGCAAGCCGGTCATCTCCACCCTCAATATGATGGCCGAGGGCGAGGTGGACACGCCCGCCGGTGTGCAGGCGCCGGAGTTGCGCATGCATACCCCGGATCAGAATACGGCGCCGGAGAAGCTCCCCTCCGCCGGTCCCGTCTTCCCGCTGCCCGCCGGCCTGAACAAGTTCGCCTTCACCGGCCAATGGGGCATTGACTGGGAGCTGTATACCGACGCCGAGGTCGCCATGCAGGCCTCCCTCGGCAACTGGGGCAACTCCTGGCACCCCTCCACCGAGCAGAGCCAGTTCCGCAAGGCCAACAATAATAAACCGTACGAGGAGCGCCAGCACATCCTGCGCCTGCGCGGGCAGGACGCCATGCGCGTGATCATCCTGCCGTATCGCAAAGGCGACCGCCCGAATCCCTTCACCGTGGAGAAGCGGGATGGCCAGCTCCTCATCCGCGGCAACATGACGGCGCTGGCGTTGACCGAACAGGGCTATAGCGCTGAGATCTTCACCGCCGCCGGCAGGCGCCAGAGTCTCACCGCCTTCGGCGCGGAACCGGTGGAAGATTTCGGCCTGCGCATCGCTGGCGGCCCGGCGGAGCTGGTCATCACCGAGACAGGCGGCACGCTGACGGTGGGTGGCCCGGCGGGCGAGCGCACCATCACCGTGCCGCGGGAGATGCAGCCGGCGGCGCATGCCGCTGTGCGCAAAGCTGGCGAGAACTGGATCGTGACCTATGCGGGCGGCGCTCGGCTGGCGCTGAAAGTGGATTTCGTCAAATAATATGCTCACACTGACACAACGTATCGTCCTCATCCTGCTGTGCGCCGGCGCCGGCGCGCTTGCCGTGCTCGCGCCGGCGCCGGTGGTGGCGGACGGCGCCGCGTCGCAGGCGTTCATCGCGCGAGCGCTGGCCGCCGGCCGCTGCGTGGCGGTGGATACCGAGGTGGACAAAGACGGCGTGCTCCTCGCCGGCGCGCCGGAGGCGCCGCTGGCGCCGGGACGCTACCGGCTGCACGTCCTCCTCTCCCGCGCGCCGCTGGGCGATCGCTACAGCAACGCGGTCGAGGTGACCATCAAAGCCGGCGATGTCGCACACCGGGTGAATCCGCTGCGCTACGCCCTGCCGAATGCCTTCATCCACGTGCCGGTGGACTTCACCGTGAAACCGGGCAGCCGGGATGTCGGGTACGCGGTGAGCTGGCGCGTCTCGCCCGAAGCGAAGAAGCTGCACAAAACCGGCGGCGCCGCGGCGATGGAAACGGGACCCGGCGATGAAGACCTGATCCCCGATATCCTCGTCAACCGCCCGAAAACCGCCGCCGACGGCACCATCAGCGTGAAGGACCTCTCGGCGCTGCCGTACAACCTGGCGGTGAGCGGCGTGCACATCGAGCGCCGCTGCCCGGTGCGCGCCTCGGTATCGGCCGATAAAGTCGTCTACACGCCGGGGGAGACCGGCACGGCGACGGTGACGCTGGCGAATGCCGCTGACACCCCGGCGGCGGTGACCGTGGCCCTGGAGGTGTGCGCCGGGCTGGAGGCCGGGAAACCCCTCGCGACGCGGAAGCTGGAAATACCCGCCGGCGGCGAGCAGACGTGGCGCGAAATCTTCTCCACGGCGGGCATGCGGTGGGGGGCGGACGTGCGCGCCGCCGTCACGGCGGACGACGGGCGGGGGGATGAGGCGTGCGCCGTCTTCGCCGTCTCACGGAACCCGTATGAGGTTGCCATGCTCGCCGCCCAGGGGCCGAATCTCGGCCTGGGGTGGAAAGATCCCGCCGATGCCGAACGCCAGGTGCGGGAGTGGCGAGAGAAGGGCATGACCGGCGCCGAACTCTTCTTCTGGGCGCCGTGCGATTTCGGCGATTTCACCCCGCACATCGAGGACTTCTTCAGCGGGCAGACCCAATACACCCACTCGGTGACCGGCACGAGGAATCTGCTCGCCGCCCTGCACAAACACGGCATGGCCGGCGCTGTGTATTCCAACCTCTGGGGCACCGACGGCGCGTCGGGCTTCGAGCTGCTGCGCACGCACCCGGAGTGGTTCGCGCCCAACGTGCAATACGCCTCGGACTACCTCGAATTCTGGCGGCTGATGGAAGAGAAAAAGGTCACCACCATGCACCAGTGGTGCGAAACGTGGCTGGTGACCGATGAAAAGATCACCGCCGGCGCGATTGACCACCACGCGAACGAGTTGATCGAAAGCCAAAAACTGTTCGGCTGGGATGCCGTGCGCTACGACACCTACATCAGCTCGTCGTGGACGAAGTGGGCGACGCGGAAAACCCGCGACCGGGTCGGCGCCGCCGTGCCTGCCTTTCAATTCGGCTACAACACCTTCCCCGGCACCGATGCCAAGGTGGGGGCGCTGGATGCCATGTATGACGGCGGCGGCATGGCGATGCTGGAGTATATCCGCCAGGAGACGTATCCGAAACTGGCCGATTACGCCGGGGAGCTCTGGTATTGCCGCGATATCGTCTGGCCCTCCGGCGGGCAGATCGGGCCGCTCTACCGCCATCCGGCGCCGCCCGATACCAAACCGACCACGGCCTCGGATATTGACGCGATCTACGTCTCGGCGGCCATCCTCGCCTGCGGCGGCCACCCGTATTACCACCCGCTGGAGAGCGCGGTGGGCGATCACCCCCGCTTCGCCCTGCGCTACGCGGAATACCTCTGGGACAGCCGCATGCGCGGGCTGAAAGACCCGGCGGCGGTGGTCAGCTTCGGCAACGGCGCTAATCCCTTCCTCTGGGAGAAGCTGGCGCAGACGGTGACGCTGGACGGCCAGCGCCGGCGGCTGGTGCTGCACCTCCTCAACGTGGACCCGCGGTATACGCTCTTCACCAACCTCGACCAGAAGATGCCCGCGCCGCTGCGCAACCTGCCTATTCGTCTGAATTTGCCGGCGGGGGCGCAGCTCACCGGCGCGTGGAACCTCTGCCCGGCCCCCGATGCCCGGCACGAACGGCTGGAAACGCGGCAGGACGGCGGCGCGGTCACCCTCACCGTGCCGGAGGTGCGCTTCTGGAACGTCATTGTCGTGGATTACACGTCACCGCGGCCGCTGCCGGAACGCGCGACCACCCGCCAGATTACCGAGACCTGCATCCAGGACTGGTACATCGCCGGGCCGTTCCCGAACACGGGGGCGCGCTGCCCGGGCTACGACGCGGTCTACCCGCCCGAAGAAAGGGTTGACCTGGCAGCTACCTATACCGGAAAAGATGAGGCGGAGGTGCGCTGGCAGCGCACGCGCAAGGCCGGCGAGCCGGCGCTGGGCGGCGGCATGGTGGATTTCGCGCGGTATTATCCGCCCGGCACGGAGGCCTGCGCGTACGCGTATACGACAGTGGCCGCCGATCGCGGCCGCGAGGCGCTGCTGCTGGTGGGCAGCGACGACACCGTGCAAATCTGGCTGAACGGCGCCCCGGTGCATGCCAACCGCGCCTTCCGCGCCGCCTCGCTCGATGATGACCGCGTGCCGGTGACGCTGAAACAGGGCGACAACACGCTGCTCGTGAAGATTTGCAGCGGCGGCGGCGGGTGGGAGTTCGTGCTGCGGCTGGCGGAGAAAGACGGCTCGCCGCTGATGGATGGAGTGCGCTATGGTTTTGAAAAGTAACGGGCTGCTGCTGGTGATGGTCGCCTGCCTGCTCGCCCTCCCCGCCGTTGCCGGTGACGACGAGGAGGCGCGGAAACTCGGCGTGACGCCCCCGGCGGAGTGGGCCTTCCCGCCCGCGCAGCCGCTGCAGGTGTGGAGCGTCCGCGGCCTCTGGTATGACCAGTATGGGTTGGACCGCGCGCTGGCCCGCGTCGGCGGCTGCGTCGAGCGCTCGAGCTGGGTGCAGGGCAATTGGATTCGCTGGTACAGTCCTGATAGCTACGACGAGCTGATGCGGTATCACCTGGCGATCATCGCCAACACCAACGGCCATGCCTTCGCCAATGGGCGGAATCCCGCCCCGGCGCGCACGCGGCTGAAGGACTACGCCGCCAACGGCGGGGCGGTGCTCTTTCTCGGCGGTTTCTTCGCCTTCGGGAGAGAATACCACGGCACCGCGCTGGAGGAGATGGCGCCGGTGACGTTCGCCGCGCACCGCGACCTGGAGCGGCATCCCGCGGGCGTGCCGCTCGCCGCCGGTCCGGACGCGCCGGCGGGCTTCGCGAAATTGAACTGGGCGGCGGCGCCGCGCGTCTACTGGACGCACGCGGTCACCCTGAAGCCGGGCGCGAAAGTGCTCTTGACCGCCGGCGGCAAGCCGCTGCTCGTCGCCTGGCCGTATGGCAACGGGCGCGTGGCGGTCTTCGCCGGCACCGTGATGGGCGACCCGCCCGCGGGGCATCAGCCCTTCTGGCAATGGGACGGCTGGCCCGCGGTGATGGCGGACACGATACGCTGGCTGACGACGAATCCGGCGCGTCCCGGAAATGCCGGCCGCGCGGACTACGCGAAAACGCTCAACGCCGCGCTGGCCAAAGCCGGCGGCAAAGCGGAGGCCGAGCGGGCGGTGATGACCGCCTTCCTGCGTCAGTGCGCCGATCCCGCGGCGGCGCGCGCGGTGACCGATGCCCTCGCCAGCCTCTTTTGGGACATTACGCTCGATGAGGCGGACGCCTATTATGCCGCGGTACTGCCCTATGCGCGGGGGGGATTCGGCGGGATCGCGGATGCGCTGCTCGCCTCCGGCCACACGCATAAAACGATGCTCGGCCTGCGCCTGCTGGGGTGTGAAAACTCCCCCGGCACGCGGGAACGCCTCCTCGACGCCCTGAAACGCGGCGACGTGGACGTCGAGGAGATGGGCGACGACCTGGACCCCGGCAGGGCGGGCGAAGATGCCGGTTATCGCGCGTATGCGTACCGCCTGGCCGCGCTGGAAGGTCTGGGCAATCTGGGCGATCCGGCAGCGCTGCCGGCCATCCGCGCGGTGGTGAAGCAGTATGAGGGCAAACGTCCCCGTCGCGAGGAGTTCCCGAAAGACGTCACGCGCGAGCACGAACTCTATCAGGCGGCGCTGCAGGCCGCGCTGCGCTGCGGTGACGCCGCTGCCGCCGGCCCGCTAGTTGATCTGCTCATGCAGAACCGCTATACGCTGGTCAATATGATGTTCGCCGCGTTCTCCGACGTGAAAGGTCCCGCCGGCGAAGCCCAGCGCGCCAGGGCCCAGCGCGCTTACGCCCGGCTGCAGGCCCGCCAGCAGTTGGCCTGCGGCCGCCTGGCGCCGCTGCCCGCGTCCGTGCTCTCCGCGCTGGCCGCGCGCCTGGCCGCCGAAGACGACCCCTGGGTCGCCCCCATCGCCTTTGCCGCTTTCGGCAAGGGGTTTGGCGCGGGGCCGCCCGCCGACGCGCTGGCGATCCTCACCCGCGCGACCGTGCCGGCGGTGGCGGATTTAGCCGGCGGGCGGTGAGGCGGGCGCGAGCTGGGGCGATGACCGTCACAACCGGCGCGGGTGCACGCAAAAACTGTGAGACAGTACTGATACTTCCCCCGGCGGCGCTCCCCTCTTCCCCCGGCCCCCTCCCCTCCATGGGGAGGGGGCCGGGGGAAGAGGGGAGCGCCGGTCGAAAGGAAGCGCACAAGCTGTGCGGGCACCCGTTTTCGGCGCGCGTCGGCAGGAACCCCCGGCGCGAAGGCGAATTTCCCTCCAGAGCTTCATCATCAAGGACGGCACCATGTTCATCGCGCTGGCGATCGCCATTCTCCTGCTCGCGCTGGCCTTTGGCCTCTATCTGCTGCTGCGTTCGCTGGGCGGGGAGCGCCCGGCGGCGGATGCGCGTACTCCGCCGCGTCCCGACTGGGCGAATTTCTTCTCGCTGGCCGAGTGGGAAGCCTTCATCCGCGAGGTGCGGCGCTATTTTGACGCGACCGGGGCGCGCTACCAGCTGGATGTGAACGGCGTGCACCTCGCTGACGGCTCGATGCATTACGGACTCGCCAATATGGCGCAGGTGTGCCGTCAGCTCGCGCGCGCGGAGTGGGCGGCGTTCATCGCCCATCACTTCACCACCATGGAGCAGAGCAAGAGCGAAGAGGCCGAGCTGGAGCGGAAGATCGGCGACTTCGAACAGGTGAAAGCGTTGCTCATGGTGCGGCTGGGCGCCGAGAAGGCTTTCCCGGCCGACGCGCCGCTCATCAAGCGCGTGGACCTGCCGGGCACGCTCAGCTATCTCGCCTTCGATCTGCCGTCCACCGTGCGCAGCGTCTCCGCCGACGAAGCGGCGCCGTGGGGGAAATCGCACGCCGAGCTGCTGGCGGTGGGGCTGGCGAATGTGCGCCGCACCGTGCGCCCGGAGATCTCCCGCCAGGAGCTCAAGCCCGGACAGGAGGCGTATGTCTTCACCGGCGACAGCTTCTTCATCGCCTCGCATGCGCTGCTGCTGGAGGAGCACCCGCACTGCCTGGGGACGGGCGGCGCGCTGCTGGCCGTGCCGCATCGCCATTGCCTCATCGCCTACCCGATCAACACCATGGAGGTGGTGACGGTGGTGGATGTGCTGGGCATCATTGCGATGGGCATGGAGCGCGAAGGCCCCGGCTCTATCTCGCCGCGCCTCTACTGGTACCATGACGGCCGCTACCGGGACCTGCCCTTCACCTTCACCAATAAGGCGTTTCAATTGCAGCCGCCGGAGGAGTTTATCGCCATGTTGGACACGCTGGCGAGCTCATCGGCGGAGTAGGAGCCGTCGCCCCCGCACCCGGCACCACCAAAACCCGTTCGTCGTGAGGCACGCAGCGGAGTGGAGTGCCGTCCGAGTCTGCCGCCGGTTGCGTCCACGCACCAGGAGGACAGTCCCGGTGAAAAGCCTGTGGATCATCTGGTCACGACGTTCAGGGGGACAGTCCCCGTTTTGACGGCACTCCGCTCCGCTGCGTGCCTCACGACGAACGAGATGGTATGCTGACCTTGCCTATATTCGCAGCCCCAAGCACTCCATTGGTAAACAAGCGTTTTTATGCTGGATTCCCGCCATGCCCGTCCTACCGCCAGGCCGCTGCCGCCGACAGCAGCGCGTCCAGCGTCATCGTCCAGCGCAGGAGGTAGTAGGCGCGCAGCAGGGCGGCGGCGGGAAGGGCCGGGTCGGCGTCGGCGCTGCCGCGGGCAGCATCCAGCGCCGTGAGCAGTGCTCCCAGCGCCTCCGCGCAGGCAGTCAGGCCGAGGGCGTGCAGCCGCGCGGCGTCGGCGCGGAGCGTATCGAGGCGGCGGGCGGCAAGGAGGCCGCTTTCCGCGAGGATTTCCAGCTCCGCCGCCAGCGCGGCAAGCAGGCGGCTGACGGCGGAATGCCCGCGATCATCCCCGGCATCGTCGCCGCTAAGCGGGGAACACGGGCGAGCGGCCGTTTGCGGAGGACACCGCGGCGCGTCCAGCGTCAGGTTGATCCGCGTCGTGCCGGCGTAAAGCGTGAACGGTTCGACGGTGATGGCCCCCGCGCGCAGCCGCAGCAGGCCGAGCAGGCGCGTGCCGGGGGTGGGGCGCCAGCCTTCCAGCGTGGCGATGGCGCCCTGGTATTCGGCGGTATAGGGGAGCACCAGGCACACCCCGCGATCGTCGGCATCGAAGACCGGGCGCACCAGCTCCTGGCGCACGTCGTCAAAGCTGGCGTCTTCCCAGCGCGCCGGCTGCAGCAGCACCAGCGCCCCCCGCTCGTCGCCGTCGCGAAAGCCGTCGCCGAACGCGGTCAGCGCGCGGTCGGTGAGGGCGCGCCAGTCGGTACTGATCGGCAGCCCGGCAGGCCAGCCGGCATCGCCGATGATCAGTGCCTGCGTGGCGGCGCGCCCGGACAGGCGGCCGATGGCGTTGCGCCAGGCCGGCATCAACCGCAGGCGGCTGCGGGCGGCCTCGCCGGGGCATGCGCAGCCCGGCCAGGGACCGTCCGCCAGGTAGCGGCGGGCTGGGTCGAACTGTTCGGCCTGCTCAGCCGGGCGCGCATCGCTCCAGGTGGCCCAGGCGTGGCTCACCGCGTCCCAGAAGTAGACGGTGAGGCCGACGTAGCCGCTGCGCGTGCGCCAGCGCCGCGCGCCCATGCCGGCCAACTCCAGCGTGCCGATGTCGTCATAGCGCGAGCGGTGTTCGCCGACCAGTCGCGCGGTAGGCCGGGCGGCCAGCGCCAGCCGCAGCGCCGCTGCCTGCGCCGCCGCTCCCAGCAGGTTGTGGGTATCGGCCGCCGCACTGCGCGCCAGCAGCAGGCGGGTTTCCTCCGCCAGCGTCTCCAGCAGGCGCTCCAGCCGCGGCAGGTCCACCCCGTGCGCGGAGACGGCCAGCGTCTGCATGCGCTCGACGGTGGCGTCCGCCGCGCACGAAAAGCCGTGGATGACCAGTTCGTGCAGCATGCCGCCCACCGCCGCCAGCACTTCCGCCCGCGTGCGTGGCGCGCCGGAAGCGGCTTCCAGCATCGCCGCAGCTTCGGCGACGATTGCGCGCCCGTGCCGGGCCTGTACGCCGAGTATCGCCAGTACGCGGTGCTCGCATGGCCCGGCGGCATGGCAGCCACAGAGCATGCCGTCGAACCCCGCGCCGGGGAACCAGCGGCAGGTGATCTGCAGCGCCGGGATGGCGATCGTCAGCGGTGCGCCGCCTTCAATGACGACCTCCAGGCCGTTGGCGAGCCGCCGCAGCGCCTTGCGAAAGAGCGGTTTACCGGCCCACTTCTGGAGGGTGGCGTCATCGAGGGCGAGGACTTCGGGCAGCGCGGAGGCGGGGGAACCCGCGGATGGAGAATCCGTGATCCCCGGTTCCGGCGCGACGGCGTCTCGCCCGCCAGAGCGCATGGCGAGGATGGCGACGAGGATATGCCGGCAGGCGCCGCCGGCGGGACAGGTGCAGGACGCGCGCTGGGGCGCGTCGGGCAGGGTGACGGTGGCGTCGCCCACCGCGAGCTGCAGGGTGTCGCCCGTCTCGCCGATCACCGTCACGGCGGTGGTGTCCAGATCTTTATAGGCGCGGCGCAGCAGCCCGCGGTTCGCCAGGGCTTCAAGCGCGGCGTCATCGAAGAGCGCCAGTTGGGCGCGTATGCGTGTCAGGAGAGGGCGTTGTCCATCCATTCGGCTAATCGCCGCGGCGTCAGGGCCGCGATCTCCGCGCCGGCGTCGGCGCAGCGCTGGGCAAGGGCGTGGTCGTAGACGGGGCGGGCGTCGGCGTCCAACGCGGCGAGGCCGAGCACGCGCACGCCCGCCTCGCGATAATGCGTCACCATGCTGATCACGCCCTCGGGGGAATTCCCCTCGAAGAAATCGGTGATGAGGACGAGGATGGTGCGCGCCGGCGACTCCACCAACCCTTCGCAGTAGCGCAGCGCGTTGTAGATGTCCGTGCCGCCGCCGAGCTGCACGCTCATCAGCACCGCCAGCGGATCGTCTACCTGCGCGGTCATATCTACGATACTGGTATCGAAGGCGACCAGGCTCACGCGCACCGCGGGCAGCCCGTGGAAGATGCCGGCCATCACCGCGCTGTGAATCACCGAGTCGAGCATGGAGCCGCTGCAATCCACGCACAGGATGATGTGCCAGGGGAGGTGTCGCTTCGTGCGCGAGGCGAAGAAGATCTGCTCCACCAGCAGGCGCCGGCGCTCGGGATCGTAGTGCTTCAGGTTGGCGCGGATGGTGCGCGGCACGTCCAGATTGGCGGCGGTCTGCTGCCGGCTGCGCTGGCGGCGATTCAGCCGGCCCCACAGCACCGGGCGCACTTCGCTCGCGAGCGTGCGGCTGAGTTCGTCCACCATCTGGCGGACGATGCGGCGGGCGACCTCCAGCGTCTCCGCCGGCATCAATTCGCGGAAGGTCAGGATCGCCTTCATCAGTTCGTAGCTGGGCTCCAATCGCTCCAGCACCCGCGGGTCGGTGACGAGCTCCGTCATGCCGTAGCGATGCAGCGCGTGCTGCTCCAGCGTTTCCATGGTCTCGCGCGGAAAGAGCGCGCGGGCTTCGCGTATCCACGCCGGCACGGAGAGCATGCTGGCGTCCATCCCGCCCGTGCGCGCTTCGTCTTCGCGCACGCCGCGGTCGCCGTATTCGCGGCCGTAGAGGTATTGCAGCACGCGGTCCATCCGCGGGTAATCGTCGCCCATGCCCAGCGCGCCGGGCAGTTGCTGCTCGGCGAAGCGCCCCAGGATGAGGCGCCAGCGGGCAAGGGCGGTATTGGAGTCGTGGTGGTCTGTATGAGACATATATTTACCGCGGAGGAGATGATTTCCCGTCGGGGTTTGATAGTCTGTGTGTTCCTCATTATGAGGCAGTCGCGGGGTCTCCTTTCGTGAGGAGTAGTTCCAAACCATCCGCCAGCAGTGCTTCCCGCACGCGGCGGTTCACCTCCGCGGCGTGCAGGAGGTCATCGCTGCTGAATTCGCGGGTGTGCGGCAGCGGCAGCGCCGCCACGCCATGCTGGCGCGCGACCACGGCGGCGACGCGGTCCGTCTCGCGCGGGGTGAGCGTGCTGAACGCGAGGCGGAGGGTGGGGAGCTGGGTGAGGAAGCGCGCCTCATCCCAATCCGCCAGCACGCCGGTCAGCGCCGCGCAGAGCTCCGGCTCCTGCCAGAGCACGCCGCGGGCGGTCCGCAGCAGGCCGCGCAGGAAAGCCGGGCCGGATCCGCCGTCGTCCTTCACGCTGTGCAGGAAGCCGGTGAAACGCCGGGTGAGCGCATCCAGCGGCATCCGCCCGTCATCCACCAACAGGCCGGTGGCGGCGCCGATGACGGCGGCATTGCCATCGGCGGCATCGGCCAGCTCACGCAGGCGGTCCCAGAGCATCGCCCGGTGCGCGGGCCGGTTGCCGAACGGCGCGGGCATCTGCGACAGGCTGTTCAGCGCGTCCAGCACCGCGTCCTCCGCCTCCCCCGCGGTGGCGACCAATGCCGGCAGCAGGTAGCAGGCGCGCTGAAAGGCCCGCAGCGCCAGCTCGGCGACATCGGTGAGCCGGTGCGCTTCCAGCGGCTCACGGGAGAGGTGGAGCATCAGCAGGTCGGCGGCGGCGCGCACCAGCGAGGGGAAGTCGGCATCCGCGGCAATCAGCGCGCCGGTGCGGTCGAGCAGCGCCTGGCTCTGGCGGTGCAGGCCCATGCGGCAGGATTCCACCACCAGCGCGGTGCCGAGCCGCGCGCGCCCGCCCTGTCCGGCGGCCTCCGCCTCGGCGAAGCGCTCCTGCAGCATGGCGGCGGCCGCTTCCTCCAACGAGGCCCCGTACATCGCGCGTTCGATGAGGGTGGCGTCCGTCATCGGCGACCAACAATACTGCCAGACCTCCTGCACGCGGTCGAGGTGTGTTCCGGCCACGAAATCCGGCCCGCGCTGCAGGGTGGCGAACGGGACGTCGAGGAAGCGCAGGCGATAGAGCAGGCGGCTGGCGGCGCGGTGGCCGGCGCTGCGGTAGAGGTCGAGGGTGAGGGTGCGCGTCTCGCCGCCGTCGAGGGCCAGCTTCAGGCCGGCGGCGGCGGAGCGGAAGTCATGGACGATGGGCGGCTGGCCGGCATCCTTCGGCACCTCGCCGACCCGCGCGCCGGCGAGCAGCGCGCGGGCGAGGGTGAGCACGGCCACGCCCTCGATATCGGCCGCGCCCTTGATAAAACTGGCGCGGATGCCGTCCAGCAGGTCTTCGCGGGTGGGGCCGCGGTGCCCGCGCAGGCGCGCCAGCCGCTCGGTCTGCGCCAGCGCCTGAATCTCGTCATCCGTGGAGGAATCGCCCTTCTGCCTGCGCAGTCGTTGGCCGAGCTCGACGAGAATCGGCGCCATCGGCTGTCCTTCCCAGCACCGCTGGTAGAACTCCGGCGAGGGCATGCCGCTGCCGTAACCGTTCAGGCGGTCAAGCTGCTCGAAGCTGTAGCGGGTCAGCACCACCTGGGCATCGCCGGGCGCCACGTCCACCGCTTTCGGCACGTCCGGCGCGGTGTCCCGCAGGGCGACGGTGTGAAAGCCGCCGGTGACCACCACCACGCGCCCCGTCTCCCGCGCGATTTCCGCGGCCATCCCGGCTTCGCGAGCAACGTTCCCCTCGGCGCGCAGCATGTCGTCGGTATAGTCCTCGCGCGCCAGCGCGCAGTAGGCCAGCACGTTGCGGAAGAAGGCGGCGGCGTCCAGTTCCTGGTAGCCGTCCTCGTACAGGTGGTCCCACAGGTCGTCGGGGTCGCGGGCGCCGGCGCGCTGGCAGGCGGCGGCGAGGAAGCGGCTGTGGGTGAAGTAACGCTCCTCGAGCAGGCTGGCGACCCTCCCTTCGGGCCGCTCACCGTGCGCTACCTGCTCCGGATACGTCAGGTCAATAAACTTCGCGGGGATCTCGAGCGCGGCGGCGGCGCGGATGGCCGCCAGCTCCGGCGAGAAATCGCAGAACGGGTAGTAGGCGGCGTAGTGCGCCGGCTGCGCGCCGCGGGCGCGCGCGATGTAGGTGGTGAAGATCGCCACCGGCATGCGCGTTTCAGGGTGGATGAGCAGCGGGATGAGCGGCGTCGCGTCGCGCGGACCCTCGATGAGCACGGCGTCGGGCCGCAGGTGGCGGATGAGTCGGTCCACGTGCCAGGCGCAGGCGGGGCTATGGTGGCGAATGGGCAGGTAGACGACGCGGGCATCGAGGTCCAGCGCGGCTAGGCCAGCCACTTGCGGGCTTTCAGGAAGTCCGTCCATATGCCCCCTTTGCTCTTGCTCCGCTGGGTCACCACGATATCGAAATAATGCTTCAGCTTCTTCTCCTCGCCCTGGGCGTCTTTGGTCATCGCCGTGGCCAGGTGCCGGCAGATGAACTCCGGCGTCAGCATGCCCGTGCCGAAGTAATGGCAGTCGAGGCCGGCGGAAAGGGCGACGGAGACCGCCTCCGCGGTGGACATCACCGCGGCCGCCTTCTCGAGTTGAATGCCTTCCGCCGTGACGCCCTCGCGCAGATCGTGGAAGGCGGTGACGAGCAGCTCCACGACCGGCCGCTCCACCGTCACCGGAGCGGCGGCCTCCGCCAGCAGGCGCGCGCACTCCTGCTGCACCAGCGCGATCTCCAGGTTGATATCGCGGATGGGCGATACCGTTTCGAAGTTGAAGCGGCGCTTCAAAGCGCTGGACATTTCATGCACCCCGCGGTCGCGGGTGTTGGCGGTGGCGATGACGTTGAAGCCGGGCGTTGCCAGCAGCACGCGGTCGTCGCCGGGCAGCTCCGGCACGATGAGCATCTTCTCGGAGAGGATGCCGATGAGGGCGTCCTGAATCTCCGGCGCGCAGCGGGTGATCTCCTCAAAACGCACCAGCACGCCGTCACGCATGCCGGTGTAGATGGCCGACGGCACCAGCGCGCGCGGCGTCGGCCCTTCGCCAGCAGCAGCGCGTAGTTCCAGGAATACTTCACCTGGTCCTCGCTCACGCCGGCGCTGCCCTGGATGGTGTGCGTGGAATTGCCGCTGATGGCGGCGGCCAGCAGTTCGGAGAGCATGGATTTCGCCGTGCCCGGCTCGCCCACCAGCAGCAGCCCGCGCGTCCCCGCCAGGCTCACGATGGCGCGCTCCACCAGCGTGTCGTCCCCGTAGAATTTTCGCGCGATCCCCCGTTTCGCGTCCCCGCAGACGAAAGCCTTCACCGCCAGCGGCGACAACCGCCACCCCGGCGGCTTCGGCCCACCGTCAGTCCGCGCGAGGGTCGCCAATTCGTCCGCGTACGCCAGCTCGGCCGGCGGGCGAAGCATGGTCGCCATGGGCTATCAGCCTCCTGTGCTGCGTGCTGGCACGAATAATTTGCCGGGAGCGGGGGAATTCCCTGCCTCTTCGGCGCGCTAGCGCTGAAACTTCTTATCCAGCTCATACCGCGTGATCGTCATGATGATCGGGTCGCCATGGGGGCAGATTCCCGGATTCGGCAGTTGGCATAACGCATCGAGGAGTTTGGTCTGTTCCTCGGGGGCGAGCCACTTGCCGGCGGTGATGGCGCCCTTGCAGGCGATACTGGCGAGCAAGCGGCGGCGGCCTTCTTCCAGCGCGCGACGGGCGGGGTCTTCCGGGGTGAAGGCGGCGATGGTGATCCCCGCGTCCAGGTCGGCGAGAATCTCCTGCAGCACCGTCTCCGGGTTGTGCCCGGCGAGGACGGCGGGCATGGCGCGCACCAGGTAGCTCTGCCCGCTCATCGGCTCGATGTCGAAGCCGAAGGCGGCGAGGTTCTCGCGCTGGGCGTCGAGCAGCGCCGCCTCGCGATGGCCGAGATGCACCGTCGCCGGCAGCACCAGCCGCTGGGCGAGGACGTGATCGCGGGCCGCCCACAGGCGCTCGAAGATGACGCGCTCGTGCGCGCGGTGCTGGTTGATGACGAGGAGCGCGTCGCGCCCTTCGGCCAGCAGAAAGATGCCGTGGAACTGCCCCAGCGCGCGCAGGCCGGTCTGCGGCACGGCGGCGGCGGGGGTGGGGTGGGCGGCGGGCAGCGCCGGCGTCCCCACCGGGGCCGCGGCGCTGCCAGGGGGGAAGGCGATGGCCGGCTGCGCGGCGCGCGCCGGCGCGGTGGCGCGCGCCGCGCCGGCGCTGCCGGGATTCCAGACCGCGAGCTCCTGGATCATGCTCACCCCGGCGAGGGCGCTCTTCACCGCGCGCACCACGACGGCGTGCACCTCCTGCTCGCGGTGGAAGCGCACCTCCGCCTTGGCGGGGTGGACATTCACGTCCAACTGGCGCGGGTCGAGCGTCAACCGCAGCACAGCGACGGGGAAGCGCCCGCGGTCGAGCAGGCCCTCGTAGGCGTATTCCAGCGCGTGGGTGATGGTGCGGTTGAGAATGCGGCGGCCATTGACGATGACGAGCTGGCCGGAACGGTTGCCGCGCGCCGCGTCCGGTTTGCCGACGTAGCCGTCCACGCGCACGCCGGGGGTATCGAGTTCCACCGGCACCATCGCCTCCGCCGTCTGCCGGCCCAGCCAGGCGGCGATGTGCGTCGGCAGCGATGGGGTGGCGGGCCGGGAGAGCGTTTCACGGCCCTGAATCAGCAGGCGAAAATTCACGCTGGGGTAGGCGAGGGAGATGGCGTTGAGCAGGTCGGCGATCTGCCCGCATTCCGTCTGGTCGCTCTTCAGGAATTTCAGCCGCGCGGGGGTGTTGAAGAACAGTTGGCGTACCTCGAAGCGCGTGCCCGGCGGGCAGCCGATGTCGTTCAGGTCCACGATGGTGCCGCCGCGCGCCAGCAGTTCGGTGCCGATCTCCTCGTCGTGCGGACGGGTGACCATGCGCAGGTGGCTGACGGCGGCGATGCTGGGCAGCGCCTCCCCGCGGAAGCCCAGGGTGCGAATCTCGAACAGGTCGTCGGCGACGGCGATCTTGCTGGTGGCGTGCCGCTGCAGCGAGAGCACCGCGTCCTCGCGCGCCATCCCGCCGCCGTTATCGGTGACCTGGATGAGTTTGCGTCCGGCTTCCTCGATCACCACCTCGATATCGGTGGCGCCGGCGTCGAGCGCGTTCTCCACCAGTTCCTTCACCACCGAGGCGGGACGCTCGATGACTTCGCCGGCGGCGATCTTGTTGGCCAGTGATTCGTCTAAAATGCGAATGGGCATGACGCTCTATCTTACCCGCCGCGGGTCAGCGTGAACACCGTCGCTTCCGGCCCGCAGTTGAGCCGGATGCGCAACCGGGTGGAGCCGATGCCGCGGCTGACGTAGAGGACGGCATTCCCCACCTGGTGGCGGCCGGCGACGTAGCGCTGGGGCAGGCGTATATTCGTATACGGCGCATAGCCGCCGGGCAGGCAGATTTGCCCGCCGTGGGTATGCCCGGAGAGAATGAGGCGAATGTGCGGATCGAGCGTGTCGCGGATGATCTCCGGCGAGTGCGCGAGCAGAATGATGGGCACGTCGGGCGGGGCAAGGGCCAGCGCCGCATCCAGCTCCGCATACCCGTCGTGCGGGTCTTCCACCCCGGCGAACCAGAGCCGCTGGCCATCACGGGCAATCGCGGCGGGCGCATTTTGCAGGAAGGGGATGATGCGTGCCAACTCCCGCCGCTGGGCCTGGGTGAGCAGCGCCTCCCGGTAATCGGCATTGCCGAACACCGCGACGACGTTTTCAACGGCAGTGGCAAGCTCGCCGAGCAACGACACCAGGCGCGGATACGCCCCGCGCTGCATGATGTAATCGCCGGTGAGGCAGACGCAGTCCGGCTGCAGGTCGCGGGCGAGGGCCAGCAGGCGCGCCGGCCAGCGCGAGGCGGTGCGCAGGTGTAGATCGGTGAGGTGCAGCAGCGTGAAGCCGTCAAAGGCGGTGGGCAAATCCGGGATGACGATCGTCTCACGGGTGACGGATAATTGCTGTGTATTGGCGATGCCCCTGGCGATGAGTCCGACAGCGACGGCGCCCAGGGTCATGGCGGCAACCGGTGCCCAGCGCACGCGAGTCCCCTTTCCGAGATGGTTTCTTAAAAAACTCTTTCGCGTTGCGCGCGGGATTGTCCTGCCGGATACGCGATGCGTGCTACAGCGACGCGGGAATCTGGGACGCCGATGAGGGCACGGATTTGCCGTCCCGTTGCCGTTCCGGGAGCGGTCGAGGGGTCATCTGCTGGAGCAGGCGCGCGCGCTGCTCATCATAGGACTCGACGGCTTCTTCCCAGGAGCCGGGGCGCGGCTGCCAGCCGATCTCTCGCGTGCGGCGTTTCATCAGCGTTATCCTCCCCCTCATCCCCGGCGATATGCAGCGAGACGATTGTAGCATGACGGATAGCGGTGAAGGAGCATGCGTTGGGAGGTTTTTCTGACACCGCGGCTGCGGATAGCAGACGGGGATACCGGGTCCCGCGCCTGATTGGGCCGATCCCCGCACATTTTCCGCTCCTTGCCATCAAGGCGAAAGGGAGAGCGAGCGATAGCGCAGAAATAGGGAAATGCCGCACGCGATCGGGTCACCGGTCTGAAGACAGAGGCGAGAGAGGTGTGAACAATGGCGACTGAACGCCCGTTGCTGCAGGTAGCCCTGGATTTTGTTGATCTGGACCGCGCGCTGCTGCTGGCGGAAGAGTCCGTCGCCGGCGGCGCGGATTGGATCGAGGCCGGCACGCCGCTCATCAAGAGCGTCGGCCTGGACGCCGTGCGCGAATTGAAGCGCCGCTTCCCCGACAAGACCGTGGTGGCGGATTTGAAAATCATGGATGCCGGCCGCATCGAAGTCGAATATGCCGCCAAAGCCGGCGCGGGCGCGGTGACGGTGCTGGCGCTCGCCTCGGACGCCACCATTGCCGAGTGTATCGAGGCCGGCCGGCATTACGGGGCGAAGGTGATCGCCGATCTGGTGAATGTGCCGGACCCGGTGAGCCGCGCGCGCGAAGTGGAGGCCCTGGGGGTGGACGCGGTGAACGTCCATACCCCCATTGACGTGCAAATGCAGGGGCTGTTTCCCTTCGATACGCTGCGCGCGGTGGCGGGAGCGGTGGGCGTTCCCGTCAGCGTGGCGGGGGGCATCACCAGTGAAACGATCGCCGACGCCGTGGCCAGCGGGGCGCGTATCGTCATCGTCGGGGGGGCCATCACCAAGGCGACGGATGCGACGGCGGCAACGCGGGCTCTCCGCACGGCCATCGAGACCGGTCAGACGATAGAAAGCGGGCTTTTCCGCCGCGCGACGGCGGACACGATTGGCGCGGTGCTGGCGCAGGTCTCGGTCGCCAACGTCTCGGATGCCATGCATCGCGGCGGGGTGGCGCCGGGCATTTATCCGCTGGCGCCGGGCATGCGGTGCTTTGGCCGCGCGGTGACCGTGCGCACGGCGCCGGGCGACTGGGCGAAACCGGTGCAGGCCGTAGACCAGGCCGGTCCCGGCGACGTGCTGGTGATTGAGGCCGGCGGCGTGGCCCCCGCCATCTGGGGAGAGCTGGCGACGAATTCGGCGATCATGCGCGGCATCGCCGGGGTGATCATTGACGGGGCGGCGCGCGACGCCGGTGATATCCGCCGGCTCACGTTGCCGCTCTTCAGCAAGCTGGTCTGCCCGAACGCCGGCGAGCCGAAAGGTTTCGGCGAGATCGGCGCCAGCGTGCGCATCAGCGGGGTGGAGGTCCATCCTGGCGACTGGATCCTCGCCGATGACGACGGCGTGGTCGTCATCCCAGGGGCGCAGGCGGTGGAGATCACCAACCGCGCCATGGACGTGCTGGAGCGCGAAAACCGCATCCGCGAAGAGATTCAGCGCGGCAGTACCCTGGCGGCGGTGGCTGAGTTGTTGAAATGGGAAAAACGATCCGGGTAAGTGATCACCACGCTAGGTAGTAAGGAGTGCACCGATGTATGCATCAATCGTCCTGACCGTCGCCCAGAGCAAGCGACTCATCGCGAAAGCGGTCGCCGCGCTGCCGGAGGTACGGCGGGCACTGGAGGAAGGCACGGTGGCCATCGGGCGTGGGACGACGAACGCCTACGTCGCCGAAGAGGTGCTCGGTCACGAGATTCCCAAGGGCGAGTATGTGGCGGGGCGCACCATGCCGAAGCGCGTGCCGGGGAATCTGCTGGGCACGGGGGCGTATCCCGATATCGTGCTGAAGAAGGGGGAGGCGGTGGACAATGCGACCGTGGTGGGCGCGGTTGCGGAGATGGGCCCGGATGATGTCTTCATCAAAGGCGGCAACGCGTTGAATTATCCGGAGAGGGTGGTGGGCATCCTCGTCGGCCATCCCACCGGCGGCACCATTGGCGGCACGTACGGCACGATCATCTCACGAAAAATCCACCTCATCATCCCCATCGGTTTGGAAAAGCTCATTCACGAGGACATCAACGCGCTGTCCCGCGTCACCCGCGACGCGGCAGCCCATCCCGCGGCGCCGGTGGTCTCGCTCTTTCCGATCACCGGCACGGTGATCACCGAGATCGAAGCGTTCCATCTCCTGTGCGACGTGGAAGCGCGACTGCTCTCCGCCGGCGGCGTGGCCGGCGCGGAGGGCGCGGTGTGGCTGCTGTTGGAAGGCGGCGCGCGCGAGCTCGACGCGGCGCTGACCCTCTACGAACGCCTGGCTGATGAGCCGAACCTGGCGGTACATCAACAGACCTGACGACGATATATACAAGGAGGTGGAGATCATGCCGCGATATCTCGGAATACTGCTGGTGCTCATCGGCCTCGCCGCCCGCGCGGTTGAGCAGCCGCTCGACGACGCCGTGAAGGTCACCGCCACATCCGCGGGCCACGCCTGGCACTATGCCGCCGAAGACGTCACACTGGATGGGAAGACATACTTGAGCTACGCCTACCTGAAGGACGACCAGGGTGAGCGCGCCCGCGGCTGGATCAGCTTCGACGTGACGGGGTGGGGGCGCTTCACGGCGACGGTGGGCGTGAGCGATGCGTGGAAGAACCACCGCGGCGCGCTCGTCATCGAAGTGGACGGCGAGCAGAAGCACGAGATCACGAAGCGCAGCGGCGAGAAACCGCACGACGTGGAGCTCTCGCTGGCCGGGGCGAAGACGCTCACCGTCCGCTTCGAGCCCTCCATCCTGCTGGCGGCGCCGACAATGATACGCGCGGAACAGGTCAACCCGAAGGACGGCGCGGCGATGGTGTGGGTGCCGGCGGGCGAGTTTGTGATGGGGAGCACGGATGCGGACAAAGACGCCGGTTCCGCCGAGCAGCCCCAGCGCCGCGTCTACCTGGACGGCTACTGGATCTACAAGTACGAGGTGACAGTGGCGCAGTACCGGGCATTCTGCGCGGCCACGATGCGGGCGCTGCCGAACTTCCCGCTGGGCCGGAGTTGGGCAGGGAAGAGGGGCTGGGCCGACCCGGCGCTGCAAGGGCACCCTATCGTCAACGTCACCTGGCACGACGCGACAGCCTACGCTGCCTGGGCGGGGGCGCACCTCCCCACCGAAGCGCAGTGGGAGAAGGCGGCGCGGGGGGCGGATGGGCGCATCTACCCCTGGGGGAACGCCTGGGACGGGGCGAAGTGCGCGAACTCCTCCAACTCATCGAGCAAGGACATCAGCACCTGGCCGGCCGGCAGTTTCCCGGCGGGCGTAAGCTGGTGCGGGGCGCACGATATGGCGGGCAATGTGTGGGAGTGGTGCGCGGACTGGTATCAGTCGGAGTACTACCAGACGGCCCCTGCCCGGAATCCCGCCGGTCCGGCGATGGGTGACTGCCGCGTGCTGCGGGGCGGCTCGTGGGACAACGGCGAGAAGTACTGCCGCGGCGCGGACCGCAACAACTACATCCCGGACTACTGGTACGGCAGCGTCGGGTTCCGTTGTCTCTCTTTCTCGCCAGGACCGTAAATTTCCCCTTATCCCATAGCGCCTTTTTCCCTTACGCGGGGGCAGGGCTTGTCCGCCATAGCCTGGAAGGCGACGGCGGAAGCCCCCGCAATCCGCCAGGATGGCGGCAGGCGCGTAGCGCCTGCGCGACCGGCAAACGGAAACAGCGAATAGCGGAGGCGTGTGCGGATGACGGAGGCCTGCGCCGGCCTCACCGCGCTGGAAGAGTTGATGCGGGCGGTGTACGCCGACCCCGGATAAGGAGCACACAGTGAGAACCCCTGCGGAGGTAATTGCGGGCGTGAAAGCCTGCGGCGTGGTGGCGGTGATTCGCGCGGATACCGCCGACGAAGCCCTGGGCGCGGTACATGCCGTGCGCGAGGGCGGCGTGCTGGCGATTGAAGTGACCTTCACCGTGCCGAATGCGGAACAGATCATCGCCAGGCTTGCCGGCGAATTGGGCGATGATGTCTATCTGGGCGCCGGCACGGTGACCACGGTGGAGCAGGCGAAGATGGCCATCGAAGCGGGCGCGCAGTACATGGTGAGCCCGGCGTACGATGCCGAGGTGTTCGCCTACGCGACGGGCCGGAACGTCGCCTTCTTCCCCGGCGTGCTCACCCCCACGGAGGTGCTGGCGGCGAAAAAGGCGGGCGCGGAAGTCTTCAAAATCTTCCCCTCCTCCCGCATGGGACCCGCCTACCTGAAAGACCTGCGCGCCCCCTTCCCCGGCCTGCAGTTGCTGCCCACCGGCGGCATTGACGTGCACAACGCTGCCGACTACATCACGGCCGGCGCCATGGCGCTGGGCGTTGGCGGCAAGCTGGTGGACCGCGCGGCGATCAAGGCCGGCAATTGGACCGCGCTCACCGCGACCGCGAAAGAACTGATGCGCGTGGTCGCGGCGGCGCGCGCCGCGCTGTAAGCTCTTTGACACAGCCGTCCCCCGGATTGAAATCCGGGGCTGGAGCCACGAAGTCCA
>JAKPKV010000064.1 GCA_029553475.1 Armatimonadota bacterium
CCGTTCGTCGCGGTAGCTCCGCGCGATACATTTTGGGGGGGCCGCTGCCGAGCATAGCCCAGCGGGTGGGTGATTCCACGTCTTCCCGGTGCGCCCGCCGGGCGGGATGGCCGTCCACCATCACTGGGACCTGCGCATCCCTGTCGAAGGTGTACGGCCGTCGTGCCTGCGCGGACGGTTCCGAAAATGACACATTTCCGGAAATTAATATACGGCTATGGGCCTCTTTTGTCAAACACTTCGCGCATTTGCTCCCCTCAAACGCCCCCTGCATCGCCCCCGGACAGCAGCCCTCGGGGCAAAATGCCCCCAGGCAGGCGTACCAGCGCGCCGGACGACACATTTTCGCCCGCTGGCTTCCGAGAATGTGTCATTCCTGGAAATGAGGCGTCAGCCATTCGTTCTTTTGGAAAGGAGTGTAGAGGTATGTCTCACATGCAGCGCAGGGGAGGCCGTCGCGCGGGCTTCACCCTCATCGAACTCCTGGTGGTGATCGCGATCATCGCGATTTTGGCCGCCATCCTCTTCCCCGTCTTCGCCAAGGCGCGGGAGAAAGCCCGGCAGAATTCCTGCATCAACAATCAACGGCAAGTCGCCATTGCCATCATGATGCATGTGCAGGATCATGAAGAAACCTTCATGTCCAACACCGCGCCGAATGCCTGGTCGTCGCGGTTGAAGGACTACAACGAGCCGACGATCTACGACTGTCCGACGAAGACCGGCAAAGGCAACAACGCCGCCCCGGAATACGGCTTCAACTACTACCTCTTCAGCAAAGCCCTCGGCGATATCGAAACGCCGGTCGCCGCCATCCTCACCGCCGACCTGGACATGAGTGACCCGGACGACACCTACACCATCTCCGACTACGAAACGCAGGTGGACGCGCGCCACACGAAAGGCACGGTGCTGTCGTGCGTGGATGGGCACGTGGTGCAAGTCACGCTGACCAGCGGGGCCAAGCTGAAAGATCTCCTCGACAAAGGGTACGATCTCTTCTGCGGCGGCGGCACCACCGTCCTGGACGAACCCGCGGAGATCACCGCCGGCACCACCACGACGACCGGTTATACCTGGTACATCGCACCCGACGCCGGCACGCCCACCGTCTATACGCTGCCGGACAGCGCCTGCTACAAGACCGGCGATACCACCACGCCCAACGTCAGTATCCAGGCGGATATCGCGCAGAACACCAATTATAACGACCAGACCTGGGAAGCGTTCGGCCTGTACCTGCCCCATCCCCCCACCGATGCCTCCCGCACGAACGGGCTGTATCTGGTGGAAAACGGCTACCCGAATTACGGCTTCACCGTGAACCAGAGCCTCCAGGATTTTACCAAGGGCAAGATTCCCTACGCGTTTTCAGAAACCACCAACCAGAAACACTCAACGGGCTACTACTTCCGCTTCCAGGTGTATCTCCTGGGCAACACTGCCACCTATTCCGTTGCAGAGTATAGGAACGACAACCTGAGCAAGGTACTCGGCAGCGGTTCTACCGCCATCAACTGGTCAGCACTGAAAGACCAGAAGAGCACGGTTCCCTTCATCTATATCGCCAACAACCGTGCCATCACCGTCTTCGTCAAGAACGTGCTGGTGAAAATACTCAAGTAACGGCAGCGCGGTATCAGGCGCTGTCACGCCGGCTGTTCCTCCGCGAGTCGGGGCAGCCGGCGTGCATCGTTGTACGTGCAAGACCACGCGGAGACCTTCATCGGCGCGCCTGACACGCGACACGAACGTGCCCGCCGCGGTTGCGGCGGGCACTGCACCCATCACTGATGGCGCGCCCCCGCTCCCCGCTCAGTCCTTCCGCTCGTGCGCCTTCAGCAGGCGCTTGCGCAGCCGCAGGGACGCCGGGGTGATTTCCACGTATTCGTCGTCCTGGATATAGCCGATGGCGTCTTCGAGGGACAGGAGGCGCGGCGGGGTGAGGCCGACGTCAATCTCCGAAGTGGAAGCGCGCATGTTGGTGAGCTTCTTCTGGCGGGTGATGTTCACCACCAGGTCGTTGTCGCGGGCGTTTTCGCCGACGATCATCCCCTCGTAGACCTCCACGCCGGGGCCGATGAAGAGCACCGAGCGCTCTTGCAGGCTTTCGATGGCGTAGCCGGTGCTGAGGCCCTGGTTCATGGCGATCATCACCCCGCGCGTCCGCCGCGTCACCTCGCCGGCGAGGGGGCCGTACTCCAGGAACTGGTGATGCATCACGCCGGTGCCGCGGGTGCTGGTGAGAAAATCGGTGCGGTAGCCGAAAAGGCCGCGCGCCGGGATGCGGAAGCGCAGCCGCGTCTTGCCGTCCGCCCCCACCTCCATCTCCAGCAGCTCCGCGCGGCGCGCCCCCACCCCCTCGATGACCGTGCCCACGTATTGCTCCGGCACGTCAATGGTGAGCTCTTCATACGGCTCGCAGCGCGCGCCGTCAATCTCGCGAGTGATGACGCGCGGCTGGGAGACCATGAACTCGTACCCCTCGCGGCGCATCGTCTCCATGAGGATGGTCAGGTGCAGCTCGCCGCGTCCGGAGACCGTGAAGGCGTCCGGCGAGTCCGTCTCCTCCACGCGCAGCGCCACGTTCGACTGCAGCTCGCGCAGCAGCCGCTCGCGCAGGTGGCGGCTGGTGAGGAATTTGCCCTCGCGCCCGGCGAAGGGCGAGGTGTTCACCAAAAAATCCACGCTGATGGTCGGCTGGTCCACCGCGATGCCGGGCAGCAGGTCCGGCGCCGCCGGATCGCCAATCGTCGCGCCGATGCTCACCGTCTCCAGCCCGGCCAGCGCGATGATCTCGCCCGCGCCCGCCTGCGTCGCCTCCGCGCGCTGCAGGTGCTCGAAGATATACAGCCGCGACACCTTGCCGGTG
Organism: Armatimonadota bacterium; assembly: GCA_029553475.1. Lineage (GTDB taxonomy): Bacteria > Armatimonadota > Hebobacteria > CAIYQO01 > CAIYQO01 > JAKIYB01. The sequence continues at coordinate 2,873 of JAKPKV010000064.1, forward strand.
ATGGACGCGCCCGCCAGCGGGTGCAGCGCCACCGTCTCGCCCAGCCGCACGCGGCCGCGCTCGATGCGCCCGATGGCGAGCTGCCCGAGGTAGGGTGAGTAATCCAGCGTGGAGACGAGCATCTGGAACGGCCCTTCCGGCTGCACGCGCGGGGTGGGCACGTGGCGCAGGATCGCCGCGAAAAGCGGCGCCAGGTCCGGGCCGTCGTCCGCCGGGTCGAGCATCGCCGTGCCCAGCTTCGCCGAGCAGAAGACGGTGGGGAAGTCGAGCTGGTGGTCATTGGCGCCGAGGTCAATGAAAAGATCGAACACCTCGTTATGCACCGCGTGCGGGCGCGCGCCGGGGCGGTCAATCTTATTGATGACCACGATGGGCTGCAGCCCCAGCTCCAGCGCCTTGCGCAGCACGAAACGCGTCTGCGGCATCGGGCCGTCGGCGGCGTCCACCAGCAGCAGGCAGCCGTCCACCATGCGCAGGATGCGCTCCACCTCGCCGCCGAAGTCGGCGTGGCCGGGCGTATCCACGATGTTGATCTTCACGTCGCCCCAGCGGATGGCGGTGTTTTTGGCCAGGATGGTGATGCCGCGCTCGCGCTCCAGCGGGTTGGAGTCCATCACTCGCTCCGCCACCTGCTGGTTCGCGCGAAACGCCCCCGCCTGGCGCAGCATCTGGTCCACCAGCGTGGTCTTGCCGTGGTCCACGTGTGCAATGATCGCGATATTCCGCAGGTGCGCGGGCGCGAGGATGCCGTCGTCGAGTTGTGCCGTAATCGTCATGGTCCCCTTCACACGCCAACGGCGCAGGACATCGCGCCCGCGCCGCCGCCGGGTGATTATAGCAGATTGTCGGAAGCGCGTCGAAGGGCGATACGCGCCTCCACGCGGCTTTCCCTTCGACCGCGGAGGTTACTTCCCATGCGCTCGGCTGCCCCCGCGGGAAAAGATCTCTTCCCCTTCGACTCAAAGAAGGAATCCGTGAACGATACGCGAACTCATCTCAATACAACACACAGATGACCCGCGCGAGCCCCCGCCGCCCGCGTCATCGCAGAAGGGAGTTCCCATGCAACATGTCACGCGTCTGTTCAGCATCCTCTGCGCGCTTGCGCTCCTCGCTCTCCTGGCCGGCTGCGGCGGGGGCGGCGGCGGGTCCACTATCCTCCCGCCCACCACCCTGAAGAGCTCCGGCGACAACAGCATCTCCCTCGTCGGCGCCGCCTCCGCGCTGCCCGCAGGTGTGACGGTCGCCGACCTCGTCCTCACGCCGAAAGCCGCCGCCGACGTGCCCGGCGCGCCCGCCGGCGCCGCCTTCGTGGCCGCGGTGGAATGCGGCCCGGCCGGCACCGTCTTCAGCTCGCCGGTGAACCTCGTCTTCACGCTGAATCCGGCCCGCGCCCCCGGTGAAAAGCTGCCCGTCTTCCTGCTGAGCGGCGGCCTCTGGACCGCCGCCAGCACCGCCACCGTGGCCGCGGACGGCCTCACCGCCACCGCGCCCATCACCCACTTCAGCACCTACGGTCTCTTCGTCACGGAACAGACGGCGCTGGCGGGCGACAAGATCTTCCGCTTTGACCTGGGGGTCATCGAAGATGGCCTGCCCGCCGAGATTATGTACAATGATACCCACCAGGAACTGGTGCTGCCCCACGCCGCCGCCTTTGCCGTGCAGCAGGCGTACGACGACATCACCCAGGCCCCGTTCGTCGCGTATGACGACAGCAACGGCGCGAATCCGCCCACCTTCCCCGCCACCGCGGGAAAAGTCTACGTCTTCCGCTCGTATGACTTCGGCACCGCCACCACCCGCTACTACAAGCTGCAAGTCCTCAGCGCCACCGCGCACGACAACCAGACCTACGGTGTGGTGACGTTCAAATACGAGCAGATCCTGCCGCTGTCCATCGTGGCGGCATCCGGCGAGTGGGATTTCGATAACGGCGCCCACCTTTCGGTGATGATGGGCGGCGTGGTGCTGGATTACACCGCCGGCGCCGACGCGCCGGTCATCGCCATCGAAGGCTACTACACCGACGCCAACACCCTCGTCGGCACCTGGGCGAATACCGCCACCCAGGCCGGCGGCGACGTCACCGTCACCCTGACCCTGTCCGACGGCCAGTTGGACGCCACGCTGGTCGGCACCAACGGCCTGGACAGCGTGACGCTGACGAACGGCACGAAGCAGCAGTAGCGTCCGGCGTAGCCGCGCACGCGCGACGGCCCCCGGCGCACGCGCCGGGGGCCGTCTTTGCGTGGTGGCGCGCGGCGCCCCCTACCCCACCGTCACCCGCGCCACCGCCATCGGCGGCAGGGTGAGGGTGTTGAACTCGAAACACTGCGCGCCCGCCTGCCAGCCGCCCAGCAGATCGTCGCCGACGAGGAGATCGGCGTAGCCGGAAGGCGGGAAACCCTCCAATTTCACCTGCGCCTCCTCGGTCACGCTGCGGTTCACCAGGAAGAGGTAGGCGCCATCGTCCGTGGTGAGATAGGCGCCGGTGACGGCCGGCACCTCGGCGCCCTCCAGCGCCGGGCTGTCAATCGCCAGCGGCACCGCCTGGCCGGGCACCGCCGGGCGGTAGAGGCGGAAGATGTCCGCCAGCGGCGACGCCTCCACTTCCGGCCCGTGCGCGCTGAAGATGCCCATTACGTTGAACAGGTTGTAAAAATTCGCCAGCTCCAGCGCGGGGGCCAGCGCCGTGTAGTCGGCCAGGATGGTCGCGACGAACAGGCCGTGCTGCACGTCGTATTTTTCCAGGAAGTCGCGGTTGTCGTGGTGGCTGGCGTACTGCCACATGTTCCACTCCGTCATCGCCACCGTCATCTCGACGCCGGCGGCGGCGATGTCGTCCAGCGCCTGCCGCAGCGACGCGCTGATGCCCGTCGCGCTCCCCATCACCAGCGCCTGCCGCTTCACCGGGTCGTCGTCCCAGCCGCCGCAGTAATGCTGGATGGCCAGCACGTCCACCAGCTCGGCCGCCTGCTCCAGAATCGGCGCGCGCCAGGGGGCGCGCTCACCGTGCCGCATCAACTCGCCATCCGTCACGCCGAGGGCGATGATGCGGCAGTTCGGGTAGTTCGCGCGGATGCCCGGCACGTAGGCCCGCAGCACCTCCACGTACTGCTCCCCGCTCATGCTGCCGATCTCCCACGCGCCGTAATGCTCGTTGCCGATCTGCCAGTACATCAGCGGCGGCTCCACGCCGCGGTCGCGATACCACCGCGCCACGTAGGCCGCCCACTCCGCCGCTTCCTCCGGCGTGCCGGTGCCCACGTTCACGGAAATCTGCGGCGTCACCCCGCGCGACAGGCAGTAGTCCAGGTATTCGTCGGTGCCGAACTCGTAGTGCAGGGTGAACTTGAAGACCGGATCGTGCTCCTCCGGGCGCAAGTGGCGCGGGCCGGTGCCGTTCTTCCAGTGGTAGCTGGTGGAGATGCAGCCGCCGGGGAAGCGCAGCACCGGGATATCCAGCGTGTCGAACGCCGCCAGCACGTCCGTGCGAATATCGCCCATCCCCGCCGGGCGCAGGTGTGCCTGGTCAATCCACACCATGCCCACCTCGGGCAGGATGATGTAGAAGACCGCCGCGTCGTCATCCACCGGCGCCGTCAACGTCGCCGTCACCGCGTGCCAGTAGGTGCGGGTGATGGCCAGCGTGGCCTCGCAGTAGATCGGTTTGCCGGCGTCCAGCGGGCGCAGGCCGGCGCGCAGGGTGACGGGATGGTACTGCCCGCGCACCCACAGCGTCACCTCCAGCGTCTCGCCGGCGCGGATTTTCCGGTCAATCTGCAGGATGCCGCGTTCGCGCCCGCTGTAGTTGTGGATGAGCTGCGCCTCGCCGCCGGAGAGATACAGGCCCGGCGTCAGCTCGTAGTGCGTGCCGAGGAAGTTGTGGTTCCAGCCCGAAACCCAGCCGCGCGCGATGCCGTTGTCGGGATTCGCCGGCCCCATGAATTTCGGATTCGCCAGCCGGTCGGAGGATAATCCCGGCCCCACCCCGATGCACATCTCCAGATTATGGCCGAGAATGGTGGCCGGCACGAAGTGGGCGGCCTCGCCGGACGGCCGAACAGTCACCTGCATAGTGCGCTCCTTTTCCCCTGGTTGGATTGAGGAGCTTATTAGACGCAAGGCGGGTAGTTCCTGCCGGCGAGGCCGCGAAAGCCCGGTGTTCTTGTCAGAGCGTGCCGTCGTGGGCGCGCAGGAACGCTTCCACCGCCGTCTGCTTGCCGACGACCGCCATCGCCAGCCAGGTGCGACCTTGAGCGTCGCGGGCGTTGATATCGGCGCCGGCGTTCACCAGCGCCTTGATGACATCCAGGTACCCCCGGAACGACGCCCAGTGACCCGCGGTGCGCTGCTGCTCGTCGCGCGCATTCACCTCGGCCTCCTGCGCCAGCATGCGCTGCACCACGGTGGTGTAGCCATACCAGGCGGCCTGGTGCAGCGGCGTGCGGCCTTCGGCATCGCGGGTGGTGATATCCAGCGGTTGCGACGGCGGCGGCGCCGCCTGCTTGGAACGCGACGTTTTCGCCGCGGGATTGGACTTGATCGTGGCGGTTTTCCGCATACACGTACCCTCCCATCGCAGTGTTCATAATCGGGAAGGGTCCTACCGACGCGGGCATCCAGATGTTATGGCGAAGACGGTACTCCGCGAGCCTGCCGGCGATGACAGCATGACGTCCGCCTCTGTAAGTTCACGGCGCGCGGCCGCATCACGTTGCCCAATCCAATAATGACGCCTTATCATACGCCGATGCCCCCAGAACGTCAAATACTTGGCCCCGTCGCGGCGGGAGCGTAGGCGGCAATCACGGTGACCGGTGAGCGCAAGATCCCCTCCGTGTCGCCCCATATGCGTCACGCTAGGGTTCGCGTATCCTTCGTACTCGTGCTCGTGCTCATCGGAGCGCGGACATCCTGTCCGCCCGTATTCGAGTACGAGTACGAGCACGAGCACGAAACGAGCGCTGACGCCATGATGACGCGTATGCCGTGTCGCCCCCCCATTTGCATCTTCCAACGCCCTTCGGGTATCGTATCGGTATGCGTATGCTGCCACGCCGCTATCGCTGGTGGCTCGTCGCCCTCGGCATCGCGCTGCTCATCGGCCTCGGCCGCTGGGCGTATTTCGCGTGGCTGCCCATGGACGGCTGGCTCACCCGCGGCTGGTACGCCATGCATGAGGGCCGCTACCCCGCCGCCGAAATCTGCTTCCAGCGCGCCGCACGGCGCAACCCCCGCTCCCCGCTGCCGCCGGTGGCGCTGTATGCACTGTATGTGCAACAGACAGAGTATCCACAGAAGCTGAATCCCTTCGGTCCGCTGATGAATATTCCGATTGTCAAAGACTACCTGAGCAAGGAGTTGGAAACCCGAGCAGTGGAAGGCTGGCTGCATGCCGATGCCGAAAAATATACACAGCGTGAATGGACCGAAGCGCACTTTGGCGCTGTGGCGATTGAGGAGGTGTTTAATACCGCCTGGCTCGTTTACCCGCGTGAAACGACAGCAATAACCGAAGCCGTAGCCGCCGCCTGGGCCGGAAAGCCTGAAGATGCTTATTCTCGCTTTGCCGCACTGGAAGCCCGCGATGCCCATACCTTCAATTACATTACCAGCCTCGATGGTCGCACCCTCTGTTACTACGCCGACGCTGCCTGGCGGACAGGCCGTCGCGCGGAGGCTACGCGCATCCTGGCGCTGCCATCGGCAAAACTACAGCCTCATCAAAGTGACGATCGCAACTTCACATCTTCTGCGAAATATAACTACCGTCTGTCCGGTCTGGATCCCGGTCCACCGGCCCGAACCTGGATAGTCCGCCCGGACTTACTACGGGATAGCACCACGCCTGTAGAAGGCGTCAACACCTCGGGACGTGTGCTTCTTTCACCTGGCCGCGAAGGGGTGTATCTTTTTGCGCTTGCTGGTTCCGGCGGTCTGTCAGGCTGGTGGAGATGGCATGGTCAGGGATGGCAGGCATTCACTGAAGCGGATCGAATGCTCTTATTCCCGCAACGGTCATCACCAAGAGAGATTGTTAACTCTGGCACCATCAGTGCCTGGTCAACAACGCATACCTTCCTGAGTGTAGCTGAAAGACTCGAAAACCTCAGGTCTGACCTTATCGCAATCAACGATAAGGTCGTCCCGCTGCGGGGTTTTGTCGCCCGCGAACTCGCCCTCATCAACGACGAGCTCTGGGTGCATGACGCCTACGACGGCTTCACCCGCCTGTGCAAAGACGGCACGCGCGAACTGTATCGCGACCGCGAGGTGACGCGCGTGGGCACTTTCCTCGGTGGGCGGGAGGCGCTGCCGCCGGCGAAGTTCGCCGTCAACAATGGCTGGAAGATGGCGCGCGACGGCGCGGGCCATCTCTGGCTCATCACCTGGGACGCGGCGGGCGGGGGCGTCACCCTGCGCGCGCGCTGGGACGGCGCCGCCTTCCGCCCGCCCAGCGCTCTCGAGGCGGCTGCCGCGCGCGGCGGCCTCCTCGAGAGCGCTGGGCGCCTCTGGTTCGCCGCCGACCTGCCGAACGGCTTTCAGCGCGACGCCTGGCGCGCGCCCGCCGGCCTGCCGAAGCTGAAAGACTCCGCCGTCTACGCCGTGGACCAGCGCGGCACCCCTTGGGTCGTCTGCGGCGCCGTGGCCGCGCGCTGGGACGGCGCCCGCTGGCAGAGCGTCGCCAACCGCCTCCCCGGCCCCGCCGTCCCCTTCACCAACATCATCGCTGACCAACACGGCGTCTTCATCACCCTGCCGGGGATGGTGGCGCATCTGGAATAAACCTGACACAGACGGAGAACCCTGAAATGCATCTCACCGCCATGCTGCCCGACTTGCTGACCTTCGCCGATGGCCGACCCGTGCGCGCGCCGGAGGAATGGCCGGCCCGTCGCGCGGAACTGCTGCAGGCGCTGCTCGATATCCAGTACGGCCATCTGCCGCCGGCGCCGGAGGCCGTCTCCGCGTATCCGCTGTATACGTATGCCCTCTTCCGCGACGAGGGCGTGAACGGTACGCACTATCGTCTCACCATGCAGCCCGGCGGATATGCCTTTCACCTGCAGGTGGTGATGCCGGCCGGCGAGGGGCCGTTCCCGCTCGTCATCGACGGCGACGGCTGCTGGCGGAAGACGCTCACCGATGACGTGCTGCGCGCCGTCACCGGGCGGGGGTATGCGCTGGCGATCTTCAACCGCGTGGAGATCGTCCCCGACCGCCTCACCCCGCGCGATACCGGCCTTTACACTGCGTATCCCGGCGACTACGGGGCGCTGGCGGCCTGGGCATGGGCGTATCACCGCGTGGTGGACGCCGTGCCGCAGCTGGGCGCCATTGACCCCGCGCGCGTCATCGTCACCGGCCACTCGCGCGGCGGTAAGACGGCATTGCTCGCCGGCGCCACCGACGAGCGCATCGCCCTCACCGCGCCGAATAACTCCGGCTGCGGCGGCGCGGGCTGCTATCGCTTCCCCGATGAAAGCGGCGAACGCCTGGCCGACCTGCTGCGGAATATCCCCTACTGGTTTGCCCCGCGCCTGCGCGACTTCCTGGATCGCGAAGCGGAACTGCCCTTCGACCAGCACAGCCTGAAGGCCGCCGTCGCCCCCCGCGCCCTCCTCACCACCGAGGCGCGTGGTGACCACTGGGCCAGCCCCAGCGGCACCCGCCTCACCCATGAAGCCGCCCGCGAGGTGTACCGCTTCCTCGGCGCCGAACACCGCATCGGCATCCACTACCGCGACGGCGGCCACGCCCACACGCTGGCCGACTGGCACACCCTCCTCGACTTCGCCGACACCGTCTTTGACGGCAAACCCATGAGCCGCGACTTCGATATGCACCCGTAACCGGCATTTCCGGGCGGGCGAGACTCCGTCGAGCCGACTCCGGATGGAAGTGATGGCATGTCGTGTTCGATAGAGAGGCTCTCGCATGCGCGCGACGGATTATACTTCCTCCCGGAGTCGGCTCGACGGAGTCTCGCCCGCCCAGCATGATAGCGACAGAATAAAAACGGGACCGGCCCCCACAGGCCGGTCCCGTCCCTTTTTCCTCCGCGCGCTCCGCGCCCTCTGCGGTAAAACCCGTTACCCGCAGCAGCAGCACGTCTTCGCCAGCCGCGCGGGCACCACGTCGTGGCTGATCACGTCGTCCAGCGTTTCGCGGGCGACGATCAGCTCCGCCTGGCCGTCGCGCACCAGCACCATCGCCGGGCGGGTGAAGCGGTTGTAGTTGGAGGCCATGGTGTAGGTATACGCGCCGGTGGTCTGTACCGCCAGCACGTCGCCCGGCTGCACCGCGGGGAGGGCCAGGTCGAAGATCAGGTTGTCGCACTCGCAGTGCTTGCCGGCGATGGTCACCACCTCGGCGGCGGGGGCCAGCGGGTCGCCGGCCGCCAGCGCGCTGTAGCGCGCCTGGTAAAGCGCCGGGCGCGGGTTGTCGCTCATGCCGCCGTCCACGCTCACGTAGCGCCGGATGCCCGGCACGTCCTTGATCGTGCCGACGGTGTAGAGCGTGGTGCCGGCCTCGCCGGTGATGGCCCGTCCCGGCTCCTGCAGCAGTTTCGGGTGCGGCAGGCGGGCCTTCTCCACCTCCTCATGCACGCCGGTGATCACCGCCTCGGCGTAATCCTCCGGGCTCGGCGGCTGATCGTCGGCAGTGTAGCGCACCCCCACGCCGCCCCCCAGGTCCAGCTCCTCGATGACCACCCCCACCGTGTCGCGCAGGTGCGCCGCGAAGCGGATCATCATGCGCGCCGCCATCTCGAAGGAATCGAGCCCCATGATGTTGGAGCCGATGTGGCAGTGGAGGCCCACGACCTGCAGGTTGGGGAGGGTCATCGCCTTCGCCAGTCCGCGCTCGGCGCAGCCGGTGCTGATGCCCAGCCCGAATTTCGTATCAATCTGCCCGGTGGAGATGTAGGAGTGCGTCTGCGGCTTGATGCCCGGCGCCACGCGCAGCAGCACCGGCTGCGTCACCCCGCGGCGCGCGGCCAGTGCGTTCAGCAGCTCCATCTCGCGCTCGTTGTCCAGCACGACGCGCCCTACGCCCGCCTCCAGCGCCAGCTCCAGCTCCCAGGCGGCCTTGTTGTTGCCATGCAGGTAGATGCGTTCCATCGGGAAACCCGCCCGCAGCGCCGTGTAGAGCTCGCCGCCGGAGGAGAGGTCCAGCCCCATCCCCTCTTCGTCCATGATGCGGCAGACCGCCATGTTGATGAGCGCCTTCGCCGCAAACAGCATCAGCGAGGACGGATAGCGCTTCTCATAGGCCGCGCGCAGCGCGCGGCACTTCCGGCGCACCGTCTCCTCGTCCAGCACGTACAGCGGCGTGCCGAACTCGCGCGCCAGCGCCAGCGCATCACAGCCGCCGATCTCCAAATGGCCGGCCTCATTCACGCGTTGGGTCCCCAGAAACATGACTCGAACGTCTCCCTTCGGCACGGACACGCCACCGCCGCGGGCGTCGTGACGCCCGCGGCGGCGCGCTCGTTCACTACCGCGCATAAGTATACGGAGGGGGTTTTTCGCCTGTCAAGGCAACGTCCGCATCGGGGCCGGCAATGCCGATGGGGAGGTCTCGTCCGCCCGCCAGCCGGATAGCAGGCACTGACCCCGTTGCGCCGACCCGTGCCGCGTGTCCCGCGGCTGTCAGCGTCACGGTGACGGGTACCGCGGGCCGCCGGGGGCCTGATCGGGAACGCTGGGCGTGCAGGCGGACGCCGCGGGTATTCGGTCAACTCCCTCATCGTGCCCGCGCGGACGGTTCCGAAAACCGCACATTCTCGGAAGCCAGCGGGCGACACAGTGGCTGATGGGCGCTCCTCCACGCCTGTATGGGGCGTACCTTTGCACCGCGGGCTGCTGTCCGGCGGCGGTACCGGGGGCGTTTGAGGGGGCAAATGCGTGAAATATTTGACAAAGTAGGCGCATGCCGTGTATACTGATTTCCGGAAATGTGCGGTTCCCGGAAACGCGGCGTACGCCGTGCGCGGCGTCGCGCCCTGTAGAGAGGAATTGCGCCTTTCGGAGGCCATGATGCGAATCGGGCCGCTATTTTTGAAAGGAGCGTAAGCCCATGTTCCGTACCCGAGGATTCACCCTCATCGAACTTTTGGTGGTGATCGCGATCATCGCGATTTTGGCCGCCATCCTCTTCCCGGTGTTTGCAAAGGCGCGCGAGAAGGCGCGCACCAACACCTGCATGAACAATCAGCGGCAAATCGCCCTCGCCATCCAGATGTACGTGCAGGACCATGAGGAAACCTTCATGCCGGACAGCGGCAACAACGCCTGGTCGTCGCGGCTGCAGGCCTACAATGAGCCCACCATCTACGATTGCCCGACGAAGACCGGCAAGGGCAGCAACACCGCGCCCGAATACGGCTTCAATGCCGCGCTTTTCAGCGTGGCGCTGGGTGACGTGAAGAACCCGACCCTCTGCCCCCTCACGTCGGACGCCGTGGTCAGCGGCGCCACCAGCCCGAATTTCGCCTTCACCGATTTCGACGCCCAGCTTGACGCCCGCCACAACAAAGGGCTGAATATCGCCTGCGCGGACGGCCACGTCGCCTACGAGGCGTTCGCCAACACCAATGACTCAAAATTCGGCCTGCTCATCGCCCGCGGCTACGACCCCTATGACGGCGTGGCCCCGGTGCTGGAGCAACCGGCGGAACTCAGCCGCGCCCAGATCACCAACCAGTGGGCGAAAGCCGCCGTCACCTATGATCTCCCCGCCGGCGCCTACTACGATGCCGCCCAGCCGAACCCCGTGCAGCCGAGCTTCGTCGCCGAAGCCGAGCTGAAGTGGTCGGCCACCGGCTACGTCGCCGCCGTGCTGGGCGTCTTCCTGCCCGACGGCGCCGCCGTGGTGGCCAACGACGGCTGGTACTTCGGGCCGGTGAGCTACCGCACCCCGCAGTTCGGCGCCGGGCCGATCTGCGACCACACCACCGGGCCGAACAACGGCAATCCCAGCGCCAGCATCTGCGACCTCTACAATCCGTATGGCTGGACCGCCGGCGAGACCCCCGTGCCGAACGCCGCCAACGTCTGGTACACTTGCAAAAGTTTCGGCTTCCGCCAGGCGGACGGCAGCTTCAAGATGATGACCACCTTCTCCGGGAACGGCGGTCTGAAGGTGAAGACCTCCACCCAGCCGGCGGCGACCGTGGCGAACTGGCAAGACCAAAAACAGGTGGCGCTGATGGTCTACTCCAACACTACCTTCACCGGCTCCATCAGGAACGTGCGGGTGCGCGTGCTGCCGTAGCGCCGTTCGCTCATCCACCCCCGCGGATCAACCGGTCCGCGGGGGTCTGGCGCCCCCGGAGAACACCCCGCCGCGACTGGCGGATTCGCCCCGCGTATTGTACAATAGAGGCAAGGGCGAGGTGCGGCAGGTGTTTTCGATCAAATGTCCGCAATGCGGGCTGGTGAACGAGCCGGACGATGTGAATTTTCCGCAGTGCGGGGGCTGCGGCGAGGAGCTGGTGGCCTGCGCCGCCTGCCGGCATTACGTGGACCTGGCCTGCGATGACGCGCGCGGCGCCGCCCTCTTTTCGCCGGACCGCAATAGCGCGCCCCGGTGCCCCGCCTTTCACTCGCGCTACGAAGTGCGCGGCTCCCGCTGGCTGCGCGCCCTCCCCGCCCCCGCCTGGGTGGCCGCCACCCTGCTCATCGTGCTGCTCGGCACCACCGCCCTCATCTGGATCCTCAGCCCCGACGGCCAGCTCTGGTCCGGGCGCGAGCAGCTCAAAATGGAGGTGGCCATGCCCGCCCAGATGCAGCTCGGCGTGCCCGCCACCGTGGAAGTGACGGTGCGCAACGCCGCCGGGCAGATGGGGTCGCGCTGGTATCTCGAGCTGACCGGCTCGCTCTGCTCCAATACCCTCGCCGAGATGAGCATGCCCATGCCAGAGCCGGCGTCCATCACCCGGGACCGCGAAGGCAAAACATTCCAGCTCGAATATCCGCCGGTGAAGGACTGGAAAAAAATCCGCCTGTTCTTCCGCCCCAAACGCGCCGGCGAGCAGACGCTGGTGATCAAACTCTACACCTCCGGTCTCGACCGCGGGAGCACCGCCACCGCGCGCACCATCGTCGTGGACCGGACCACCGGGCCGGTGAATGCGCAGAAGGAGGACCAGACCCATGAGCGTTGAAGATCGTACCATGGCCCGCCTCGTGATGCGGGAGCTTGGCCGCCGGCGCCACCTTGACCTCACCGACGTGAAGGTCTCCGTCAGCCGCGGTGTCGCGTATATCGCCGGGATCATCCGCCCCTCGCTGGGCGAGTGGCTCGATCCCAAGGCGGAAATGAAAGCCATCATGGATGGCTGCAAGCGCGTGCCCGGCTTGCGCGACGTCGCCTTCGAAGCGAAATTCGACCAGGGCGCCAAGAAATAACCCTCTCTGCGCTTCGCCTCCCGCGTCAGGGAGGGGGAGCGGTGACCACGACGAAGGATACGCATGCAGCCAGCGACGAATTTTCGCCCGCGCGGCACGCTTTTCGTGCTGTCCGGCCCATCGGGCGTGGGCAAGAACACTGTCCTCCGCCGCGCCGCCGAGCGCGTGCGGAATCTCCAGATCTCCGTCTCCGTCACCACCCGCGCGCCGCGCCGCGGCGAGCGGCCGGACGTGAGCTACGTGTACGTCTCGCCGGACGCCTTCGCCGGGATGCGCGACGCCGGCGCCTTCCTCGAATACGCCGAGGTGCATGACGCCAGCTACGGCACCCGCGCCGCCCCGGTGCGCGCATGGCTCGACGCCGGTCAGGACGTGGTCCTCGAGATTGACGTGCAGGGCGCCCTGCAGGTGCGCGCGCACGAGCCCGATCTCGTGCTCGTCTTCCTCGCCCCGCCGAGCTGGGAGGAGCTGGCGACCCGCCTGCGCCGGCGCGACACCGAGACGGAAGAGAAGATCGCGCGCCGCCTCGCCCACGCCCGCCGGGAGATGGCGCGCATCGGCGAGTATCACTACCTCATCATCAACGACCAGCTCGCCGACGCGGTGGAGCGCTTCTGCGCCATCGTCACCGCCGAGCGCTGCCGTCCCGCCCGCCAGGACCTGCGCGGGCTGCTGGGGGAACACCGTGATGGCTGACGCGCCCTTCCGCGTGATGCTCGGCATCACCGGCTCCATCGCCGCTTACAAGTGCGCCGACCTGGTGCGGAAGCTGCGCGCGCTGCGCGACCCCGCCGCCCCCGGCCGCCGTGCCGAGGTGCGCGCCATCCTCACCGATCACGGCGCGCAATTCATCACCCCCGTCACCCTGCAGACGCTCACCGGCTTCCCGGTCTACCGGGACCTGTTCGTCTCCGCCGAGGAGTGGGACGTGGAGCACATCGGACTGGCTGACGGCGCCGACCTGCTGCTCATCGCCCCCGCCACCGCCAATATCCTGGCGAAACTCGCCCTCGGCCTGGCGGACGATCTGCTCTCCTCCACCGCCCTCGCCTGCGTCGCGCCGCTGCTCATCGCCCCGGCGATGAACGTGCATATGTGGGAGCATCCCGCCACCCAGGCGCATATACGGACGCTGCTGGAGCGCGGCGCCATCGTCATCGGGCCGGAAACCGGCGCCCTCGCCTGCGGCTACGAAGGCCGCGGCCGCATGGCGCCGGCGGAGACCATCGCCGCCGCCGTGGAGGCCTACTTCCGGCATCCGCGCGCGCCGAGGCCGGAGGCCGCGTGCGATCTGCGCGACCTGCGCGTCGTCATCACCGCCGGGCCCACCCGCGAGTACCTGGATCCCGTGCGCTTCCTATCGAATCCGAGCTCCGGCAAGATGGGCTACGCGCTGGCCGTCGCCGCCCGCCGCCGCGGCGCCCGCGTCACGCTGGTCAGCGGGCCGGTCAATCTGCCCGCGCCCGACGGCGTCACCCTCGTGCCCGTCATCTCCACCGCCGAGATGGCGGGGGCGGCGCTTGACGCCGCCGAGGACGCTGACGTGATCATCGGTGCCGCCGCCCCCGCCGACTTCGCCCCCGCCGCGCGCGCCCCGCGCAAGATCAAGAAAGCGGGCCGCGACGGGCTGGACGCGCGGCTGGTGCCCACGGTGGATATCCTCGCCACCCTGGGCGAGCGCAAGCGCCCCGGCCAGCTCATCGTCGCCTTCGCCGCCGAATCGGACGACCTCGTCGCCCACGCCCGCGAAAAACTCGCCCGCAAGCGCGCCGACCTCATCGTCGCCAACGACATCACCGCCCCCGACGCCGGCTTCCACGCCGACACCAACCGCGCCCTCCTCCTCTACCCCGACGGCCGCGCTGAGGAGCTCCCCCTCCAGCCCAAATCCGCCATGGCCGACCGCATTTTGGACGCGGTGGTGAAGCTGCGGCAGGGCTGACGGGCGGGGGGAGGTCCGCTAGCTGCGGAGTACAACTCCGCGGACCAGGTGTGGGCGGGCGAGCGTCCCCGCGAGCCGACTCCGGGAGGAAATGATCATATGTCGTGTGCGATCGAAAGACTCTCTCGTGAGCACGACGGATGAGACTTCCCCCCGGAGTCGGCTCGCGGGGACGCTCGCCCGCCCATGTTGTCGCGAGGACGCGCGCCCGCGCTTTTCCACCAGGGCTGTCTCGCGAGCAGGAGTAGCGGCCGCAGGCCAAACAGGCGGTTACACTTCTTCCGATTCCACCATCTCGCGCAGGCGGGCGAGGGCTTTGTGCTGGAGACGGGAGACGTGCATTTGCGAGATGTGGAGTTCTTTCGCCACGTCGGTTTGCGACCAGCCTTTGAAGAAGCGCAGGATGATGATCTTCCGCTCGCGCGGCGTGAGGCGGCGGATGGCGTCCTCCAGGCGCGAGCGCATGCCCAACTCCTCGAAGGAGGCGTCTTCCTTGCCGACGTAGTCTTGCAGGCGCGAGCGCGAATCGTCCTCATCGTCGCCGAGCTCGTTATCCAGCGACACCAATTCGTAGAGATGGCCGAGCTCCATGCCTTCCAGCGTCTCTTCCAGGCTGGCGCCGATCGCTTCGGCCACTTCCTGCACGGTGGGGGCGCGGTTGAGTTTGAGGGTGAGCTGCTCCACCGCCTTATTCGCGGCGAGGTTCACCTCCTGCAGGCGGCGGGGCACCTTGATGGCCCAGCCGCGGTCGCGGAAGTGACGCTTGATCTCCCCGACGATGGTGGGGGTGGCGAAGGTGGCGAAGCGGATGCCGCGTTCGGGATCAAAGCGGTCAATGGCATGCATGAGGCCGATGGTGCCCACGCCGATGAGGTCATCGAGCGGCTCGCCGCGATTGGCGAATTTCTTCGCCAGGAAGCGCACGAGGTTCATGTGGTTCATGACCAGTTGTTCGCGAATGAGGGGATCCCGCGTGCGGTAATAGCGATGGAAGAGCGCCTCATCGTAGTCGTGCCGGGAGGGTTCCGGCGCGCTGACGACCGGGGGCTCGGGGCGCGCGGGTTCTTCCTCGCGCTCCTCCTCCGGCTCCATCTCCATCGCCTCGTCTTCGCGTTCGACGTCGTGCAGTTCGTCTTCGATCATCTTGGCCTGTTGAGGTGCGGCATCATCCGATCCGCCGACCAGTCCACACAGCATTATTCGCGGTCCTCTCCGGCGCGCAGGTATTTCACCATACGCACGCGCGTCCCGTCGTCCGGCGTTGAGGTGACTTCCACGTCATCCATCAGCGCCTGGATCAAGAGCAGCCCGAGCCCGCCTTCGGTCAGGGTGGCGGTGCCGGCCGCATGCGCCGCGGACGCGGCGGCGCCAGGCTCAAAACCGACGCCGGGATCATGCACGGTAATGCTCAAGCCGTCATCCGCGATGCGACAGGCAATCGTCACCATCTCGGCGCACTGCTCCGCCGGTACGCCATGCTCAATGGCATTCGTGCAGGCCTCCCCCACGGCCACCTTGATATCTTCGATCGCGCTGACATCAAAGCCCATGCGACAGGCGACAGCGGCCACGGTCAGGCGGGCGACCGCCACGAATTCCGGCCGGTTCGGCAGGCGCAACTCCACGTGACACCCAGTACAGGTAGCCATCAGGATTCCGTCCCCCCTTGCGTCAGGTGTGCGATCGCGTCCTGCTCGGTGGCGTCTATGGGGAAGACCGTCACCAGATAGGTCACTTCCAGCAGCTTTTGCACCTTGGGCGGCGGCGCCACCAGGCGCACGCTGCCGCCCTGTTCCTGGGCGCGCACCAGCGCGCCTTTCAGCAGTCCCAATCCGGTACTATCCAGATAGTCCGTCCGCCGCAGGTCCACGACAAGGTGGTAGTACCCTTTCTCCAGCAGGTCTACCAGCACTGCTCTGGCGTGCGGCGACGTATAGACATCAATTTCGCCGGAGAAGGCCACTACGGCCACGTGTTCATGCACGCATCGGGTCTGCACTTCGAGATTCATCGCCGTTCCCACCGTCTTCCCTCCCCGACCGCATCCCCGCGGTCATGGCCATGCCGCTTCCGCCACGCTATGTGCGTCATCGCGTTCAGTGTAGCGCGTTTTTCGGCGGCGGGGTGCGCGCATCCTCGCGCAATGTCCCCTCTCGCGCCGGTCAATGCCGGCGCCCGGCTACTCCAGGCCAACCTGGCGGCGCATGCGGGCGGCGCCGTCGCGGGCGCCGGCCTTCGCCGCGTCGGCGGCGCGCGTCAAGTCCGCCTTCACCTGTTCCACGCCGTCGCGCAGGTCGCCGAGGCGTTCCCGCACGCCCGCCATGAGCGCGTCGCGCGTTTCCTCGCCCGACTTCGGGGCGAAGAGCAGTGCGGTGACGGCGCCCACCACGGCGCCAACCAGCAAGCCGGCCATCAGGCCCGGCCACGCGGACTGTCGGGGGTCTTCAGTCATCGTCGTGCTCCTTTTCTTCTCCTGCCGCTACCGGCGATACGCCCGGCGCCGGACGACACCGACGCCGGGTATAGCATAACGGAAATCGCCCCCTGATGCAAAACCAACAGGGGTTGCCGGGCGCGCAACGCAAGCCGCGCACCGGCCTCAGGCCCTCCGCGCTAGGCGCGCACCGCCCGCGCGCCGCCCAGCGCCGCTTCCAGCGCCTGGATCCCTGCGGCCTCCGCGTCACGCGCCTGCGCGAGCAGCGTCGCCAGGCGGCGGCGCTCGGTCAGCGCGGGCGCGGGACCGGGATACGGCCATGCCGCGCAGACGGCGTCCAGCGCGTCGGCGACGCGGCGATACGCCTCCGCCGCGTCGGCATACGCCGGCCCCAGCCCCGCCAGAAAGGCGGCGGCATGGCGGCGGCACTCGGCGAAGACGTGGTGCGTATACGACAGGTGATCGGACGCGTGCGCCACCTCTTCTTCGGTGAGCGCGGCGATCCACACCGCCCAGGCCTCTCCGCCGAAGGTCCACTGCGCGTCGGGGGGATTGGGCCAGCGCTGCCAGGTGACCGCGCCGCGCAACGCGAGCTCCCGCGCGGAGGCGCGGTCTGCCTTCGACTTCGGCGCGGGGAACAGCGCCCAGACCTGGCAAGTATGCATCCCCAGCCGCACGTAGGGAACGCGGCCCTGCGTGTGGGCCGCGCCGGGTCCCTGGACGATATATTCCAGGCGGTCGGCATCATAGCCCACCGCGAGATAGAATTCCGGATACACGGCGTCCCAGAGGATGGCGGGGCGGCCGTCGTTGATGCTCTCCATCGTGCGCTGCCAGATGAGCTCGCGCGCTTCGTCGGCGCCGCGCATATCGCAAGAGGCGCAGACGCGGCGCAGCGAGAACATTTGCCGCAGCGGGAAGAGAATGGCGCCCCAGTCCCAGGCCGTGGGGCCGCTTGGACACAACGTGCGTTCGATGTTGAGGATGAACGCGTGGCCGGAGTAGCCAAAGAGGTCCGTGAGGGTGATCGTGTCGTCCCAGGTGCGCACCGCCCCGTAGAGGGCTGCCATCATCGAGGTGGCAAGGGCTGGTGCCTGCACCTGGGGGAGTATTGTAGCCATGGCCGTATCCTCCCATCGTCAGGATCCACACGTGCACCGTGCACGTAGTCTCTGCTTTCGTCGGGCAGCGGAAAAGTCCTGCACACCTTTCGGCACGGCGTTGTCGGGATTCTCAACCGGTGGGATGGATCCGCGCGGTGCGCGAGGGCCCGGCGGCACCGGGCCTGCCGGGTGAGGCCGCCGCTGTGATCGCATCATGGGGAGATTACCCCTCTTCCATACCGAGCTCCCACATCGCTTCCAGGTCTTTGCTGGCATAGGCGCGGAAGGCGATGAGGGTATTGGTGGAGGTGATGCCGGGGATGCGCTGCAGGTGGGCGGTGACGAGACCGGCCAGCTCTTCATGCTGGCGCACGCGCGCAATCGCCACCAGATCGTAATCGCCGGCGACCGAGTAGGCTTCGGCGATGCCATTCACGCGCATGAGCGCATCCGCCACCTCCGGCACTTTCCCCTGCTCCACGGTGATGAGAATCACGGCTGTGACCATCGTTTCATCCTCCCGTGATGGGTGTTCGACGCCGGCGGACGCTTCCCTTGCGGATGCTGGCCGTGCTGGGCGAAAAACTGGTAGAATCGGTCGGTGATGCCGTGGGGAGGCAGGAGGCGATGCGCCATCGCTGGCACACCGTGGCGCGCTGCCTGCCGGGGGAGGATGATGGCCATGGGCGCGCGGCTTGGGGCGCCGACGGACTGCACGTATACGGCGGCGCTGGATGGCACCGCGCAGCGCTACGTGGTGATGCGGCCGGAGCCGTGTGACGCGACGGCGGCGCACCCCCTGCTGGTGGCGCTGCACGGGCATGGGGCGGACCGCTGGCAATATGTGCGGGATGGGCGCGATGAGTGTCGGGCGGCGCGGGACGCCGCCGCGCGCTACGGGATGCTGTACGTGTCGCCGGATTACCGGGCGACGACCTCGTGGATGGGACCGGCGGCGGAAGCCGACCTGTTGCAGTTGATCGCCCTGCTGAAAACGCAGTACCGCATCAGCATGGTTTTCCTCGTCGGCGGCTCGATGGGCGCCTCCTCCGCGCTCACCTTCACCGCGCTGCACCCGGAGTTCATCGCCGGCGTCTGCGCGCAGAATCCGCTGGCGAACCACCTGGAATACACGCAGTTTCAGGAGGCCATCGCGGCGTCGTTCGGCGGCGCGAAGACGGCGATCCCCTGGGAATACGCGCAACGCAGCGCGGAATACTGGCCGGAAGCCTTCACCATGCCGACGGCCATCACCACCGGCGGGCGCGACACGCTGGTGCCGCCGGCCAGCGCGCTGCGGCTGGTCGCGATGCTCCGGTTGCTCCAGCGCCCCGTGCTGTGCCTGCACCGCGAAGCCGGCGGGCACGCCACCGATTATGCCGACACGACGCGGGCGCTGGACTTCGTCATCCGCGCGGCGCGGCGGGAGGCGGAGCGTTGATGGGCCCCCGGTTCGCCCGCACGCCGCGGGATAGACGCCGGGCGCGGACTACCCGGTGTGACCCGATGCCATGACTACACGGCGTCCGGCCCGCGCATGCGATCGCGCACGCGCACGGCGTCCATGAGCGGCATGATGAAGATTTTGCCATCGCCGTGCTCGCCGGTATGCGCGGCGGAGCAAATCGCCGCGATCACCTGTTCCACCGGCACCTCGTGCACCACGGTGGTGATGCGGATTTTGGGCAGCAGGCTGGTCTGCACCTCCATGCCGCGGTAATATTCGGCATGCCCACCCTGGTGGCCGCAGCCCAGCACTTCATCTACCGTCATGGCGATGACCCCGATCGCATTCAGCGCCTGTTTGACGGCTTCAAATTTCTCCGGGCGAATGACGGTTTCAATGCGGAACATACGCATCTCCTTTCTCCATGATGAGCGTAGGCGGCACAGGTAACAGACATATTACCGGATGTAACGGGCGCGTTTCGGGATATGCCGAAAAAGGGAACCGCGGATGCACGCCGCCAGAGATTGTATCGCCGACACGAGAGAACGCTTGACGCCGGCCGCGCCCATTGGGTATAGTAGATAGTAAGAATTCAGCGTTGCCGAGAGACTGGCGGATCTGTGGAGTGTACCACGAGGGATCTCGGCGATGGATGTCTGCCGACCGCCTGGGCGCCTCATCGCGGTGTCCGGGTTTTTTTGCGCCCGGCGCCATGGGGTACGTTCCATCTCACAGTCACGGGGAGGTTATCATGGCACAGGTGAAGCTGGCGCTGATCAGCGTCTCGGACAAGCGCGGGCTGGCGGAGTTCGTGCGCGGCCTGCACGAACTGGGGGTGGAGCTCATCTCCACCGGGGGCACGAAGCAGGCCATCGCCGACGCGGGCGTGCCGGTGCGCGACATCGCGGACTACACCGGCTTTCCGGAAATGATGGACGGGCGCGTGAAGACGCTGCACCCGAAGGTGCACGGCGGGCTGCTGGCGCTGCGCGACCATCCCGAACACATGGCCATCGCCGCCGAGCACGGGATCCGCATGATTGACATGGTGGTAGTGAACCTCTACCCCTTCGAGGCGACGGTGGCGAAGCCGGGGGTGACGCTGGAGGACGCCATCGAGCACATTGACATCGGCGGGCCTTCGATGGTGCGCTCGGCGGCGAAGAATTATCGCAGCGTGGCCATCGTCACCGACCCCGCGCGCTACCCGCAAATCCTGCAGGAGATGCGCGAGCACGGCGGCGCGGTGACCGACCGCACCCGCGCGGAACTGGCGGTGGAAGCCTACACCCTCACCGCCGGCTACGACACCGCCATCGCCGACTGGCTGCGCGTGAACATGCTGGGCGAGGCCGGTCTCCCTTCCGTGCTGACCGTGCGCGGGCAGAAGGTGCATGACGTGCGCTACGGCGAGAACCCGCACCAGGCGGGCGCCTTCTACCGCATCGCCGGCACGGCGCCGTACGGGCTGGGCGCGGCGGAAGTCCTGCAGGGCAAGGCGCTCTCCTTCAACAACTACCTGGACCTGGAAGCAGTGCTCGCCGGCGTGCGCGAATTCGACGCGCCCACCGCCTACATCGTGAAGCACACCAGCCCTTGCGGCGTGGCGTCGCAGACCGTGCTGGCGCAGGCCTACACCGACGCGCTGGAGTGCGACCCGCTCTCCGCCTTCGGCGGCATCGTCGGCTTCAACCGCGCGGTGGACGCCGACACCGCGGGGGCGCTGCTCGACGGCATGGACCGCTACGGCTTCCTGGAATGCGTGCTCGCCCCCGCGTTCAGCGCCGAGGCGCGGGAGAAGCTGGCGGTGAAGACGAACCTGCGGCTGGTGGCGGTGGCCGAGCTGCGCGCGCTGGACCGCTACGACTACAAGCGCGTCACCGGCGGCTTCGTCGCCCAGCAGCCGGACCTGCGCACCGATCCCGATGCACTGACAGTCGTGACGAACGCCCAGCCGACGGCGGCGCAGCTGGAGGAGCTGATATTCGCCTGGCGCGTCTGCAAAACCACCAAGTCGAACGCCATCGTCTACGCGAAGGGCACGAAGACGGTGGGCATCGGCGGCGGCGTCTACTCGCGCGTGGATGCCAACATGATCGCCGCGCGCAAGGCCGGCGACCGCGCGCAGGGCGCCGTGCTCGCCTCCGACGCCTTCTTCCCGCAGCCGGACAACATTGACGTCGCCCACGCCGCCGGCGTGGTGGCGATCATCCAGCCTGGCGGCTCCATCAAGGACCAGGAGGTGATTGACAAGTGCGACGCCCTCGGCATCGCCATGGTGGTGACCGGCGTGCGGCATTTCAAACACTAGGCGGGGGGAGGCGCGACCCGCGGAACCGAATAGGGGTTAGGGGTTGGGGATTAGGGGGTTGTCACGTTGTAGCTTGATCTGCGAGCTGGTAGGGAACGCCCTCCGTGGCGTTCCCTTGTACGATGGACGAGGCAAGGTATACCGTGACGACCCGCTACACCTACCCCCTAACCCCCAATCCCTAGCCCCTACTTGTAGCGGGCCGTCACGTTGCGCCTCGCTTCGCCATCTTGACCGGGGGCGCCCCACGGGAATCGGACGGCGCCGACGCGGGGCGCGCCAGCGGACCCCCCGGACAGCGCCCGGTCGCCCCCCATCCCCCTGTCCCGCAGGGACCGAAGCCGTTAGCCACGGGTGGAGCGATAGCGGAACCCGTGGACCCCGCCCGGCAAAACATCACAGCCCCGCAGGGGCGACAGCAGGAGGATAGCATGGCCGATTCATTCGCCGCCCCGACCGGAGATGGCCCCGCGCATCCTCGATCAACGTAAGCGGATGGGACGCGATGAAGCGGTAGCGCGAGCCGCAGCGGACGGTGACGTTTCAGGAGGAGGATTCCGGATGCTCCGCGGTAGCGATGGGACGGGACGCTGTCGCCCCTGCGGGGCTGTGGATGTTTTGCGGCCGGGTCCCACGGGTTCCGCTATCGCTCCACCCGTGGCGAACGGCTTCGGTCCCTGCGGGACATGGGGGTAGGGGGCGACCGGGTGCTGCCCGCGGGGTCCGCTGATGCGCCGTCCGTGGCCGGCGGGGGTGATCCCTTCGGGATGACATCATAATCCTCTACCTCTTACTCCTATCTCCTATCCCCTATCTGTCGCGGGTCGTCACGCTGTATCGTGCCCTGCGAACCGACCGCTGGTAGGGAACGCCCGCCGTGGCGTTCCTGGTTGTCGCAGGGGTGCGCCGTTGCGGGCGCGAGCCCGCTGGTGACCGCGGGCGGCTCGGCAACAAGGAGCGCCGGAACGCCACGGCGGGCGTTCCCTACCAGCGGTCGGTTCGCAGGGCACGATACAGCGTGACGACCCGCTACCCCCTAACCCCCCAATCCCTAACCCCCAAACGCTGGCGGTTCAGCACTCGGCGGCGTGGAGCATGGCCTCGCCTTCGGCGCGGTCTTTCACCCACACCGTGAATAGCATCTGCTTCAAGCCATCGCCGAACTCGCGCTTGAGGACGCGCAGCGTCTCCACTGCATCAACGCCGACGAGGAGTTTTTTGCCGGCCTCGATGGTTTTGTGATAGAGCGGCCACCAGCGCCGGTCCCAGGTGGGCTCGACGCCGGCGCCCGGCGTCCATTGCAGCATGGTCAGGCGCGGGAGGGCGAGCAGCACGTCGTGGTGCGGAAGGGCGCCGGGGCCGTCCCAGTGATACATGCAGTAGGAGACGCGCGCGGACATCTCGGCGAGCACCGGCCCCATGAACTCGGCGAACATGGCGGGAGAGATCATGGCGGAGAAGTCGCACTGGAACTTCGCCATGCGGCCGGGCGCCCACGCCCAGAAGACGCTGCCCCCCACCTCGTCGCGGATGAGATCGTAGAGCACGTCGTAGTAGCGGAAGTAGCGGTCGGTGATCTGGCGCAGGCACGCCTGCACCCACTCCGGGCGGTCGAGGAGGTCTTCCAGCAGCTCCTCGGTGCCGCGCATCGCCGCGAGGGTGTCCAGACCTTCGATGAGGTCGGGGAAGGCCTGCATGAACTTGCCCTTTCCCTTGGCCGCCACCTCGGTATAGGCGCGCGTGCAGAAATCCCAGTAGAAGTTGGCGGGATCGTAGTCGAAGCGGGCAGCGTCGGGGGCAGGTATGCAGGGCTCGCACCAGACGGTGCCGGGCATCTCGTGCCCGCGGCAGCCGAGAAAAAGCGCCAGGCAGTTGGGCGCGAGATCACCGGGAGCCACCGCCGGCACCGCCTCGCCCAGGCACTCCGTCTTCGCGAAGCCGCGCAGCGCCAGATTGATGCGATAGCCATAATCCCTCGTGGAGTAGTTGGTGATCCACCCCTCCGGCTCAGGCAGCGCGGGCACGTCTTCCCACGGCTCCTCGCGCGGGGCGAAGATCTGCATCACCGGGCGGCCGATATCGCCGCCGTTCCACCAGGTGGTGAGGCGGGCGCGGGCGGCTTCCCAATCAGGGCGATACTGTAACACGGACATCGTCACTCCTTCACATCGCGCAGACGGTAGAGTACCAGCGGGCTGGGTGCGGGCTGTTCGCCCGCCAGCGGCTTGTCGTTATGCGGCGGCAGCGCTTCGCTGCGCAGGACGTAGCGGATGCCGGGCTCCGGCGATTTGCCGCTGCCCCCCGTCCAGCGCACGCGCAGGCCGGGGAAGGGTGACGCCGGCCTCATCAGCGCCGCAGGATAGGCTACGGGAACCTCGGCCGTGCCGAGGGGCGC
This sequence comes from Armatimonadota bacterium, assembly GCA_029553475.1. Taxonomy (GTDB): domain Bacteria; phylum Armatimonadota; class Hebobacteria; order CAIYQO01; family CAIYQO01; genus JAKIYB01. The sequence goes on from JAKPKV010000064.1 coordinate 26,927, forward strand.
GAGCGTCTCGGCATCCGCCAGCAGCATCCCCTCGCCGTATTTGACGTGCCGGTAGGTGATGCCCAGCGTCCCCTCCCTCGCCGGCGCGAGCTGGCCGAGGGTAATCGCAAAATGCATGGAGCCGGTGCCGGTGAAATCCCAGCGGTAGGCCCAGTCGCTGAGCTGGCGTATCCGCCACCCGCCCTTTTCATAGCGGGCGGCGTAGAGCTGGGTGTGGCCGGCGGCATCGAATTTGTGATAGGTGATGACGGCGCGCCCCTTCGCGTCAAAACCGAGGCGCTGGCAGCCGTTGATGATGCCGCCGCCGGCGGGGATGGGGTCCACGATGAGGCCGGGTGTCTTCAGCGAGAGGGGCAGCGCCGCCGGCGCGCCGCTGACGCTCTCCCAGTGGCGCAGGTCGCTGCTGCGCGCGTAGGAGAGATCGTGATTCGTGGCGCAGTCGGGGTCATCGCGCCAGACCCAGCAGAGGTGGTACGCGCCATCGGGGCCGAGCAGCGGGCCGTGCATGTAGGCGTTCATCCGCCCCTGGCCGTCGGTGAGCGGGGTGTCGAGCAGGCGCGCCCAGCTTTTCGCGACGCGATCGTACACGTTATAGATTTCATCGCCGTTGCCGCTGCCGCCGGCGCGGTAGTGGAAGATGAGCTGCCCCTCCGGCCCGCGCATGAAGGCGGGATACGTGCATCTCGTCTCGTCGCGCCCGATCATGGCGGGGACGCGCTCCAGACTATCCGCCTCCCACGGCTTCGCACTACGGAAGTAGATCAGCGGTACCGCGTGCATGTTGCCGCTGACGTGCAGGTAGCCGTCGTCATCCACCGTCATCGTCACGTAGTTGTGGCTGTCCACCCCGACGAACGTGGGCAGCTTCGTGTAGCGCCAGCTCTCATCCGCCAGTGTGCGGCTGGCGACCGTCATCTGGTGCCGCGCATCGTAATACGCGACGTACTGATACTCGCCGGCGGTGACCAGGCACACGCCCACCGGGAAATCGGCGGGCACGCGGTCAATCGCCAGCGCGGACTCGATCACAGGCTCCAAGCGCACTTTCTCCCCCCGGGCGGCATGCGGTACGGGCGCCGCCCCGGCATCATTTTCCTGTTCATTCGCGGCGGACGGCGGCTCCCCTGCCCTTCACGGCGGAAAAATGTGCCTTTTCCCGCGAAAGCTGTATCGGCCATGTTATCGGCTGACCGGCGCCGCCGATGCCGAGCACCAGAGCGTCGCGCACGCTCCGCGCTGAACGCCGCCCGGCCCCTGTCTCCCGCCGGCCGGGTGTGGTATAATGCGGGCACCATGCCGCCCACGGACGATACGACACCCCGCTCCCGCGCCTCGCGCGCCGTCTACGGCTGCGGCGCGCTCGTCATCGTCGGCAGCTTGCTCCTGCTGCTGCTGCCCTCCTTCGCCCCGCGCGGCGGCACGACGCCGACGCGGAAAACCACCGTCGTTCACACCGCGGAAGGTGACACCTTCACCCTGGAGCAGCGCCGGGCCGGCGGAACGGCGACCTCGGCGGTCTACGCGGGCGACGCCGGCGCCGGGACGGCACTGGCCGCCGTTCAGGGCGCCGCGGCGCCGCTGGCGCCGTCCATCGTCTGCATTTACCCGGAAGCGCCGGAGCATCCGCTGCGCGTCTACGAGGTAGACCATACCCTGCTGGTGTGGAAGTGGGTCCCCAGCGGCAAATTCGGCGGCATCAGTTACGACGCGCTGAACGGTACCGCCGACCCCCACGCCTACGCCTTCCTGCTGCCCGTCGCCCGCCGCTACCGCGCGCACGCCAACCCCACCTGGCGCATCTCCTTCGCCGGCTTCCTGGCGAAGCACCATGACGCGGAAGCGCGGGCGCTCATCGAGCGCTACGCCACAGGCGACTTCACCCCGGACGAGCGCGCCGCCGCCCCCCGGGAGACGCTGGCGCTGGCACGGCAGTACGCGCTGCAGAGCCTGGAGCATCTGCCGGAACCGTGAGCTTTGTTCCCCATCCGCTTGCGGCGTTATGCCGGCCTGCCCTTGCGGTGCGGGCGGATGACGAACCAGACGACGGCCAGCATGAGCAGGCTGCCGGCCCAGATGACGACGGCGGAGACGAGGAAGCTGGCGCGGAAGTTGCCCTGCAGACCGCGGAAGATGGCGAGGCCGACGAACGGCGCGAGCAGGCCGCAGATGCCCACCAGGAAGGTGTGCGTGGCGGTATAGCGCGGGATATCCCGGCGGTCGGCGAACTGCATCACCGCGTTGAGCCAGGTGAGGTCAATGCCGGGCGCGGCGATGCCGACGAGCACCGAGGCGATGATGAGCGTGGGTATGTCGTGGGCGCCGGCATAGACGAACGGCGAAAAGCCCCACACCGCGAAGGAGAGGACGACGGCGAGGAACGGGCTGAAACGGTCCATCACGCGCCCCCAGATGAAATAAAAGAGCGCGCTGACCCCGGCAGTGATCATGGCGAGCAGGCCCACCCACGCTTTGGTGATGTGCAGCTCGTCCACCTGGAACATGGGGATGAGCGGCACCTGCAGCAGGTTGCCGAAGCCGAAGGTGAAGAAGGCCAGCGAGTAGAGGCCGAAGCGCCAATCGGTGATGAGCGTCCCCAGCCCTTCCAGCAGGTTGAAGCGCTTTGCCGGGTCACTCTCCACCGCGCCTTCGGGCAGGTGGTTGAACATCCACAACGCGAGTAAGCCCAGGAGCGCGCCGACGATAAACACCTGCTGATAGGTGATATGCAGCGCGCCATTGAGCCAGGGCGCGGCCAGCGCGCCGGCGCCGAGGAACCCGGCGACGGCGGCGGCGCGCCAGGCGGGTTTCGCCAGCTCGTGCGCGACCGCCAGGCCGGCCAGACCGGCGGCCGTCATCACCCAGCTCCACGGCAGGCCGCCATCCATCAGCCGCCCGACGGTGACGCTGGCCAGCATGGTCATCACCGTCATCCCCACGCGCACCAGGCCCATCATCCGCCCGCGATAGGCGTCGGGATAGGCGTCCTTCATCATGGAGGCGTAGGCCGGCGAGGTGAAGCAGCCGGCGATTTGCGAGGCGATGAGAATGCCGATGAAGAGGCGGCTGGTGGTGGCGAAGGCGAGCAGCAGCACCATCCCGCGCGCGAGCATCCCCAGCCAGTACACGTAGGGTTTTTTCGGGCGGTCCTGCATGTGCCAGGCGACGAGCATGCTGAGCAGGTGGCCGAGGAACGGCGCGGAGGTGAGGAGGAAAATTTCAAAATCCGTGGCGCCCAGGTCGTCGCGCGCCACCACGCCGAAGAAGGGGACGGTCATCCCCAGGAACAGACCGGTGAGCCAGGCGGCGCGGGCATCCCAACGGTAGGCGTACTGTATCTTGGCTGGCACGAAGCGGGTGAAGATCATCGGTCTGTTGTATCATTCGGACTGGCGGGGGACGGTTCCTGCCGTGATGGAAATGTTACGTAACCCGGCGGGCGATCATGCGTCGAGCCGCGCCCGCCAGCATCAGCAAAGCCTGGCAAAGTCTGCCACCCCCAGCCCATCCGCCCCCCCGCGCCGGCGGCGATCCGCACCTGCTCACCGACCCACCCCCGGTCGAACCTCCGCCGGCAGCGCTTCCAGCGCGTCTACCACCACGCCGATGCCATACCGCTCTTCCGCGCGCACGCGGGCCTGGCGGCCCATTTCGGCGCGGAGGGCGGGACTGGCGAGGAGCAGCTCCAGCGCATCGGCGAGCGCGCGGGGGTCGCCGGGGGGCACCAGCAGGCCGGTGTGGCCGTCCGCGATGAGCGTCTCCAGGCCGGAGACGCGCGCCGCGACCGCCGGCCGGCCCAGCGCGGCGGCCTCCAGCGCCACGCGCCCGGTATCTTCTTCCCGCGCGGGAATGGCGAGAAGATCGCAGGCGGCGAGGAAGGCAACAGGGTCTTCCACACGCTCCTCCAGCGTGACCGAATCCGCCCACCCCTGCGCCTGTACCGCGCCGCGCAGCACGGCCAGTAGCCGCTCGTCGCCCCGCCCGATCCCGCCCAGCCGCAGGCGCCCCTGCCGGCCGGCGGCGTGCAGCAGGCCGAACGCCCGCAGCAGCGTCTCCGCGCCCGACCGCGGCAGCCATGGACCGAGCATGCCGACCACCGGCGCCGCGCCGCGCGCCCGGCGCGGCGGATCGAGTGGCCGTACTGCGCCCAGATTAATCGCCGGCAGGGACGGCAGCAGCCGCGCGCCCAGGTGCTGCGCCAGCCGTGCGAGCGCCCACGATGCCTCACCCGCCGTCTGCGCCCGCCAGCACGCCTGGCCACCGGCCAACCGCGCCGCCACCGTCCCCAGCAGCGCGCTCGCCGCGCCATTGGCATACAGGAGCGGCCGGCCCACCCGGCGCAGCGCCCCCGCCAGCCGCGGCGCCGCGACCACGCCCGGGCTCCAGCTCCAGCGCGTCGCCGGTCCGCCGTACGCCCAGCGGGGCAGCGAGATCACCGTCACCGGCACCTTCCACCGGCGCAACACCTCCGCCAGCCGTCCCTCTTCTCCCAGCACCGCCGTCACCGCCCAGGCGCGCGCCAGCAGCCCCCCGGCGAGGTCCACCAGGAAGCGCCCGGCATCGCCGAGATCGCCACAACACTCGAAAAGGAGAATCTGCATCGCCGTGGTAGGTAACACCGGTGCCGCCTCACGCCAGCACCTCCCGCGCGTTCCGCGTCGCGCGCGCGACCGCGGTATTGCCGACTACCGTGGTCATGGCGGCGACCTCTACCTCCGGTGACGCCGCCGCCAGCGCCACGGCGTCGTCACTCCCGGGGGTCCGTGTCAATTATCACACGCATGGCAGATTACACTGTACCAGTCTGACGGCGAAACGCTGTGCGATGGGGGTGACAAGCGCACAAACAACGGGACATCCGGTGAGAAAACCGGGGCATGCGCCGTCCGTCACCGCCTTCCCGCGCACCCAGGTGAGGCGGGAGTATTCGTCAATCTGCAGTTTTCACTGCTCCTCCAGCCGCGACAGCGCCAACTGCCGCCAGGGCGAGGCGGGATAGCGATCGAGCAGCAGGCGGAGGAGGCGTTCGGCTTCGGCGGGGTCGTGGCGGTGGCGCAGGGAAAGCTGGGCGGCGCGCACCAACGCGGTCTGCGCGTCGTCGCTGTCGGGATAGTGTTCGGTGAGCAAACAGTACGCGTCCAGCGCGTCGTCGGCGTGTCCCAGCTCTTCCAGGCTGAGCGCCATGCGCATCTGCTCGCGCACCGCCAGCACGCTGTCGGGAAAGGCGCGCAGCAGGTTGAGGTAGCTGATGGCGGCGCGCTCCGGCTTACCCTGCGCCAGGAAGTGGGTGATGGCCTTCCGGTAGAGATCGCGACAGCGCTCCGGCGTGCCGCTGGCCAGCAGCAGGCCGGCCAGCGCCTCCAGCAGCTCAGGGTCGTCGGGGTGGTCCCACAGCAGGCGCTCCACCTCGCGCCGTTTGCGCTTCGCCTGGGCCACGTCGGCGGCGGCGCGGGGAGAATCTTCCAGCGCGTATTCGCGCACGGCGTCCGGCACGGCGCGGGTGAGCGCGGCGGCGAGCACGCCCAGCAGCAGTCCGCCGATATGCGCCCAATGCGCCACCCCGCCGCTGGCGCCGGAGAGGATATCCCCCACCCCGGCGACCATCTCCCGCGCGGCGAAGAGCACGGCGAACCCCCAGAAGGGCACCCAGAGCGGCACCGGCACCGGCAGCGGCACCGGCACGCCCGGCACGCCGAGCAGCGGCAGCGTGAGGACGCGCAGCCGATAATAGCGGAACGCCGCCAGCCCGGTGACCCCGGCAATGGCCCCCGACGCCCCGATGAGCGGCACGCCCATGCTCGCGGGCATGCACGCCTGCCCGATCACCGCGTAGAGGAGAATCGCCGCCAGCAACCCGGCGAAGTAGAGCAGCAGGAACAGGATACCGCCGATGCCTGACTCCAGCACCGTGCCCACCAGCCAGAGCAGCAGCAGGTTGCCGGTGAGGTGAAAGATATCCGCGTGCAGGAAGCCGTGGGTGAAGAGCGCCGCCGGCCGCGGATCGGTGAGGATGAACCCCCACTGCTGCTGTACCTGATACAGCGCCGATGGCGTCAGCGAGATCTGCCCGAGGAAGACCGCGAGATTGACGAAGCACAGCGCATACGTCACATACGGCACCGCCCGCAGCGTGCGGTCGGTCTTCAATGGCAGCGCCCCCAGCTGAAAGACGGGAAACGGCATCGCGCACAGCATACACGAAACGGCACCTGTGCGGCTAGAGGCGCCCCTCCGCGTTGACAGGGCACCACCGGCCCCTGATAATGGGCAGGCGGCAACCGCGAGCGGGCCGGACGGCCCCGGGCGGCCGCGGCACCCTTGCGTGAGAAAGGAAAGCCTGATGGGGTCTCTGGCCGGTGAAGCACTGATCATCTTCATCCTGATTTCGTTCAACGGCTTTTTCGCCCTGGCGGAAATCGCCATCGTCTCCTCGCGGAAATCCCGGCTGCGCCAGTTGGCGCACCGGGGGCACACACGGGCGAAGGCGGCCGTCACACTGGCGGAGACGCCGGAAACCTTTCTCTCCAGCGTGCAGGTGGGCATCACGCTGGTCGGCATTCTCTCCGGCGCATTCGGCGGCGCCACCATCGCCGGGAAGCTGGCGGATCAGTTCGCGCAGCTCCCCTGGCTGGCGCCGTACGCCGAATCCGCGGGATTGGCGCTGGTCGTCCTCTTCATCCTCTTTCTCTCCGTGGTGCTCGGCGAGCTGGTGCCCAAGCAATTGGCGCTGAGCCATCCCGAACGCTATGCGCTGCTGGTGGCGATTCCCATGCAGGCCATCTCCCGCGTGGCCGCGCCGGTGGTGCGCCTCTTCGGCGGCTCCTCGCGTATCGTGCTGAGAAGCCTGGGCGTGACGCCGACGCGGGACGCCGCCATCACCGATGAAGAAATCACCTTCATGGTGGATGAAGGCGTACTGCATGGCGACTTCGACCGCATCGAACAGGCCATCGTGGCCCGCGCGCTGCGCCTGGACGACCGCGGCGTCGCGTCGCTGATGACGCCGCGCGTGGACCTGGTGTGGCTGGATGAGCAAGCGACCAATGCCGCGGTGGTGGAGACGCTACGCCGCGCGCCGCACACGCTATACCCCGTCTGCCATGACAGCGTGGACCAGATTATCGGCATTGTCACCGCGCACGATCTCTACACGCGCATGCTGGACGGACAGCCCGCGCTGGCGCCGGAAATCATCCGCCCCGCGTTCGTCATCCCCGTCAATATCCCCGCGCTGCACGCCATCACGCTGCTGAAAGACAGCGGCGAGCACCTGGCGGTGGTGGTGAATGAATACGGCGAAACGGACGGCATCCTCACCGCCGCGGACGTCCTGGCATCACTGGTCGGCGCGGCCGCGTCGCCGGAGGAGCCGGCGCTCGTCACGCGCGCGGATGGATCGTGGTCCGTTGATGGCGCCATGTCCATCGAGGACGCGCGCGGCCTGTTTCGGGAAGAGGTGTTCCCGGAGGACGAGCGCGAGCTGTATCACACGCTGGCGGGATTCATGCTGCAGCGGCTGGGGCGGATTCCCGGTATTGGCGACGCCGTGAGCTGGGCGGGCTATCGGTTTGAAGTCGTGGATATGGACGGTCACCGCGTTGACCGCGTGCTCATTCACCGCGAGTAACCCGGCGATATCGCCGTGAAGCGGGGGTGACGCGCCGGGTGTGATGGTCAACGCCCTGGCGTGTCTGCGCGGTTGTACCCGCGTCAAGGCAAGCTATCGCCCCACGCCGCAGACCTTGCCACGGCTTAAAATCCGAACACCTGGATTTCGTTGGCCGCAATCCCAGCGGCACCATAGTTCTCCTGGCCGGGGACCGGCTGAATGGTCAGATATCTGCCGGTCGCCGGGGTGGGGAGATTCACCTTGCCGGTGGTGCCGTTGGTGGTTTCCGACGTGGTTTGCGGAACGGTCACCCGCATGGCGGCGGCGCTGTGTCCCGTGCCGCCGACGATGTTGTCAACGTAAATATCCACGGTTTTCATCGATAAAGTGATGTAGGGGATAGAGGTGCCGACATTCACGATATTGATCGCGGTGATTTTGCGGGTGGTGCCCATATCGATCTGTATCCATGACGTGATGTCGCCAGTGGACCAGTTCAGCGCTGCGGGGCCAGCCTCGATGATGCTATCAACAAGTCGCGGCGCCGACGCTGCACCGCCGTCTTTCGCCGTTGCCGTCAATCCGCTCAACTGACTTTCGACGGTACAGGCCGGCCCGATCGCTGACGGATCGAAGAGCCCGGCGATGATGGCCGCTTTCGGCAGCCAGCCGACATGACCGTCCACATAGACCAGATTGGCGCCGGCGTTGTGCCGGGTGTCGACGTAGGATGCCGCGCTTTCGGAGTCGGTCATCGCACTCTTCGGCACGACGTAGGCCTGCGTGCGGTCTTCCCCACCATTGAAGTCGGCGAGCATCGGCGCGTCGGAGGGGTTCGTCACGTCACCGAGCGCGACCTCGGACAGCAGACATCCGGCGACAAAGAAGTAGTCCGGAGAGGTCGCCGTGCACTTCTTCGACGAGGTGGGACAGTCCCACACCTTGCCGGTCAAGCCATACTGGCGGGCCAACTCGCCATTCCACTCCTTGGCGGTGGGGAAGGATTCGTCGTGATCCTGCACATACATCATCATGGCGAGGGCGAGTTGGCGCAGATTGTTCAGGCAACTGTTGGTGCGCGCCTTCTCGCGCGCTTTCGCGAAGACGGGAAACAGGATGGCGGCGAGGATCGCAATAATCGCGATCACGACCAGCAACTCAATGAGCGTAAAGCCACGCTTCGCCCTTGCACTGGAACGGAAACACATGATCTCTCTCCTTTCAAAGCAATGCGCGTGTTGTCTCATCGGAAGTCAGCATACTGCTATGGCAATTGTAGCGTATCGCGTGCCAGGGGCAACTAGACAATCTGGCCAGACTCTTGTAATATTTCACCAATATGACTACTGCAATACCGCCATTGCCGATACCGTACAGCGACAATGAGTGCTACCGGTTGTGCCGGCGGATCATGCAGACGGCGACCGGTGATACCATCGGCGGGTATCAATTTTTTCTGCACGATTTACGGGCCACCCGCGTCCGCGCCGACTCGGTGACCTATCCGCATCGCCACCTCGGATATGAAGTCTTCTTCCTGTTCGACGGGACACTGGTGCTGGAAACCGATGATGGGGCGGAAGTGACGGCGCACGCGGGCCAAATGCTGCTGGTGCCGGCCAACTTAGGCCATGCCACATACCGTCGCGAATCCAGTTGTCTCAATGTGACGCTGCGCTTTTTCACCGATCCGCCGATCAATCCCCCGTGGCCATTGCAGGTCACCGATGATCTGGCGCCGTTGCGTGAGCTCTTTGCGCTGTTTGAGGACGTTCGCGCGATGCGGTATGGTTGGGAGGAACGGACGCAACATCGGATGGTCGTGCTGCTGTCCCTGCTCGCGACGGCCTTTTCGCCCCTCCCCCACGCCTTCGAAGCGCCAGCCCAGCCGACCAGCCTGGCCAAGCAGGTGGATGACTATCTCCGCCAGCACCTCTCCAAAGCCATCACCCTGCGGGATGTCGCGGAAGCGGTGGGCGTCAGCGCCCGCTCACTCGTGCGTCATTTTAAGGCCGAAACCGGCGAGACGGTGATGCACCGCCTCCAGGACCTGCGCATCGAAGCGGCGCTGGCGCTCCTCGGCGCCGGCGCCGAGCACTCGATAAAACAAATCGCTGCGATGGTCGGCTTCACGGATAGCGCCTATTTCACGCGCTGCTTCCAGCGGGCAATGGGCACGAGCCCGCAGCAACACCGCACTCATCTGCAGGATACCCTGACATCCGCGAAGGAGAGCGAGGGGGAGCGTGCGTCGCAGTGAGGCCGCAGGGCGGCGATCTCCTCATGCGGGCGCTCGGTCTCCGATGAGTACGCCGTCATCTTCCTCCGCCGAAGCCGGACGCCCGGCGAGAGGTTCTACCACCCAAGACGACGGGCGCGGCGAAGAGGGGCGGTGCATACCTCGTCGAAGGGCCTCACCGACGGATACAGCGCCATCACCGACATGGCGCCCGATGTCCGGAAGAAACCTTTTATTCCGTTGCGAACTCTAAACATGCACCGATTAGCGCTGTCATTCTGGAGAATCGCCCATGCGTCCCGTGTTATTTATGCTCATCCTCGGCTGCACGCTGTTCGCGCGCGCCGCGGAGCCGCTCGTGTCGTACCGACTCACGCAGCTCGCCGGCCGTACCGTCATCCGCTCCTCCGCCGGCGAGACGATCCCCTGGCTCGGCTACGGCAACCAGATTGACCTGGACAAGGAGAGCTGGTTCAAGCTCTACCCGCCGCTGAAGGAAACGGGCATACGCCTGTATCACGTGAACATCACCTCGACGAAGGCATACGGCGCGCAGCCGTTCATGCTGCCGGACGGGACGATCCCGACCGAGCCGCAGCACACCGATTTTCCGGCGATGATCGAGAAGCTGCTCATCCTTGACCCGGACGCGAAATTCTTCCTGCGCTTCGGCACCGAGCTCGACCCCGACTGGCGCAAGGCGCACCTGGAGGAGTTTCAAGTGTGTCCGCCGGGCCCGTATGCCGCCAAAGACGGCCACTCCATCGTCGCCTCGCTGGCGTCCGATACCGCGCTGCGCCATACTGACGGCATCATCCGCGCCGTCATCGGCTGGGTGGAGCGCCAGCCCTGGCGCAACCGCGTGGTGGGCTACTCGCTGCTCCCCTTCGGCGAGGGCACGCTGGAAGTGAGCTTCGCCAACGCCTACTTTGACACCTGTCCGCCGATGCAGCGCGCTTTTCAAGCCTACGTGCGGGAGACGTACCCCACCGACGCCGCGCTGCGGGCCGCCTGGGACGACCCGAACGTGACGCTGGACACGGTGCAAGTGCCCACGGGCGAGGAGTGGCTGGCGAAGAAGGCCGCGCTGAAGCTGCGGCACTGGCCCGACCCGGCGAAAGTGGGCCGCGAGCGCGACTACTTCCTGCTGCAAAAGGAGCTTTTCCACCGCTGGTGGGGCCTCTGCTTCACCGCCATGCGGGAGGCCACCGCCGCGCGCCCGGTCATCAAGGGCTACGACATCGGCAAGCAGCACCAGCAGGGGTGGATGATCAACGCCACTTTCAGCGCGGACTGGACGCCCGGCACCCTCGACACGTTCAACAGCCTGCTGCTGGCCAGTGGCTCACTGGGCATCGCCCCGCTGCTCGATCACCCCGGCATGGACGTGCTCATCACGCCGGGGATGTATAACACCCGCGCGGTGGGCTACGCCTGGGAAGCGGAGGGCTTGAGCGATACGCTGACCCTGCGCGGCAAGGCGAATTACTGCGAGGCGGATATCCGCACCTGGTCGCGCACCACCTGGCGCGGCGCGCAGATGTCGCCGACGCAGCAGATCAAGGACGCCGGCTACTTCAAAGACCCGGCGGAGATGCGCGCCGGCTTCGACCGCACCCTCGCCTGGGCGCTCACCCGCAACCAGACGTATTACTTCACCTCCGTATGCGGGGCGAATTACTGGTATCACCAGCCGCCCATCCTGGAGCATATAGCGCAGGAAGTGCTGGTCATCCAGCAGGCGCCGCGCCTGCCGTGGGCGCCGAATACCGACGCCATCTGCCTGGTGGTGGACGATGAATCGCCGCTGTACGAGGATTTTTCCAGCGGCTACCAGTATCTGGCCGTCTTCCGGCAGATCGAGGAGGGGCTGGCGCTGGCGGGCGTGCCCTACCGCGTGCACCTGCTCTCCGACCTCGCCCGCCCGGATTTCCCCGACTACAAGTGCTACCTCTTCCCGAACCTCTTCAAGGTGGATGCGGAAGTGGAAGCGCTGCTGAAGGCGAAGGTGCTGCGGCACGGCCACGTGGCGATCTTCGGCCCGGCGACGGGCATCACCGACGGCAAGACGCTATCCGCTGACGCCGCCAGCCGCCTCTTCGGCGTGCCGATGGCGCTGGAGCCGGTGACCACCACGCGGCGCGTGATGCTGCAGCACCACGGCCACCCCATCACCGCCGGCTTGCCCGCCATGACCATCACCGACAGCTATGCCTACGGCCCGCTGCTGGTGCCGAAGGCGCAGGTGCTGCCGGGGGACGCGGGCGTCACCGCCCTCGGCGCGGGCTTTTACTACTACTTCTTCGATCGTCCCGGCCCCTTCGTGCGCGACGCCGGCCGTGGCGGCGCCGAAAAAGGCGGCAAAGGCGCCGAGGACTACGCCGTGGTCTTCGCCCCCGCCGTGCCGCTGCCGCCGGAGTTTCTGCGCGCCTGCGCCCGCTACGCCGGCTGCCATCTCTGGACGGACCGCAACGCCGTGGTGTACGCCTCGAACAATATCGTCGCCCTGCACAGCGCGGCCGCCGGCCCGCATACCCTCCGCCTGCCCCGCCGCAGCGCGGTGTGGGACCTGATGACCGGCAAAAAGCTCTCCAGCGGCACGAAAACCCTCACCCTGACGGATGAGGCGCCGTTCACGCGCATCTTGTATCTGGGGGAGTGGCCGAAATAACTGATAGAGTGCGGCGAGCCTGCGTCCCGCGCTCCCTCGGGTGCCTCACCACTGCCAAAGCTGGATGGCCGGGGGCTCATTCTCGTTTGTCTTGCAGAGAAACAGGCGGGCATCCGGCGACATGGCGGCAATCCACAGGTTCGCGGGAAAATCGAACTGGTAATCGCGCACCGCATCCTTCACCCGCCAGCGATTGATTTGACTGATATGTGTGCTGACCAGATACTGGCCATCGTCGCTGACAGCCAGAAAGCGCGGAACCACACGGTTGATCGTTTGCAGGCACGCGCCATCACTCACGCGATACACCCCGATGCCGCTGCCAAGCGCCACCGCGAGAAACTGCCCATTGCGTGAGAAGGCAATCCTCCCAAAGTGAGTGCGGTCGTTGGTGATCGTCAGGATCGGCGTGCGATCTTTCGTCCGGTAGATGACGATGTTCTTGTCCGCGTCCGCCGTCGCGAACAGGGTACCATCCGCCGAGAATGCCAGCGGTGAAAACCCTGGGGAGCTGAAGTAATCGTCAGTATATCTTATCGTCGGCACACTCGGCAGCTCCGCTATCGTTCCGGCTTCCCAGCACAGCACCTTGTCACCGGTCACCCCGGTCAGCAGCGTGCCGTCGGGAGAAAACTGCAGCGACATGTTCCACGCGTCACTACCGCGAAGGGTCCGGCTGCGCATCCCGGTCGCCATCTCCCAGATCACCGTTTCATGCCCGGCCTTGACCGCAAGAGACGCCGCATCTGCCGTGAATGCCAGCGCCCCCGTTTGCAGCAGCCTGCCGGCGGGAGAAAAGGACAGCGTGCGGACATCGCTGGCGTCACGCGTGCGCAGCACGGTAACGGAATCGCTGTTGAGATCCTGCATCGCCACCAGGTCGAGCGTCCGCGAGAATACCGGGCTATGGAAGGGCAACGGGGTGATGCGATGGGTCAGCACCTCCGGGTCTCCGGTCACACGCTGCCGGCACAACTGCTGTCCATGCGCTATCCAGGAGAGCCATTTCCCGTCGGGCGTCAGGGTGACTGCCCCCCATGACGGGATTCCCTTACCGCGCTGCTTGCCGTCATCGGCCTGATACCGGTGTAACCACCCCTTCTCAGCAGGGAGGCCGCTCGCAACCACCACCGTATCGTCATCAAGAAAGAGCAGTTGCCTGGCTTCCGAACCGTAGAGAACCGGGATCATCGTCGTGTTATCGTCAGCGGCATCAACGGGGACATACTCGATCACATCTTCCAGTTTGGTCACATTTCCAGTCTGTGTGCTCAGCATGCCGGCTATCGCAAGACGTTGCCCATCTCTCGTGAAGGCGATCGCCGCCTGAGTCCTGACACTCACCGATATCTTCCGGGTCTGCCGCACCGAGTAATCCGGCGTCTGATAGAGGGTGAGTACCGCTTTGCGCAATACCGTGGAGGCGCTGCCGTCGGTTCCGCGCAATACCGCGAAGGCGCTGCCGTCGGGTGAATACGCTATCGCCGTTGGACGCCCGGTTTGCGCGGGAAGCGTGCGCAGGCATCTGCCGGTGGCCACGTCGTAAAAGTTGATGGCGTAATCCTTCTCCGGGATCGCGAGATATTGCCCATCCGGCGAAAAGATCGGCGTGGTCAGGCCCGGCGGCAGGATGCGCTCCTCCTCGCCGGTCGCCACCTTCCAGACATGCGTGCCCGCATCAGTGGCCGCCAGCAGACGCGTGCCATCGGGTGAGAAGAGCACCGCGCCGGCGTCCCTGTCCAACGTATGCTGGCGCACCAGCGAGAGATCATCCATCGTGTGCAGCCGCACCACGCCATACCCCTGGGCAAAGGCCACATGCGTGCCGTCCGGCGAGTAGCCAAACGCGCCAGTCAGGCCCGCCCGTTTCCAGACCGGCGCCGGCGGGGATGGCGGCGCGTTTTCGACAAACGGCCCGCCAGCCCTCACCAGCACCGGCTGCGCCAGCAGCACCCTGTCTGTCATGGTGATCGTCAACGCCGTGGCGGCGTCCAGCGGGATCTCAATGGCTGTCGCGGCCGCGCCGGACTTGACCGCATGGGTGGCGACGACTTTACCGTCTACGGCCAGCGAGACCGTACCTTTCGCCCGTTTCCAGGCGTCGCTGACGCCGACCAGGGCGGTGAAGCGCGCGAATCCGCGCACGTCCAGCGTGACGGCGCGGGTGGCGGGAAGGGCAGCGTCAGCGACGTAGCCGTAGCCCTGATACGCCTGGCCGGCAATCTGCACGGCGGCGGGGATATAGACCCAATCGGCGCCGGAGACGCTGGATATCGCCCCATCCAACGGCACTTCCTGGGCGTGTGCGAGATAGGCAAGGAACAGGATGGTCCAGAGCAGGACGAGGGTACGGCAAAGCCGGGGCATCGCAATCCTCCTAATCGCATGTGGCGCAGGGCCTACTGTTCAGTATACGGAGGGGCTGCATGATCTGTCAAAGAAACCACCGCGGGATAACCGTTCAGTCTTGTCAGCATGCTGTGGCGTCTGTCCGCCCACCTCTCCCCCCGCCCCTCCCCTGAGCGGGGAGGGGAGCACCGGATCTGCACACCAATCACTCCCCCTTCCCTGCCAGGGAAGGGGGGTGGGGGGTTAGGTTTGCCATCAATTGGCGACATGCTGACAAGATTGAACGGTTGCGCCGCGGGGGCTTCTTCGGCAACATGCGCCGCACGAAGCGGCCGCGATCGCCGTTCAGCAACGCGCCACGGCGGGCGCTATGGGGCGATTACGGCGCCACCGCCGCCTTCGTCAGGAAGCACAGCCCCGTGCGGGTGCCGACCCACACCCCATCCTCCGCCGGGCAGAGGGCCTGGATTTCGGCGGGGAGGATGGGGGAGTGCAGGCGCCGCGCCGCGCCGGTCCGCAGCGTGTACAGGCCGGCGCGGGTGCCGATGAGGAGCGCGCCGCCGTAGGAGGCCAGCGCGGTGATCTCGCCGGGCGGGAGGCCGGGGACGGTGGTCCAGCGGTCGCCGTCGCGCCGGGCGAGGCCGCCGACGAAGGTGCCGGCGTAGCAATGCCCGTCATGCATGGCGAGGCAGCGAATCCAGTCGTCGGGCAGGCCGCCGCGCTCATCGTGCCAGCGCAGGGTCTGCGCCTTCCGGTCCCATTCCCCGAGGCCGCGGCGCTGGGTGCCGATCCAGAGGGCCTCGCCGTCGGGATAGAGCGCGATCACGGGAATCCCCTGCAGGTCGCGCTCCGTGAGGTGATGCGTCCAGGCCGTGCCGTCGAACTCGCTCCACCCGCCCCACTGCGCGACGTAGAGTCGCCCCCCATCAGCGGCGAGGCCGGAGGCTTCCTTGCGCGGGAGCAGCCCCTTGAAGACATCCCGCTTCCAGGCGATGCCGTCATAGACATCCACCTTGCCGTTGCCGTGGCGCACGTAGAGCTTGCCGGCGAAAAGCACCTGCTGCCGCGGGGCGTCGGAGGACATCGCGACCACCGTCTCCCACCCCCGCGGCGCGCGGACGGCGACCCCGTCCTCCAGCGTGCTCACGTAGAGGCTGCCCTGATACAGTGCCAGTGCCTGGGTGTTGTGGTCATACGGCTCATCGGGGAGCAGGTGCTGGACCCATGTATCGCCCGCCTGCTCCCAGAGGCCATTTCGCCGGGTGCCCACCCACAGTTTCCCCATGCTGCCGCCGAGGGCGGTGGCGTCGCCGATCTTCGTCGGCGCCACCAGCGTCCATCGCGCGCCGTCGTAGGCGAAGATATTCCCCTGAAACGATAACGCCAGCAACCGGTCGGGCAGCGGCAACAGCGCGGTGATGCCGTAAATGTAGTGGCCGTAGTAGCTGTAGTCGTCGTTATATCCCGTTTCCTTTACGGTATGCGGCAGCTCCTCCCACTCCTCCCCCTGGCGGCGGAACACGCCCGTCAGCGTTGCCGCATAGCGCGCGCCCCGCCAGGTGGCGGAGGCGAGCTGCCCTTTCAGATAGGGCGCGGTGACGGGCGGCGTCTGCTCCGGCGCCCAGCGCCCCTCCTGAAAACGCGCGGCGCCGAGCGGGGTGACGGCCACCACCCCGTGCTCCGCCAGGTGAAGGGTCACCACCTCGTTGGACGGCAGGCCGTCGCGGATGGTGAACTTTCGCCAGCCGTCCGCCGCGCGGCACAGCACGCCGCCCAACGTGCTCGCCCACACCGCCCCGTCCGGCGCGACGGCGATGCCGGTGACGTAGCGCGTGCTGGTGTACAGGGTGTCGGCGTCCGGGCTGACGCCCGGCGTCAACGCCGCGCCGCCACGCAGCAGGCCGAACGTCGCCAGCAGGATGCCGGCGAGCAGCAGCAGCAGGCGTCGTGTCATCATGGCTGCACCTCCACCGCGGTCAGCTCGGCGCGGTTATGCGCCTTATCGGTGAGCGCGAAGGTGACGGATAACGGCCCCGGCGGCGCGTCGGGCGGCAGCGGCGCCAGCGCGTAGAAGCGCCCCGGCGCCATCTCGCGCAGCTCGCAACGCGCGCCCCACGGCAGCACGGCGATGACGCGCGCGGTATCCGCGTCGCACGTCACCTGCAGGCGCAGCGCCGGCGCGGGCGTCGTCACCCGCTGCAGCGTCGCCGTGCCCGCCGGCGGCGTCACGTCCACCGTATAGCGCCAGGTGAGCGTTTTCCGCGTGCCGTCCGTGAGGACGACGAGGATGGTGATCTCATACGCGCCGCTCTTCGCGTAGGCGGGCACGTCGAAGCGCGCCTCCCAGCGCCCGCGCTCGGCGTTGTAGCGCAGCGGCTTCACTTCGCCGTTGGGCAGCACCGCGAGCACCTGTTGCGCGTCGGCGGGGGCATCCACGGTGATGAGCGGGTCGCCCATGCGCACGGCGAGCTGCTGCTCGCGCTGGCGCTGCTGCAGGGCGCGCGTGGGCACGCCCGCCGGCACGGGCTGCCCGTCGCGCTGCAGCGCGAGAATCTGCGCGTCGAGGCCATCCGCGGTGAAGCGCGCGGTCAGGCGCTCCACGCGCAGGCGGGCGTGGTCCTGCCCCTCCCGCGTCGCGTAGGTTTTGATGAGGTAATCGCGCAGCGCCTCCACCTGCTTCGGGTCGGGCTCCGGCTTGGCCAGCTCACGCGCATAGCGGGCACGGATATCGCCCAACTGGCGCCAGGCGTAGCGCTCCTCGGCAGAGTGCACATACGCGTCAATGGACTGGTTCAGCGTGCCGCCCAGCCGCTGCATGTCAGCGCGAAGCTGACGGAGACGCGCGGCATCCGGGTTAGCCCGATAGCGCTCCGCCACGTAGGCATCGGCGAGCGCATTGAGCTCGTGGTTCATATACCATTGCCAGTTGCGTTCCGCGGACGCCAGATAACGCTTCGCCGATTCGCCGCTGTAACGCGCCAGGCGCTCCAGCTCGCGCTTCAGGCTCGCCTTCCGCGCCCGGTTGGGGCGCGCGGCGTGCCGCTCCGTCACCACCGCGCGCGCCACTTCATACAGGCGCCCGGAGATGTAGGAGCTCATCACCTGGCGAGGATCATCGCCGGAGAGTTTGCACAGCGCCGTCAGCCGCGCATGCAGCGCACGCGCCGTTGACGAATTTTCCCGCTCCTGCAGCACGAGCTGCGCCAACTGCGCGGCAACGAGCTCGGCGTCCGCACGCGCTTTCTCCCGCTTGTAGCGCGCCAACTCCTCCTGCGGGATGGCGATCCACGAGGCAAACGTGCTGGGAATATTGTAGCGCTTGCTCATCGCGATGACGGTCGTCCGGTTGCGCGCGTCCGCGCTCAGCGCTGTCAGACGCTTTGCCGCCCAGAGCTGCGTCGCCGGGTTATTGGGGATGGCCGCCGCGCCGAACTCGACGGTGGCCGATTCGCGATAGCCCGTCCCGGTCAGCGTCACCGTGGCCGGGCCGCTCCGGCGATAGCGACCGTAGATGAAGGCGGTCTGATGGGCATTAAGCGTTTTCGGGAGGGTTGTCTCCAGCTGATAGGTGGCGACGCCGCTGATCGCCACCTGCGGCGCCGTGACCGCCTTCGTCGGGGTGAGCGCCAGCGCGAAAAAGCCGTCCGGCCCGCCAGAGGGCGCGGCGTAGAGGGAGGCGCGCAGCGGCGCCGCCGGCCACTCCAGCCGCACGCGCAGGTCCTTCGGGGGCGAATAATTGTGCCCAACCACGGTGACGACGGCATCGCCCTCTTCCGTGGTGACGGGCAGTCCGTAATTGTTCGTCACCGCCGGCGGGTTTTTCACCCGCACCGCCGCGTCAACCTCCTCCAGCGCCGGGGCATTCTCCTCATAGAGCGGCAGGGTGTAGACGGCGGCGTGCGCGCCATCGGCGGGCAGCGCCTGCGTGAAGTGGATCTCCACCTTCAGCTCGCTGTTCGGCATCACCGGGAAGATGCGTGCGCGCAGCGTGCGGGCATCCACCATCTCCACCAGCGCCGGATCGCGCATGCGCGAGGTGATGTGCTGGTAGATGGCGGCGGCGCGCTCCTTCTCCGCCACCCGCGCCACCACTTTCTCCTCGCCGAACCAGTACGCGAAGTAGGTGGGCACCGCTTCCTCGGGCAGTTCATAGAGGAATTCCGCCTCGATGCGCCGAGGGGATTCATTGTCGAACACCAGCGTCAAGGCGGTGGTGGCGACCTGTCCCTCTACCGTCGCCCGCGCCGTCACCGACTTCGTCCGCAGCGTGACGGCCATTTGCCCCACCGGCTTGAGCAGCACCCGACCGCACGCCGGCGCAAGGAGCACCCCCTGGCAGACCGCCAGCAGCAGCACGCAGCGCAGGAGCACGCGCATATCGGTCACCCTCCCGGTGTAATTTCCACATCATACGATAGCAGCGCCGGATTATCCAGCGATGACGGAGATGTTACCGCGAGGTGAAGAATCGCTGGCCACCGGGGCCGCGTCCCGATGAAATCGGGACGCATAAACTGGGGCCGCGGAGTTGCACTCCGCATGATATTGCGTCCTTGTTGTTGGACGAGAGCGGGAGAAAATGCGTGCGAAGTGCAACTCCGCGGCCCCGGTATCGCCTGTTATGCCTTCCCGCGCGGCCCCACCCCCGCCAGGTCAAACGGCAAAAACCCCAATCCCCACGCCGGTGAATCCGCTTCCAGCGTGAAATCGCGACCCGCGAGGTCGGCGCACCGGGGGTCGGCGACGAGGCTGTGCCGGTCATGGCCGAGGGCTTGCCAGTCGGCAAAGGACAGCGTTTCCTCACCATACTGGTTGAGGACGGGGGCGCCGGTGACGTCCCAGTAGAGATTATCGTCGCAGTCTATCTGATGGGCGCCCGGGCCGTAATCGCCCAGCCACACGGGGATGCCGGCGCTGATGACGAGATTGCGGGTGAAGGTGAAGCCGGTATGCGGCTCCACGCGGGTGTAGCGCAGCATCGCCTCGCCGCCGAAGGCGAAGATGTTGTTGCGCACGACGTTCTCGCGGCCGTAGTGCTGGTGAAAGCCTTCCTTGCTGGTATCGTGGCAGAGGTTGAACTCCAGCAGGATATCGCTGGAGCCCTCGTCGGTGTAGAGCGCCCAGCCGCCATAGGTGCGCGATGCCACGTGGTGGATGTGGTTGTAGCGCACGCGGGTGCCGGGCTGCACGCCCAGCAGGTAGACGCCGCCCATGTCGGAGAGCACGCCTTTGCCGAGATCATGGATATGATTCCACTCGATGATATTGCCGTAGGCGTCGCCTTCGGCGTAGCCCCACGTCCACCCCGCCGAGACGCCGCTGTAGTAGAGATCGTGAATGTGGTTATGCACGATGCGGTTGCCGCTGGCCTTCCCGATGACCACCCCCACCGCCGACGGGTAAAGGATGCCGCCGTCGCCGATCTCGCAGTCGGCCACCGTATTGCGCCGGCAGCCGTGCCAGATCTTCACCCCGCCCGCGCCGAGATCGGTCATCGCGCAATGGGTGATGGCGAGATCCCGGCAGGCGTCCGCCAGCTCCACGGCATAGGTGCCCAGGTGGGTGAAGGCGCAGCCGGTGAAGCGGCAGCTCACCGCGTGGCGGGCGATGACCGCGCCGGGCACCTTCGGCTCCGCCTGCGTGGGGAAGATCTCATCAAGGCCGGGCGTCCACTCGGTATGGGCGAAGGTGATCCCTTCAAAGCGCAGGGCCTGTACCGGCGCTTCCGGGCTCCCTTCCAGCCGCAGCAGGTCGGGGAGCGCGGGGGCGATCACCTCGGCGGTGTCCGGGTCTTCGCCGGGCAGCGGCAGATAGTAGAGGCGACCGGACGGGCGGTCGAGGTACCACTGCCCCGGCTCCTCCAGCGCCTCGAACACATTTTCCACGATATAGGCGGCGCCGTCGCGACTGAAGTCGTAGGTGAGGCGCACCTTGCTGTTGCGATCCAGCGTGGCGATGCGCGCGGTCGGGTCCACCGCCGTCAGCTTCGCGCGGACGGATACCCACAGCGTCATGATGCGCACTTCCACGTCCGCCAGGTTGCGCCAAGCGGGCGAGATGTCGCCTTCGGCATACCCGAAACGGTCACTGCCTTTGCGCACCGTCTCACTCCAGGTGCCCTCAAAATTGGCATCGTGAACGGTGGCGATGCGGTACTCCCCGGTTTTCGGCAGGCGCGGCCGGGCGCGCCGCGCGCCGTTCACCCAGAGCTGCGTGAACGTCCACGCCCCCGCCGCCACCGCGGGCAGGTCCGCCACCCAGGCCGTGCGCCCGCGCACCTCCTCCACCCGCCAGTCGCTGATGCGCCGCCCGCCGCTGAGCACCGGCGTCTCCCCGGGATACGCGGCGTAGACCACCGGCCGTTCGTGCGCCTGGTAGCTGTGATAATTGCTCACCTCGGCCTGACCGGAACCCTCCGCCGTGAAGACCAGCGGCTCCGCCAACTCATACCGCCCGCCGCGCAGATAGACCGTCACCGGCTCTTCCCACGCCGGCTCGCGCGGCACGGCGCGTACCGCCCGCCGCGCGGCGGCGACGGTGGCAAACGGGCCATCGGTGCCGTCGGCGTTCGGCGCCGGCAGCACACCGGACCAGGCATCGTTACCGTCGGGGGAGATGTAGAACGGCATGGGGGTCTCCGTTTCAGATCCTTGAAAAATGCGCGGCGCACCGTGCTGACTGACGATCGCGCGGGGCACCGCCTCATTCTATCGTGGGTGAGGCGGTTTGCGCAACGCATACGTCCACGGGCCCGGCGGCGAGGCGGGCGGGCAGTTTCCCGCGCGTCACGCCGCCTCGTCGTCCAGGTGGTGCAGCGGCGCGGCGAGCAAGTCGGTGAAAAACAGCGCCTCCTCGCGCTCGACGCAGGCGGCGGCGTAGAGATAGAGGGCGGCGGACCAGGTCTGCCAGTCGTTGCCGCGCGCCGTGCCGTCCTGGGCGCGAATCCACTCGTTGAAGCCCCATTCCAGCCCCGGATCGCGGGCGAGGCGCACGAGATCGGTGAGGGCGGCGAGCTTGCGCTGCGCGAGCAGCGGGTAGCCGGCGGCGACGGCGGCGGCGATGTACAGGCCGGCGATGAAGGGCCAGATGCCGCCGTTGTGATACTCGCCCGGCCGGTTGAGCTGCGCGTAGCGCTCCAGCCAGTCGGGATCGGCCGGCTGAATATAGGGAAACAGGTTCGGGGGCAGCGCCGCCGCCAGCTCGCCGCGCGCGCGTAGCGCGTCGCATTCGTCCTCCACCCAGCGGATGAGCTGCTTGGCGCGGTTGGGCGGCGCGATGCCGAAGAGCACCGCCAGGCTGTTGCCCAGCAGGTCGAAGCGCTCGCTGCTGTAGATTTTATACGCCCACAGCGCGTAATAGGGCTTGTGCGGCACCACCAGGCCGGCGTGGACGTGCTGCTGGGATGACCCCGGCTTCACCACGAAGTGGCGCATGAGCGCGAGCAGCCGCGCCGCGTTGTGGTCATCGCGAAAGAGGCGCAGGTAGGCGTAGACCACGGTATTCACGAAGAGGCCGAAGCCGAGCACCCACTGCTCGTCCCGCCAGTCGCTGGTGGGGAGCTGGCTCACCATCATGTCGTCGCCGGGACTCTGGTAGGTCATCCACTGGCGCGCGGCCCGCGCGGCCTCCTCCAGGAAATCCGGCGGGCCGACGACCCGGCGATAGAGCGCCAGCGCCAGCAGAAACAGCGGCGTGGTGTCGCTGGCGCCGACATCATACGGGTCGCTGGCCAGCGAGGGGATGTGGCCCAGCGGCGTCTGAATGGCGGCCAGCGCCAGCAGCGTGCGGCGCAGGGCGTCAATGAGCTCCGCGTCGCCGGAGGCGAGAAAACCGAGCGCGGAGAGCATGATGTCGCGGGTATACGGTTCCGGATACCCCCAGCCGGCGGTGCGCGGCAGCCCGTGGAACGGACCCCGCGCATTCTGGCGCAGCACCGCCAGCGCCGCTGCTTTCGCTTCCGCCACCCGTGCGGCCAGTTCTGCATCCATCGCGCGGCAACTCCTGCCTCACTCGCCGTGCCGGATCATCCGGTCCGTGCATCATCACTATGCTCACGCCGCGAGCGAGGTATGCGCGGGGGCTGTCGCGGAAACGGCACCGCGCAGGGAGGGCGTGACCAATTCGACCATACGGCGCGCCACCACGCGGTGGGCGAATCGCGCTTCCACCCGCGCCCGCCCGCCCGCGCCCAGGCGGCGGCGCAGGCCGGCATCGGTCATCAGCCGCAGCAGGGCGCATTCCAGATCATCCACGCTGGCGCGGTAATCCACCACCCGCGGGGGCTCCAGCGAGATGAGCGTGCCGGTGACGTCATGCTCGCCGTCGAAGACGCGCACCTCCGTCACCGTATTTTCCCGCGCGACGCCGGCGAGCAGCGCCGTCTCTTCGTGGACCAGCGTATCGCGAAAGGCCATCGCATCCATCGCCACCACCGGCTTGCCACAGGCGCCCGCTTCGACGTGGGGCATGCCGAACCCCTCCAGCCGCGACGGGCCGACGTAGATGTCGCAGGCGGCGATGAGATGGGGCATGAAGTTGCGCGAGGCGAAGCTGCTGGCGATGGTGATGCGGTCGCGGATGCCCAGCTCCTCCGCCAGCGCCAGGTCGGCCTGCGTCTGCGCGGCGGTGCGCGGCTGCGGCCACACTTTGCACACGTAGCGCCACGCCGGCACCCGCCCCGCCAGCCGCGCCAGCGCCTCCATCACCTCGCGCGCGCCCTTCGAGGCGGCGTCGCCGCCCACGGTGAGCAGCAGCAGCTCGTCCGGCGCCACGCCCAGCAGCTCGCGCGTCAGCGCGGTGCGCGGATGCGCCGCCAGCTCCGGGGTGAAACACTCCACGTCGCACCCCACCGGCAGCACCGCCAGCGCGTCCGGGCGGATGCCGTCGCGGATGTAGACCTGGCGCACCCAGTCCGAGGTGAGGAGGATGAGCGGCAGGCTGTTCAACTCCTCGCGATAGCGGGCGAGGTAGCCGTCCGCCACCAGCCAGGGCACCGACGGCACGCCGAACTGGCGCGGGTGCAGCACGAGCTGCGGCGTATAGCCCCAGTACCCGATGCCCAGCGCGACATCCGGCTGAAACCAGCGATAATACCACTCTTTTTCGTGCGTGGCGTCGTAATGGACGGCCTGTACGTCCACGCCGATCTCGCGCAGCCCGCGCACCAGCAGCTCGCCCTGCGTGGCCAGCCCGGCCGGCGCGGGAGGATATTCACAGAGCACCAGCACCTTCATGCATCTCCCTCCAGTGCGCCAGCCAGGCGCCCAGCGCGTCCGGCGCGTCAAAGCACCAGAACGCTTCCGCGCGCGGCGCGGCGCGCGCCTCCCAGCTCTCCCCGGCGAACCCATACACCTCGCGGATCAGCCGAGACTTCTCCCGCCAGACGGCGGGGGGCAGCGGCGCGCAGCGGTGGGCGCCGGCGTCGGGGCGCGGCAGGTAGCGCCGTCGCCCGTCCTCGTAGGCGAATAGCCAGAGCCGGCGCGCGCGCAGCCGTCCGTCCAGCCACAACGCCGTCACCGCCCGGCTCACCTCTTCATGCCGCCGGTGGCGCGTATATTCTCCCGCGGGTCCGTGGGTGAGGAGCAGGTCATACCGCTCCTCACCCAGCAGCGCGAGCACGGCGGCCCGCACCTCCGCCGCGGCCAGCGGCGCCTGTTCGGGGCCATCGTCGGCGTCGCGCATCCCCCCGTCCGCGCCCAGCCGGGCCAGCACCGCCCGAAAACGCGGCGCGCGGTCGGGATCGCCGGCGCGGCACAGGGTACCGATGCGCGCCCGCCACTCCGGATGCGCGAGCAGCAGCCCGCCGCACCAGAGCACCTCGTCATCCGGGTGCGCCACCATCACGCCGATGTCGTATGCATCACTGGACATCGCCTGCGATTGTAGAGGCGAGTGAGGACGTGTGTCTCGCGCGAAACTGCGCAAAAATGCGCCGAAGCCGCGTATGAGTCGGGAGAGTGAGACATCCGTGCTGGCATCAGGCCACGTCTGTCAGGTCTGGCAGGTTCCGATCCCCGTGCCGGTGCGGCCGGAGCGGCTGCCAGTGTACAACATCACGTACCGCTCCGGCTCTTTGAGGACGAGGGCATACTCGACCATCTCGGCATCCCAGCCATCCGCCGAGACATCGAGGCCGGATGGCTTTCGTTCCCACGTCTCGCCATCCGCGGACTCGGCATACCCGATGCGGTACTCGGTATCGCGCGTGCGGTAGCTTCGTCCAGGCGATCGGCTGCCTCGCGTCCTCCCCATGACCTTTCACCGGCGCGTCAGCGCGCCGCCTTGCCCACGGGCAAGAGGCTGATGTCGTCTACCCACGCCAAGCCTTTGGCTCCGCGTTTCGCGTCCATGGCCAGCGAGATGGTCACGAAGTAGTTGGCGGGCTGCGGACGGACGCGCAGGGTGACGCGCTGCCAGGCGGTGGTGCCGGTGATCGGCGCCGAGGCGACACAGCTGCCCGGCTGCCCGTAGACATCCAGGCTCATGGTAAACGCGCCGTCCAGCGCCTCGGTGCGGACGTAAGCGGTCAGTTCGAGTTCGCGGCCGTCAAACGGTTGGCCGAAATAGGAGCCGCCATGCCGGACCGTCACGGCGCGCGAGGCGCCCGCCGCGTCTATGCGCAACGAGCCGGGCGCGCGATGACCGACCAGCGGGTCAATCTCATACCAGGCGCGCGGCGCGAACGGCTGCATATCGCACGACTCGGTGGCCTTCACCGTCTGCGCGGGGGAGAAGCCGGTGCCGGCGGGGAAGAACAACGCGTGGAGCCGCTGCTGCACCGCCTCATTCACCGACCAGACGGACTCCTGCCACAACCGCGCCGCCTCCGCCCCGTGCATGCTGCTGACGCGCCACTGGAAGCGCTCGGTGGCGCCGGCCGCCATCTCCCCCTTCCGGGTAGGCATCACATGCATGTCGTGCATCACGATACACAGACCGGTCTCATAGCGCGTGCGCAATGACGCGCCGTACAATTCGTAGCGCGGGTTGACGTCCTGTTCGCCGGCATACACGACTTCGGGCCGCGTGGCGGAAAGCAGCCCGCCGAAGATGGAAAAATGGTTGAGCGGCTGGCGATAGAACCGGTCGTCCTCGCCGCGCCAGAGGAGATGGGTGTAGCGCCGATCCCAGCGCGGCGCTTCGGGATGCGCCGGGCCGGTGACGCCATACGCCCACGGGTCCAGCACTTCCACAAACGGCTTGCGCGCCGTCAGGTACGTCACGGTGCTGTCCACGTCATAGACATACGTGTCGCGCGCGGCGTCATAGGTGAGCGTCAGCCGGAAGAGCGCGGTGGCGGTGGGTACGCGGTCAGGCGTGCGATCAGAAGAGCGCGCCTCCAGCACCACCCGGTCGGCGGTTTCCGCGAGCACGGCGATGGGCGCCTCGGGCCAGTTGCCCAGCGTGCGGTAGCACAGCGGGATGAAATCCGCCTCGCGCGTGCCGGGGCGGAGCTTGGCTGAATAGAGGGCGATGGGGAAGCTGCCCCAGGGCTTGCCGTCTTTGCCGTCGCCCAGGCGGGCAATCGGCTCCGCGCCGTCGAAAATCCAGCGTGTCCCGCACCACGGGCGCACGGCGAAGGCCGGCTGATGCGACACGGCAGCCGCGACCGCGGGCGCGGGCAGGCGCTTCACGGTACACTTGTCAAAGTGCAGGCGGGCGTGATTCGCCCCGGCCAGCACGCGCCCGCGCAGGATAGGCTCCACGCGGTCCACCACGTCGAGAATCTGCGTGCCATCGGCGAGAACGGTGATGCGCGGCCCGGCCAGACGCACGACCAGTCGTATCGGCTGGCCCTTTTCCAGCGGGACGGCGGCGGCGGCCAGGAAGTTTTCCGGGGTCTTCCAGAGCGCGATGGTGTCATCGCTGGCGGAAAGCTGCAGGCGATAGGCCCGCGTTCCCCCCGCGCGCAACACCAGGCCGCCCTGAAAGCGGAACTGCGCCAGCGACATGTGGCGGGTGTAATGGGCGGTCTCGAAGGGCGGATCTACCGTCAGGTAGTCATCCACCGTGACGGTAACGGCGACTTCGCCATCGCCCACTTCGCCGCGCGCCAGCGGCTGCGTCTGCCACTGGATGGGGTAGAACTGCCAGTTCACCGCCGGCACCTCCCAGGCGGGGATGGTGCGCGGATTCAGTACCAGCGGCCGCGCGAATCCCAACCCGCACAGCACTCCGACCATCCCCACCAGTATCGCCACACGCATGCCATCGCTCCCCCTTGGAAGGCTTGCCCCATTCTATCGGGAATGACCGTTTCCGGCAACGGCGGTATAGCCGGGGGGCTTGTTAATGTTTGTAAATAACCGCCTTCATATGCTTCAGCAGGTTTTTCGCGCCGGAGGTGGAAGTATTACCGCCGACAGTGATTTATGCACTGGATATTCACCCCCCGTATAAAGGATATTACAGGCAATGCGACTTCCGTTTCAGCGAAAGAATGAAGAGGGTGCTCCCGACCAACTCCTGGCAGAGCTGCAGGAATGCCAGGATCGCAGCGCGATGCTGTTAAGCGCCGTGCTGACGTTGATTACCTGCGTCAAGGAGTTCTCTTTCGGCTTGAAAGAGATGAACGCGGACGCTTTCGCGCGGCAGATGGAAGCGCTGAAGCAGCAATTGGACCCCGAAAAAAGCACTGCCGAGCTACGGCGCGCGTTCAGTGGGCAGCCGGAAGCGATTGACGCGTTTATCCAGCGCGAGCGCGCCTACCTGGAGGAGCGTGAGCGAGAATATCGGGCAATCATTGACATGCTGCGCGCCAGCCTGGCCACCCTCTTCGAGGAGAACCTGGGCTTCACCAACAGTTTGAACGAGCAGGGCCTGCAGTTGGAGCAGCTCGCCGACCTGGATGATATCCGCCGTATCAAGGAGCGCCTGCGCGGTCAGGTGGAAATGATGCGCAATACGGTCGCGAAAAAAGCGGCCTCTGACCGGCAGCGCATGGAGAAACTCTCCCGCGAAGTGGATGTGCTGCGCATGAACCTGGAGCGGGTGACCGACATCTCGCAGACCGATGCCCTCACCGGCGCGTCGAATCGCCTCGCCTTCGATCTGATGCTGCAGCGCATGATTGACCGCTTCTCCCTCACCCGTAGCGCCCGCTTCTGCCTGCTGCTGTGCGACCTCGACAATTTCAAGGTCATCAACGACACCTATGGTCATCCGGTGGGCGACCGCGTGCTGAAATCCTTCGTCACGGAGTGCCGCGCGTATTTTCGCGAGGAAGATTTCATCGCCCGCTACGGCGGCGAGGAATTCGCCATCCTCCTCCCCGGCGCCACGCTGGGTAACGCGCGCCGGCGTGCCCAGCTCTTCTGCCGGCGGTTGGCGGGCCAGCGCTTCCGCATCTACGCGGACCGGCCCGGCGAACACCTCACCTTCACCACCAGCATCGGCATCAGCGAAATTCACCGCGATGATACCATGGAGACCCTCCTCCGCCGCGCCGACAGCGCCCTCTATCTGGCAAAACAAGCCGGGAAGAGCCGCGCGATGTGCGAACAGGATGCGGCGAAAGCGGAGCGGAGAAAGCCGGCAATACGCTGAGAGCCTGTTGACAAATAGTTGTGTGTCAACAGGCTCTGAGTCGGCGTGGGTGCTACAGGAAGCGGCACGCGCGCTGCAACCGAATGGCGCCATCACGGGTCTAACCGGACAGGAGCGCCACAACGTCTACGCAGGGAAGCGCTGAATCTCCCACCGCGCTGTCGGAGGGATATGGGAGGCCCACGAATGTTACGTCTATGTTCGCTATGGTGCGCGCTGCTGCTGACGGCGTGGGCGCTGGCGGAGCCGGCGCGCGTGGACGCGCCGCTGGTCACATCGGCGGCGGAATCGGCGGCGGTGCTGCGCACCGCGCTGGCCGCGGGCCGCTGCTGGGCGGCGGAGACGAAATACGGCGCCGCCGACACCCTCCTCCACGCCAGCAGTCCCGCCCCCCTGCCCGCCGGCCGCTATCGCGCGCATTTTCCGCTGGCGCTCGGCCCGCTGGGCGCGATTGACCTGAGCGCCATCACCATCACCCTCACCGCCAACGACGCCACCCGCGCCATCACCATGCTGCACTTCGCCAAGGCGGATGAATTCACCGACCTCACCCTCGACTTCACCGCCCCCGGCGGCCAGCCCGCCGACCTCGCGGTGGCCTGGGCGCTCACCGGCGAGCGGGCGAAATTCTACCACGCGCAGGCGCTGCGTGGGCGCGCGGCGGAAAACCCCGACGAGAAAGACGACTTTGACCTGCACCTCGACGCCCCGCCCATTGCCCGCGACGGCACCCTCGCGCTGGCCGACCTGGGCAAACTCCCCTTTCACCTGGCGGCCTGCGGGGTGCATATCGAGGCGCTCTCGCCCATCGAGGTCGTCGCGGTGACGGCCGATAAAATCGTCTACACGCCCGGCGAGACGGGCACTGCCACGGTGGTGCTGAAGAACACCGGCGCGGCGCCCGCCCAGGCCGCGCTGGCGGTGGAATTGCGCCACGGCCTGGCGGGCACGCGCCCGGTAGCGGCGGCGACGCTGGCGCTGGCCCCCGGCGAGACGACGACGTGGACCGGCCCCTTCGCGACGAAGGACCTCGCCTGGGGCGCCGACCTGCGCGCCACGGCGAAGGTGGGGGACGGCCCGGCGGCGAGTGGGCGCTTCACCTTCGGCGTGACAAAGAACTTCTGGGAGACAGCCATCGTCACCGGCATGATGTTCTCGCGCGACTACATGGACCCGGCGCGCGCCGAGGCCTTCATGCAGCGCCACATGGACAACGGTTTCACCGCGCTGGAGAGCGGCTTCTGGGCGCCGGACGAATTCGGCAACTTCACCCCCGACCCGGAGATTGACATCTTCTTCGGCGGCCAGGGCGCCTATCCCGGCTCGGTGAAAGGGACGAAGAACGTCATCGCCGCCGGGCACAAGCGCGGCATGGCCTGCACCGTGTATGCCAATCTCTGGGGCGGCGACGGCTATGACTCCTTCGAGATGATGCGCCAGCACCCGGACTGGTTCAACGACGGGTTCAGCACCTCCACCGACTGGCTGGAGAACTGGGAGCTGCAGTTCATGGGGCGCATCCCGCCCATCCACGTCTGGCCGGTGACGAATATCAACCGGGACAACAGCGACGAGGCGATCACGGTGCACGCCCGCGAACTCATCAACAGCCATCGCGAAATCGGCTGGGACGGCGTGCGCTATGACTCCTACTACAGCGATCCCTGGGTGAAGAAAGCCACCGACCAGACGCGGAACATCGTGGACGCCGAGCTGACCGGCTACGGCTGGGGCTACAACTCGCTGGTGCCCACCGACATGAAATTCGAGAACCTGGACGTGATGTGCCGCGGCGGGCAACTGGTGATGGAGGAGGGCCTGCGCCACGCCGGCAAGGCGAAGGCGTCCATCGCGCATTACCAGGAGACGCTGGCGAAATACCGCGACATCGTCTGGTCGCATGACGGGCACCTGGGCATCTGCTACGACGTGCCCATGCAGAGTTTCGATTACGGCGGCACCCCGCTGGACGAGATTTACCTCTCGTCCAGCCTGCTCGCCGCCGGCGCGCACCCCTACTACGGCGTGATGGAGCGCGGCATCGGGCAATACCCGCGCTTCGCGCTGCGTTACGCGGAGTATCTGTACAACAATACCATGCGGCCGCTGAAAGACCCGGAAGCGGTGATTTCCTTCGGCGCGCCGGCGAAATTCATGGACTGGCAGTGGCTGGCGCGCACGGTGAGCCTGGGCGGCAACCGCCAGCGACTGGTGATCCACCTGCTGAACGCGCCGGCGGTGCCGAACACGCTGAGCAACCTGGCGCTGAAAACGCCGCCGGTGCTGCGCCAGCTCCCCGTCACCGTGAAGCTGCCGGCGGGGGCGGCGGTGAGCGGCGCGTGGTCGCTGTGCCCCATCCCCGACGCCCATCACCTGGCGCTGGACGCGAAGAAGGCGGGCGACGCCGTCACCGTCACCGTGCCGGAGGTGCGCTTCTGGAACGTGGTGGTGATAGACTACACCGCCAACGCCCCGCTGCCCGCCGCGGCGCCGCGCGCCATTCCGCTGCCGCCGGACCGCAAACCCGCCACGCCGAAACCGGCGGTGACGCCGGAGCCGGATGAGGTCATTGCGCAACAGCAGGGCGCTGTCCCCCCGCCGGAGTGGGTTTTCCCCGCGCCGACGCCGCTGAGCATCCTCGCCGTGCACGGCCTCTGGTATCACGAGTACGGCCTCGACCGCGCCTTCGCGCTGCTGGGCGGCACCCGCGTCACCGACACCTGGTACCAGCACGGCACCCTGCGCTTCTATCCGGAATCCTACGAGGCGCTGATGGACCATCACCTGCTGGTCATCGCCGATATTGACGCCGCCACCTTCGGCCCGGTGCGGCGTGCGCAGATCAAACGCTTCGTCGAAGCGGGGGGCGGCGTGCTCTTCCTCGGCGGGCGCATCGCCTACCGCGCGAACCAGCAGGGCACCGCCTTCGCGGAGATGCTGCCCATCACCATCGGCGCCGGCGACAACCGGAAATCGGCGCTGGACGGCCTGGCGCTGGCGCCGGCGAAGGACGCCTTGAAGGGCTTCGGCACGCTGAACTGGGCGCAGGGACCGCGCGTCTACTACTACCACGACGTGACGCCGAAAGCGGGCAGCACGGTGCGGCTGACCGCCGGCGACAAGCCGATGCTGGTCACCGGAACCTTCGGCAAGGGGCGCGTGGCCGTCTTTCTGGGCAGCGTGCAGGGCCTGCCGAAGGCCGGGCAGACGCCGTGCTGGGCGTGGAGCGGCTGGTCCGGGCTGATGGCCGAGACGCTGGCCTGGCTGGCGGAGCCGGCGACGAAGCCGCAGTCGCCGGCGCCGGAGCTGCTGGCGAAGATGAAAGCGGATCTGCTCGGCCCCGGGGTGAAGAAGGCGGATAAACATGGTCCGGTCATCACCCGCTACGCGCGCGTGCCGGGCAATGCCGAGACGGCGCTCACGCTGCTGAAAGCGGTGAGCATCCTCGACGGCGACGTGCCGGTAGACCTGGGCGACGCGGTGTGGGACGGCGTGCGCGAGTTCGTCACCGCTGACGGCATCGGCACGGCGGAGCTGCTGCTGGAGGGCGCCGCCTCGGCGAAGAAATCCCTCGGCCTGCGCACGTTGGGCCAGCTCAAGGCGCCGGGCGCGCGCGCGCAACTGGAGGACGCCTACAAAAACCCGGACGCCGGCGGGCCGGGTGATGACATTGACGGCGGCATGCAGGAGACCATCACCGAAGACCCGGCCTTCGCCGCGTACATCATCAGGCTGGGCGCGCTGGAAGGGCTGGGCAACCTGGGCGACCCCGCCGCGCTGCCGCTGCTGAAGAACGCCGTGCGCGCCTACGACCGGCAGCGCTCCAAACCGTCCGGACAGCCACGGGAAGTGACGAAGGAAGACGAGCTGTATCAGGAAGCGGTGCTCTCCGCGCTGCGCTGCGGCGACGCGGCCGCCGCCGCGCTGGCGGTGGACGCGCTGCTGGAGAATCGCTATGTCATCATCCGCATGACGGCGTTCCTCGACAGCCCGGACTACCCCGGTCCCGAGCACGAGGCGACGCGGCGCCAGAAAGCGAAAATCCGGCGGGAGATGGGCCGCGTGCACCAGCGCCAGGCCCGCCTCTACGGCAAACTCGCCGCGCTGCCGGCCCACACGCTGGCGCCGCTCGCCACGCGCATCGCCGCCGAGGAAGACCGCCGCGTCGCCGCCATCGCCTTCGCCGCCTTCGCCGGCCTGAAAACCATCCCCGCCGACGTGCAGGCGATTTTGAAAACCGCGAACGTGGCGGCGGTGCGGGAGCTGGTGGGGACGAAATAAGGAGGAGACGGCCATGACGTTCGACATCCTGCCCTCCGGTGATCGCTTCGCCTTCTGGGAAGACGTCACCGCCTACACCCGCGTCTATCACGTCGCGCAGGCGCATCCCGCCGCGTCCGACGATAATCCGGGCACGGAAGACACCCCCTTCAAAACCATCAACGCCGCCGCGCGCGTGCTGCAGCCGGGCGAGAAGGCCGTGGTCCACGCGGGCGTCTACCGCGAGTGCGTGCGGCCGGCGCGCGGCGGCGACGGGCCGGACCGGATGATCGCGTATGAGGCCGCGCCCGGCGAGCGCGTGGTCGTGAGCGGCGCGCATGTCTGGACGCCGGAGGTCTCTCCGAGCGCCGGCTACGCGTTCTCCACGCCGGCAAACGGCGCCACGCCGGCAAACGGCGCCACGATATGGATGGCGGAGCTGCCGGCGGTTTTTGAAGACGGCTACCACCCTTTCCTGCTGCGGAACGCCTATGCCTACCTGCCCGTCTACGGCGAGGTGAAGGACCCCGGCTTTCTGCAGCGCGCCCTGCTGCGCCGGGGCGGCCTCTACGTGGACGGCGTTCCGCTGCGCCAGGTCTATCACGGGCGAGAGCTGGCGGCGGACGCCGGCGCCTACTGGGTGGAGGAGCCGGGCAACCGCCTGCACTTCCGCCTGCCGGACGATGCCGACCCCGCCCGCCATCTGCTGGAGTTCTCCGTGCGCGAGCAGTGCTTCGCCCCGCGCGAGTTCGGCCTGGGCTATCTCCGCGTCAGCGGCTTCATCTTCCGGCACGCCGCCGATGGCCTGCCCGTGCCCCAGCGGGCGGCGGTGAGCACCATGCGCGGCCACCACTGGATCATCGAAGACACCGATATCGGCTGGGCGAACGCCTGCGGGCTGGACATCGGCGCGCAGACCTGGGAGGCGTCCGTCCCCGATCCCACCGGCGGCCATATCGTGCGCAACAACCACCTCCACCACTGCGGCGTCTGCGGCATCGCCGGCGCGCTGGGCGTGCACCACACGCTCATCGAGGGGAATACCATCGAGCATATCGGCGGATTGAACCTGGAGCGCATGTGGGAATGCATGGGGCTGAAGTTCCACCTGGCCCGGCACTGCCTCATCCGCGGCAACGTCTTCCGCCACCTGCGCCATGCCGGCGGCCTCTGGCTGGATTGCAGCAACGTGGACAACCGCATCACCGGCAACCTGTTCCAGGATATCGAAGCGCTCACCGGCGGCGTCTACTCAGAGATGAATTACGCGCGCAACCTCATTGACCACAATATCTTCTGGGACATCCGCGATCCGGACGGCGGCGCGGCGCTCGCCTGGGGCGGGGGCGCCGCCATCCGCGCCGACTGCAACGAGACGCTGGTGGTGGCGCATAATTTCTTCGGGCTGGTGCAGGGGTACGGCGTGATGTTTTCGTTGAACCAGAGCGACCGCCGCCACGAGGGCCGCACCGGCCTGTGCCGCGCCAACGCCGCCTATAACAACGTCTTTTATCGCTGCCCCCACCGGGTGCACCTCGGCGCCCGCGCGGAGAACGCCTGTGACGGCAACCTGTATGATGCCGCCGATGACCAGTACGCCTTTCACATCGCGCATCCGGCGCCGGAGACATTTCAAAATCTCGCCGGCTGGCAGCAGTACTTCGGCCTCGATCTCCATTCGACCCAGGCGCGGCTCACCGTGACGTTCGACCCCGCCGCCGGCGCGCTGAGCTGGCAGGCGGAGGGCGAGCTGCCGGACACGCACGCGGCGCCGGCGTTGATCGGTGACAGGGAGGAGCTGCCGGGACCACGGCAGCATCCGTGAGCGCCGCGGCACGCCTCCCGCATATCCCCACAGCGACCGCGGCGCGCGCCGGCGCGCCGTCCCGATGTTGTGACACGTAACAGTTCAGTCTTGTCAGCATGCTGTGGCGCCTGTCCGCCCACCTCTCCCCCCGCCCCTCCCCTGAGCGGGGAGGGGAGCACCGGCTCTGCACACCCATCACTCCCCCTTCCCTCTCAGGGAAGGGGGGTGGGGGGTTAGGTGTGACATCAATCGGCGACATGCTGACAAGACTGAACGGTTACTGTGACACATGACTCCGGCTGTGCTCGGCATCCGGTTGGTCTGCCCGATCGGATGAGTCCGCGCAGGTGGAAGTCGCTTCTCCCGCCCCGGATTTCAATCCAGGGGACGCACACCTGCCGATGACCAGCCACCAGAGCGGAAACCATGTGTCACAGCGCATGCATCGGGATAGACTCCGGGCGCGAACAACATGAACCTGTGAAATATTTCCCTCTACCCTCTTGACAGTCCTCGCCGTGTTCGCTAATATAGGATACGTCCAATATGTGAATACCATTGTATAGGCGAGGTCTTACATCATGTCGCTGGATCATGCGATTCTCGGATTTCTACAGTACGGACCATCCACCGGGTATGACCTGAAGGCGATCTTCGATCTGTCGGTGCAGCATTTCTGGCCGGCGGATCAAAGCCAGATTTACCGCACCCTCTCTCGACTCACCGCGCAAGGATTCGTGGAGATGGAGCGAGTGGAGCAGGAAGAACGGCCAGATCGGAAGGTCTATCGGCTCACCCCCGCCGGGGTGGAGGAGTTGCAGCGCTGGCTCACCACACCGCTGCCGATGAAAGGCGGCCGCAGCGCGCAATTAGTGCAGGTGTTCTTCGCCGCGCAGCTTTCCGACGAGGAGATGCTGGCAATTTTCCGGCGGGCGGCCGAGCAATGCCGCGCCGAACTGGCGCAATTGCGCGCCATCCCGGCCGAAGCGGCTACCTATCGTGAGGCGCTGGACTCGCCCCGCGATTACTTTTGCTGGATGCTGACGCTGGAGTGCGGCATGAATATGACGGCGGCACATCTCGCCTGGCTCGAAAGCGTGATCGCGCGTATCGAGCAGGGGGAGCTGCCCCGGCGACGGTGACATCGTCATCGTCTCACGACGTTCCGTTGATAACGATGGCATGGTGGTGGGAAGGAGGTTCCCTCGATGCAAGCGGTGATTCTCTATGGCGGTACCGCGCGAGACCCCGAACTGGAGGCGGTGCATGATGAGACGGTGGCGGCGCTGCGCGCCATGGGCTGGACGGCGGAGACGCTGCGGCTGGCGGAGATGGATATCCGCGCCTGCGTCGGCTGCTTCGGCTGCTGGCTGCGCACCCCCGGCGAGTGCGTGATGGATGACGACGGGCGGGTGACGGCGCGGGCGCAGGTACAGGCGGATGCCCGCGTCATCATCACGCCGATCTCCTTCGGCGGCTACTCGGGGCTGGTGAAACGGGCGATGGACCGCATGGTGCCCACCATCTCGCCGCTCTTCCAGTTGATCGGCGGCGAGATTCACCACCGGCTGCGCTACCCTGATCCCGGCTCCTGGTTCGCCGTGGGGTGGCTGCCGAAGCCGGACCCCGCGCGCGCGGCGCTCTTTCAGCGGCTCATCGCGCGCAACGCCATCAACGGCCACTCGCCGCGCCACGGCGCGGTCACGTTCTCGCCCGATGACGCGCCCGACGCCCGCCAGCGGGCGCTGGCCGCGCTCTTTTCCTCGCTGGAGGGACGCCCATGACGACCCGCACCTTTCTCGCGCTGATCGGCAGCCCACGCGCGAAGAGTACTTCGGAAACCATCGCCCGCTACCTGGCGGACGGCCTGGCCGCGCGCGGCTGGACGACGGAGGTGCGCTCACTGTCCGCCGCGATACGCCATGCGGAGCGCTGGCCAGACCTGGAAGCCGCGTATCAGCGCGCCGACGTCATCGGCCTGTGCTTTCCGCTCTACGTGGACTGCCTGCCGGCGGAGATGACCGAGGCGTTGGAGCGACTGGCGCCGATAGCGCGGGACACGCGCCCCGGCTGCTTCGCCGTCTGCCAGTGCGGCTTTCTGGAAGCCGAGCAGAACGACACGGCGCTGGCCATCTGCCGCGAATTCGCCCGCGACGCCGGCCTGGACTGGCTGGGCGGCCTGGCCATCGGCACCGGCGGCGCGCTGAACGGCGGCAACTGGGAGAAGATGGGCAAGATGGCCGCGCATATCACCGATGGCTTCGCGCAGACCATCGAAGCGATAGACGCCGGCGCCCCCATCCCCGACGCCACCCAGGCGCTGGTGCGCAAACGCTTCTGCCCGACCTGGATGTACTGGCTCATCGGCAACGCCAGCATGCTCACCGAGGCGCGAAAGCACGGCGCCATGTGGAAAATCACCGCGCGGCCGTATGCGCGGTGACTGCATGGTAGCATGCAAACCCGTTCGTCGTGCAGCACGCAGCGGGGCGGAGTGGCGTCACCATGGGGGGCGTGGCGAGCCGACGCCGGGGAGGACATGATCGTCTGTCGTATGTGTCGTGGGTCGTCACGCTGTACTTTGGAGTGGTGTTGGTCGGCCCGCTCCGGCCAGTCCGCGGGGGCGGATTGTGTGTCTCCAGCCCCGGATGTGAATCCAGGGGAGGCTGGGGCCGCGGCGTTGTACTCCGCACGATGGCGCTATCCGTCCTATCAGCCAGATCAGAAATCCGTGCGGATTGAAACTCCGCGGCCCCAGTTGGCGCGGAGTTGGCGCTTCCCGAGCATTGCAGGCTATAATACGCCTGCCATCTACTGGAGGACACGCCATGTCAACCAAAGTGCCGTTGCTGCGGACCATCGAATGGGTGCAGGTTCCGGCAGGTGATTTCCTGTATGGCGAGCAGAAGGAGCGCAAGTACCTACCCGCCTTCGAGATCATGAAGTATCCCGTCACCGTGGCACAGTACCGCATCTTTTGCGAGGCTACCGGACGCGAGATGCCGTCCGAGCCTTTATGGGGCTGGCAGGAGACTCACCCCATCGTCAACGTCACCTGGCATGACGCAGCCGCCTTCGCGGCGTGGGCGGGTTTGGCGCTGCCCACCGAAGAGCAGTGGGAGAAAGCCGCGCGCGGCACGGATGGACGAATCTACCCCTGGGGCAACGAGTGGGATGCGGCGAAATGCCACTGTTCAAAACGCGACTGTGGGGATGCGGGGGGAACCGCGCCCGTGGGTAGCTATCCGGCGGGCGCCAGCCCCTACGGCGTGCAGGACATGGCGGGCAACGTCTGGGAATGGTGTGAGAGCTGGTATGATGATAGTGAAGACGAGCGGGTGCTGCGGGGTGGCTCGTGGGACGGCTACGACGAGAACGGCTTCCGCGGCGCGAACCGCGACAGCGGCAGCTCGGGCAGCTACTGGTACGGCATCGACGTCGGGTTCCGGTGCGGCTCTTTCTCGCCAGGACCGTAAATTTCCCTTTACTCTTTAACACCTTTTCCCTTTATCAGGCGCTTGGAGCGCCGCACTGGCCAGGTGGTTCGACAAGCTCACCATCTACGAGAGGGCCAGGCTCAGCGCGCAGCGCTGAGCGACGCGAAAATGTGTGTTCGGTCCCGCTGGAACTGACTCCGCATGGCCGAATGCGCACGCGGCAGCGATGTCGCCGCCCCGTGTCGGGCGCCGCCCAGCCCTGCCATGTGGAGGCTGTCCCTTCCGCGCGGAAGAAAACATCTGCTTGACAAAAAGTACAAACGTATGCTCTACTGCCGCCTGGACCGTGACTTGCTGTGTAGTCCGCGCCCTCCGCGACGCGTGTGACCAACATGCGAGACCGTGTCCGACAACGCCAGCGTCGGGCACCAGCCTTCGCTAAAGCTTCGGCTGACAAGCGGTGGAGCAATGCGTCACCACGCGCCGCGGAGGGCGCGGACTACACAGCACGGGACAATGTGACGACCCGCTACATGGGGTGATACACGGCCCCACCGAACAGCGCCGTCTGTTGGTCGTGCGCCACGCAACGAAGTGGAGTGGCGCCGCCGACAGTAGCATCACGGCCCCGTGTGCCGCACTCCGAACGAGATGGTGTGATCGCGGGCGCGGATGCGCGGCGCCGGCAGGAACTCGCGTGCATGTCGCTGAATGATTCCCCCCTGGAGGAGCCTCCCATGTCAATGTCCGCTTCTGATTTCGTCATCCTGCGCGACCTTGTGTCGCGCTACGCCGAGGCCGCCGCGCTGCCGATTCACCGGGAGAAGGCGGCGTGGTGGCGCCGGCTGAACCGGCTGGAGCCGGTGCGGCCGCTGGTGTGGATCAACGAGATTCCCTGGCACGAGATGAACGTGGATGACGAGCTGACCACGCGCTGCGCGGACGACTACGCGCGGCAGGTGGAGGGGGAATTGCGCCGCACGCTCTACCAGTGGCGGCACCTGCCCGGCGACATGGTGCTCGATCCCGTGCTCTACGTCTCCGCTGTCTGCGGCCCGACCAGCACCTACGCCGACTACGGCATCGAGGAGCAGGTGGTGCGCCACGACGGCGGGCATGACGTGAGTTTTCTCCCCATCATCAACACCCTGGCGGACGTGGAGCGGCTGCAAACGCCGACGGTGTGGGTGGACTGGGAAGAGACGGAGCGGCGCTTCCAGGTCATGCGGGAGGTCTGCGACGGCATCATCCCGGTGGAGAAGCGCGGCATCGTCCACCAGTGGGGGTCGCCGTGGGACCAGATGATCCACTGGTACGGCATCGAAAAGCTTTACATGGACATGGTGGACCGGCCGGAGCTGGTGCACGCGCTGCTGACGCGCTTCATGGCGGCGGTGCACCGCGTGCTCGACCAGCAGGAGGCGATGGGGCTGCTCTCGGTGAGCGACGGCAATCACCGCGTGGGCTCCGGCGGGCTGGGCATCACCGATGCGCTGCCGCAGCCGGACTACGTGCCCGGTACTCCGGCGCGCCTCATGGACCAGTGGGGCACCTCCACCGGGCAGATCTTCTCCGAAGTCTCCCCGGCCATGCATGACGAGTTCTGCCTGCAATACGAGCAGCCCTACCTGGAGCGTTTTGGGCTATCCTGCTACGGCTGCTGCGAGCCGCTGCACCACAAGATGGGCATCCTGCGCAAGGTGAAGAACCTGCGCCGCGTCTCCATGAGCTACTGGATTGACCTGGACAAGGCCGCCGCGGAAGTGGGCGCCGATTACGTCTTCAGCTACAAGCCCACCCCCGCCGTCTTCGCCTGGGACGCCTGGGACCCCGAACCCGCCCGCGCCAACCTGCGCACCGCGCTGGAGAAAGCGCGGGGCTGCCGCGTGGAGCTGATTATGAAAGACATCTCCACGGTGCGCGGCGAGCCGCGGCGCCTGTGGGCGTGGGAGAAGATCGCCATGGAAGAGGCGGAGCGCGCGGCGGAGGCGTATGTGTGAGGTAAGGTCACCCCACCATGCCCATCCTTGACGCCCATACCCACGTGTTTCCGCAATACGCCGACCTCGCGGTGCGGGCGATGGACCGCGCGGGGGTGGCGCGGTGCGTGACGCTGGCGTGGCATGACGGCTTCGGCGCGGGGCTGCGGGCGCAGGCGGCGGCGTTCAGCCGCTACCCGGGGCGCTTCATCCTCTTCGGCAACGTGGACTTCTCGCGCATGAACGAGCCGGATTTCGCCGTGCGGGCGGCGGAGGGGATGGCGCGCGACGTGGACGCCGGCATACGCGGGGTGAAGGTGTACAAAGCGCTGGGGCTGGAGTATCGCCACCCCGACGGCGGCTTCTGGCGCGTGGATGACGCGCGGCTGGACCCCATCTGGGCGGCGGCGGGCGCGCTGGGCATCCCCGTGCTCATCCACACCGCCGATCCCCCCGCCTTTTGGCAGCCGGTGGACGCGCACAACTTCTGGAACGGCGTGCTCCACGGCGCATACGCCTGGTGGAGCTATTACCGGAAGGGGTACCCCAGCCGCGAGGAGCTGCTGGCCGAGCGCAACGCCGTCATCCGCCGCCATCCGGGCACGACCTTCATCGCCCCGCACGTGGGCAGCAACGCCGAGTGCCTCGACGCCGCCGCCGATGACCTCGACGCGCTGCCGAACCTGTATTACGACCTCTCCGCGCGCGTGCCCATCCTCGGCCTCCCCGGCCGCCGCGCGGCGCGGGCGCGGGCATTCCTCCTCCAGTACCAGGACCGCGTGCTCTTCGGCACCGACAGCATTTACGATGACGCGAACGTGCCCACCGGCATGCAGGCGCAGTGCCTGTATCAGCCGTACGCGATTCCGCTGCACGGCGCCGACCCGGAGGAACGCTACGTCGAGACCACCGCCGCGTTCATCCAGTCGCACCTCGATTTCCTGCGCACCGACCGCGTGCAGGAGAACCCGCCGTTCACGCGCAGCACGGCAGGCTACCGCATTCAGGGCCTGGCGCTGCCGGAAGCGGCCTGTGAGAAGCTGCTGTGGGGCAATGCCGCGCGGCTGCTGGGCCCGTGACGCCTGCCCCGGGGCGGCGCTAAATCCGCCGCCCGTCCGGCACCACGGCGTTCTTCGGGATGATGACGATGCCGTCGCGCACGTGATAACAATCGCCGTCTTCGTTCGGCTTGCCCTGGTGCGAGGTGATCACCACGCCGTCGCCGATGCGCGCGCCCTTGTCAATGATGGCATGGGTGAGCTGGCAGTGAGCGCCGATGCCGCGCGCGGGCAGGCCGGCGGTCTCCTCGCGCTGCTCCGGCGTCTCGTAGCGGTCCTGTCCCATCAGGATCACCTCGCGCAGCACGGCGCCTTCGTTCACCACGCTGCGGATGCCGATGACGCTGTGCGCGATGTGGGCGCCGTGAATCTGGCAGCCGTCGCTCAGGAGCGCGGCCGCGATCTCGCTGCCCCCCGTCACCTTCGAGTTCGGCAGGAAACGCGGGTGCGTGTAGATGGGCTGGCCCGGCGCGAAGAAGTCGAAGGGCGGCTCCGCCGCAGTGAGCGCCATGTGCGCCTTGAAGAAGGCGTGAATGGTCCCCACGTCCTCCCAGTAGCCGCTGAACGGGTGCACGAAGGTGCGCATGTGCTGGATACACCAGGGGATGACGTTGCGCCCGAAATCCGCCATCTCGTTGTCCAGCGCCAGCTCCAGCCGCGTGCGATTGAAGAGGTAAATGCCCATGCTCGCCAGCACCACCGGTCCCGTCGCTTTCACCCCCAGCGGAGCCAGGTCCTCACCCTGAATCACCAGGTTGCGCAACGTGGCGCGATCCGGTTTCTCCGCAAAATCCACGATGCGGAAGTGGCGGTCAATCTTCAGAATACCCAGCCCCACCGCGTCATCCGGATGGCGCACGGTGGCGGCCACCGTCACCTCGGCGCGCGTCTCGTCGTGGGTGCGCGCGATGTCGCGAAAATCCATGCGGTACAGCTGGTCGCCGGCCAGCACCAGCAC
The DNA here is from genome assembly GCA_029553475.1 of Armatimonadota bacterium. Classification (GTDB taxonomy): domain Bacteria; phylum Armatimonadota; class Hebobacteria; order CAIYQO01; family CAIYQO01; genus JAKIYB01. The sequence continues at coordinate 68,836 of JAKPKV010000064.1, forward strand.
GCGGTCCACGCTGGCGTCGGTCAGGTGCCACAGGTTGCGCCGCACCGCGTCCGCCGTGCCCTGGTACCAGTCCGCCGTGCCGTAGGTTTGCTCGGCGGCGAGGATCTCCACGAAACTGTTCGAGAAGATGTCGAACTTATACGCGTGGTGAATGTGCCGGTGCAGCGACTCGCTGTTGAACTGCGTCAGCACGAAGATGCGCCCGATGCGCGAGTTGATGCAGTTGCTGATCGGCACGTCAATCAACCGGTATTTCCCCGCCAGCGGCACCGCCGGCTTGGCGCGGTCCTTCGTCAGCGGAAAGAGGCGCGTGCCGCGCCCGCCGCCGAGAATCAAGGCATACATATTGGTCGTTCCCAGGTCCATACTGCCGGTCCTCTCATCATGGGACACTCTCGCACGTGATATCACGTGATATATTTTTCTCCGCGCGCGTGCGAAAACATTCCCGGTCTCATAAAATGGTCGCCCGTGGCCGCATGTCGGCAATTCCATCCCGCGCGGCGCCGCGGGCGGGTAACACCAAAAAGGGTGCCGCACTCGCGCCGCGGCATCCAGAACGGAGGAGCCGCGATGCGCCTGGCCGCGAAAGGGCGGCGGAAACCGCCTGACGTCTCGCAACATCTCGCCGGCAGCCTGCCGGAGCTGCTCTGGCTCTATCCGGACCGCCGCTTCGCGGAGACGGAAGTGCCGCCGGGGCCGGCCGTCTGCCCGCGCTGCCACGCCAGTTTGGTGACGGACCACTGGCAATATGACGAGCAGAAATATCACCGGCTGCGCGCGCTGCCGGACACGCGGACCCTGCTCTGCCCGGGCTGTACGCGCGTGGAACGACGCCTGTATGAAGGCGAAGTGCGTATTCGCCATCGCTGGGACATCTTTGAGAAGGAGACGATCCTCAACCTGATCCATAATGAGGAGGCGCGGGCGCGGGTGGCGAACCCGGCGGCGCGCATCGCCCTCATCGAGGATCATGGCGATGAGCTGTACGTCCTCACCACCACGCGCTTCCTCGCGGAGCGCATCGGGAAGGCGCTGTACAAAGCCTGCCACGGGACACTGCGCCGGTCACCGCTGCCGCGCGAGCGCTTCACGCGGGTCTGGTGGGAGCGGTGAGCGCGGCCGCCTCATATCCCTTCAGCGTAGCCAGCTCGCGCGGCAAGTGCGTCTCGTACGGCTCCCAGCCGATCCATTCCCCGCTGATATACCCCGGGTAGTTGACCGCCAGCAGGCAGGCGATGGCGGTGCGGTGGTCCACCACGCCCTGGCCGATGGGCCGCAGCGGGCCGCTGCCGGCTTCGCCGTCATGCACGTGTAGATGGGCGATATACGGCCGCAGGAGGTCGAACGACGCGCGCACGGTGGCGAACTCGCCGCGGACGGGATGCATGATGTCCCAGTTCACGCGGATAGCGGGGTGGTTGACCTGGCGCATCACCGCGGCGACGTGGCGGGGATCGCACCAGGCATCGTGCGTTTCCAGGCAGATCGTCACCCCGCGCGCGGCGGCGTGATCGGCCACGCCGCTCAGCGCAGCGACGAGCAGCGCGATCGCCGCCTCGCGGGACAGACCCTCGCCAAGCTGCCCGCCGAAGACGCGGATGCGCGCCGCGCCCACGTCGCCCGCCAGGTCAATCGCCCGGTGGGTGGCGTCGAGCATGTCGGCCGTCTGCGCCGGGTCGGCATAGGCGCAGGAGGTGGCCAGGCAGCAGAGGGCGATGCCGCTCGCGGCCGCCGCGGCCCGGCTCGCGGCCCGGCTCGCGGCGCCGGCGTCGAGCTCGATGCCGTGCCGATGGCCGGCGCTGATGCGCGGCTCGATGCCGTCATACCCCAGCCGCGCCGCCAGCGCCAGCATCGCGTCCAGCGTCAACTCCGGGGTGGAAAAGCTCATGAAGGCATAGTTCATCGGACACTCCCGCGGCAAGAATACGACGCTTTCGCGACGGAAGGGACGCGTGCATCCCGGAATCTCCCGCATCCTTCAGAAATTGTCTTGAACGTGATCGGTACCAGATCGCTGAGGATGGATCGTGGCTGGCGAGGCGGATTGCCGCGAGTGTATTGGGAAATACATGCCAGGACATCCCACGACGCCAGACGCGATCCAGACCAGCGAGATGGCACCGATCACGGTCAAGACAGTTTCTCAGTCTACATAGTAGCTCCAGACGATCTTC
>JAKPKV010000075.1 GCA_029553475.1 Armatimonadota bacterium
GAAGATCATCCGCCGGAACTCGATCGTGCCGCGGAACACATACGCCCCGGCGCCCTCGCGCACGATGGGTCCCAGCAGCACCGCCAGCGACGCCGCCATCAGCAGGATCGACGCCACGCCGAACGCCGTGAAGTACCGGTCAACCAGCCTGCGTGTGCCCAGTTCCATCCGCCTACGCCCCGCTCAAGCGTCTGCGTTCGCGGCGCACCGCCCACTCGCTCATCAGGTTGCAGGCAAACGAGATGCCCAGCAGCAGCAGCGCCATCGCGAAGAGGACGTGGTACCGCGAAGACCCCGTCACCTGGTCCGCTTCGCCCATATCGCCCGCGATCGTGGCCGTCAGTGTGCGAATGGGTTCCAGCACGTTAAACCACGGTTTCGGGATCTGCGTCGCGTTGCCCGACGCCATCCACACCACCATGGTCTCGCCGATGGCCCGCATGAGCCCGAGGATGATTCCCGCGCCAATCCCCCCGCTCGCCGCGGGGAGCACCACATGCAGCATCGTTTCGGCGCGCGTCGCCCCGAGCGCGTAGCTTCCCTCGCGCATCTCGCGTCCCACGGCCTGAAGCGCGTCCTCCGACACGCTCACAATCGTCGGAAGCACCATGATGCCGAGGATGATCGACACGTTCAGGGCGTTGGTGCCGCTCGACACGGCCCATCCGTCCGCATACCGCCCCAGGAAATACAGCCCCGCCAGAAACATGGCCGCGGTCAGGCCGAGCACGGGCAGGCGCGCCGCCGGACGCCGCCCTTCCGGAAACCGCCGCACGATAACCTCGCCGACCAGAAACGCCGCGAGGAGCCCCGCGGGGCCGCCGCACACCCAGATGAGCAGTGCCGGCACCCGCCCGCCGTACTCCTGCAACAGCGGCGCGAAAACCACCAGCGCGAAAAATCCGTACGCGACCGACGGAATGCTCGCCAGCATCTCGATCACCGGTTTCACAAACTGGCGCGCCGAAAATGGAAGCACGTCGCTCAGGCAGATCGCCGCCGTAACCCCCAGCGGCACCGCAAAGACAATGGCGCCCAGCGTCACCATCGCGCTGCCGTAAATGATCGCCAGGGCCCCGAATTCCGCGTCCGAATGCGAGGGATACCACCGGGTACTCGTGAAAAACTCGCGAAATCCCTCCGCCTGAAAGAACGGCAGGGCATCTTTGATGATGTAGATGAAGATGAACAGCACCGCAAACGTCGACGCGCTCGCCACCAGAAACAGCAAACCCGTGCCCAGGAGGCTTCCCAGCCGCCGCAGCCGGCTCGCCCGCCTGCTGAGCAGGAGACTGGGCCGCGCCGGGGCTGCGTCCTGCCGTGCCGCATCCCCGCTGCGTTTACGGGGCGTATTCATGGCCGTCCCCAGGTTCAGGGCCCCGCGCCGGCGCGGCGCCCGCGCCGTAATTCGTCACCGGGACAAA
>JAKPKV010000193.1 GCA_029553475.1 Armatimonadota bacterium
GCGGTGCATCTCGCGCGCCTCGAAGAGCAGGAGGGGAACCTGGCCCGTGCCATCGAATTGCTGCAACTGGCCATCAAAGCCACTCCTCACCCGGAGGCGTTGCAACGCCAAATCGAGGAACTCGAGCAGCGCCGCGCCGCTCATTCCCCGGTGCCAGCCCCTTAGCCCGTTGACGCCCCCCTCGGCCATCCCGGCCCCGTGCGTTCGCGGCGGACGGCAAACTTTTTAGCGCGTTAAGCTAACGGCTGCTTGCTCCTGCTCCCGGGAGCCGACGGCGGGAGATCGTTGGCGGGCCTGCGGCCTGGAGCGCCCTGGGTGAGCGGGGATAACGGCTGGGGGGCGGGTCATGGCCCGGAGTCATCACTGTAGCGGCGGTGAGGGCACCGGTTGGCCGGCCGCCCCGGCGCACGAGCATTTGGGCGTTGAAAACTCCCGCGCCGGCTTGACGATCGCGCTGCCGGGCATCATGCTGGCGGCCATGCGCACTATGCGAATACAACCCTTCATTCTTTGCCTTTCGACTCTCGCGGCGACCGCCTTTGCCGGGGACTCGACGCCCCTGGTTCTGGAGAATCCGCGGTTCCACTACGCCATTTCGCCCGAAGGCCGGAACGTGGCCTTTGTGGACCGCGCCACGGGGACGAATTACCTCCGCGCGCCCGGCGCTTCGCCTTGTGCGCGGGTGCGGGTTCGGGGGCGGGAGTTTCCCGCCACTGCCGCCGCGCTGGCCGGCGGGCGGTTGACCCTGCGCTTCGGAGCCAATGGCCTTCAAGCGGTGCTCCAGGCTGAAGCGCGCCCGGACTGCATTGTCCTGCGCGTCGAGTCGGTCAGTGGCGGGGATGTTGACGCCCTGGTCTTTCTGAATGTCCCGCTCACCCTCGCGGGAACGCCCGCCGAGCCGTTCGGCGCCTGCGCGCATTCGCTGAACCTGTTCACCCGGGTGCCCGCCCTGCCGGTGCTGCAAAGCGAACTGCGCGCCTCGTGCGAGAAGAAGTTCGGGTTGGTCGGCGCGCGCGTGGCCATCGTGGCCGCGCCGATGGCGCAACTGCTGCCGGCGCTTCAGGCGACCCTTGCGGGCGCCAGCGAACTGCCGGTCTGCCGCACCGCCGGGCCGTGGGCGCGCGAAGTCCCCTTCAATCACGGCTCTTACCTGTTCAACTTCGGCACGCTCACCGAGACCAACGTGTCCGATTGGATCGAGATGGCC
>JAKPKV010000103.1 GCA_029553475.1 Armatimonadota bacterium
GTCGCACCATGTCCCGAAGGGACCGGTGCTGCCTGCGGGGTCCGCTGGCGCGCCGCCCGCGTCGGCGCCGGCCGATTCCCGTGGGGCGCCCCCGGTCAATATGGCGAAGCGAGGCACAGCGTGACGACCCACTACAGTTACAAAATGGCGGTGTTCGGGTAATCTGATGTAGAGAGATGCGATGAGGAGGAGGGTGCGATGTTGTGGTTGGGCGATCCAACGTTCCTGCTGCTGATCCCTGCCATACTGTTGTCGCTGTACGCGCAGTGGAAAGTCGGGGCGACCTTTAAAAAATTCTCGCGCGTGCGCTCGCGCGGCGGGCTGACCGGCGCGGAAGTGGCGCAGGCGATCCTGCGGGGGTATGGCGCGTCGGCCGGCCTCGATCCCGCGCCGACCGGCGTGGGCGCGGCGGGCGTGCGCGTGGAATACACCCCGGGCGCGCTGTCCGACCATTATGATCCCCGCGCGCGCGTGCTGCGCCTGTCCGACGCCGTCTACGGCGCCGACAGCATTGCCGCGGTGGCGGTGGCGGCGCACGAGGCGGGGCATGCCCTGCAGCACGCCGGGGCCTATCGGTTCCTCGCGCTGCGCAGTATGGTGGCGCCGGTGGCCAGCATCGGCAGCAGCCTCGCCTTCCCCATCATCATCGGCGGGATGATTTTCGGCGCCTTCACCGCAGCGCTGAATATCGCCATTCTGCTCTACCTCGGCGTCGTGGCCTTCACCGTCATCACGCTGCCGGTCGAGTTCAACGCCAGTGCCCGCGCCCTGCGCGTGCTGGAAAATGGCGGTTACCTTCGCGACGATGAGCTGCCCGGCGCCCGCGCCGTACTCAATGCGGCCGCGCTCACCTACGTGGCGGCCACCGCCAGCGCCGTCATCATGCTCGTGCGCCTGCTGCTTCTGCGCAACATGTCGCGGGAATAGCGACGTGCGCCGCTCCCCAACGCACGCGGGCCGGGAGTACTCCCGGCCCGCGTGCGTTGGGGGCGATATGGTGGCGGTGTGTTACTGCAACACCACCACTGTCACCGTGCGGCGGCCCCAGCGCAGCGCCTCGGCGCGCGTGGGAAAGCAGACGTCAATGCGGTTGCCCTTGATGGCGCCGCCGGTATCGCCGGCGATGGCCGCGCCATATCCTTCCACGTAGACGCGCGAGCCGAGCGGGATGACTTTCGGGTCCACCGCCACCACACCGCGCGTGGCGCGCAGTCCGATGGCCGTGTAGCCGTTGGCATGCCGCCCGCAACTCGCCGGGCCCGGATCATAGGCGGTGGAAACCATCGTCAGCACGCGGCGATTGCCGGGGCCGCGCGAGGGTATGTTGCCCCGCACGACAATCCGGGCCACCGATTGCACGATCACGCGGGGATTTTGCGTCCACTGCAAGGAGATCACGCCGTCTTTCTTCCACATCACCCGGGTCTGCTCGATGACGCCGGCTTTCCCTTCGCGCAACACCACCGGCGTGGTGGTCATGCGGCGATCCCAGCGCGTGATGGTGGGCACGGGCGCCGGTACGCGCTCACGGACGATTTCGCAGACGACCCGCGTCACCACGATGGTCATGCCGTCCGTCACCGGCGCGCCTTCCGCCGGCGAGACGCGATCATAACCCCGCATCGTCACGCGTGCGTCAGCGAGGGCGCCTTTCACGGTATCGGCGGTCGTGGTGACCGCCCGGTCGGCGCCGTCCGCGTGGATAGTCAGGTGTTTGACGGGCTGGTGGGTCTCCGGCTCCTGGGCGATCACCGCCAGGTTGGCCCCGAGCATCATGAGCAGTGTGAGCGTGATAATGATCGGTATGGACCCCCACGCACGCGCGGGGGTGAGATGGCGCGCCGGCGACCGGCGCCTGCCTCTCTGGCTCATCGCGTACCTCCCCTTTCAGAGAAACATCAGGGTGTTGCGCGTGGTGCTGAGCAGGCTGTCATGCGTACTGAAACGGAAACGGTGATGGGTCTGACAACTACACAACGTTCACCCGGTCACGCGGGGCTATCGCCGCCCGCGGCCGATTACAACGCCGGGAGTATAGCAGGTGGTTCCGTTGCTGTCAAGCGATGGACGGCAGCGCCGCCCGCCACGGGCATGCGCAGTGTGCGCCATTCCGCACAGCCGTGTGGGGTACTGTCGCCAACGCGGCCATACGCCGACGGATCGGCCGGCGTGGGCACCGCCGGCCGCCGCGCGGCTTGACGCGCGCGGAAAAAGAGAGTATCTCTACAGACAGGTATGGATACACACTTCCGCACACGCGTCGGGTGCCTCTTTCACGTCGTGCTGGTTGCCGTGCTCGCGCTGCTCGGTTGGCAGGCATATTGGCATCTGCACGGGAGCGACTGGCTGCTTGATCAGCCGACGAACCGCCGCCTGACACGCCTGGAGCACCGGGTTCCCCGCGGCATGATCCTCGACCGCGCCGGCGAGAAGCTGGCCTGGTCGAATGGCGTCACGCGTGAGTATGCCGATGGCCGGGCCACCGCCGCTCTGCTGGGCTATCTTGATCAACAATATGGACGTGAAGGCCTGGAGATGCGCTGGAATGGCGAGCTGTCCGGGCTGTCGCGCACCTTCACCGGTCAGGACTTGCGCCGCATGGCGCGCAACGAGGCGCCGCGCGGCAACGATCTCTTGCTGACGCTGGACCTGCGCCTGCAGCGCATCGCCCACGACACGCTGGGCGAGCGCACCGGCGCCATCGTCGTCCTCGACCCCGCCACCGGCGGCATCCTCGGCATGGCCACCCAGCCGACCTATCACGCCGCGACGCTGCGGGCCGACTTCCCGCGCCTCTCGGCGGACCCGCGCAAGCCGCTGCGCAACCGCGCCACCCAGGATTTTTATCCGCCCGGCTCCACCATGAAGCTGGTGACTGCCGCCGCCGCGTTGATGCACGGGCAGGGGGCGGATACCGCGCAGACCTGTGCCGGCGGCGTCGCGCGCCGCTATGGCGTCAACGTGCGTGATTTCGGCGGCGCGGCCCACGGCAGGCTGACCATGCCGAAGGCGCTGGAAAAATCGTGCAATCAGTACTTCGCGCAACTGGCGGCCGAGCTGCCGCCGGCGGATTTCGCCGAAACTGCCGCCGCGTTTGGCTTCGGCCGGCGCTGGTGGGAGGAACGGAACTACCTGCCCGACCCGCGCATGCTGCCGCTGCGCATGGCCGTCAGTTCGCTCACCCCGGGCCCGGACATGACGACGTCGCAGGGCGAGCGCGCGCACATGGGCTTCGGGCAGTCCACGGTGGTCGCCACCCCGCTGCAGATGGCCATGGTCGCGGCGGCCATTGCCAATGAGGGCAAGCTGATGGCGCCCTACCTGGTGGCCGCCGTGCGGAAAGGCGGCACCCAGCGCACGCTGCGGTCGCTCCGTTCCGGCCCTATCGGCTTCCCGCTGGACCGCCAGCGGGCGCGCGAACTGGCGGCGATGATGCGCGGCGTGGTGGAGCATCCCGGCGGCACCGCGCGCGGCGCCCGCGTCGCCGGTCTCACCGTCTACGGGAAAACGGGCACCGCCCAGCAGCGCGGCGGGGCGGATCACGCCTGGTTCGTGGGGTTCGCCGAGCGCGAAGGCCGCGGCTCCTCCCCGCGGCGCATCGCCTTCGCCGTCCTCCTCGAACGCGGCGGCACCGGCGGCGGCGTCGCCGTACCGCTGGCGAAACGCCTGCTGGAACGCTGGCGGGATCTCGAGTAGTCTTCTCCTGGCGAGAGAGACATGGCACTGACAGCAGGGCATCGTTCCCGACTGTCGTGGGCCGTCACGCTGTACCGTGTGCCTTCAAACACGCCACCGGTAGTCCGCGCCCTCCGCGGCGCGTGGTGACGCATTGCGCCACCGCTTGTCAGCCGAAGCTTTAGCGAAGGCTGGTGCCCGATGCCGGTGTTGTCGGACACGGTGGCGCATGTTGGTCACACGCGCCGCGGAGGGCGCGGACTACCGAGCAAGGTGCAATGTGACGACCCGCTACACCCGACGGCTGACTACCCCCCTCCCCCCCCCGATGACTACCCCCAAATTTTGTGCCATTTCGCAAAACGGGGGTAGTCATATTATCCGGTACAGGCGGCAGTATTACATAAAAACACCTGTTTGCCAATACTCTGAACCGTGATAAGAAGAATTGGCGGTTGTCAGGTTTAGCATCTAGTGGTTGTGTTATACTGCGAGTATGGCACGGACGGATCGCACGCTGACGAAGGGAGAGAAGGCGCTGTCGTGGTGGGTGGCGGTGTTTGTGGCGGCGGTGCTGGGCGGCTGGTGGTGGTGGACGGATATCAACAGGATGCCGGAGGTCGCCATCCCCGATCCGGTGATGCCGGTGCCGAACGCGCTGGATTATTATCTGGAGGCGGGGAGTCTGCTGACCGACCAGCCTGTCATCCAGGGGGCGGTACATGTTCTGGGCGGCGATATTCCGAAAGGATGGGCTGGCCTGGTGCCGACGATCGCGCGTATCGAGGCGGCGGTTACCGCGAACGGACCCGCCATCGCCAGGTTGCGAGAGGGATTTCAGTACCCCTATCAGGCGGAACCGCTCAGGTCATTCCGCGAGTATGGGCCGCAGCACATCTTCAGTCAAATGGCCGCAACGTTGCATGTCGAGGCCGAGCTGTGTCGTCACCGGGGCGATGCGGCCGGTGCGATGCGCAGCGGGCTGGATTGTCTGGAGATGGCGCTCAGCTCCCAGCGGGGATGTGCATTACTCGCCGGCATTGAAACTTGCTCTGACGAAGCGCTCGGGCGCAAAACGCTGTGGGCAGTATATCGCCAGTTGTCGGCGCGCAACATACGGACCAGTGCGCGACGGCTGGAGCGTATCAATGCCATGCGAGTTCCCTACGCCGAGATACTGGAAGAGGAAAAGTGGCACCGTCTCGCAGGCCTGATGGAACGATTCGCCACCCCGGGATGGCGGAAAAGGGGCTGCCGTGATTTTGTGCCCAATACCTTCCAGTGGCAATTCTGGGTCGTGAAGAAGCGCGATATCATCGCTGATGTCACGCAATACATGGACCGCTGTACCGCCAATGCCCGTCGGCCATATGCATATAAGCTACCCCTGCCACCGCTGCCTGAAAATCCAATCAGCCGATGTTTTTGCATCTCGTATGGTGCCTTCTGGCATACACACGCGGACATGCAAGCCAACCTGCTGCTGGTAGCGCTGGCGTTGCGCGCCTACCGGGTGGAGCATCGGCGCTATCCCGCCAGCCTATCCCACCTTGTGCCCGACTACCTTTCGGCAGTTCCGCAGGATGCCTTCGCGAAGAGCGGGCCGCTGCAGTACACGCTGACGAAGACGGGGTACCTGCTCTACAGCGTTGGGCCGGATGGCACAGACGATGGGGGTACGCCGAGCAGGGATGGACAGGTACCGAGCGCGGGCGTCGGCATGTTGACGCTGGGGTCCTCCAGCAAAGGCGATATCGTGGCCGGGGTGAATGTGTGGTAGCGCGTGCAGAACTGCGGCGCGTTGGCGCCACTCCCCCCTTCGCTCAAGCTTCCCCCTCCGCTCAAGCTATGGGGGATGCTATGGGGGACAAGCCGGTTCCCGGCGTGGCGCACTACCGACGGCCGGCACGGTTACGGTGCTACCGCAGGATTTCGTATTTGACGATTTCCAGTTCCCCTTTGCCAAAATCGCCGGGGCCGGGCGGGGTGAGTAATCCGCTGATGCGCATCCGCGCGCCGGCGGCTTTGGGGTCCGCGAGGAGGCGGTCGAGGACGTCGCCGCTGAGCGGGTATTCCCCGCCCTCGTCGGCATGCAGCGCCCAGCAGTCGCCAGCGTTGTCGGCGTGGCGGAGCAGCGTCCCGATCACGACTACTTCGCGCGCGGGAACGCCGGCATTCTTCCCGCGCGGTTTCGCCTTGCCGCGCGCCGCGCGCGCAACGGGCGCTTTCGCGGGCTGCAGGTCGGGCAGCGCGCCCACGGCGCGCACCGCGCCGTCCCGCCGGTTCACCGCCATGAGCTGGTTGCCGCGCGTCACGTAGAGCGTCTCCTCCTGCAACGCCAGCACCGGCGGCGCCAGCACCGCCAGCAGCCGCTCGGCGGGCGCCAGCGCCTGCGCCTGGAAGAGCGACGCGCGCGCCTGCACGGCCAGCGTGGCGCGGTTGACGCGGAAATAGTGCTCGCCGATGACGATCAGCAGCTCCTCGTCCTCCGCCAGCATGGCGCCCGGCACTGACCGCCGCAGCCAGTCGAGCCTCGCCAGCGGATGGTCCGCGTGGTCCGCGGCCGGGAGCGGGCCGAACAACTCGACCACGCCCAGCGGCTCCAACGTGCGCGCGTCGTATTTCGCCAGCATGCCCTGGCGCGCCACGAACACCTCGGCCGGCGTCGTTACCATCAGCGGCGGCTGCGTCAGTATCAGCGGACCGATCTGCTTCAGCAGCTCCTGGAGCTTCATCGCCTGGCGGGGGTCGTCAGGCAGCGGCGCCTCCGGGTTGGGCTGCGCCCAGCCCGCCAGCATGCCGGCGCAGACCAGCAGCGGGATCATGACGCGCATCATCCTCTCCTTCCACGGGAAGATTGTATGGCAGCCCGGCATCGCGCTCGATCTTCAACGTCCCGTTTCCCGGCCTTGCCATGCCGGCTGACCGCCCGGTTGGTTTCCTTCGGGTCCGGCTGCGCCGGCGCGGCGCCGAACGCCAGCAGACCCAGGAGGAGAACGGACCGGATACGCGACATGCGGCACCGTCCGACGATAGGGGGACTCACTGCTGCCACTGATACGCCCGATCACCGCGCCGGGTCGCGCCGGAAAGGCGGCCCGTCTCGTCGTGGGCATCGGGCCTTCGCCGCGTTATGACTCCACCGGCGGCACCGCGTCCTCATCAGGCATAGGGGGCGTCGCGGGGACGCCGCGCGACCGCCGCCACTCCCGCACGCCCCGCCGCACGCCTTCGCCAATGGCCGCGCCCTGGACCAGCGGCGCCGCCACCAGCCGGTGAATCACCGCCGACACCTTCTCCACCCGGTCGCCCACCACGTCGGTGGTGTGCGCCGTCTTTTCGCCGATGTGCTCCGCCTTCTGCTTGACATCCTGCGCGGTCACGCGCGCGGTCTCCAACAGCGCTTCGGCTTTATCCAGCAGCGGCTCCATGCGCTCGCGCGCTTCCGCAATGAGATTGCGCAGCAGATACAGCAGCGCGGTCACCACCAACAGCTCGACCAGCACCACCACGCCCAGCACGATGATGCTCACCACGGCGGTTCCGACGATCCAATCCGGCATACTCGACTCCTTTTCTCCTCGCCCGCGCGTTCGACGTGCCCGCGCGCGCGGAGCACCGGTGCTATTATACACCGCTTTCGGCGATTCGTATGCCTGCCGCATGCGGCGAAGACGCACACGAGCCTGCCATCGGCACGTACCCTCGCGACAAGCGCGCCAGATGGGTATAATACCAGTATGGCCACACCGATAGTGAAGACATCGCCGATCACGCTGCGCGAAGCCTGGCTGCCCTACTGCATCGCCGGGGTGAATATGCTCGCGCCCACGCTGGCCGCCCGCGACCTGCTCGGCCATGCGAAAAACGCCCCGCTCATCTTCATCATGGCGATCACCTTCATCATGCTCGGATTGCCCTTCAGCATCTTTGCCCGGCAGCGCCGTTATCACCGCATCTTGATGAACCTGCTCGTGCTCATTCCGCTGCTCGTGCTCACCTGGGCGCTCATGCGCGAACACCCCGGCTTCCAGGTTGACTGGTCGAACCCCATCATGTCCGCCATGGCCGGCGACGGCTGGTCGCAACTGGAGGCGATGCTGCTCGTCTTCGTGCTCCTCGCCGCCGGCCGCGCCTTCCTCATCCTCACCGCCGAGGATATGCTGCAGACGCCCATCCCCGGCATCATCATCTTCCTGCTCACCGTCATGACCACCAGTATCGAAGAGCAGGGGATTTCCGCGCGGATGCTGGGCGCCATGCTGGCCTACTTCGCCTCCGCGATCTTCCTCATCAGTCACGAACACAACCTGCACTGGTTCAATCAGCGCGCCTCCGCCGGCTTTCAGCGGCGCCTGCTGCTCTGGACGCTGCTCATCAGCGCGGTCATCGCCCCACTGGTCATTGTCGGCGCCTCGCTGATGAAGCCGGTCAACATGTATGCGCTGGCGCGCGCCGGCTCCAACCGCCAGCTGCCGCGCTGGCGCTTCGATTTCTTCGGCGGCGGCAATATCGGCATCGGCTTCCAGGAGGTGCTCGACGTCGGCGGCGCCAACTGGCCGGGAGGGCGCCAGCCGATCATGTCGGTGACGGTGAGCCGCAGCGCCCCGACGAACCTGCTCTGGCGCGCGGGCAGCTACAATACCTATGAGGGCGGGCAATGGTCGCACCGCCAGCCGCCGCGCCCGCCGGATCGGCCGGCCGGATCAGACGCATCAGCGTTGACCGCCATGAACGCCGGCCCCGCTACCAGCGTGTGGCTGGATCCGCTGACCAGGTATGGCGATCCCGGCCTGGCAGCCTGGATGCGCGAAAGAGGGCTCACCGAGCCGCCGAAGGAATGGCTGGTCCGCCAGCAATTCGTCTTCGAGCGCGCGCGCACGCTGGGCGGGCGCGTGCCGATCTACGGCGCGTATCAGTTCTACCGGGTGACCACCGGCGACTCCGCTTTCCGCACCGCCGTCGCGCAGATTGACTCCAGCGTGCACTTGCCGTACGTGCGGCGCTACGTCTCGCTCGCGAATTACGAGGTTGAGTCCATCATCAAACCGCTGCCGACCACCATGACCATGCGGCTGCAACGCGACCCGCGGCTCCCGTACGGACAGCGTATGCTCTATACGCAGCTCCCGGGCGGGCCGGACAGCGCGTTCGCGCAGCAACTGCGCACGCTGGCGACCGAGATCATCAGCCGCGCGAATCGCGACCCCGCACGGCTGACGACGTTCGATAAAGTGCGCCTGATCGAGCTCTATCTGGGGCAGCACTACCGGTATACGCTCACCCCGAGCGCGCCGAAAGGCGGCGGCGATCCCATCGCGCATTTTCTCTTCACCGAGAAGCAGGGGTACTGCGTCTACTTCAGCGGCGCCATGGTGCTGCTCTGTCGCAGCCTGAATATCCCGGCGCGCTTCGTGGTCGGTTTCGGCACCGGCGAGGCCGATGAGGCGTCGCTGACGGACGCGGAGACGGAGACGGTGACGTACCGTGTCACGGCTGAGCATGCCCATGCCTGGGCCGAAGTCTACCTGCCGAACTACGGCTGGTATGTCACCGATCCGACCGCCGGCAGCACCCGCGTGCCCAACCTGTGGGGACAGACCTGGGATCTGCTCACCGAAATGGTGACGATCATCAAAAACAATCTCCGCGACCTGGTGGCGGCGCTGAAGACGAATGCCGTGCTGCGCGGCCGCCTCATCCTCGGCGGTCTGCTGCTGCTGGGGGCGCTGGGGGTCGTGCTCTTCCTGCGCCGTGACCGCCCGCCATCCTTCCCGACGCGCCCGCTGTCGCCCGATGACGCGCGCGCGCACGTGCAGGCCGCCTACGCCCGCATGCATCGCTGGCTGCGCCGCTGGGGCGTGATGAAGCCGGCCGGCTTCACCGCGCGGGAGTTCGAGCGCGCCTTCTCGACGCTTAATCCGGTATTGGGCGCGCCGGTCGGGGAGCTCTCCGCGCTCTATCTGCGCGCGGAATACAGTGAGCACCCACTGACGGACGCCGATGCGCGCCGCGCCATCACGCTGCTGCACGAGTTATGGCGCCTCGCGGGCATCGAGCGGAAACATCTGCATCAACGCGAGGCGGAGGTGTGACGGACATGCTGGAACAGCCCTGTGCGCGGTGCGACGCCCTGCTGGACGTGAATGCGGATACCTGCCCGCGCTGCGGCGCTCCCCGGCGCGGGCGCGCGCGGGAACGCCATCCGGCGCGCGGGGTGCGCTGGCGCTGGTTGGGCGCCGGCGCGCTCGTCGGCCTGCTGCTGGCGACCGCCCTCTGGCTGCGCGGGACGGTGGAGGGTCGGACGCTGCTCGGCGTCTTCCTGCTCGGCGTGATCGGCGGCGCCGTCATCACCGTCATCCAACGCCTGCGCGCATCGAACCGCTGACGCGACGGACTCACGCCATCAACCGCGCGATGAGCGTATGCCCCTCCTCGATCATCACCGGCGACTCGCGCGCGATAGCCTCATCCAGGCGGTCGGCGCGATCAGGCCTGACGCCGGCGCCGCACAGGACGAACGGCACCGGATCGCCGACGTGCGTGCGGACCGCGAGCGGGGTGAAATGGTCCGGCAGCACGAGGATGCGCGCCGGCCCGCCGGCCCGCGCCGCCTCCCACACCGGCCCGATGATCTCGCGGTCGGTGAGCGCAATCGCGCGGAGCTTCCCGTCCAGATCGCCGTGGTGGCCGCATTCGTCCGGCGCTTCCACGTGCACCATCACGAAGTCGCTCGCTTCCAGCGCCCGGCGCGCCGCGTCCGCTTTGCCGCGCCAGTTGGTATCCAGCCGCCCGGTGGCGCCGGGCACCAGCGGCGCGCGCAGGCCGGCCAGCCGCGCGATGCCGCGAATCAGGTCTACGGCGGAGATCACCGTGCCCATCACCCCATGCGCCAGCGCAAAGGCGCGCAGCCGCGGCGCGTACCCCTGGCCCCACGGCCAGAGCATATTCGCCGGGTTTTTCCCTGCATCGCGACGGCGTCGGTTGATGGGGTGATCGTTCAGCAGCGCGTACGCATCCCAGATGAGGCCGCGCAAGCGCGTGTCGCCGTCGCCGTCGGGCAGGTGCGCGGCGATCGGCTGGCCCATGACATCGTGGGGCGGCGTCGTCCGCACATCCACCGAGCCGTGCTGCCAGACCAGCAGGTTGCGGTAGCTCACGCCGGGATAAAAGCGCAGCGACGGGGTGCCCAGCTTCTCCGCCACCAGCGCGATGAGCGCCGCCCCCTCCTCGGAGGTCACCTCGCCGCCGCTGTAATCCACGATGCGCTCGCCGTCGGTGGTGATCAGGTTGCAACGGAAGGCGACATCCGTCGCCGCCAACTCCACGCCCATGCTGGCGGCTTCCAGCGGGGCGCGGCCGGTGTAATCGGTCGCGGGATCGTAGCCCATGATGGAGAGCGCGGCGACATCGCTGCCCGGGGGCATGCCCGGGGGGATGGTGCGGACGCGCCCGATCAGGCCGTCGCGCGCCAGCGCGTCGAGGTGCGGCGTCGGCGCGGCCATCATCGGGGTGCGGCCGTCCAACGCGGGCAGCGGGTGGTCGGCCATGCCGTCGGGGACAATGAGCACGTATTTCATAGCAGCGGTATCGGGCGTCAAGCCAGCGCGACAGCCGACAGCGGCGCGTCCATGGAGATCACATGCGCGTCAGGCAGCGCGGCGATGAGCGCGTCGTCGTGGGTGACGAGGATGAGCTGGCGCGTGGCGGCCAGCTCCACCAGTATCGTCAGCGCTTCCTGTCGGCGCGCGTCGTCGAAATGCAGCAGCGGATCATCGAGGAAGTAGACCGGCCCGCCGTCGCGGGCGATCGCCTCGCCCAGCGCCAGCCGCACCGCGAGCAGAAATTGATCGCGCGTGCCGCGGCTCAGCTGCTCGAACGGCACGGCGCGGCCGTCGGTGTCAATGGGCGTCAACTCCAGCGTTTTGGCGTTCGTCGTGACGTCCACCCTCGGGTAGCGCCCGCAGGTGACGGCGGCGAACCGCGGCACGATGCGCTCGGCCAGCGGCGTCGCGAGCATCGCGTGCGTGGAGGAGCCGGCGGTAATGAGCCATTCGCGCGCCTGCTTCAACGCCGCTTCGTCGTCCAGCAGACGGCTCTCTTCCGCCTGCCAGTAGGCCAGCGCGTCTTCCAGCTCCACCAGCTCGCGCTCGGACGCCTCGCCCACCGCCACCGCTTTCTCCGCCTCGCGCTTTTCGCCGGCGAGCGCCTCCACCCGCAGGCGGGCCTCCGCGAGCTCCCGCGTCAGCCGCACCTCGTCTTCGGCGGTCATATCGCCGCCGGGCACGCTTTTCAGCGCATCTTCGATGCGCGTCATCTCGCTGCCCAGCGGCCGCCGGCGCTCCGCCAGCTCGTCGGGGGTGGGCAGCGCCGCCAGCGCGCCCTCCGCGTGCATCAGCTCCTGCCGCAGCGTATCATAGGTATCCAACCGCCCGCGCAGCTCCTCGGCATTCGGCAGCTCCGCCGCGGACGTTTCCGCGGAGGCAATCGCCAGCTCCAGGGAGCCGATCTTGCGGAACAGGTCTTCCGCTTCACGGATCTTCGCGTCGGCGTCCAGCGCGTCCCGGACGCCCAGGGAGGCGTACAACGCCGCCGCGTCGCGCTGCCCGCGCGACACTGACAGGTAAGCGAGAAAGATCGCCAGCAGGAAGAACCCGACCGCGGCGATCGGCTGGCTGAACGCCCATGCGCCGAGCGCCAGCGCCGCGAGCCCCACCACCGCCCCGATGAGCCAGCGGGGACCGAGCATGCCGCGCTCGACCGCGTGCAGGCTGGCGCGCAGCGCCAGGGTATCGAGGTAGGGCGCGGGCAGCGCGTGCAGGCGCGCTTGCAGCGCGCCGCGCTCCGCACCCAGCCGGTCAATTTCCGTCCGCACGGCGCTGGCGCGCGCCAACGTGCTGCGCAGGCTGACCGGATCGGCCTCGGCCAGTGCCAGTTTTTCCAGCTCCTCGCGCAGTTGATCACGCCGGGCGATCGTCGCCTCCACCGTGGCGCGCTGCTGCTCGATGCCGTCGAAAATCGCCTGCAGGTCCGCGTAGCGCTTGCGCAGCTCCCGGTGCTCGCGCGTCGCGGCCATCAGCGCCTCCAGCGTGGCGATGCGCTCCTGCACCTCGGCCAGCCGCGCATCCACCGTGGCGAGGGCCTCGCGGGCGGCGGCGAACTGCGCGTCCGCCTGCCGGGCTTCCGCCAGCTTCGCTTCCGCCTCCTGCCGGCCGGCAATGGCGGTCTGCAGCGGGCCCCAATTCGCCTTCGCGCCGCGCTCCCCCACCCCGCGCCGCAGCAGCCGCAGCCGTTCGTCAATCGCCGACACCGCCGCCGCCGTCGCCACCTCCGCGCCGCTGATGGCGCGTTCGAGCTGTTCGTACAGATCGGCGTTGTCTTTCAACGGGGACATGTCCGCCTGCGAGAGGCAGAAGACTTTGTAGAAGATCGTGTCGTCGCTCACCCCGAAGACCTCGCCCATCCAGCGGGCGAGATCGCGGGGGTCCTGGGTGATCACGTTCACCGCGTCGTCAGCGTCCACCCGCGCCAGCGTCACCGCTTTCGCGCCGCGCTCGGCGAAGCGGCGGGTGATGCGGTAGCGCTCTCCCGCGTGCTCGACGTCCAGCGTCGCCATGAAGCTATTCCGACCCCAGGGTTGCACGTCGGGAAAGGCGCCGTAGCGCGAGGGCTTCCCCATCAGCGTCTGCGCCAGGCAGTGCAGCAGCGTGGATTTGCCCGCCTCATTCCGTCCGATCACCAGGTTCATGCCCGGTTCGAAGGTGAAGGCGCGCTCGTGCAGCGAGCCAAAACCCGAGATGTGCAGCGACAGCAGGCGCATTAGAGTTTCCCTTCCAACGCCAGTTGCGCGTAGCGGGACGCCCGCAGGAGCCTGGCACGGTCGGGGTGATCGGCGGGAACCGGCGCCAGCGCATCGCGCGTGATACGCAGCAGCGATCCCATCACCCCGCCGGCGGTACCGACCTCCGCGGGCGCCAGCAGTTGGCGATCATCAATATGCAGGAAAAAGGCTTCCCGACTCAGCTCCGCTTCCATCGCCTCGCCCACCACCGGATCATCCGGGTCGAGCAGGCCGGTCAACCGCACGGTGACCAGGTCTTCCGCAGAGAGCGTGGCCTGGATGCGCCGGTAGACATCGTCGGCGCTCAGGCCGGTAATCTCCAGCGTGAGCTGGCGGTGACGGCGCGTGCCCAGCGCCAGCGGCGCGCTGGCGCATTCGCCGTCCTCCATCTCCACGCGCAGCACCACCGCCTCGTCGTCCTGCGCCTCCAGCGGCTCCGGCGCGCCGCTGTAGGCCGCCTGCGGCGCGCGCGAGACCGGGGTATAGGTGTGATAATGTCCCAGCGCCAGGTACCCGCAGGGGGGGATGGCGGCGGGGGTGAAGCGATAGTAGCGCTCATCATCCGCCGCGCCGTTCGTCTGGCAGGTGGCGTGCAGCGCGAGCAGCGCCGACGCGCCGCAGCCCGGGAACGCATCCCATGCGCCCTGGTGCGCGTCGGCCGTGGTGTAGCCGAAGGCCCACACTTCCTGGTCGCCCACGTCGCAGCGCTGCCAGCCCGGCGCGGCGGCCACCGTGACGTTGCCGGGCCAGCGGGGGGAGAGGTAGGGACTGCCGGGCGCCAGGGGATCGTGGTTGCCCGAAATCACCAGCACCGGGACCACCGCATCCTCCAGCGCCATGCGCACCTGTGACAGCACGCCGGGCGAGGGAGTCGGACGGTCAAACAGGTCTCCGGCAATGACCAGCAGGTGGACCTTGTCCTGCCGTGCCGTGGCGCAAATCCGCCGCAACGTCGCCAGTATATCCTGTCGGCGCTGGTCCGCCACGTTCGGCGGCAATCCACGGAACGACTTGCCTACATGCAGGTCTGCCGTATGCAGCAGAAGGAAAGGCATGGTCGTATTATACCGTATCGCATCATTGCTGTCATCCATGTGCGCCCGTATTCCGAAAAATATTGCCGGGGCCGGAAAAAATATTACCGAGGCGGGGCAGAATACTGCAGCGCACAACGGGTGCGAATCCCCGGATTGACATCCGGGGCTGGAGCCACGAAGTCCGCCCCCGCGGACTGGCCGGATCGGGCCGACGGACCGGAGCCCGAGCAACGCGGTATTATTAATGCGCGCATTGATGCCTGAAATTCCCGCTCCGCGGGGAGAGGGGGGCATAGGCGTCATCAGCGCGCGTTTCGTACTCGTGCTCGTAGTCGTAGTCGTGCTCGTAGTCGTACTCGAATACGACTACGACTACGAGTATGAGTCGTGCCCATCGGAGCGCGGACATCCTGTCCGCCCGTATTCGAGTACGAGCACGAGTACGAGTACGAGCTACGCGCATCCCGCGCACGGGGGGACGCTCGCGCCCAGCTCGGATGAGCGCCGCGCCGCCTCGATCACCCCGATCACCCGGCGTGCCTGCTCCGGCGTGACGATCAGCTCCTCGCCCATCAGCAGGTGGTCGGCCACGTTGCGGTAATATTCCACGCTGCCATAGCCGGGCAGCGTCACCTTCACCGTGCTGTCCTGGCGCACGCCATTCGCGAAGCTGGTGAGCGTGATGTCGCCCCCGTTGTGCTCGATGGCGCCCAGCGTGCCCTGAATGCGCCACTTCGGCCGGCCGCTGGCGCTGATCTGCGAGGTGATGTAGTCGGCGGTGGCGCCGTTGTCGAAGCGGATATACGCCTGGCCGAAATCCTCGTTCGTCACCGCGTGCCACACCCGCTTCTGGAAATTGCCCATCACCTGGGTGATCTTCGCCTCCGGCATCAGGTTGAGGATCCAGTCCAGGAAGTGCGCGCCCCAGTCATACATGATGCCGCCGCTCACCGCTTTGTCCGAGCGCCACCAAAATCCCGGCTGGCTGTAGCCCATCTGCCCGCATTCGATGTGGTAAATTTCCCCGATGAGTCCGCGCGCGATGAGGTCTTTGATGGTGAGATAGTCGCCGTCCCAGCGCCGGTTGTGAAAGAGGCTGAGCATGACGCCGTTCTCGCGCGCCAACGCGATCATCGCATCAGCTTCCGCGACGGTGAGGCAGAACGGTTTTTCCAGCACCACGTGCTTGCCGGCCGCCAGGCACTGCAGCGTGGTCGGCGCGTGCAGGTTGTGCGGCAGGATATTGACCACCAGCTCCACCTCCGGCATCGCCAGCATCGCGTCCAGGCTGGTGAAATAGCCGAGCAGATCGGGCAGCTCCGCCTTCGCCGCCTCCACCCGCGCCGGGTTCGCATCGCACATGGCCACCGTCTTCATGCCCGGCGTGGCGTCAATCCAGCCCCCGTGCCCCTTGCCCATGTCGAACGCCGGGCCGTAGCCGAGCAGCCCGCAGCGCACCGTGCGCGCCGGCGGCGCCGCGCCCGCGCCGTAGGCGATGCTGCGGATCACCAGCTTCTGGAATTCCGGGTGCCGCCAGGACTGCTGCGTATGCCCCAACGCGAGATAGACCACGCGGCCGCTGCCATACGCGCGGGTGTAGGCCATCGGCATGGCCTGCCCCTGCCACATGGTGGTGGCGAGCGTGACGTTCGCCGCGTCGAAATGCTGCAGATGGTACATCTCGTCGTAGATGCGGAAATCCGGCATGCGCACGGTCAGGTAGTGGTCGCGCTCCGCCACGTTCACCGTGAACTCGTGGTGCGCCGGGTGCCAGACGAACTCGCCGCCGAGCATCTCGATGTAGGCACGGTTGCCGCGAAAACTATCCGCCGCCGAGTGGATGCCGACGAACCCACCGCCGTTGCGCACGAAGTCGAACAAGCCCCCTTCGCGCGCGCCGGTGAGCTCGTGGGCAAAGCCGGTGGTATACAGCACCACGGCGGCGTACTCGCTGCCCGGCAGCGTCGCCAGCGCATCGAGGTCGCGCGTCGCCTCGACCGTGAAACGGCCATCCGCCGCCAGCATCGCCGCCAACTGCCGCCCCGCCCACTCGGAGGGGTGAAACGCCTCGCCGCCGCCGTAGATATACAACACGTTCCGCATGAGAGAAGATCTCCTCAACAATATCGCGCTGTATGCCCCCTCACCCCCGGCCCCTCTCTTCGGGGAGAGGGGCCGGGGGTGAGGGGGCGACACCGCATCCTCTCTCGTTTTCCCGACCATGAAAGGAAAACCTTCTCGCGGTGTGAATTCTTCTACACTATGGACCTGACACCGCTGCAATGGCTCTTTGGCGGCATCGCCGCGCTGCTGGTGGGAATGACGAAGACGGGCATCCCCGGCCTTGGCATTCTCGTCGTGCTCTTCCTCGCCTGGGCCTTCGACGGGTGGAACTCCATCGGCATCATGCTGCCCATGCTCGTCTTCGCCGATATCTTCGCCGTACTATGGTACAAGCGTCACGCGAACTGGGGCATCCTCGTGCGGCTGCTGCCCTGGGTGGCGGCCGGGATGATCGGCGGCGCCGCCGCGCTGCGCTACTTCGGCCAGTCGGCGGCCACGAAGGCCATGGTCAACCCGGTCATCGGCGGCCTCGTGCTCCTCATGGCTCTCCTGCACCTGCTGGAGCGACAATTCGGGGAGAAACTGGCGCCGCGCTCGACCGCCGGCGCCGCCGCCGCCGGCATGGCCGCCGGCTTTGCCACCACCGTCTCCAATGCCGCCGGTCCCATCATGACGATGTTCATGGCCGCGCAGCGCATCTCCAAGGAGGCGTTCATGGGCACCATCGCCTGGTACTTCTTCACCATCAATCTCTGCAAAGTGCCCATCTACGCCGCCAACGGCCTCTTCACCCGCGAGTCGCTGCTCATAGATCTGCTCGCGATTCCCGCCATCCTCGCCGGCGTGTTCTGGGGCAAATGGCTGCTGCCGCGCATCTCGCAACAGGCCTTCGACGGCGTCACCGTCACTTTTGCCATCGCCGGCGCCATCCAACTGACGATACCGCAGAGCGCCTGGGACGGGGTGGCGCAGTGGGGGCAGGCGCTGTTCACGCGGTAGGCGGGGCGCTGCGCGCGGGCGGGGGCGGCGGCTCCGGCCGCTTTCGCCTCTCCCACCACACGACCGGGCCGACGTGGCGTTCGATTATCGCACGCAAACGGATGATGTCCGCCGGCTGGTCTATGGCGCGCTTCGGAATGATGTACATCAGCTTCTCATGGAGAAGCAGCAGAAGATCATGATCCTCAATCGCTTTTTGCCAATACGCCCAGCGGATTAGCGACTCGCCGACAGCATTGTGGACGCGGATACCCGCTTCGTCAATAGTCAGCGTCTGCGGTTCCTCTTCAATATGCTTCTGTTGATTGAACCTGTTATAGCAGGCCCACGCTAATCCTATCACTGCCGCGGTGCCGACCACGAAGATCAAACCGGGATCAATCTGCCTTTCCGTCGGTTTTTCCTGTAAATAGAAGATCGTAGCGACAATTAGTGTGAGTGCAAAGAATGTCAGGATAAAGTAAAGACCGTAGCGAAACAGCGGACGGAAATTCGGAAACGTTTTTGAGTAAAGTCTGCGCGCTTGTTTGTAATCATCAGCGCGGTATTGTACGATAATCGTGATGGGGGCTGTGTCACTCATATTGACTTCACGCCACTCTCAATAGCGTTCAGGACAAAATGGGGGCAGTTCCGATGCCATGCTTGTGACTACGGAACTACCCCCATTTCTCTTCGCGACGTTACGTTGTATCGCTTACACCAGCCCAGCCACCAGGTCGCCGCAGGCGTCGGTGGCGATGGCGCCGGCGCCGAGATGCGGGATCTTGCCGCTCCGCAAGGCGGCGATGATGGCGCGCTCCACATCCTGCGCGGCCGCTTTTTCGCCCAGGAAGTCCAGCATCATCGCGGCGGCATTGATGGTCGCCAGCGGATTGATGACGTTCTTGCCGGTGTATTTCGGCGCGCTGCCGTGGATGGGCTCGAACATCGAGACCCCCTTCGGGTTGATGTTGCCGCTGGCGGCGATGCCCATGCCGCCCTGGGTCATGGCGCCCAGGTCGGTGATGATGTCGCCGAACATGTTGGTGGTGACGATGACGTCGAACCATTCCGGGTTCTTCACCATCCACATGCAGCAGGCGTCCACGTAGGCGTGGTCCTGGGTCACGTCGGGGAACTCGGCGCCCACCTGCTTGAAGACGCGCTGCCAGAGGTCGTGGCCGTAGGTGAGCACGTTGGATTTATCCACCAGCGTCAGTTTCTTGCGGGGGCGGGTCATCGCCAGCTCGTAGGCGTAGCGCACGCAGCGCTCCACGCCGGCGTAGGTATAATTCGCCACCTGGGTGGCCACCTCCATCGGCGTGCCCTTGTGGGTGAAGCCGCCGGTGCCCACATACATGTCCTCGGTGTTCTCGCGGACGACGATGTAGTCAATGTCCTCCGGGCCCTTGTCCTTCAGCGGGGTATCCACGTTCGGGTAGAGCTTCACCGGGCGCAGGTTGATGTACTGGTCCAGCCCGAAGCGCAGGCCGAGCAGCAACTGGTGCTCGATAATGCCCGCCTTCACGTCCGGATGCCCCACCGCGCCGAGAAAGATGGCATCGAAACCCTTCATGATCTCGACCGCGTCCTTCGGCATGACCTCGCCGGTCGCCAGGTAACGGTCGCCGCCCCAGTCGAACGTCTCATACTCGAAGGCAATGCCGCGCTTCTGCCCGACCGCGCCCAGCACCTTGATCCCCTCGCGCACCACCTCAGGCCCGATCCCGTCGCCGGGGATGACCGCAATCGTATACGCCACGAACGTTACCTCCGCTTCAGGTGTGAGAATGGGCACATTGTACTGGGAAACGCGGGGATTGGCAATACAGCGCTCGCCCGGCCCGGGGATGCGCCCCTTTCACCGCAGGTGCACCGTCGCCACGCGCGCCCGCATCTCCGCCTCCAGCGCGGCCAGCCGATCCGGCGGCAGCGCCTCCGCGCCGCCATCCGGCGCTCGCGGAAAGCTGGACGCCGCGGTGAGCCCGACGGGGAGGTGGCGCGCGGGATCAATGACGGGGAAGTCGCGCGCGTCCAGCGGCGGGCGTTCCCCCGCCGGGAAGAAGGCGAAGAGGTGCGGCGAGGCGCCGAATTTGCGCTCGAACGTATAGCGGTACGCGTGAAACCCCGCTTCCGCGCCCTGCGCCAGCGCCTTCACGCACATGCTGGGCAGGCCCGCGCAGTCGCCGGCGGCAAAGAGGCCGGGAAGGGCCGGGTCGCCGGCGGGGCCGATGCGGCTGTATCCCGGCGCCGTCCGCCACGCCGCCGGGAGGAAATACAGCGCGGGGGGCGCCAGCTCCAGCGAGTGATAGTCGAACATCACGTGGTCGCACGGCACCTGATACGGAATGCCCCCGTTCGTCACCGTCACGGTGACGCGCCCCCCCTCCCACGCGTACCCCAGCACCTGCTGCGGGGGTTCGTAGATGGCCAGCAGCTCATTGCGCCCCGCGTCCGCGTCGCGGAAGACGCGCATCGCCGTTGACAGCGACCGGCCGCCGATTATCACCAACCGCTTCCCGGCATGTTCCCGCGACCATTGGATAAAGCGATCGGCGGCGCGCGCATACCCGCCGGAGAGGAAGGTCAGCCCCTTCTCGGCGCGAATCCGCGGCTCGTCGCTGAGCCGGCGCAGTCCGGTCGCCAGCACCACCGCCAGGCCGCGATAGTCGCGCGTGGGCGTGCGCACGGCCCAGAGGTCACCATCGCGCCGCAGGCCGACCGCCGCCTCACGCAGCACGGGGATCTCCAGGCGCTCCAGATCGCCGAAAAGGTGCGTGGACGGTAAATCGCCCTGAAACGTCCATCCGGGGCCCACCAGGGAGACGAGGCCCAGGGCGGCAAGGCCGCCCGGCCCGGCGGGGTCGAGCATCAGCACGCTGGCCGGCACGGCATCCGCGGCTTTCACCCAGCGCGCGCGCAGTGCCGCCGCCAGCCCCGCCGGCCCCGCGCCGATGATGAGCAGGTCCGCGTCATACCGCATGCTCCGCCTCCAATCCCAGATAGCGCAGCAGCCCCCCCGCCGCGAGGATGCGCCGCAAGTGCGCGTCGGGCGGCGTCAGCGCGATCACCTCGCCGCCGGCGCATCGCGTGAGCGTCCAGCCGTCCGTCTCCCAGTGCACCGTTTCCCACGGCGTGAGCGCCTGATAGAGCGTCGGGTGCGTCGCCAACGGGATGCCGGCGTTGATGAGATTGCGATAGAAGATGCGTGAGAAGGAGTGGGCGATGACGCCGCCGACGCCGGCGTAGCGGAACGCCCGCACGTAGGCTTCGCGACTGGAGCCGCAGCCGAAATTCACCCCGCCGACGATGAGATCGCCCGGCCGGAAGCGCGCCGCGACCTCCGGGGGATAGCCGCCGAGGAAGCCGGGCAGCACCGCCTCGCGCGCCGTCCCGAAGAAGCGCGGCGGATGCAGCAGGTCGGTATTCACGTGGTCGCCCAGCACCAGCGCCCGCACACAGCGCGATTCACTCATCTCCCCTCCTCCCACCAGACGTCCGCCGGATGGGTGATGCGGCCGGTGAGCGCGGAGGCGGCGCACACCGCCGTCGAGGCCAGGTAGACCGCGCTGTCGCGCGGCCCCAGCCGCCCCTGAAAATTGCGGGTGCTGGTCATCAGCGCCGTTTCTCCCGAACCCAGCACCCCCTTGTCTATGCCCCCGCACGCCCCGCAGCTCGGGTTGCTCACGCATACCCCGGCGTCGAGCAGCGTGTGTATGTATCCGCGCCGCATCGCCTCCCGCATCACCGTCACCGACGACGGCACGGCGATGACCTTCAATCCCGGCGCCACCGTGCGGCCCGCGACGATGGCCGCGGCCATGGCAAAATCCTCCAGCCGCCCCCCGGCGCAGGAGCCGATGTAGACCTGATGCAGCGGCGTGCCCTCCACCTCGCGCACGCCGGCGATATTCGCCGGGCTGTGCGGGCAGGCGATGAGGCTGTCGAGCGCGTCCAGCGCAATCGTCAGCGTCTCCGCGCAGGCGGCGGCATCCTCGTCGGGGAAGGTCCACGGCGCGCCGTCGCGCGCCCGCAGGAAGGCGGCGGTCACCGCGTCCGGCACAAACAGCGCCGCCTTCGCCCCCATCTCCGTGGCCATGCAGCAGATGGCGGCGCGGCTGTCCATGGTGAGGCCGTTCGCGGTGCGGTCGCGCAGCTCCAGCGCGCGATAGCCGGCGCCCGCCTCGCCGAAGTGGCCGAGCAGATACAGCGCCGCGTCGCGCCCCATCACCCACGGTTTCGGCGCGCCGGTGAGGGTGACGCCGATGCTCTCCGGCACGCGGAACCACGTCTCCCCGGTCGCCAGGCAGGCGAGGATGTCGGTGGCGCCCAGCCCGGTGGCGACGGCGCCGACCGCCCCCGCCAGCGTGGTGTGCGAGTCCGCGCCCACCAGGAGAGTCCCCGGCGTCACCCGCCGGTCTTCCAGCAGCAACTGGTGGCAAATGCCCTGATACAGGCGCAGGTCGAGGCCGCGGCGCTGGCTGAAGTCAATCACCGCGCGCTGCAGGTCCGCCCAGTCTATGCGCGCCGGGGGGGCGAAGTGGTCGCAGGTCACCATCACCCGGTCGGGGTCGCGCACGGCGCACCCCAGCCGGGTGAACTCGTCAATCAGCAGCGCCAGCGTGGCGTCGTGCGCCATGATGACGTCCACCGGCAGCGTCACCACCTCGCCGGCGCGCACCGGCCGCCCCGCTTTCTCCGCCAAGAGCGCCTCAAGCCGCGTTGGCGAGGATATCGTCATCGTTCATCTCCCGGGCGCGCGCGAGGATCATCGCCTCCGCCACGCCGAAATTCGCGCGATAATAGGCGTCCAGCGTCTCCACCATCTCCTCCAGCGGGCGGTGGGATTGCCCTTCCTTGAGGAACTTGATCTCGTGCAGCAGTTGGTCAATCAGCAGCGGCGTGTGCGGGATGCCATGCCGGTCCAGCAGGGCGACGAGCTGGTGGCGGCCGGAATGCTTGCCGAAAACAAGCTCGCGTGCGCGCCCCACCTCCTCCGGCAGGATCGTCTCATAGGTGCGCGGGTCTTCCAGCACCCCGGCGGCGTGAATGCCCGATTCGTGCCGGAAGGCGTTGAGCCCCACCACCGGACTGTGCATGGCGAGCGGGATGCCGCTGCAGCGCGCCACCAGCCGCGAGAGGCCGTCCAGGGCTTCGAGGTTCACGCCGGTGCGCACCCCCATCTTCTCCAGCGTGATCACCACCTGCTCCAGCGCGGCGTTCCCCGCGCGCTCGCCGATGCCGTTCATCGTCACCGTCGGCACTTCGGCGCCGGCGAGGATCGCCAGCACGGTGTTCGCCGTCGCCTCCCCCAGGTCGTTGTGGCAGTGCACGCAGAAGGTCAGGTCGCGCGGCGCGTGCCCGATGATGTACCGGCAAAACTCGTAAAACGCCAGCGGCGCCGGCATGCGCACGGCGGTATCGCAGATGATGACCCGCCGCACCCCTTCGCCATGCAGCGCGGTGAAGAGCGCGGTCAACTCCTCCGGCGCCGCGCCGGTGCTGTCCTCGGCGATGAAGGTCGGGGTGAAGCCCATCGTCACCGCCAGCGCCACGTGTCGCAGGGCGATGTCGCGCAGCTCGGTATAACTCCGCATGCCGAACTTGCACTTCATATGCAGCGGGCTGACGGAGAGGAACATGTAGACGTGGCGCACGCCGCACTCGCGGGCGGCTTTCAGGTCCGCCTCGTGGCTGCGCACCGTCACCCCGACCTCACAGGGCAGCTCCAGCTCGACGATCTGCCGGATCGCCTCGCGCTCATCTTCCGAGACGATGGGCATGCCCGCGTCAATCACGCCGACGCCGGCCTCCGCCAATGCCCGCGCGATCGCCGCCTTCTCGTCAATGTGGAAGGCCACGCCGGGCGTCTGCTCGCCGTCGCGCAACGTCTCATCCCAGATGAGCACGCGCTCCGGCAGGTGTTCCACCGGCATGAAGCGCCGGTTGTTTTCATACAGGAGATCCATCAGTCGTTATCCTCCATGTCACCGAATACGCCGCGCTTTGCCGGGCGCGCGGTCCAGCGAGCCGAATGGGTGCACCGCCACCGCGACGCGCACGTGATAATCTCGCCGGACGGCCTCGCTGATCTGCGCTTCCGCGTCCGGCGGCGCCGGCGCGCGCTCGCTCGCCTCGAGATGGATGCCCAGCGTGTCACGATTCTCGCCGCTGGCTTCCAGGTAGAATTCGTTGCCCACCCACGGGATGCCGTAGAGGAGGCGCTCGATATCCGCGGGTTCGATATTCACCCCGGTAATCACCAGCACGTCGTCCAGCCGGCGGGCGATGCGCGTCAGCCGGCGATGGGTGCGGCCGCAGCGGCAGGGCTCGGGGATCATCGCCGCTTCGTCGCCGGTGCGGTACCGCAGCAGCGGCAGCACCTCGCGAAACAGCGGCGTCAGCACCAGCTCGCCCGGCGCCCCGTCCGGCACGGGCTCTCCGCTGGTCCGGTCTACAATCTCCGCGAGGAAGGCATCCTCCCACAGGTGCAGGCCGTCGCGCGCGGCGCATTCCGCCGCGATCCCCGGCCCGCAGATTTCCCCGATGCCGTAGGAATCCATGGCGACCAGGCCGAATCCCGCCTCGATGCGCGCGCGGGCGGCTTCCGTCCAGGCTTCCGCGCCGAACGAGCCGATGCGCAGCGGCGACCCCGCGGGGTCAACCCCCGCCGTCGGCAGCGTCTCCAGCAGCCGCAGCATGTGCGAGGGCAGGCCCACGATGGCGGTCGGCGCCACGCCGAACGCGCCGCGCAGCGCGTCCGCGAGGGCCGGAGTGGTGGTGGCGCCCAGCGGGATGAGCCGGCAGCCCAGCTGCCGCAGTCCGCCGAACATCCCCTGGCCCCCGGTGAACACACCCAGCGGCACCGGCAGCAGCACCGCGTCATCGGCGCGCACGCCGTTCGTCCATAGCGTACGCGCGACCAGCGCGTGCCAACGCCGTAGATCGCCGCCGCTGTACGGCAGCGTGATGCGCGATCCGGTGGTGCCGGACGTCGCCAAGAGCAGCGCGGGCGCGTCACCCTCCGCCCAGGCCCGCGCGCCGGCCGCGCGCAGCTCCTGCTTGCCAGTGAGCGGCACGCCCTCCTGAAAGCGCGCGAGCGGCAGACGGTCGCCCACCTCCCCGAACCCCGCCAGGCGTTCGCGGAAGAAGGGCGCCCGGCGTGCGCGCGTCACGGCCCGCGCCAGCAGCGCCTCGCGCAGCGCCGCCAACCGGGGAGGCGGCATGCACTCCACCTCCGCGTCATAACAGACCGCCCGCGTCACCGCCGGTGAATCCATCGCTCTTCCTCTCTGCCGTGGATCGCGCCCATGGCCACCGCCATTCTACGCGCGGAGACGGAGCTTCCTTGTGGAGGAGTTCGCGGACGTTGGGGGCGAGAGATGCACAACTGGGCGAAGATGCGCGCAATCAGGCGGCACGCCGGCTGTCCTCTTCGCCCGCGCCGGTGGGCACCGCCAGCGCCGGCGCGAACTCCGCGCGCCACCGTCCGAAATGCCGCCGCGCGCTGAGCGTGCCGATGCGCCGCGCGCCGCCTTTCTCGGCGGCGCGGCACGAGGCCATATTGTCGGTGGCAATCGTCATCATGCCGCACGTGTAGCCGCGCGCCAGCAGCTCATCCGCCGTCACGCGCAGCATGCCGGGCGCCACGCCTTTCCCGCGCCAGGCCGGATGCGTCTCCGCGGCTTCCAGAAAGACATCGCGCGCGGTCAGCGCCAGCGGATACCCATGTACGGGGTACAGACGCGGACCCAGAATCGCCACCGAGCGGAAGACCCATTCCTCGCCCGCGGCGGCCAGGAAGGCCAGGTTGCCGTCCCGCACGTATTTTTTGATGATGGGCGGCAAGTCGGGCAACAGCTGTTCCACGTCGAACAGGTTCGCGGCATCGCAGACCACCACGCACAGCTCCGGCCACGGCGCCGACGCGGTGTGCGGCACGTCAGCTAACGCCACCCGATAGACGTAGCTGTGATCCGTGTGCCGCACCCACTCGGCGACGCGCTGATGAAAGGGAATTGTGGCCATGCCGTCCTCCTGCCTCCCATTCCGACGTGAGATCAGTCACCCCACAGTGTGGACCAAAAGGCGGGCGAGGCCAGACCACTTTTTGCGACAAGAGGTCGCCATTGTAGGGAGCCGGAAACGCGGGCGTGCGGTGAAGCGGATGCCTAGCAGCCCGCGGATACCGTCTCGCCGGCGCTCGCTTGATCTTTTTCCGCCATGCCACACACTCTCTCTGTCGTCTATGCCCCCATAGAGTACACAGATAGAGTGCTTGCCTGGCGAAAAAATCTCGGCGCTATCGCTCG
>JAKPKV010000120.1 GCA_029553475.1 Armatimonadota bacterium
TCCGTGCGCGGCGGCACCACCGACGCCCCGCACACCCATCAGGACCTCACCAGCGTCACCGTCGTCGTCGGCAACGAGGCGCTCATCGAGACCATCCCCGGCGACTACATTGACACGACGTTCAGCAATCGGCGCTTTGAGCTGTACGAAATCGGCGCCTGGGCGAAGAACGTCATGCTGGTGAACGGCGTCGGTCTGCCGCACCCCGCGACGGTGACGGCCGCGGAGTTCCGCGGCGAGGGCTGGGAGGGCATCCTCCTCGACGCGACGGAAGCCGCCAACGTCGGCTCCCCGGTGCGGTTCTACGGGCGCGCCGTGCTCCTCCTCGCCGGCCAGGCGCTGCTCATCCTCGACCGCGCGCGCATCACGCATGCCGCCCTCGGCGAGGCGCGCTTCCACACCCGCGCCGCCGCGCGCCTCTCCGCGTCGTCCGCCCGCCTCGCGCGCCACGACGCCGCGCTGCACCTGGCCTTCGCCGCCAACGTCCCCTGCCGCCTGACACAGGGCCGCGGCCTCCCCACCACCATCACCCACGACGCCGACACCATCCTCCGCTGGGGCACGATAGGAAAGCACACCGACCTCGTCCTCGCCACGCTGCTGACGCCGAACGGCACGGGCCGCCTGAAACTCAACGCCGAAACACGCACCCTCCGCGTCAGCGGCCCGGACGTCGCGATGATCCTCCGGTATGGTGCGGAAGGATTGGAGCTGGAGTAGGCATAGCAGCGAGTCTGGCAGCCGACGGGAGTCGCGCCCGAGGTGTATTTGAGAGCACTACGGCGCGACTCTCGTCGGCTGCCAGACTCGCTGCCAGACTCGATACTTGCTCCTCTTCGACAAAACCTGCGCGCGGCTCGCGCCATGCTTTCAGACAGTGCTTGCGTTCATGCCGGTTTACGGCAGGGATTTCCCCGCCCATCCCGTATATAATGCAGCAGCTTTCCAGAGAAAGGGCATACCATGCCGAAAATCACCTTCGTCGGGGCGGGCAGCACCGTCTTCGCGCGGAACATCCTCTCCGACTGTCTCTCCTATCCCGAGCTGGCGTCGAGCGAGATCGCCCTCTTCGATATTGACGAGGAACGCCTGCGCACCTCGGCGAAGATGGCCGGGCACGTGGCAACGGCGTGGGACGCGACCCCGCGCGTCGTCGCCACCCTGGACCCGGAGGAAGCCTTCGACGGCGCGCAGTATGTCATCTTCATGTTCCAGGTGGGCGGCTACGAGCCGAGCACGGTCATTGATTTCGAAGTGCCGAAGCGCTACGGCCTGCGGCAGACCATCGCCGACACCCTGGGCATCGGCGGCATTTTTCGCGCGCAGCGCACCATCCCGGTGATGCTGCAATACGCCTACCTGATGGAAGACCGCTGCCCGAAGGCCACCGTGCTGAACTACGTTAACCCGATGGCGATGAACACCTGGGCGATGCTCGCCGGCAGCGACATGGCCACCATCGGCCTCTGCCACAGCGTGCAGGGCAGCTACCGCCACCTCTGCGAGGCCATCGGCGTGAACCCGGACGAGGTGAACTACACCTGCGCCGGCATCAATCACATGGCCTTCTACCTGTCGCTGGAGCACCGCGGCGAGGACCTGTACCCGCGCATCATCGAGCAGGTGGCCAGCGGCGCATACTATCCCGATTGGGACCGCGTGCGGCTGGATATGCTGCTGCGCATCGGCTATTACATCACCGAGAGCAGCGAGCACTTCTCCGAATATAATCCCTGGTTCATCAAGCGCGACCG
>JAKPKV010000154.1 GCA_029553475.1 Armatimonadota bacterium
CACGCCCTCTTCGTACAGCGTGCGGTATCGCTCCACCGTCGCGTTCGCCGCCGCCGCCGCCGTGGTCACCGTCTCCGTGTTGTCGAACGTGCCGTCGTCGTTCTCTTTCGAGCTGCGCCGCGTGATGACACCGCCCGCCACCGCCACGAACGCGTTCACCGCCGCCGCCTGGTTCCGGTTGGTGATCGTCACGCCCGTCTCGAACGCCGTCTGGTACCGCTCGATCACCGCGTCGCTGGCCGCCACCGCCGTGGTCACCGTCTCCGTGTTGTCGAACGTGCCGTCCCCGTTGTCTTTCGAGCTCCGCCGCGTGATCACCCCGCCCGCCACCGCCACGAACGCGTTCACCGCCGCCGCCTGGTTGCGCAGCGTGATCGTCACGCCCGTCTCGAACTTCGTCTGAACACGCTCCACCGTGGCCTCGCGCGCCTTGGCAACCGTCTTGCGCTGCGTCACGTCCGTCGTGCAGTTCTCGTTCTTCCGCACCTGCACGTTCTCCACCAGCGTCCCGGCCGGCGACACCCCCGCCGTCCACAGACCCGCCACCGCCGCGCCCGTGTGGTCCGTGTTCCCCGTCCTCACCCCGTAAAACGTCTGCTCCGTAACCGTCGCGAACGCGTCGTCCCGCACCGTCACCACGCCCGTCGTCGTGGTCTTCTGCTCCCGCTTCTCCAGCGTGAACATCCACAGCCCCGTGCGCGGGTCCGCCCGCTCCCCCGTGATCCGGTAACTCACCCCGCTCGTCCCCGCCGGCGGCGCCGCCACCGCCGCCTGACGGAAATACGGCGTCATCGTCACCGTGTACGTGCAGCCGTTCTCCGTCACATACGCCGTACCCGACCCCGCCGCATCCGCCGGCACGCACTCGTGATACAGACGCACCCGCTCCGCGCCCCGCACCGTCACCGTCTCCCACCACGCCGCCGCAGGCACATACGTGCCGTGAACCCGCTTCTCGTTCACCTTCAGGTTCGCGCAGCTCTCCGCGTCCAGCAGAAACTCGACAAGCCCCTCCATGTCCGCCAGCGCCGGCTCATCGACATACCGCACCAGCGCGCCCTCGCCGAACGTGTACTTCAGCGTCTCCCACCGCGCCGCCTTCCACTTCTGGTTCAGGCACCACGCCTTATTCTGCTCCGTATAGCTCATTCTGTCAGCCTGTCAGTCCGTCAGCCTGTTAGCCTGTTAGTCCCACGTCCGCCGTCCCACGTACCCCGTCCCCCGTCCCCTTTTACCCTCTCCATTGCGACCACTTGGTGGTCGCAATAATATCCCCTACCTCCCGCCGCAGCTCCACCCCCCCTGCCGCACGCCCCGCCGGCTGATCGCCGCGTTCGCCAGCCTGCCCAGCTCCGCGTCCGCCTCCCCCAGCGCCCGCGCCCGGCCGTCGTCCTCGCCCTTCCAGTCCGCCACGGCCCGCAGCTTCAGGAACCGCGCGAACAGCTCCGGCACCCCCACGGTCGCCCAGTCCTCCGCGCTCGAGTCCGGCGAGGCCCCCGTGCTCTCCCGCAGCGCCAGATACGTCTCCCCCGTCAGCGTCAGATAACACGTGTCACCCGCCGCGTACGTCGTCCCCGCGGCCCACTCCGTGAAATCCGCCTTCGGCCGGCGCGGGATGAACTTGATCCACACCTGCTTCGGCGCCTCCGCCGGCAGCGTCACGCTGTCCATGAAATCCCCCAGCACGCACCCCGCTATCGGCTCCAGCCCCGGCGTGTGACGCGGGTCCGCCGCGAACGCGAAATCGTTCAGGTCGAACCCGCCCTCGTCGATCACCCACGGCTCCCACGCCTGGGCGAACTCCACAAACCGCATCAGCCCCTCCGGCGCGATCCGCTCCCACCACGCGCTCCCGTCCGCCGGCGCATGCCCCGTGTGCGCCGCCGTGCACCGCCAATAATCCCCGCCGCCCTCCTCCGCCTCATTCGCCAGCCACACCTCATGGTCAACCGCATACGCCTCCGTCATCGAATGCGGCGGCCGGTACGTCCTGCGCTCGCACCGCCGCAGCATCGGCCACGTGTGCTCACTGTAAAGCTCCGCCAGCGCCTCATTGATCGAATCCGCCAGCGTCTCACGGTCACGCCCGCTCAGCGTATACGCCTCCGGCTCATACCCCAGCTTCCGTATGACCCCGTCCGCGATCTTCCCCATTCTCACCCGCATCACCGCCATGTCAAACCTCCTCGATCTCGTCTTCCGTCAGAACGCTGGCCTTCCGCTCCCCGTCCCACCACCAGAAGCAATCATACGTTGTCACGCTTCCCGGCATGCACATCACCTGCCACACCTTTCCTTCCACGCACAAGGCCTTTATCTTGATCCTCTGCCCCGGCTCAAACCGTGTTCTGACTTCAAACATTTTCCGCCCCCCTCCACACCGCGTCTCCGCGCGACACATCACCAAGTTTCCAGTCCCCGGTTTCCGTCCCCAACTAACGCACTAATGCACTAACGCACTTCTCCCCCCCCCCCCCCCCCCCCCCCCCCCCCCCCCC
>JAKPKV010000169.1 GCA_029553475.1 Armatimonadota bacterium
GGCTTCGGCGCCACCGTCACCAGGAAGGGCTCGGCCTTTTTGTGCGCGAAGTTGAAGGCGAGGTGCTGGTAGGCGTATTCGCGCCGGCGCTCCACGCTGACGCCTTTCCCCTTGCGCACCAGGCAGAACCCATGCAGGCGCGGCTCCTCGCCGGTCAGCAGCGCGGAGAGCTCGACGCCGAAGAACTGCGCGAGCCGGTGCAGCACGCTCACCGGGATATCCGCCTCGCCGCGCTCATACCGGCGGTAGCTGTCGGCGGGGAGCTGCAGCGCGGCCGCCACCGCCTCCTCCGACGCCCCGGCGATCTCGCGCAGCGCGAGGATCCGCTGGGCAATCAGGCGCAGTTGCTCATCCATATCGCCCTCCTGACGCGGGAACACCCGCGATGGAATAGCGGGATGATTCGCCGGCGATCTCCCATATCCTTTTTCCTCGCGTGACCCCAGTAAGTCTATTCGCAACATCACCACTGCTGTTGCCAACACTCCCGCCGGTCACCGACCGCGGAGCGCCGCGCACGACGCCGTCTCTCCCATAGGCTGTCCGTGTTATAATCGAAACGCCGGGTCCGCCCGGCCACACGCACATACCGGGAGGTTCCCATGCTGAAATCCCGTCTCCTCACCGGCGCCATGCTCGCCAGCGCCTTCCTGCTCGGGCTGCTCGTCGCCCGCTGGCACAGCCTGCCCGCCGCCCAGGCCGCTCCCGACAACCCGGTCGCGCAGGCCATGCCGGTGTGCACCGTCAGCGGCTTCACTGCGGACGGCACCGGCAGAACGGAAGCCGTAGTCACCGACGTGCTGATCGTCTACCAGAACGGCGCCGTCAAGCTGCTGCGCAAAGGCCCCAATTTCTAATACCCGCGATGGAGTGGGCCATCACGTTGCACCGTGCCGCCTCGTCCGCGCCCGGAGTCTATCCCGCGACCATCGGGACGACGCGCCTGACCAACATGCGACACCGTGTCCGACAACGCCAGCGTCGGGCACGGTGGAGAAATGCGTCAACCGCGCAAAGGCCACGCTCTACCCAACTTCTAACTTGCGCAGCGAGGTTGATTCAGCTACGCCGCGGCGAACCGCACCACAAATCATTGATAACATTACGGCTCACCCCGGCGCGGCCCGTGCTCGACCACGGCTCCCCGGCGCGTCCGCCGGGTGCAGATCGTCCATCACCTGTGCCCAGGCCGAGTTGAGGCACTCATCGGGGACGATCAGGTAGTCGCCGGGGGTATCGGAGCTCGACAGCACCAGGAGATGCGCCTGCACGTCGGCGTAGTAGTGGCACCCCTCCAGGCGGAACAGCACCTCCGGCAGCGGGTCGTCGGTGATGCCCAGGAACGCAGCAACCGCGCCGGCCGGATGCCCTGCTTCGCAAAGACGACGGCGGGAAGGTAGCGACCGTTTTTCGTGGCGCCAGCCGATACTATGCAGGTAACGCAAAACTACCAAATAGTAGCACATTTTGTTGCACAATACCAGGGATGGCAGCACACGAGAACTTCATCGATTGGCTACAGCGCGAGATGCAGAGCAGGGGGTGGAATCAGGCGGAACTGGCCCGCCGCAGCGGCACCACGACAGCACAGATATCCCGCGTCATGACGGGCGAGCAGCGGCCCGGCCCCACGGTGAGCCGGAAGTTAGCCCGCGCCCTCCACATCCCGCCGGAAGAGGTGTTTCGCCGTGCCGGGCTGCTCCCGGCCACCCAACGACAGCC
This sequence comes from Armatimonadota bacterium, assembly GCA_029553475.1. GTDB lineage: Bacteria > Armatimonadota > Hebobacteria > CAIYQO01 > CAIYQO01 > JAKIYB01. Next base: position 1,723 of record JAKPKV010000169.1, read on the forward strand.
CGAAGGGACGGAGGAGCTGGTCTACCACTTCTCCTGCCTCGACGAGGAAGATCGGAAGCGGCTCCTCATCATCGCCCGCAGCCTCCACGAGGCGAAGGACGAGGAGTAGAACGGCGAGGGGTGGAGGTCCGAACTGCCGCTTGTTGTGCCCTTCCCCGCGGGGCTTCGATGAGCACGGATTCCCGCTCCGCCGCCCCTCTTTGTATCCATTTTTCCGACCACGGTGAGCCGTACCACCAAGAATTGGTACCATTTCGGCCCACGCCGGCGCGGGCCGTGTTTGGCCACGGCTCCCCGCTCTCTATCTTCACCACCGCGCCCACGCCGGCAGCGTTATACTGGAGCGGAAATGGACTATACCCCACTGCATCGTTGGGATGTCTCGTGCGCGGAGGCGGAACGCCTGCAGCGAGCACTGCGTGAGCGGCTGGTTTTGCAGCCGCCGCCGGATTTCGCCCCGCGCCTCGCCGCCGGCGGCGACGTCTCGACGCATCGCGATGCTTCCCGCGCCTACGCCGGCTTTGTGGTGCTCGACATCGTCTCGCGCGAGACGGTGGATGCCGTGGCCGTGCGCGCGGAAGTCACCTTCCCCTACGTGCCGGGCTTGCTCAGCTTCCGCGAAATTCCCGCGCTGGCCGTCGCCTGGCAGCAACTGCCCACGCGCCCGGACTTCCTCGTCATTGACGGCCACGGTCTCGCCCACCCGCGCCGCATGGGCATCGCCTGCCACGCCGGCCTGGTCTTCAACCTGCCCACCATCGGCTGCGCGAAATCCCTTCTCGTCGGTCGTTACGGGCACCTTGGCGAGGAGCGCGGCGCCACCGCCCCGCTGGTCCATCGCGGCGAGGTCGTCGGCATGGCCGTGCGCACGCGCGCCCGCGTCTCGCCCGTCTACGTCTCCCCGGGGCACTGCATGGATCTGCCCACCGCCGTCGAACTCGTGCTCCGGCTCGCGGACTATCGCGAGCCGGAAACCACCCGCCGCGCCCACCGATTGGTCAACGCGCTGCGGCGGGCGGACCTGGCGGGCGCTCCTCCTCCGCCACATCCGGAATGAAATTGATGACGTAGACCGCTATCCCCGGCGTCGCGGCGCGCAGCCGCAGCTCATGCCAGCCGAGATCCGGGTTGGTCACCAGGTGATACGCCCGCGGCATGGCGATCGTCACGCGCGCGGCCGCGCCCGCGGGCGCGACATCATGACCATGCGCCGGCGCCGGCAGCGGTTCGCCGTCCTGCTCCACGTCGAGCGCCCCCGCGCCTGCTTCCGGTGGGCTGAGGACCGCGTGCACCGCGCGCGCGCGATACTGCACCGTCAGCGCGCCCGTTTCCCCCGCCAGCCGCAGCGCCTCCGCGGTCTGCATCCAGCGTCCGACCGCGTACAGCGCCTCCGGCATGCGCGGCGCGTGTTCCGCATAGGTCACCACCTGATCGTCGCGCGCGTCCTCCGGATTCCCCAGCCGCCCGCGGCCGCCCCCCAGGTAAATATCCGGCGTCGCCGGCGCCATGACCGCGCCGGGTTCGTCGCCGGCGCGCAGCGGCATCAGCAGCGGCGGCAGCGTCGCCTCCGGGTGCAGGGCTTTCACCATGATCTGTATCTGCGCCTCGATGCCCAGGTAATCCCCTTCGCCGAAGTGGAAATAGCGGATCAAGCCATCCGGCCCGACCAGGTACTGCGTCGGCCAGAAACGGTTCGCCCAGGCGTCCCAGGTGTGCCGCGCGCTGTCCAGCAGCACGGGGAAGGCGATCTGCAGCCGCGCTGCCGCCTCCCGGGCGTACGCCTCGTGGCGCGAGAAGGGGAACTGCGGGCTGTGCACCCCGACCATCGCCAGGCCGAGGTCGCGGTACTGCGCCCACCAGGCCGACAGGTAGGGCAGCGTGCGCAGACAATTCACGCAGGCGTAGTCCCAGAAAAAGACCAGTACCGCCCGCCCGCGCAGCCCCGCCAGCGACAGCGGCGCGCTGTTTATCCACGCCCCCCCAGAGAGCTCCGGCGCGCGAATCGGTTCATTGACGGCAGGCATGGGGGCATTATGCCACAGATTCTCGCCGCGCGAGCGCTGAACTTCCGCCAATCATCGCCCGCCCGTCAGCGCCCGATACGCCGATGGACTCATGCCGTTCCGGCGGGCAAACTGCGAGGAAAAGTGTTGGGATGACGCAAACCCCAGCTCGTACGCGATGGCGGTGATCGTGAAGGTGGTGCCGGTGAGCAGGCGCTCAGCCTCCGCGAGGCGGCACCGCACGTGGTATTGCTTGGGGGTCATCCCCAGCGCCGCCAGAAAGAGCCGGGAAAGCTGGCGATAACTGAGCGGGATGCCGGCCAGCGAATCCGCCAGCGACTGGTTGGCATAGATGGCGCGCTCGATGCTCTGGCACGCCGCGCGCACCCAGGCGGCGGGCCGCGCGTCGGCATCCGCGCGCGCCGGCCGCAGGCCCAGCTCCGCCAGCGCCAGCCCCAGGTGGCGCAGCACGCCGTCCGGCGGGTCGCCCGGCCGCCGCGCTTCGTCCTCGATCACGCCGGCCAGCGCCCGCAGCGCCGGCGTGCCCGCCAGCGCGCGCGCCGCCCCGCGATACCGCGGCTCCGTCGCGCCGGAGAGGATCACGCCCACGCCGCGATACCCCCGCTCGACGCAGCGCAGGCGAAACGCCGACCCCGCCGGCAGCACGCAGGCCTCCCCGGCGCGCAGCGCGGTGACGACATTTTGCACAGTCATCCGCAGCTCACCCTCCTGCAGACAGATCACTTGAAAGTGGTCATATCGCCCCGTGGCGAAGTGGTATCCCGGCGGCTGCTGCTTCAGCCCGCAATAGATATTCACGGCGCCCCCTGTCCAGTTATTACACAGGAATTGGCAGGAAATGGCAAGGGGGACATCCGAGCAGGTGGTATAGTGCCAGTATCATCCGTATGAGGGCCGACCATGACCTTCCGCGAACGCTACATTGCCACCCTCCTCTTCGGCGCGCCGGACCATATCCCGTTCATGCCCGGCTGGCCGCGCGAATCCACCCTGCGCGCCTGGCGCGCGCAGGGTCTGCCGGCGGACGCCGACTGGTTCGCGGTATTGCGCGCGGAGATCGGCCTGCCCGACATGGGGGGCGGGCTGGAAGGGGCCGGCGTCTCCTTCCAGATGATCCCCACCTTCGAGGAGAAGGTGTTGGAGCACCGGGACGGCCACTACATCGTGCAGGACTGGATGGGCGCCATCACCGAAATCTCCGATGAGTTCGACTACACGTACATCCGCGCGGCGAAGGATTTCGTCACCCGCAAGTGGCACAAGTTCCCGGTGGAGACGCGCGCCGATTGGGAGGCGATGCAAGCGCGCTTTAACCCCGACACCCCGGAGCGCATCCCCGCCGACATCATCGCCCGCACCGCCGCCGCCCGCGCCCGCGGCAGCGCCCTCACCGTGCAGGTGAACGGCCCCTTCTGGCAGTTGCGCGAGTGGTGCGGCTTCGAGGGCCTCTGCATGCTCTGCGTCGAGGATCCGGAGTTCGTGGACGAGATGGCCGCCTTCTGGGCGGCGTTCGTCTCCCGCGTCCTCGCCCGCCTCTTCGCCGCCGGCGGCGCACTCGACCGCCTGGGCATCTCCGAGGACATGGCCTACAAGGCGCACAGCATGATCTCTCCCGCCATGACCCGCCGCTTCTGCCAGCCCGCCTACGTGCGCTGGGTGGAGCAGGCCACAGCCGCCGGCTGCCCCATCATTGACCTGGATTCCGACGGCTGCATCGAAGAGCTCATCCCCATCTGGATCGAATCCGGCATCAACGTCTGCGATCCCATCGAAGTCGCCGCCTACAACGATATCGTGGCGTGCCGCCGCCGCTTCGGGAAGCAGATCGGCTACACCGGCGGGGTGGACAAGCGCGCCATGGCCGCCGGCGGCGACGCCATGCGCGCCGAACTCGCCCGCATCGCCCCGGTGGTCCACGATGGCGGCTACATCCCCGGCTGCGACCACGGCGTGCCGCCCGACATCTCCTGGGCGAATTTCATTGATTACGGTCGGGAGCTGGCGAAGCTGTGCGGGTGGGCGTGACCCGGCCGACCGGGCGGCGCGGGAAATAGGGGTGAGGGCGGAGGGGTAGTGGGTCGTCAAGTCGCACCTTGCTCTGTAGTCCGCGCCCTCCGCGGCGCGTGGTGACGCATTTTTACCCCGTGCCAGATGATGGTGGTGTCGGACACGGTTGCGCATGTTTGGTCACACGCGCCACGGCGGGCGTTCCCTACCAGCCGTCGGTTCGTAGAGCACGATACAGCGTGGCAACCCGCTACCCCTAACCCCTACACTTGCTCACATGCGCACCAGCACCGCTTCAATCGGCGTGTCGTTGAGGTAGACCAGCGTCTTGCCGTCTTCGGCGAAGCGGCCGTGCGCGGGGTCGCGCACCGTGCCGTCCGTCGCCAGCGCGATGCTCTCCTCCTCGCTCCAGCGGAAGATGTAGCCGGTGATGGCGCCGAACGGCGGGCAGGCGCCGTGCCGCTCCTGCCAGTGCGCGCGCGCCAGGCGCTGCACGAAGCGCAGTTGGCGCGGCAGCGACTCGGCGAGGATGGCGTCGGGGATCTCCAGGTATTTTTCCGCCAGCGCCGCCGCCACCGAGCCGGGGAGCGAGGCGGGATAGCGCTCCGCCGTCTCGATATAGACATAGGGGCGAAAACGCCGCGGGGTCGCGGCATGCGTCGTGGTTGTCATCGGTCACCTCCCGGGATGTCATCAGCGTACCACGCGGGAGGGGACAGCTTCTGTCCTCGCCGCGCGATTATGCGCTTTTTTCCGGGGGCGCGAGGGAGGCCAATACGTCGCGCGCCCCCTGCTCCACCAGGCGCACCAGGCGCGGCGGCGCCAGCGGCACGGCGTGTCCGCCCAGGCTCAGCACCCAGCGGGCGACGCTGACCAGCCCTTCCACCGTCATCGTCAGCGTGCAGCCGCCATCCGGGTGATCGGCGATGCGCTGCGAGGGGTGCCAGACGCGCTCGCGAATACGGCGCGCCCAATCGGCGTCAAAGCGGATGACCACCGCCTCCGCCGTCTCCTGAATGGCGCCGAAGCGTGCGGCGAGCTCCGCGCGCAGCGCGGGCACGTCGGGCGGCGGGAAGCTGCCGGTGAGCGGCGTCAGCGCGCGGATGCGTCCCAGCGCGAAGTCGCGCGGCTCGCGCGTCAGGTGGCAGTAGGCGCGCAGATACCACATGCCGTCGCGGTGAAAGAGGAGGTAGGGATCCACCGTGCGGCGGCGCTCGCGGTTGCTGGTCATCGAAAAATACGCCATGCGGACCGGTTGATGCGCCGCGATGGCGTTCATCAGCGTTTTGAAGATGGCGCAGGTGTCCGGATTTTCCGGCGGCGAGGGATCGGGGAAGTAGGCGATAGCGCTGTGGGCGTCATCGGTCACCGCGGTCTGCACCGTTTCCGGCAGCAGAATGCGCAGCTTCTCCAGCGCCCCGCGCACCGCCGGCGCCAGGTGGGTATTGCGGAAGGCCCCGTCCACCAGCGAGCGCAGCATGCACACCGCCAGCAGCTCGCCCTCGCTCAGCGGCAGCGCGTCCAGGTTGAACGGTTTCGCATAGGAGTAGCCGCCCTGGGCGCGGTCGCGCGCCAGCGGCGCGCCGAACTCCTCGCGCAGCGTGCGCAGGTCGCGCTTCACCGTGCGCGCGCTCACCCCGCACTGTTCGGCGAGGTCGCGCAGCGACGGAAAGCGCCGTTCAGCGATGATGCGGTGTATCTGGAAGACGCGGACCAGCGATGGGCGGGTGGTGGGCATACCCGGCTCCCCCCTGTGCGCACTATGGCGCGGGCGTGACGAACGTGATGCCCTCCGTCAGCGGCATGCCGTCCGGCTGTGCCAGGCGCATGCTGAAGCGCCAGGACTCCCAGCCGTGCCCGAGCTTGACGAGCACGGGATTGTCGCCTTGCTTCAGCGTGACAGGCGTGCGGTCCTGATCGCGATAGAACGCGCGGTAGTAGTCGGTATGCGCGTAGACGCGCGCCCCGTTGAGCCACACCGCCATCTCCTCGTCACTGCCGGTGAGCAGCAGCGCCGCGCGGTCGCGGTCGGAGCGGATGATGCCGTAGGCGTAGGCGCACACGCCGTTGTGCGGTGCGAGCAGCGGCTTGAGGTCCACGGGATCGGGGCCGATGGTGGGGTCGCCCGCCGTCACCACCGGCTGCCACTTCACGGCGGCTTTCTCGTGACCGCTATAGGTGGCTTTCAGGTTGATGGCGCCGGTCTCCGGAGGATTGACGGCGGAAAAGTCGCGCGGGAAGGGCCCGGCCACCAGCCAGCCGCGGAAGAACGCCGGCTGCCCGGCGCCCGCCAGCGCCTGGAAGCGCGCGCTGCGCGCGGGCGCATCGGCGGCAACGGCGGCGGCCAGCGGCACCACGTAGACCGCTTCGCCGTTCACGGTGGCGGTGGCGAGCTTGCCCAGCTTCCGCCCGTTCAGCGTCACCGCCGGCGGCGGCGTCGTGCCGGCGATGAAGAGCGCGGTGGCCATGTCGGGCGACCGCTGATCCGGCTTCGCGGCGTAATCAATGGTGACGGCGCCCGCCTTCGGCCGCACGGCGGCGCGCAGCAGACTGACGCGGGCATCAGCGAAGAGCGTGATGTCCCCCGGCACTGTCATGCGCCAGGCGGTGAGATCGGGCAGCGGATTGTACCCGACGAACATGTCCGTCTCCGGCGAAGCCAGCAGGTAGCCGGTGCGGCCCGGTTCGTTCTCCAGCACCGCGCCGCCTTTCTCCAGCCGGCCGGTGATGCCCTGCACGGACCAGGGGGTATCGCGCTGAATGCCGTCCGGCACGTATGGCCACTGGCCGTTCACGGCGCGCGCGACGGCCGGGAAGCGCAGCGGATCATAGCGCATCTCCAGCATGTCCGCGCCGACGCGGCAGACGACATCGGCGGTCTTCTCCGCGGCATGCCACCCGGCGGTGAGCTCGATGCCGGCCAGGTGCGCGCGGAAGGCGTCAAAATCGGCGAAATCCGCGGCGTTCGCCATGCGGAGCAGGAAGCCGGCGGTGGGTGGCGCGTCCGCCTGATAAAGGCGGTCGAGGTTCAGCGGCTCAGTGCCCCGGCGCAGGAACGCGTGGATGAGGAGGGTCGGATACTCGTAGGACAGCTCCACCTCCACGTCGCGCTCCAGCGGGTTGACGGCGATGGGGATGAGCCCGACGTAGGTGGCGCCGTCGCGGATGGCGATGCGGTCGCCGGTCTTCGCCTGCGCGACGGCGCCGGTGGTGAACATGCGCTTCTTCCACTCGCCGCCCGGATCGGGGCGCGCGCCGGAGAGGGCGTCGGCCTTGCGGTCGTTGATCCAGACCTCGCGCGCCGCGCAGTCGCCGGTGGCGAAGATGACGGCGGAGGCATGCAGCGCGGTGACGGCTTTCGCTCCCTCGATGAGGCGGCGCTCGGGCAGCGCCTTCAGCGCCAGCAGCGTGCCGCCGTGCTGCACCACGCCGAATTCGCCCATGCTCTGATACGACGGCGTGTACTGGCCGTTGACGCCGAAATTCAGCTGCAGGGTGGAGAAATCATCCATGCGGTCCACGCGCTCGGCTTTGCGGCGCCACTGCCCGGTGATGGGCACGGTGCCGTAGTCGCTGTTCGTGTTATCGCGGGACGCCAGCGCGAAATTCGCGTCCAGGTGATTGACGTGCCAGCCGCCGAACCGCTCGCCTGGGGCGAAATCGTCGCGGGAGTAGACGGTCCACGGCAGGGGTTTTTCGTCCACCATCCGCGCCCAGGTCTCGGCCAGGTGCGGCTCGATCCACGGCGAGAGCACGGCGATGCGCTGTGGGGGGGCTTCGTCGCCGATGATCGAGATGCCGTGCACCTTGCCCCAGGTCATCGGCGTGCCGGTGCGCTTTTCCGCGATGCCGTCCAGGTGCAGCAGCACCCCCTTCGGCGACAACGTGTGCAGCACGTGATACGGCCCTTCCTGCAGCAGCAGTTGGTAGGAGTAATCGCCGCGCGCCATGGGATGCGTCATGCGGCGCAGGCCGGGGTGATACATCGAGATGAGCGGCTCCACCAGCCGGTCGCGCAGGATGCGCCCCATCAGCTTGTCGGACGGCGCCGCCGCGTACTTCGCCAGCGTGCCGGCGCCGGCGACGGTGATCGCCTGGTAATAGGTGTCGCCGGTCTCCTGGTGCACGCCGTCCGAGAAGACCTGCATGCGCAGCAGGATATTTTCCAGACCGTACCGGGCGTCATCCAACACGTAGGGTGAATCAATCAACTGCGCGCCGAGCAGGGCGCCGGCCACGGCGTTGTGGTTGAAATTCGTGGTGCCGATGCCGCGGACGTAGCCGCGGAAGTAGGTCGGCCCGCCGCGGTGCGTGCCGCCGCCGAGCAGTGAATCCAGGCTGCGCTCCGCCTCCGGGTGCAGCCACGCCGCCCAGTAGACCTTCAAGTGGTCGAGCACCGCCGGCGGCAGCAGATCGCCATACGCGGCGGGGAGCAGTGCGAAATCGCCGGTGGGGTGTCCGTGCCAGGTGCGCGGCGCCATCTTCAGCAGGTACTGCATGGATTTCAGGTAGGCAGCCTCATCGCCCGCCCACAGCGGGGCGAAGTTATATCCCCGGCCCAGGTACAGCTCGCTGTCGGTGGGCGCCGGGCCGATGGCGCGGAGCTGCTGGATGCGCGCCCACTGCCAGTCGGGCACGCCCTCCGGCTTCGCGAGATGTTGGGCGATGCGCGCCTTCCAGTCGGCGGGCACGGCGACCGCGGGCGTCCCACCGGCTCTGGCGGCGAGCGCGGCGAGGTTCGCGGGCGGGGGGAGGTTCCCCGGCTTCTCCGCCTTGCCGTCGCGCACCAGCGTCACCACCAGCTTCGGCTGCTGTACCCAGATTTTCATGTAGCCGATGCCGACGCTCCAGTCGTACGCGTAGAAGTTGCGATACTTCATGTCGCGGATTTCCATCTTCTGCACCTGGAATCCGCGCTCCTCGACGGCGCGCAGCCGCTCCGCCGGCGTGCGGCCGTAGGCGGCGTCGGTGAGCACCGGCGTCACGTCCAGCCGGGCCACCGGACTGTTGGCGTGCAGCGGCAGCGGGCCAAAGAGCCGCGGGAAGCGGTCCGTGCCGTCGCCGCGCCCGCCGCCGCGCGCCCAGTAGCCGCCGCCGTTCACCCAGGCGTTGAAAGTGGGGCCGAGCTCCGGCCTGTCCACGCTCCACGGGCGGTTCAGCGCCCACGCCTGCACGTGCCAGGCGCCGGGATAATTTTCGTACAACTCATCCGCGCCCCAGCCGCCGCGCCCGCGCTCCGGGCGTTTGCCTTCCTGTGCCTTCCAGACGAGCGCCAGCTCGGCCTTCTCGATCCGATACCCCTGCTGCAGCCGCGGATACACCTGCTCGGCCACGCCGGGGAAGCGCACCAGCATGGCGCGCAGCGCGTCGAAGTAGGTCTCGTTGGCGAAGACGGTATCCCAGTTCGCCGGATCGAGCACGGCGGTCTGGACGCTCGCGCTTTCCATGAGCAGCCTGTCCGGCGTTTGCGCGGTGAGACCAAGCATCACGAGCAGACAGCAGGCGGAAAGCAGCAGCCGGAACGGTCGCATCAGGGTTCCCCTTTCGCAGGCCATGACCTGTTCTTAATGGTTAACTTTCTGTTTGCCGACGCAGGGAATATCTCCTCCTTGCGGAAGAGTACTCTTCACCTGACACGCCCGGCGGCGATATCTACCGCGGGCGGCGACATCTACCGCGACAATGAGGAGCCTAGCCATGCCATCCCCGCGTCCCGCGATCCTCACCGAGGTCGGTTTGCACACCGATCTCGCCGTGCGGCCCTTCATCGAGGCCGGCTTCACCGTCACCGGCTGCGCGTTCGACGAGATTCCGGAGCGGCTGGCCACCGGCGCCTTCAACGTGCTGCTCATCGGCAAGTGTTATCTGCCGCGCAAGACGAAGCAGGAAGAGGTGGGCTGCCTGCGGCGTTTTCACGAGGCCGTGCAGCACTTCGTCGCCCAGGGCGGCGGCGTTTTTTTCTTCCTGCCGGTGGTGGAGGTCATCCCGGTCGAGCACGTGCTGGCGCCGCTGGGGGCGGAGTTCCTGCGGCTGTATCTGGATCAGCCCGACCGCACGCACGCCATCGGCGCTCAGCAGTACGCGTATACCGAGGAGATCAGCGGTCCCATCGCCGACGGCGTGCGCGGCGTCTGGTTCCCGAACAACATGGAGCCGGCGGTGGCGGCGCGCCCGATCATGGTGACGGACGACTGGCAGATTGTGCTGCGCGGCGGCCCCGGCAGCCATTCGCGCCTGCCCATCACCGAGGGGTACGGCCTGCCCGACCAGACGGTGGACCCGCACATCTATCCCGACCGCGTGCCGCTGATGGCGCTGCGCGAGGGATTGCCCGGGCGGGTGGCGGTATGCGGCATCCCCGGCAGCTATCACCTCTATTCGCCGCAGAATTACCCCATCGCCCGCGCCCTGCTCTCCCAGGGCTTTGACGGCGTGCCCTCCGATTTCCGCCAACTGGCGCTCAACACGCTGCACTGGCTGGCGGAGCCCTCCCTGGCGGCGGGGGGGCTGGGCGGCGCGGAGACCGACCCGGATCTGCTCATCCCGCAGGTGCCGCGCTTCCCGGATGACCCGCCGGTGATCTGGGCGAACCGGACCTTCCCCCCCGATTCCGCGCTGAAGCAGGGGCTGATCGGCGCGCGCACGGCCTACAGCGCGGGCAGCGGCACGGTGGCGGAGTACGTGGCGAAGGCGAAAGCGGCCGGGCACGACTTCATCGTCTTCCTGGAAGAGTTCACCGCGCTCACCCCGGAAAAGTTCGCGGCGCTGAAGGCCGACTGCGCGGCGCACACCACCGACGACTTCTTCGCCGTGCCGGGCTACACCATCCAGGATTGCGTGGGCAGTCGCTGCTTCGTCTACGGCTTCGAGGCGGCGCTGCCGCTGCCCGACCTGCTCTCCGATGACGGCACCATCCTCCAGACGCGCAAGGATCCCATCGGCCGGCCGGTGGAGCGCGTGGAGCATCTGCACTGCAACCTCATCTTCGGCGAGCTGACGATGCGCTGCCGGAAAGGCTTTTATCTGCACCATGCCTCGCCGAAGGGCGTGCTGCAGAACCGCTTCAACGACTCCTTCGCGGTGGTCACCTGGGAGGACGGCGCCATCATTGACGACGCCCGCGACGCCTTCCATATGCTCAATGACAAGGGGCTGCGGCTGAATCCGACGGTGCTCACCTTCATGAACAGCCCGGCGGATTTCGACTGCGCGCTGGCCTCCGGCTGGCGGATGACCGTCATCGAACCCTACGGGACGCTGCAGGATGCCGTGCTGCGGAAGCACATGGCGCCGGAGCTGGAATGGTGGGGCACCATCAACGAGGAGATCACCCGCAGCCCGCGCTACCGCTTCGACTGCTGGCAGTACGGCAATCCCTTCCAGGTGGTCACCAGCGGGCCGGAGGTGCGCGCCTGGGCGGTATCCGTCTCGGGGCGGGACGCCGACTGGCGCGGCACCGACGCGGAAATCCCCCCGGCCGCCGACTGGTTCCGCACCGACGTGACGCAGCTCCGGCTGCGCATGAAGGTCACCTCGCCGGTGGGGCTGGCGGAAGTGCTGCTTTTCGACGGCGACCGCCTCATCCGCCGCTGGCTGTGCGGCGGCGCCGAAGCCTTCGAGCGGGAGCTGGACCTGCAGCACCACCAGCAGATGCACCTGATGCTGGAGGCGCGCGACGCGCGCGGCGGCGTCGCCTACACCTCCGACTTCCTCACCCTCCGCCTGGAGTGGTGCGAATACTACTGCGCCGATCGCAATAACCCGCTCTGCATCGGCTACGAGAAGGACGAGCGCGGGCTGGCCTACGGCTGGTCCGGCACCGTCTACCTGACCTACAATAACGGCAAGTGGGGCGGCAACAGCCCGTGGGTGGGCCGTTGGTGGGTGTACGGCGATGATATACACCCCGCGCCGCTGGACCCGCTGCGCGACTACACCGCCCCCACCGACGGCGGCGTCACCGCGGGCGCGGCGGGGCTGCACCTGCAGCTCAAGATGCCGACGCTCGACCCGCCGGAGCTGGGGCTGATGGTCAACCCCCTCCAGGAGATGATCAGCACCGACGCGGCGATCTGCGGCTTCAGCGTGGACCAGGGGTACGACCTCACCGATCCCTACTTCGCCGCGCGCAACAATACCGGTTTTGGCCTCTTCGGCGCCTACCCCACCCGCTACGTCCGGCTCGACCGGCGCGCGGTGGTCTTCCGCCCGAAGCCGCACGCCCTCACCAGCATGGTCTTCCAGCATGACCTGCGCTGGAAGCGCGATCCGCGGCTCACCGCGCCGCTGCAGTGCGGCTGGCTGGATGCCGGGCCGCGCCACGTGCTGCATAAGGCCGACGGCACGCGCGTGGAGCTGACCGGCGACTGGGACGGCGACGACGCCGAATGGCGCTACGATGAGGCGCTGATCGCCTGGACGGACGGCGCGCGCCCGGCGATCTTCATCAACGACGGCGCCCACCTGCGCATCGGCCGCGACCCCGACCATGCGGGCCGACTGCTCGTGTACCTGCCGGTGGAGAACCTGCCGACGCCGAACGCGGCGACCACGCTGCGCATCCTCGCCCTGGGCGGCACCTACGCGCATACCGATGACGCCGTCCTCGGCGACGCGCGCGCGGCGATGGGCTTTGACGGTCCGGTCGCCTACACCGTGGCGATGGAAACCGGCGCGGTGCTGGATACACGGCTGGTGCTGGCGCTCGATGGGCGCGATACCGGCGCGGCCTTCGCCATCCCGCGGGTAGATTTGCCGACGGCGCTGCCCATCACGGTGGCGAACCTGAACCCGAACTGGCCGGCCGTGCTGCTGGACCGCGACGCCCGGCGCTGGCGACCGCTGGGGATGCTGGACGGCGTCGCCTACGCCACGCTGGACACCGCGGCGCGGGACTGGCGCGTCTTCATCGGCCATCCCGTCGTCGCCACGCACCCCGACGTGGTCCTCAGTCTGGCGCAGATCTCCGACGACGCCTGGGCGCTGGAGATGCATAATCCCACCGGCACGACCATCGAAACGACGGTGTCGCCGTCGCCCTGTTTCGACCTGCTCGACTGGGGCGGCATGACGCTGGCGCTGCCGCCGGGAAGCTCGACGATGCTGGCGCTGCCGATGCGGGTGCTGGAGACCGCCTGACCGCGGCACGGCCCGCCGGAGCTGCCCGCGGATGGCTGACGCGGCATCCTGCTACCGCCAGACGCCCCCGGCCGCGGCCGGGGGCGTCTGATTTTCCGCCTCGTGCATCATCCGCGGAACCCGCGGCCCGTCACCCTCGTCAAGGGAGGTGATGCACGGGAGCATGTCTCCCGACAGGAGGAAATCGGATGAGACGCGTACGCACGATGGCCGTGGTGTTCGGACTCACGCTGGCGCTCAGCCTGGTCGCCGGCAGCGCCTTCGCGGCGCTCTGCGTCTGGGTGAATCCCGACCGGGACATCAAGAACTTCTTCCCCGGCGCGAAGAGCTATACCACCGAGGTCAAGAAGTATACCAAAGCGCAGCAACAGGCCATCGAGAAGCGCATCGGCGGGCGGCTCGACCCGGACGAGAACGAGTTCAAGTTCTACCGCGTGAAGAAGGACGGGGCCATCGTCGGCACCGTGCTCACCCACCAGGCCCGCGGCAAGTACGGCGCGGTGCAGACGGTGGTCGGCATCGGCAACGACGGCAAGGTCATCGGCGTCTACGTGCAGCGGCACCGCGAGCCGGCGAACCTGAATACCGCGTCGTTTTTGAAGCAGTTCAACGGGAAAGACGCCGACGATCCCCTCGAAGTGGGCACGGACATCACGGCCATTAACGGCCATGACAAGTCCAGTCAGGCGGTGGCCTTCTCGGTGAAGAAGATCCTCGTCGTGCATGACGTGTTGAGTAAAGGAGCGGGACGATGAAACGCACCGTGATCAGTATCATCATCATCGCCGTCGTCGGCCTGGGCATCTGGTATGCCTTCGGCGGCGAGACGAAAAGCGGACACTTCGGCGCCGGCGTGGGCGCGACGGTGGTGCGCATCGGCGACATCACCGCCAATCCCGACGCCTACCTGAATACGGAAGTGACCATCGAGGGTGAGCTGACGAGGGAATGCCCGTCCAGCGGCTGCTGGTGGTACATCAAGGACGGCACCGGCGAGATGCGCGCGGACAGCCTCGCCGCCGGCTTCAACCTGCCGCCGAACCAGGTGGGCAAGCGCTTCCTCACGGCCGGTACCGTGATACGGACCGAAGGCGGGGAGCTGGAGATTTCGGCGACAGGGGCGAAGGCGAAGTGAAGAGAGAGCATCATGTCATTCTGGCGATTGGCGTTACGCAATATCACCCAGCGGAAGGTGCGCACGGCCTTGACGGTGCTGTCCATCGCGGTGGCGGTGGCGGTGCTGTATACGCTGCTGTCCTTCAACAAGGGGTATGCCGCCTCGTTGCAGCAGCAGCTGCAGCGGATGGGCGTCCATCTCCTGGTGGTGCCGCCGGGCTGCCCGTATGAAGCGGCGTCGCTGCTGCTGAAGGGCGGCAAACCGCCGACGTATCTGCGGGAAGCGGTGGTGGAGGAGATCGCGGCGACGCCCGGCGTGCAGATTGCCGCCCCCGGCTTCATGTCCGCCATCATGCACGATGACCGCACCGACATCTACTACGGCATGGACCAGCGCACCGTCGCGCTGAAAAACTGGTGGACGCTGAAGCCGGGCGGGAGGTGGTTCACCGACGGGCAGACGGACGGCGTGGTGCTGGGCTCGGACGCGGCGGTGACGGAGCTGGTCATCAACGAGCAGACGGATCTCTTCACCCCCGGCTCGGAGCTGTGGGTGCCGGAGCTGAACCGCCCGCTGAAGATTCTCGGCATCTTGGAGCCGACGGGCACGCAGGACGACGGCTTCTTCTACGTGCCGATGGCGGTGGCGCAGCGGATCTTCGCGCAGCCCGGCAAGGTGACGACCGTCGCCATCCGCCTGGATGACCCGGCGCAGGCCGGCGTCATCGGCGCGCAGCTCGAAAAGCTGGACGGCGTGGAAGTCATTACGATGTCCGAGCTGCTCGGCACGCAGCAGCGGATGATGGAGTCGGCAAAGCTGCTAGTGTTCGCCATCGTCTTCATCGCCATCGCCATTTCGGCCATCGGCGTGCTGAACACCGTGCTGATGTCGGTCTTCGAGCGCACCCGCGACATCGGCGTGCTGCGCGCCACCGGCGCCAGCAAAATGCACATCTTCTCGCTCATCTGGCTGGAGACGCTGCTGATGACGGCCATCGGTGGGGGCATCGGCCTGGGCCTCGCCGTGGTGGGGTCCGGCTTGCTGGAGCGCGCGGTGGTGGCGGGGCTGGCCTCGGTGAAATTTCTGACGATGAACGAGCACAGTCGGCTGGCGACGTTCGATCCGCGCATCGTGGTGATGACGCTGCTCTTCGTGCTGGGCATCGGGCTGGTCGCCGGCGTGTATCCCGCCATTCGCGCCAGCCGGCAGGAGCCCATTGCGGCGCTGCGGACGGAGTGACACCATGGAATATTTGCGGTTGGCCGTGAAAAATCTGTTGCGGCGGAAGACGCGCACGCTGTTGACGCTGGTGGGCATCGGGGTGGCCATCGCGGTGCTCTACTCGCTGCTGGAGTTCCAGCGGGGATACGAGCGGGGGCTGAACGCGGAGATCAACCAGTTGGGCGCGCAGATCATGGTGGTGCCGAAAGGCTGCCCGTATGAGGCCGCCACCATCGTGCTGCACGGCGGGAAGTGGCCGCGCTACATGGAGGAGAGCTACTTCGAGAAGATCATCGCCACGCCGGGGGTGAGCCAGGCGGCGCCCATCCTCATGGACGCGATGATCAATCCGGCCACGCACGACAACAAAATCTTCCTGGGCATCACCGAGGCGTATGGCGCGCTGCGTCCCGCGTGGCAGATAGACGGCGCGGCGTTCAGCGGCCCGGCGGCGCGCGAGGTGATCCTCGGCACCAGCATCGCGGAAAAGCTGCGGCTGAAGCCGGGCGATACCTTCCGCCTGCGCCAGGACGCCGCCGGCCGCGCCGCGGGCAAGGATGACGCCGATCTCACGGTGGTGGGCGTGCTGGCGCGCACCCGCAGCCAGGATGACGGCTTCATCTTCATGCCGCTGCACACGCTGCAGACGCTCTTCAAGCTGCCCGGCAAGATCGTGGTGGTGCTGGTGCGCGCGGAAAACATTGACGCGCCGAGCCTGGAGCGCACCACCCAGGCGCTGCGCGACCTGGGCGGCAACATGAATATCTTCCCGCTCTCCGAGCTGCTGAACAACGCCGCGCAGCTCATGCAGGTGACGAAAGTCTTCGTGCTGGCCATCGTGCTGGTGGCGATCGCCATCGGCGCGGCGGGCGTGTTGAATACCATCCTGATGGCCGTCTTCGAGCGCATGCAGGAAATCGGCATGATGAAAGCCATCGGCGCCAGTCCGGCGGATATCTTCGCCCTCATCTGGACGGAGACGGTGCTGCTCTGCGCGGCGGGCGGGCTGTTCGGCATCGGCATCGCGGTTACCAGCGCGCGGGGCATCGAGTGGTTCCTGCGCCGGGCGATGGCCTCGCAATTTTCGCAGTTGCCGGAGACGGCGCTCATCGGCGTCTCGCCGGGCGTCATCCTGCTCTGCATCGGCTTATCCGTTGCCCTGGGCGTGCTGGCCGGCTTTTACCCGGCCTGGCGCGCGAGCGCGGTGAAGCCGATCGAGGCGATTCGCGGGGCGAATTGATCACCCTCGTGCCGCGCACGGCGCGACGGAGGCTCGCCCGCCAGGGGATACGGATAGGGGGTCCATCATGGCAGAAGCCGCAGTTGACCAGACGGCGACACCGGTCGCTGAAGCCAGCGGGCTGGGAAAGATCTACCGGCGGGGGGCGGAGGAGATTCACGCCCTGCGCGAGATCAGCGTCGCCTTCGCTCCCGGCGCCTTCTCGTGCGTGCTCGGGCCGAGCGGCGCGGGAAAATCCACGTTGCTGAATCTGCTGGGCGTCATGGACGTGCCCACGGCCGGCACGCTGCGGGTGGCGGGCGCCACCATTGCCGAGGGCGGCCGCCTGCGGCTCTCGGAGGGGGGGCGCGACAAGCTGCGGCGGGAGAATATCGGCTTCATCTTCACCGAGTTCTTCCTGCTGCCGACGCTGACCGCGGTGGAGAACGTCCAGTTGCCGCTGCTCTGGGCGGACAAGGACGACCGCGCGTACGCGGCGGAGCTGCTGGAGCGCGTGGGGCTGGGCCACCGGCTGACGCACCGGCCGACGGAGATGTCCGGCGGGGAGATGCAGCGCGTGGCCATCGCGCGGGCGCTCATCAACCGGCCGCGCCTGCTGCTGGCGGACGAGCCCACCGGCAACGTGGACACGACAACGCGCGACGGCATCTTTGATCTGTTCCGTGAGTTGAACGCCGACGGCCTGACGATCGTGCTGGCGACGCACGACCGCGAGCTGGCCGCGCGCATGGACCGGGTGGTCCATGTGCGTGAAGGGCGCGTGGTGGAGGAGACGGCATGACGACACCGATCCTTGAGGCGCGCGATGTCTGGCGCAGTTATCAGCGGGGCGCGGAGACGATCCACGCGCTGGCGGGCATGAGCCTGACGGTGCAGCCGGGTGAGATGGTGGGCATCGTCGGGCGCTCCGGCTCCGGCAAGACCACCTTCCTGAACCAGGTCGGCTGCCTGGACACGCCGACGAAAGGCACGATCACCCTCTGCGGCACCGACGTGACCGGCATGCCGGAGAAGGAGCTGGTGGCCTTCCGGCGCGACCACATCGGCTTCATCTTCCAGTTGTTCTACCTCATTCCCACGCTGACGGCGGTGGAGAACGTGGAATTGCCGATGATCTTCGCCCGCGAGCGCGACCGACGGGCGCGCGCGCGGGAGGCGCTGGCGCGGGTGGGGTTGTCGGAAATTCACGCGCTGCCGCACCAATTGAACGGCGGCGACATGCAGCGGGTGGCGATTGCCCGCGCGCTGGTGCGCAAGCCGCGCCTGCTGCTCGCCGACGAGCCGACGGGACGACTGGAGCACGGGGCGCGCGTCGCCATCATGGAGATCTTCCGCGGCCTGCGGGCGGAGGGACTGGGCATCATCCTCGTCACGCATGACCCGACGCTGGCGGCGGAGACCGACCGCATTATCGAGCTGCGCGACGGACGCATCGTGGATGAGCGAAAGGCGGGGTGAGATGAGGCGCTGGATGATGGGCGTAGTGATCGCGGCCGCCCTGGCGGGCTCGTGGGCGGGGGAGGACGGCCCGCGCGTCTCCACCTGGCGGGTGGATGGCCGGCTGGACTACCAGGTGATGCGGATGGAAGCAGCGATGTCGGGCATGCCGGACATGGCGGACACCCGTGGGGCGCTGATGGCCGCGGAGATCGAAACCACCGCCACCATCGCCAACGGCGAGCGCGACCTGCTGGACCTCGCGGTGCAGTGGCCGTACGCCACGGAGATGGCCGGCGTGGCTGGGCGCGGCAAAGCGATGCATTTTGGCAACGCCTACGGGGTCTACAAGTTCGGACTGGGGAAACCGAACCTGCGCGTGGGGCAGTTCGTGGCGCCCTTCGGCAATCTGCCGTATTACGAGACGCACACCCGCCCGCTGCAGAGCCTCTATCCGAATAGCCTGGGCGTGCGCATTGATCGCGGCGTCAGCCTGGACGGCTTCGCCGGCGACTACGATTACGGGGTGGCGGCGATGGGCGGCAACGGCGCGCGGGGCGACAATAACGATAGCCCGGTCGTGCTGGGGCGCGTCGCCCGGCGCTACGATCTGCCGGGCGGCGCCCTCACCGCCGGCGTCTCGGCGCTGTACGGCACGGATATGCCGCGCTTCTCCACGCTGGTAGACCCGGTGATGGGCGAGGCGCTGGCGGGGATGCCGTTGAGCGCATCGCTGGACTTCACCGACAAAACGCGCGTGGCGCTGGACGCCGAATACAGCGCCGGACCGCACCTGTGGCGGGCGGAGCTGGTGGGCGGCCGCGATAGCGACGGCGGCGTGAACGGGCAGTTCCTGCAATGGAACCGCGCGCTGTCCGACAGGGACGAGTTCACGGCGCAGGCGGCGCGCTGGGAGCAGCCCGGCGGCCATCGCCTGCGGGTGGGCGCGTCATTCGGGCGCCGGCTCGATGACTATACCCTGGTGCGGTTGACGGCGGAGCGCAGCCTCGGGCACGAGCCGGGCATGGACCACAACGAGACGATGATCGCCGTGCAGCTCACCCGCGACGTCCCAAACCTGTTCGGGAAGTAATCCCCCGCCCCACGGCCGGCCAAAAGCGTGTATAATAGCCCCTCATGCGTGAGGCGTTCTTAGCCAGTGCCATCGGGATCATCGCCGGCCTGTTCAGCGGCCTGCTGGGCGTGGGCGGCGGCGTGCTGATGGTGCCGGCGCTGGTCTGGCTGCTGCATTTTTCACAGCACCGGGCGCATGGCACGTCGCTGGCGGTCATCCTCTTCGTCGCGCTGGCCGGCCTGAGCGGCTACCTACGCGCCGGGCAAATCTCCTGGCCCATCGCGGGCGGGCTGGCGGTCGGCGGGATTCTCGGCGCGGCGCTCGGCGCGCGGCTGGCGGGAAAACTGCCGGGCGCGACGCTGCGGCGCATCTTCGGCGTCTTCCTCATCCTCGTCGCCCTGCGCATGCTCTACGACGTGGCCGGGGGGCTGTGGGGGCACCCGGCGGTTGCCGCCGGGCCGGGGCCGGCGCCGGCGGGCGCCTGGCCGGCGCTGGCCTCGCCGGGCATCGGCCTGGCGGCCGGCATCCTCAGCGGGTTGCTCGGCGTCGGCGGCGGCATCATCCTGGTGCCGGCGATGGTGCTGCTGCTGGGCCTGTCGCAGACGATGGCGCAGGGCATCTCGCTGGCGGTCATCATCCCCACGGCGATCTCCGGGGCGACGGTCCACTACCGGCAGGGGCATCTCCACCTGCGTGACGTGCGCTGGCTGGCGATAGGCGGCGTGGCCGGCGGCCTGGGCGGGTCGGCGCTGGCGCTCATCCTGCCCGTCCTCGCGCTGCGCGGCCTCTTCGGGCTGCTGATGGTGGTGGTCGGCGTCAGCATGGCGCTGCCGAAGCGGCGCGCGACGTGATGCGCACCCGGCGCCCCTGTCCGATATCGGTGTGCCCCGCGAAACATTTTACAGAGGCGGACGTTCTGCTGTCATCGCCGGCAGGCTCGCGGAGTACCGTCTTCGCC
>JAKPKV010000174.1 GCA_029553475.1 Armatimonadota bacterium
CCTGGACAACCCGGCCCATCGCGCCGCCTTCCTTCGCGGCGAAGTCCCCCCGGGCCTCACTCCCCGCTGACTGTGCAACCCCTTCCCCTCTTGACGAATCTGCAAACATGTGTTATTATACAACCACTTTATCGAATCACAATCGCTGCAATCATCCGCGAGCACGAAGGAGGGGTCAATGGGCCTGTTCGGCCTGTTCCGAAAGCGCACCACCCGCGGCACGCCGGCGCTGGCCCCGATGGTGCAGGCGTGCATCAAATCTCCCGCCCCCGCCGCGCTGCAGCGGTGTTACGAAAAGCTGCTCGGCGCCGAGGTGCTGGTGATGATCAACCAGCGCGTGCCCGGCCTGCCCAACGGCGCCCTGCTGACCCCGCGTTCCGGCGTGCGCGTCGAGTTCGTCACCGCCGTCTATCCCGTCACCGGCGCGCGCATCGTGCCCGTCTTCAGCGATGCCACCACGCTGATGACCCACTTCACCCCGCACCCGGAAACCCAGCGGGACACCATCCCGTACATCGGCATGCGCGGCCGCGACCTGCTCGCCGTCGTTGGAGGCCACGGCATCGCGCTCTACGCCGCCAAAGAAGCCTTCTACATCAGCGCCGACACCATCCACACCCTCCTGCACCGGCACAAAGGGCGTGGGTGACATTTCGCAGGACAGACTGGATGTATTCCAGGATGAGCAGGAGAGCCTTCATTTGGTGTGTCGGAAAACACCAATAACCCCCTCCAGTTCGTCCCCAAATCCATCCTGCCCATCCTGTGAATTCGTCCCCCTCCGATCAACTAGACACGACGCGCGAAAAGACGCACAATGGAGGCGTATGTCGAACCTGAACCAGACCCCCGCGGGCTCGCGGCTGCACATCAGCATCTTCGGGCGGCGGAACGCGGGGAAATCGAGCTTGATCAACGCGCTGACGCACCAGCGCGCCGCCATCGTCTCCGACGTGCCGGGCACCACCACGGACCCGGTAGCGAAGGCGATGGAGATTCTGCCGCTGGGGCCGGTGATGATCACCGACACCGCCGGCATCGACGACACCGGCGAGCTGGGCGCGCTGCGCGTGGACAGGACGCGGCGCGTCATCGACCGCACCGACCTGGCCGTGCTGGTGCTCGACCCCGCCGCGCCGCCGGACCGGCATGAAGAGGACCTGCTGGCGCGCGTGCGCGAGCGCGGTCGGCCGGTGGTGGCCGCCATCACGAAAGCGGACCTGGCGCTGCCGGCCGACG
>JAKPKV010000007.1 GCA_029553475.1 Armatimonadota bacterium
CCACCCCCAGCTCCCGCTCGAACACCCCTTTCTTCACATCCCCGCACACCCAGTCCACACACCAGCCGTAGTCCGCGTCCACCCTGACAAGACCGTCCTCCGGGTTCAGCCACAGCAGCCCGCCGATGAAACCCTTCTTCGCGTACAGCGGCTTGTAGAGCGCCACGGCGTACCAGCCGTCCTCGTTCAGCCCCTCCAGCAGCTTCGCCGCCCCCGACACCGCCGTGCCGTCCGCAAGCTTGCCCGCGAGCTTCACCGCGCCCGCGTTCCCCACCGTCAGCGCCAGGTATCCCGCGCACTCCCCTTTTAATCTCCCGTCAGGCTCACTGAGTGAGCCTGACAAAGAGGTTAAAAGCGCCACATTGTAGAGGCCCTTGAGCGGCGCGAGCCGCCCCTGCGCCGCCGCGTCCTTCCTGTCCGCGAAGGCGTTCCGCGCCCCGGCCACGCTCAGCGTCCCGCCGACCTTCCCGCCTTCAAGCGTCCCGTAAAACGCCTCCGTCCCCAGCGCCGCGTCCAGCGTCTCGCCCGTCCTTGCCGCGAGCGCCACCTCCGCCGCCGATCCCGTCGCCTTGGCCGAGAAGCTCACTGTCGCGCTCTGCAAAACCGCCTTGGCCGTGAACGTCCAGTTGGTCGTCGCCGTTCCGGCTTTCTTGTCGACCTTCACCGCCGCCTTCGCCGAGAGCGTCACCGTCCCGCGCACGGTTCCCTCTTCGTCATACGCGAAACCCTCGTAGGCCGTGGTGACAAGGACAGGGGCGGCGTCCCCGCCGCCCGCGTCCGCAAGATACGGGTCTTGCGCCAGTTTCGGATCATCCACCCACTTGGCGTAGAGCATGACATCGCCCGCCGTCGTAAACACAGTCGAGTCCTTCACACGCAAGCCGCCGCCATCAGGCTGTGTGTACCACCCCGCGAAATACCAGTCTGTCCGCGCCGGGGTCGGCAACGCACCATACGCCGTGCCATAGGTCACCTGCTTGCTCTCCGGGCTGACCTCGCCCCCCTGAGCATCGAAGGTGACGGTATAGGCGTTCACCGTCCATTGCGCATAGAGCGTGATCGTCGCGCCCTGCGTCGCGGTCAGATTGAGGACCTCCGCGCCGTCGCCGTGAACAACAGGGCCGCCCGCGCCCGCCGCCCATCCCGCGAACGAATGCCCCGTCTTGATGAACCCGTTCGCCGTCAGCGGGGACGGCGTGCCGTAGGTGTGGATCGAGCCCGCCGTGGAGCCGCCCGTACTCCCGTTGCCGTTGTAGGCCACCGTGCAGGTGTTCGCCGCGAATGTCGCGGTGTACGCCGCGCCGCCCGCGGGGACGGTCACCGCGCGCGGGTTCGACGTGCTGCCGTCGCTCCATGCCGAGAAGTGCCACCCCGTGCTGGCCGTCGCGGAAATCTGGCGGCTGCTCC
>JAKPKV010000026.1 GCA_029553475.1 Armatimonadota bacterium
TGCCGCCACCGAGAACGTCGTCACCATCACCTATCCTGGCAGCCAGACGATGCAATATGTGTCATTTGACGACGAAGGGCGGCTCACGGAACAAGTCGACGGCAAGGGAGTGCACAAGCAGTTCGTCTACGACGATGACGACGGATTGCTAACGTATATCCACTACCCGGCGACCCCGGCGTTAGATATCCACTTTGACTACGACGGCTATGGACGCCGGTCGGCGATGACGGATGCCACCGGCTCCACCCAGCTATACCTACGATGATGCGGATAACCTGCTGAGTGTGACCACCGCCTTCGCCGACATGACGCCGGCGCAAAACAAGACCATCAGCTATACCTACTACCCGGATGGCAGCCGAGCGACGATGACGGTGCCTATCCCCGGCGGCACCGGCACCTTCCGCTACCAGTATGACGCGGCGGGGCGGCCTGTCGCGCTGACCAATCCCTTCGGGTAGACGGCGGCCTGGGCGTATGATGCCGTGGGGCGGCTGCAGCGGCAGACGTTGGGCAACCGCGCGTGGACGCGCTACGCCTACAATGACACGGGGCGGTTGGTACGCTTGACGAATTACGCGCCCACAGGCCGTGTGCTCACGGACTTTACTGGTCTGACCTATAGCACCGCGGGGGAATTGACCCAGTTGCGGACGATGGTACCGGGGGTACCCGACGCCAGCGGGACGATGGACTATACCTATGGACAGCAGCGGGCAGTTGACGGAGGAGGCCTCCACGCGGCATGGCGGCTACACCGATGCCTTCACCTACGACGCTGCCGGTAACCCGACACTCTTTAAAGGGGTAACGCTGACCCCGTACAACAGCAATAACCAGTTGACGGCGACCGGGTATGCCTATGACGGCAATGGGAATCCCACCACCTACCAGGGCAACACGCTCACCTTTGACCCTGATAACCATCTGAACGAATTTAGGACCGCCCAGAATGTGGTGCTGATGGCGGCTGGGTATAATGGTGACGGACTACGGGCATGGAAATAGACAGCGGTGGGACGCACCTACTTCCTGTATGATGGACACACCCTCGTCTGCGAATTGGATGAGACGGGGGCACCGATGGCAGTGATAACCTGGGGGGCGACGGGGTTGCTAGCGCGGAATAGTACCTGGTATACCTACGATCCGCAGGGGAATGTGGCGCAGCGGCTGGACGCGACCGGCACGGTGCAGTCGACGGACCAGTATGACGCCTGGGGAAACCGGCTGTCGGGTGGATCGGCGAACGATCCGTATGGGTACCGAGCACAGTATGGGTACTACACGGATGCTGAGACAGGGTTGCTGCTGTGCACCTTCCGTTACTACAATCCGACACTGGGACGTTGCCTAACTCGTGATCCGATAGAATATCGTGATGGCAGGAATTTGTATAGTTATGTTAAAAACAACGCCGTTAACAATATTGACCCGTCAGGTCTATATAGTCAATATCAAAGATTTTTTCTAAACTGTTACTATACAATTAGTATTGCACCTAAAATTCCTTTTAGTTGGAGTGCTACACTCGGTTTCATTTCAGCTATTCCTTATCTGGTAAGTCGAGAATCTATATGTCACAATGTAACAAGAGCTGGTATCGTGACGATTATTACAAAAATGCCTCAATGGGCGGTGTTAATTTCTACAATTTCTAGATATGTAGCTGTTGCAGCCGTTGGCTGGGAAGCTGGCTCTATGTCAACTTGCGCTTTTCCGTATTACCAAGATTATTGGTGCAGTAATGGGCCATATTAATGCCAGTGCAGGTTTGCAGTAATAGCCGGATTGTTCGCGATGATAAAAAGGGCAACAGACTGTTTTTGAGTTTGCGCGAAGAATTTCCTTCGTGAGTAGTCCGGCATAGGTAAGATTATATCGTGCTACTCCTGAAGCGTGAACTTGAGAAGATACAGACCTTACCTTACCACTGCCGTGGTAATATCGATGTGAGGACCATCGGAGGATATACAGATGCCAATCTGGAAAGAAAAAGTGGGTCGTTGGATATTTGTCTATCTGTTATCAATGCTGATAGTAATATTTATCCCTTCAGATATTTATGGATATACGCTAATAGTAATCGGCGCAAGTCTTTTTATTATAAAATCAAATTGTGTGCGATCTAAACTGGAGGGATATAATTTTATTTTGATTTCAGCCATAGCTCAAATACTTGCATTAGCGCTTGTAACTGTTGGGCTATTAGTGAATTCGATGTTCTTTGTTTTGGCTACCGTCTTAATGATAGGCAGCGCTTTACTTACTTACTTGGGAGAGAAGCATATAACTATTGCTATTCCGCAATATGGTGCCGAGTCGATTATTTTAACATTGTACTCGATGTTACTATTATTTGGTATCAATTTTAATATTGGCCAGTCGTTCGGAAAGGTGCTTGTCGCCCATTTGGCATTGTTAACAATAGCATTAATGAGAAATACTAGACTGATTTTTACCCATGCAAACTCGCAAACAGCAAACGGAACATTGATTGCGAAAGTAGATGTCCGTTTTTGCGATATAAAAGGTATGCAAGCGATTATAAATTCCTTCGGATTACCCTCTGGTTATATTGGAGGAATAATGATCGTTATTGATATAATTATTATAATAGTTGTTGGCTTAAAAACACATCCGTTTGATTTAAGGCAATTTATACTGCCGATGCAGAGCGCTATTCGGGCGAATAGACAGTTGGATACCGTAGATACTGGCAGATTATCAGGGGAATGGGCAAAGATTTCGGTACCGAGGCGACGGGGATCACCTCAAGAGGATGTGGAGGTGTTCAGGTGAGCGATGTGCGGGTGGGGGAGCACTCAGTCTGCTCACCGGTAGGTATGATACAGCCCGCCGAGCAGCGGTTCCGCCTGTAATGGATAACCTAGGAGAACTTGCTGGGCTAGCCAGGATGGGGAATTGGCAGGCGTATGTAAGTCGAATTATGGGGAGAACATTCTCCTTGTTTAAAATGATGGATAAAGCTATCGGTGAGGCGGAGAAATTGTTAAGATAGCTTATTATATACTGCGTTGTACGGCTGGAATATGATAGTAGCTTCTGTCAGTATTATTGACAGCGTTAACACTAATGAGGAGGGACCAATGACCTCGTGTACTTATATTGATGTGAAAGAAGTACAATTCATATGTGAAATGCTGTTTTATGAGTTGAAAAAACATGGATATACCGCATACTATAATCGGTTTGGTGTTTATATGGAGTTTACAGACGACTATTTTCAGGCCATAGATTCTAATGAGGAACAATTAAAGAGTTCTATTGGTTATTTGTATATCGCAGAAGATTGCATGATGCCTATGATGGACGTGTCTACTGGTAAAGATGTGCCTTCGACGATGACTTTAAATCAACTTGGTGTCTTATTTCGTACGATAGGCACACTCCGTTCCGCTGTTTTAGGGATGGAGCCCTCTGCAGAGAGTTCGCTGGTATCTAATAATGAAGTATTGACTATAGCAGATATGAAAACTGTAGCCGATTTACTCTTCGTTGAATATATTGAGAGAGGTATTGGGCGACTTGTGATACCTTTCAATCATTATTGGGATATCAGGGAAGACGTATCTAGATACATTTTCCCCGATACCTCTGAAGTAGATTTTCCAATATATTCCATATCAGATACCTGGGATGAGTTAATAGAAAACTGCACAATTAGAAAAGATTTTGTGAAGATGCTAGGTAATTATGATGAGTTGCCTGGTATTATTGAATACTTCAATAAAACAAGCGGTGGATTGTATAAGTTGTTTTCAATGGCAGGAATAATATGCTATTTTAGCGAATTGCCATGAGTTGTTGTAGTTCCGCTATGAAAATATACAATTGTAGAGTGTAGAGTTTAAATGGGTATCGGTGGAAGAGTTGGGTGCTTTGTTTGGGCCATCGGCATTCTCATTATAGGCTTACTGTCGCCAATCGTGCATCTAAGTTTGATGGGTATACACATCACGGACGAAAGGCTTGGCAAATGCAGTATGGCATTAAATAACAATATGAAACAAAAAATTAAAATCCCGAGGATGGATCTCTACCTTCTGATGCGTGTTACTACTCCGGCATTGGTAAGATTGTATCTCGCGCCTCCTGAAGTGCGAACTTAAGGAGATACAACCTTGGCGTCGGAGATCGGTGGTGGCATGGACGCGCGCTGGTCAGGCTGCTCGCTGATAGATGTGATACAATCCGCCGAGGATCGGTTCTGCTGACAACGGCGTCGTCATCGGGGTGGGTGTCGGCAGGATGGCTGGCAGCAGCGGGGTCTGCCGATCGATGCCTTGGTGGGTGCGCGCCGGGTTGTAATACTGACGGACGTATGCCGTCAGCATCCGCTGAAGATACCGTGCGTTAAGTGGGCGAGATGGACGAGGAATTCGTGGAGCACGATGCCGACTATTTGTTAACAGAGACCATTTGGCCGTGAATAATGATACACTGTGCGCATACTCTTGAAGCTGGCGTTATCGGTTAAGCGGGTCACGGCTTGACTGATGAAGGTGTTTTCATTGTTATGAGCTAAGTATGCATATCGAGATGAAACAGCGTGGTTCCACTCTGGCAATCACGCCATTCAATTACTGAAGTCATCATGCACCAGCAACATGGTACCCATCACCATCATACTGTAACAACCGGAACGGGAGTATGGCAGCGTTTGTATGCGCTGCTGGCTTTGCCACTGCTGCTTGTCGGTAGCTGGGCCTTTCCCTTTGTCGGCTTCATACTCTTCCTCTGGATGGGCGCTGCCGTGCTGCCGGCTTTCTGGCGCGGACGGACGTTTTGTCATCTCTGCCCACGTGGGATCTTCTTTGATGCTGTCCTGCCTCGGTTCAGTCGGCGAGTGCGTATCCCGGTGCTGTTCCGCGGCACCGCCTTCCGTCTGATTATGCTGGGCACGTTGATAGCCGTGATGGGTTCTCTGCTCTGGCGCACCTGGGGCGTTCTTGACCGCATGGGCGCTGGATTGGGCAGCTTGTTGCTCGGCACCACGCTCTTCGGCATTGTGCTGGCTGTTCTCTTTGCTCCGCGTGCCTGGTGCAGCATCTGCCCCATGGGCACCATGGCCGCCTGGATTGGGCGTGGTAAATACCCGCTGCAGGTTGATGCCACCCGCTGCACTCAGTGTGGCGCCTGCGCGCGGGCATGTCCTCTGCAACTTCGCCCTGGCAGCTTTGCTGAAGGCGGGCAGATGGTCGCTGGCGACTGCATCAAGTGTGGTACTTGCGTGAAGACTTGCCGTCAGCAGGCCCTCGCCTTTCCCGGCTCCACCCCTCCAGCCTCGCAACCCATCTATCTGAACCATGCCGCCACCTCATGGCCTAAAGCCCCAGGCGTTGCACACGCGATGACCGAGGTACTGCAGGCCATGCCAGCCGTGATGGGCCGCACGCATGGCGTGTCCGACCCAACCCGCTGTCCCCTTGGGCCACTGGTACAGGAATGCCGGGAGCGCCTGGCGACGTTGCTCGATGTGGATGATATGCACCACAACGCGCTTACCGCCGGCGCCACCGCCGCCCTGAACCAGGCCATCTGGGGTATCGGCCTTACTCTACCACCCGGCGCGCATATCATCACCTCCGTTGCCGAGCATAACGCCGTTCTCCGTCCCCTTCGCCACCTTCAGCGCCATCGGCAGGTGCGCGTCACCTATCTCGGTTTCGATGCCACCGGCGCCCTGGACGCTGGGGCCTTCAGTCGCCTCGTCGCCGACGACCCGCCAGCGCTGGTTGTCTTCACCCACGCCTCCAACGTCACTGGACGGGTCTACGCCATCGGCCCGCTCTTCGAGCGAGCGAAAGCTGTGGGCGCGATTACTGTACTGGATGCATCCCAGGCCATCGGTCATCGCCCGGTCCATCCGCGAGCGCTTCAGGCCGACCTGGTGGCGTTCCCCGCCCATAAAGGTTTGCTCGGCCCTGCGGGGGTCGGCGTGCTCTACATGGCTCCGGGCATTGACATGGAGCCGCTGCTCGTCGGCGGCACCGGGGAAGACAGCGACGCCGTCTTCCATCCGATGGCCATGCCGGCTCGGCTGGAAGCCGGCACTCCCAACAGCCCCGGCATCGCCGGATTCACTGCTGCCTTGCGCTGGCAGGAGCAGGACAGCGAAGCCTACCGACATCGTGAGCGGGAACTCGCTGCCTCCCTGCGCGCCGGCCTGCGTGCTATCCCTGGTGTGCGCCTGTATGATGACTTGCCGGATGGTGAATACGTTCCCGTTGTCTCCTTCACCTTCGACGGCCTCAGCGTGGAGGAGGCTGGCCATCAACTCGCGGCACGCGGCATTGTCTGCCGTACCGGCCTGCATTGTGCACCGCTGATGCACAACGCCCTCGGCACCGCGCCGGAGGGGACGATTCGCTTCAGCGTATCAGGCTGCATGACGCATGAAGAGATCAAGCAGGCGCTCGGTGTGGTGACTGATTTGGCAATAAGACCTGCTATTAGAAGTCAAGAGGTCGAACGATGAAATTACGACAAAGCACGAACTTCATACGGACGACTCTGCTTCAGCCAATAGACCCGTGTTGGTGGTTGCCCGATATATTTATGCGCCGAATTTTTCCGCGCGCAGGGTCAGGCTCATCAGCAGGTTCAACAGGTCGGTGCCGCGGATGCGGTGCAGGCCCCCGCGGGCGGCCGGGCGTTCTCCGTAGGCCGCAACCTGGTCGGGGCGGGTGTGCGGGCCGTGGATGAGGAGCGGGAGGGGGTCGCCGGTGTGATCGCGAGCGAGGACGGGGGTGGAGTGGTCGCCGGTGACGGCGAGGTAGGTGTCGGGAGCGGCGTGCTCTCGCACGTAGCCGACCAGACGGTCTAGTTTTTCCACCGCCGCCAGTTTGGCCCACGCATCGCCGTCATGGCCGGCGACATCCGGGCACTTCAGGTTGCAGAGGACGAAGGGGTGATGGGTCAGCGCCGCCACCACCGCTTTCGCCATGGCGATTTCGTCGGTGGTCAGGTCGCCATGCGCCTCCGGCACGTCCATCACCGCCATCTCCAGGTATTTTCCGATGCCTTTCACCAGTCCCACTTCCACCACCATGGCGCCGGTGAAGCCGTAACGCGCGTGAAAGGTGGGCAATTCCGGCGCGCTGCCGGCGCCGCGGGGGAGGGCGATATTCGCCGGAGGCAGCCCCTGTGCCTCCCGCGTGCGATTGATGGGATGGTCTGTGAGCATCTCATGCGCGCGCATGACGAACCAGTTCACCAATGCCGCCGTTTTCCGCGAGGCGTCGTCCTCGCCGTGGGCGATCTGCGGCGAGACGCCCTCCACGTGCGGATCGGCGTCAGAGACGCGGGGGCCAAGGCCGGGACCGCGGATGATGAGCGCCGCGCGATGCGCCACGGAGGCTGTGAAGAGGAAGGTGCAGCCGTCGTGCTCCAGGCCGTTGAGCGCGGCGGCCAACTGCGCCGTGCCGTCGGTGATGCGCCCCGCCCGGCGGTCGGTCACGCGCAGGTCGGCATCCACGGTGGCGAAATTCACACGAAAACAGATATCGCCGCGGCGCACGTCCATGCCGATGCCCAGCGCCTCAAACGGCCCGCGCCCGGTGTAATAACAGGAGGGATCGAAGCCGAGGATGGCGAGGTGCGCGGTGTCGCTGCCGGCGCGCACCCCGGGCGCGATGGGGTCCATCAGCCCGTTTTCCCCTTCCAGCGCCAGCCGGTCCAGGTGGGGGGTGGGCGCCGCTTCCAGCGGCGTTTGGTCCGCCAGCTCGGGCAGCGGCCAATCGCCCAGGCCGTCGCCGATGATGATGACCATGCTGCCGGGTTCAGGCATCGTGCACCTCCGTGTTGCAGCGACATTCTGCCATGAAATGCCGCCGAGGACGGTGAGGAGAATCGCCCATTTCGGGCCGTTGTCAGAAAAGGAACGCGGCGGGGGAGCGCGAATTAAGGGGCAACAGACCTGACGAAACTGCTCCACGCGGGGCGTTTCGCGGGCCGTGGGGAGGTGTGATCGTGAAACTGGTGATGTACGGCGAGCCGTATCAGGAGCGCTTGGGGGTGATCCTGCGGGATGCTTTCATCTACGGCCTGGAGATCGCCGAGTTAGAGTCGCCGGCGAGCATCGAAGAGGTGCTGGAGTTCGATCTGCTGCAGCAGATCGAGGAGCTGACCTACGAGCCGGCGCCGGAGTCGGCGCTCATCCCGCTGGACAGCGTGCGGTTGGGGCCGCCGCTGGCGGGGATGGGGAAGATCATCGCCGTGGGCTTGAATTATCGCGATCACGCCGAGGAGATGGGGAACGCGCTGCCGAGCAGCCCGCTGTTGTTCTGCAAGGCGCAAACCTCCATCGCCGGGCCGACCGACCCGCTGATGCTGCCGCCGGACAGTTGGTCGCGCGAGGTGGATTACGAGATCGAGCTGGGCGTGGTCATCGGCCGGCTGTGCAGCGAAGTCTCCGTGGAAGACGCCCTGGCCTATGTCGCCGGCTACACGATTGTCAATGACGTGACGGCGCGCGACGTGCAGCGGGCAGAGAGCCAGTGGTTCCGCGCGAAGAGTTATGACGGCTTCTGCCCGGTGGGCCCCTATCTGGTGACCGCCGATGAGATCGCGGATGTGGGCAACCTGCAGCTCATCACGCGGGTGAACGGCGAAGTGCGCCAGCGCGGCACGACGCAGAACCTGATCTTCAGCGTGCCGGAGCTGGTCAGTTTCGCCAGCAGGAGCATGACGCTGCTGCCGGGCGACATCATCGCCACCGGCACGCCGGCGGGCATCGGCGCGGGGATGCGCCCGCCCACCTATCTGCGGCCTGGCGATGTCGTGGAGCTGTCCATAGACGGGCTGGGGCAGCACCGCTACGCGGTGGTGGCGTATCAGCGGGAGGAAGAGTAAGCTGGGGTTGCGGGTTGCAGCGGGGCAGCGGGGCGGGGCGCGATGGGGATGCGGGAATGCCCTGGCGCGGCAAAGAGGAGCGTATGTCGGAGATTCGCGTAGTGGTGGCGGGGGCCTGCGGCAAGATGGGGCGCGAGGTGGTGAAGGCGCTCTCGGCCGCGGAGGGGGTGGCGGTGGTGGCGGCGGTGGATATCGCCGGCGTCGGCACGGACGCCGGGGAGCTGGCCGGCATCGCGCCGCTGCACGTGCCGGTGACGGATGATCTGGAAGCGGCCATCCGCGATGCCCGCCCCCAGGTGATGGTGGAGTTCACCCGTCCGGACGCGGTGATGGCGAACCTGCGCGTCGCGGTGCCGCGGGGGGTGGCGGCGGTGGTGGGCACCACCGGCCTCACCGACGCGCACGTCGCCGAGCTGCGCGCGCTGGCCGACGGCGCGCGGACGCCCGTCTTCGTCGCGCCGAACTTCGCCATCGGTGCGGTGCTGATGATGCGGTTCGCGCAGCAGGCGGCGCCGTTCTTCGATTACGCGGAGATCATCGAATACCATCACGAGAAGAAGCTGGACGCGCCGTCCGGCACGGCGCTGCGCACCGCCGAGTTGATGGCGGAGGCGGCCGGCGGCCGATTGACTGCGCCGCCGACGCCGGAGGAGGGGGAAGCGAGCCGCGGCCTCGCGCGGGGGCATATCCGCGTGCATGCCGTGCGCATGCCGGGATACGTCGCCAGCCAGGAGGTGATTTTCGGCGGTCTTGGTCAGACGCTGATCCTCCGCCACGATGCCGTCAGCCGGGAATCGTTCATGCCCGGCGTGCTGATGGCGGTGCGCGCGGTGCGCGGACTGTGCGGGCTCACCATCGGGTTGGAACAGTTGCTGCCATGATCGCCGCCCCGGGGCGGGCGTCATCGCACGGTCTGGCGGGCGCGCCCTCCCGATGGCGATGCGGGGGCATCACTCCGCCACTGACACGCCGGGCAGGATGCGGAGGTGTTTGCTCACGCAGTCGGGATTGACGGTGATCGTCGGGACGCGCCAGCGGCGGCGGGCGCCGTTCGCGAGGATGACGGTGATCTCCACGGGCGCGTCGCCGCGGCAGGAGCACAGCAGGGCGGGCAAAGTGGCGAAATCATCGGACGTCACGAAAGCTTCCGAGAGGCAGATGCGGCAGGGGCGCGTCGCTTTGCCGTTGCCATTCGGTGCTCCAGTCATACCATCCCCCTGATGTACCGGGCGTTCCGGTTTGTAGACGGGCAGCGCGGTGACGGCGGCGGACGTGCCGCCATGCCGGCCATTCCCGTTGCCATAGCCGTTGCCGCGGCGGCGCGCGGCGGCGCGCTGCAACTCCTGAATGGCGGCTTCGTCATCAATGGGGGCGATGGCGATGGCCAGGAGCTTGGGGTCCGGCTTCTCCTCTTCCTCGTCATCCGTCGTTGGCGTCCGTTGGAACGTGCCGAAATCCACCGTGCCTTTCACCAGCACGATGGCGTCCTGTTTCAAGAACGCGCGTGCCTTTTCGTAGGGTTCGGCGAAGACGGTGATCTCCACGGCGCCGGTGAGGTCGTCGAGCGTGAGGAAGGCCATCTGCTTGCCGTTTTTCGAGACGTGCGGCTTCACCACGGTGAGCATGCCGCCGATGACCACTTCGTCGCCGGCGCGGGCCTCCGCCAGCTCCTCCACCGAGGCGGTGCGGAACTCCAGCAGCGCCTCCTCGTGGGCGTGAATCGGATGGTCGGAGACATAGAGCCCGAGGAAGTCGCGCTCCATGGTGAGGAGCTCCTGGGCGGAGAATTCCGGCAGCGGCGGGAGGTCGGGCACGATGGTCTGCACCGTCGCCGCCATATCGCCGAAAAGGTTCACCTGCCCGACGGCGCGGTCGCGGGCGGCGGATTGGCCCATGTCCACGGCGGCGTCGGCGAGGGCGAGCTTTTGCGCGCGATTGCCGGGCAGGCCATCCATGGCGCCGCTCTTGATGAGGGATTCCAGCGCGGCGCGGTTGCACAGCGTGCCGCCGACGCGGGCGCAGAAGTCGAAGAGATCGCTGAAGGGGCCGTCCGCTTCGCGGGAGGCGACGATGGCTTCCACCACGCCGGTGCCGACCCCCTTGATGGCGGTGAGGCCGAAGCGGATGCCGCCATCCTCCACGGTGAAGCCGACGCGGCTGAAGTTGACGTCCGGCGCGAGCACCTCGATGCCCAGCTTGCGGCATTCCGCCACGTAGAGGCTGACTTTATCCTGCGAATCCATCACGCTGGTGAGCAGCGCGGTCATGAACTCGACGGGATAGTTCGCCTTGAGGAAGGCGGTCTGGTAGGCGACCAGGGCGTAGCAGGCCGAGTGCGCCTTGTTGAAGGCGTACTTCGCGAATTCTTTCAGCCGGTCCCAGAGCGCCTCCGCCTGCGTGTCGGTGAAGCCGGAGGTGGTTTTGACGCCGGTGAGGAAGACGGGCTCCAGCTTCGCCATCTTGTCGAGATTCTTTTTTCGCAGCGCGTTGAGCAGGTCGTTGGCGTCGGCGGGATTGAGGCCGGCCACTTCGCGGCCGATAGCCATCACCTGCTCCTGGTAGACGAGCACGCCGTAGGTCTCCCGCAGGATGGGCTCTAGCGCCGGGTGCAGGTAGGTGATGGTGCCCGGATCGTGCTTGCCCAGGCAGAATTTCGGGATCTCCGCCATCGGGCCGGGGCGATACAGCGCGACCATGGCGATGACATCGGAAATGCGGTCGGGCTTGAGCTGGCGCAGGGCGTTGCGCATGCCCACCGATTCCAACTGGAAGACGCCGGCGGTGTCGCCGCGCGCCATCAGCTCATACGCCCGGGCGTTATCGAGCGGCAGGGTGGGGAGGTCGTAGGTGACGCCGTGATGCTGCTCGATGTAGGTGAGGGCATCCTTGAGCACGGTGAGCGTGCGCAGGCCGAGAAAATCCATCTTCACCAGGCCGGCGGCTTCGGCCATGGGATATTCCCACTGGGTCTGGGCGCCCCCGTCCGGGGTGCGCTGCAACGGCGCCGTCTCCACCAGCGGCCCCTGCGAGATGACCACGGCGGCGGCGTGGGTGCCCAGGTGGCGCGCCAGTCCCTGCAGCTTGCCGGCCATCGCCAGCAGGTGGCGGACAGCGGGATCCTGGTTCTGCAGGTCCTGAATCTCCGGGTTGCCTGCGATGGCCTCCTGAATCGTCTTCGCCATGCCGATGGCTTTGCTGAGGCGGTCGGCGGTGGTCAGCGGCACGCCGAGGACGCGGGCGGCGTCGCGCACGGCCAGGCGGGGCTGCAGCGTGCCGAAGGTGGCCACCTGCGCCACTTTGTCCGCGCCGTATTTCTGCACGACGTATTCGATCACTTCCGCGCGGCGCCGGTCTTCAAAGTCGCAATCAATGTCCGGCATGGAGGCGCGGTCCAGGGAGAGAAAGCGCTCGAACCAGAGGCCGTACTCCAGCGGATTGAGGTAGCTGATATTCGTGAGGTAGGAGACGATGGCGCCGGCGCCGGAGCCGCGGATGCCGACGAGAATGCCCTGCGCGCGCGCCCAATCGAGGAAGTCGCGCACAATGAGGAAGTAGGGGGACAGGCCTTTTTCGCTGATCACCCCCAGCTCGTAGTCCAGGCGCTCCCGCGCGCGTGCGGCTCCCGCCGGATCGTCCGCGTACATGGCGTTCAGCCGCGTTTCGCACGCCTCGCGCAGCACGCCGTCCCAGGTGGCGCCCGCGGGGATCGCGAATTCCGGCAACTGTGGTTCATCGAGGGTGATGGAGACGTCGCACAGCTCGGCGATGCGCGCGGTGTTCTCCAGCGCGCCCACGTCGTC
Organism: Armatimonadota bacterium; assembly: GCA_029553475.1. Taxonomy (GTDB): domain Bacteria; phylum Armatimonadota; class Hebobacteria; order CAIYQO01; family CAIYQO01; genus JAKIYB01. The sequence goes on from JAKPKV010000026.1 coordinate 12,681, forward strand.
CGGAAAGGCGGCGTACATCTCCTCGGTGCTCTTCAGGTACTGCTCGGTGGAGTAATTCATCTCGCGCTGGCGGTGTTCGTCCAGCGTCTTCTGCGTGCCGATGCAGATGAGCACCTCGTGGGCGTCAAAATCCTCGCGCAGCAGGTAATGGGTGTCGTTGGTGACGACCAACGGGATGCCGAGCTCGGCGGCGATGCCGCGCAGGGCGGCGTTCATCCGCGGCTGCTCGGCGTAGAAGACGCGCTGCGGCGTGTTGTGGTCCTGCAGCTCCAGGTAGAAGCCATCGGGACCAAAGAGCTCCTGGTACCAGCAGCAGAGCGCTTTCGCGCGCTCCAGATCGCCGGCGGTGATGATTTTCGGAATTTCGCCGCCCAGGCAGGCGGTGAGGGCGATGATGCCCTCGGCGTGGGCGGCCAGCAGCTCGTGATCCACGCGCGGGGTATAGTAGAAGCCCTCGAGGCTGGCGCTGCTCGCGAGCTTGAGCAGGTTGCGGTAGCCGGTCTGGTTGCGCGCCAGCAGCACCATGTGGCCGGTGTTCGCGCGGCCGTCGCGCTTTTCCAGGCGGCTGTGGTCGCAGACGTAGGCTTCCATGCCGATGATCGGCTTCACCCCGGCTTTCTGGCAGGCGCGGTAGAACTCGATGGTGGCGTGCATATTGCCGTGGTCGGTGACGGCGATGGCGGGCATGCCGAGTTCGGCGGCGCGCGCGGGGATATCTTTCACCCGGCACGCGCCATCGAGCAGGCTGTATTCCGAGTGTAAATGTAGGTGGATGAACGGCACATCAGGCATGGCATTCTCGCGCGCCGCGCAACGCCGGCGGGGGAGCGATTGGCCGTGAAACCCCAGCGGTGCGGCAGGGGTATTGTACCACTCGCTAGATGTAGCGTGCAAGGCGAACACGCGTCTTTTTCGCGGGAGTGTCCGCTGCCCCCGGCGGGGTGACAAGGTGAAGGGGTGACAAGGTGAAGAGGTGACAAGGTGAAGAGGTGAGGTGACGCGCGGAAGGGATGGGGAAGAGCGTGGGCGGTCCCTCCGCGCGCGGGCGTGCGGCCGACCACAGTGTCATTCTTCGGGATTGTCGTAGACGCCGAATTCGCGCAGACCGGTGGGAGTGAAGCTGCCGGGGTGGGGGCCGGTGAGGGTGAGGCGCAGGGCGTCGGTGCAGACTTCCGGCGTTTCCAGGTCGTAGTCGCGCTCCTGGATGGAGCTGACGGCGGTGAGGGCGGGGCCGGGGCAGATGAGCGGCATGCTGTACGCGCCCCGCGCGTCGCGCGCGTACAGCGACCAGCCGGCGGCCCAACTGCTGTTTTTCCGCACGCTGATGCGCACGGCGTTCAGATTTACCGTGTGGCGGAAGGTGAAGATGACGACCACCGGGTCAGTGAAATTCTGCCAGGCCGGCCCTTCGTTATCCGGCTCCAGATTGTCATCGCAGAGATCGGTGAGGAAGCCGTCGAAGGGCGCCGGCCCGCTGGATTGCGCCGCGGTGGTAATCATGGCGCCGGGCAGGCGCGGAGGCGCCCACGCCGGCTCGCGCACCGCCACGTCTTTCCCGTTGACCGCTTTCCAGGAGTTCGGCAGGGGCAGCACGCCGTTCCACCCCCGCAGCGCGCCGACGCCGCCGGTGAGCCGCGCCAGGTGCGGGCTGGGGATGCGCGGGAAATGGACGGCATGTCCATCCACGAATGCCCAGGTGAAACCGCCCTGGTGGGGAGAGCGCAGGGGATGGTGGCAGGAGAACCACGGTGCCGTCGTCTCGCCGATGAGCACGGTTTTGACGGCCGAGCGCACGTCGCCGAGGGCGGCGCCGGCAAGCTGCTCGGTCATGCCGTAGCTCTGCGCCGCGCGGGTGCTGGGGCAGCGAAAGAGGCGGGCGTCGGTGACGTAAGGGCGGATGGCCGCCTGCCAGTCGCCGGCCGGGAACGATTCATCGAAATCCTGCACATACATCTGCACCGCGAGGGCGAGCTGCCGCACGTTGCTGACGCACTGGACCAGCTGCGCCTTCGCGCGCACCCGGCTGAAGACGGGAAAGAGGATGGCGGCCAGGATGGCGAGAATGGCGATGACGACCAAGAGCTCAATGAGCGTGAAGCCCCCGCGCGTTCGCGCCGGGACGAGGTGTTTTCTACAGTTGCTGAGAAGGAAGCACATCATCCGGTGTCTAATAATGGGAAACCCGGTTAATGATGCAGCTATTCGCGCACAGAAAGGGCAATACCTGCTATGGCGGCAACAGTGGGCATTTTGATGGGCAGCGACAGCGACCTGCCGATTATGCAAGAGGCGGGGGTCGTGCTCGACGAGCTGGGCATCCCGTATGCGATGCATATCATGAGCGCGCACCGGACGCCGGATGACGCGGCGGAGTTCGCGCGCGCGGCGGCGGAGAAAGGGATGCGGGTGATTATCGCCGGCGCGGGCGGCGCGGCGCATCTGCCGGGCGTGCTCGCCGCCTTCACCGTGCTGCCGGTCATCGGCGTGCCGATCTCCTCCTCGATGGCCAGCCTGGGCGGGCTGGACGCGCTGCTCGCCATCGTGCAGATGCCCGGCGGCATTCCGGTGGCGACGGTGGCCATTAACGGCGCGCGCAACGCCGGCCTGCTCGCCGCGGAGATCCTCGCTGTCGGCGATGACGCGCTGACGCGCACGCTGGTGGAGATGCGCCTGCGGATGGCGGAGAAGGTGCGCGCGCGGGATAAGGATTTACAGGCGCGGGGGGGATAACGCTCCCTTTCGTACGCGCACCTCCGCCGGGGGAGCGCTCGCGGGGGCGAGGTGCGCGCGAGAACCGCTCATGAAGGTTAACGGCCAGGTCTTCAATATTCAGCGCTTTTCCCTGCACGACGGCCCGGGCATCCGCACCACCGTTTTCCTGAAGGGCTGTCCACTGCGCTGCCCGTGGTGCCATAATCCGGAGGGGTTGGAGGATGCCCCGCAAATTCGCGTCACCTTCAACCGCTGTACGCGATGTGGGCGCTGCGCGGCGGCGTGCCGCCTGGGCGGGCATGCCATCACCGCGGAGGGGCACGCGCTGCAGCTGGAGTCCTGCGACCGCTGCGGCGCCTGCGTGGAGGCCTGTCCGGCGGGCGCCATCGAGATGGTCGGCCGGACGATGGCGGTGGCGGAGGTGCTGGCGACCGTGCGGCGGGACATCCCGTTCTACCGGAACTCCGACGGCGGCATGACGCTCTCCGGCGGCGAGCCGTTGCGGCAATACCGCTTCAGCCGCGCGCTGCTGGCGGCGGCGAAGGCGGAAGGGATACACACCGCCATCGAGACCGCCGCCCTCGACCGCTGGGAGCGATTGGCGGCGCTGGCGCCGTCGGTGGATCTCTGGCTGGTGGACCTCAAGCATACCGACAACGCCCGGCACACGGCGCTCACCGGCGTGCCGAACCGCCGCATCCTGGGGAATATCCGCCGCATGGCGACGGAAGGCTGGCCCATCGTGCTGCGCATCCCCTGGGTGCCGACGATGAACGCCGAGCCGCTCTTTCTCGACGGATTGGCCCGTCTGCTGGGTGCGTTCTCCACGCCCCCGCCGGTGGAGTTCCTTCCGTATCACCGGCTGGGCCTCGGCAAGTGGGCGTCGCTGGGCGGCTGCTCGCCCATCGCGGCGGCGATTCCCGCCGCGGAGCAGGCGGAGATCGAGCCGTGGGCGGCGCGGCTGCGAGCTCTCGGGGGAGCCGTGAAGGTTGGATGACGCAATGAAAGCAGGCATGTTAGCGCACGCGCGGGTATGTGCCGTCGTCCTGGCCGGCGGGCGGGTGCCGAAGAAGCTGGCGGGGCTGTGCGCCTACCGGCCGCTGCTGCCCATTGGCGGGCGGCCGATGCTGGCCTACGTGCTGGAGGCGCTGCGCGCGACGCCGCTGGTGCGGGCGTCGGCGGTGGTGGCGCCGGGGGCGGTGCTGGACGCCTTCCCTGACATGCCGGAGACGAAAGTGCCGGCGGGGGAGACGATTGTCGAGAACATGCGGAACGGCGCGGCGGCGCTGGGGGCGGCGGAGCCGACGCATCTCCTCTTCCTCACCGGCGACCTGCCGCTCATCACCGGGCACGCGCTGACGGGATACCTCACCGCCAGCCTGGCGAGCGGGGCGGCGCTGACCTATCCGATCATCCCGCGCCAGGCGTGCGAGGAGCGTTTTCCGGGGGCGAAGCGGACGTATGTGAGGATCAGCGACGGCATCTTCACCGGGGGCAATGCCGTCGTCGCCACCGCCGACCTGCTCACCGATAAAGGCGCCCTCATCCAGCGCCTGTACGACGCCCGCAAGGAGCCGCTGAAGCTGGCGGGCATCCTCGGCTGGCCCACCGTGTGGGGGATGCTCGGCGGCACGCTCACCATCGTGGAGCTGGAAGCCGTCGCCGCGCGCATCATGGGCGCGCCCATCAAAGCCATTATCACGCCGTATCCGGAGATCGGTTTCGACGTGGACAAACCGGCGGACGCGGCGGCGGTGGAGCGAGCGCTGGCACGGTGAAAAAAATGGAACGGTACCGCTGGGACTGACTGCGCATGGCCAGACTGGCAATCCGTGCCGCGTTTGCGCCCGCGCCTCGCACACAACGCCGCGTCGCCATGCGGAGTCTGTCCCTTCCGCGCCGGTACCAAGGGACAGACTCCGCCTGGCATGGCGAACCTGTCAACAGGGCGTCTACGCACCGGTGCCGCCGAGTGCTGATCCGGCCAGGCGGAGTCAGTTCCAGTGGCGCTCGATACGAGCGAACGCGTGAGAGGTGAAGGTGAGATATGCAGACCATGTTCCGAACGAATTGGGCACAGCAGCCGTGGATGCTGCCGAACCGGGGTGACCTCGAGATCGAGCGCGCGCAGTGCCTCGACGAGGGGAAAGACCTGTCGTCGCTGGAGGCGGAGTTCGCGGCGCTGGCGGCGCTGGAGGAGGGAAGCGAGGAATTTTTGGCGCGGGCGGAGGCGCTGCTGGACGCGACGGCGGCGCTGCCGGTGCGGGCGGATTTCCCGCATCGCGAGCCGTCCGACCTCGCCGGCATTCAGGCGGCGCGGCCGGCGGCGGTGGCGCTGCCGGGGGTGGATGAGGCCGCCGTGCTGGACAAAGCCCTCGGCGGGTGGCAGGGGCGCGCGGCGGGGTGCCTGCTGGGCAAGCCGGCGGAGGGGCGGCGGCGCTGGCAGATGGAAAAACTGCTGACGGCGCAGGGGCGCTGGCCGCTGGACCGCTACTTTTCCCAAAACGCGCCCGAGGAATTGCTGCGGGAGTGCGGCTTCACCCATCGCGGGCCGGAGCTCTTTGAAGAGGGCATCACCTGCATGGTGGAGGACGACGACACCAATTACACCGTCACCGGGCTGGCCATCGTGAAGGGGGGCGGCGCCGACTTCACCCCCGCCGACGTGGCGAGATTCTGGCTGGGAAATATCCCGCTCTTCCACGTCTGCACCGCCGAGCGCGTGGCCTACATCAACCTGACGATGGGCATCGCGCCGCCGGCGTCGGCGAGTGTTCGTAATGTCTACCGCGAGTGGATCGGGGCGCAGATTCGCGCCGACTTCTTCGGCTACGTGAACCCCGGCAATACGGAACGTGCCGCCGACTTCGCCTGGCGCGACGCCGCCATCAGCCACGTGAAGAACGGCATCTACGGCGAGATGTGGGTCGCCGCCATGCTCGCCGCCGCCTACGTCTGCGACGACGTGGAGACGGTCATCCGCGCCGGACTGGCGCAGCTTCCGGCGACCTGCCGCCTGGCCGCCGCTATCGCGCGCGTCATCGCCGACTACCGCGCCGGGAAGACGTACGGGCAGATGGTGGACGACCTGCACGCCCGCTGGGACGAAAATTTTGCCCACCACTGGTGCCACACCATCAGCAACGCGGAGATCGTCGCCATCGCCCTGCTCTGGGGCGAGCAGGATTTTGAAAAAACGATCTGCGGCGCGGTCATGCCCGGCTTCGACACCGACTGCAACGGCGCCACCGCCGGCAGCGTCCTCGGCGTCATGCTCGGCGCCGCAGCCCTCCCCGCTAAATGGATCGCGCCGATGCAGGACACCCTCCTCACCGGCGTGGCGGGCTATCACCGGGTGTCGCTGACGGCGATGGCAGAGGAGACGGTGCGGTTGATGGGACGGATGGGGTGAAACGGGAGCTTACGCGGCCCGCTGCTGCGCCTGAATGTCCCGATACATGGTATCGGGGCAGAGGTCAATGTCGCCCGGCCAGGCGACGGTATGCGTGACCGGATCAACGTAGACGCGGGCAAAGGTTTCCAGATCGCGCAACGGCGCGAAGACACCCGTGCCAACCATCGGCGCCAGGTCAACGACGCCTTCAAGGCCGTCCGTGAACTTAACCCGGATGCGAAAGGGCTCCAGCGTTGTTACCTCGGATACGCGAGTCATATATTCCCTCACGCCAACGGTGCGATCTGACGAATCGGCTGCTGGGCTTCAGCATCACGCCAGGCCTGCCGCAGTTCATCCTGATGAAGCGTTGCCCACTCAATCACCAGGCCCAGCGCACGTCCAGGCAGTCTTCCAGAGAGAATCGCGAGCGAGTCAATGGCGACAAGTGCTTCATCTTCTCCATAGAGCGCATGAAAATGCGGGGGTTGGTGCTCCCGATAATACATATAAATTTCTATGCCGAAAAAGTTATGAAATCCGTGGCATGCTTGCTCCTATTTTTATATTATTATACCACAGGTTGTGCAGCCATGATACCAAACCTACACGCCCAGCAGCGACGTAGCCCTATCATGACGATCATCCAGCGCATCCCTGCTGTCCTGGCGGAGGTGCCATCTCCATGGGGACAGTCCCCATGGGGCGGCACTCCCCCCTTCGCTAAAGCTACGGGGGACAAGCCGCGCCGCTGCGTGCCGCACGACGAACGGGATGGTGTGTCTGACCCAGACTTTTTATGAAAAATAAATTTTTATTTTTACGTATTCACAGGCGCAGGGGGGCATAAGGGACGACGACGACGATGACGATGACGATGGGGGAAGCGGTCAATCGTCATCGTCGTCGTCATCGTATTCGACTCCTCCCTGCAACCTGCAACCTGTATCACCCCGCATGGTGAACATTTGCGCGTGGTGCGGGGTGAGACACATCCGGGAACATGCGCCTCCGCCGCGCGGTCTAACCTGATGGCGTCGTTACGACGGCGCCCGGCGTGGTATACTGTAGACAGCACGGCGCGGAGGAGGGAGCGATGGCGGAGATGCATGAGGAACTGCATGAGCGGCTGGGGCCGTTTCGTGCGCGGCTGCGCCGGCTGCTCATCGAGCGCTATCTCGTCTTCGGCGCGGGGGTCGCGGGCGGGGCGGCGGTGCTGCTGGTGGTCCTCGATCACCTCTTCACCGGTTGGTACGTGGACGAATATGCGCTGCTCGCGCTCTTTGTGCTCGGCGCGCTGGCCGGGGCGATCTACGGCGCCACCCGTCCGGTGACCGATTTCGCCACCGCGCTGACCATTGAGCGCCGGCGCAACCTGCGGGAGCGCGCCAGCACGGCGGTGGCGATGGCGGCCAATGCGGAGAGCCCCGCCGAGCTGCGCGACCTCATCACCCGCGACGCCATTGACCACCTCACCGCCGTCTCGCCGACCGAGCTCTTCCCGCGGCGCTTCACCCGCCGCCAGCAGGTGCCGCTGGCGCTGTGGGCGCTGGCGATCCTCCTCGCGGTCATGCCGGCCATCCCCTGGCTGCACTCGCCGCAGTCGCGCGAGGAGCGACGGACGCTGAAGCAGTCCGGCCAGGAGTTGAAGCAATACGCCCGCGAGATGCTGAAGCATCCGGATGTCAAACACAGCAAGACCGCGACGCAACTCGTGCGCAAGATGCAGAAGCTGGGCACCGAGATGGAGCGGCTGCGCATCCCGAAGAAGGAAGCGCTGGTGCGGCTGAACAAGCTGCAGGAAGAGATGAAGAACGCGGAGGCGAAGATCGGCAAGGAGTTGCAGGCGCACGACCGCGAGGCGATGCAGCGCGCGGCGGAGGCCATCCGCGACGGCCTGGAGAAACGCACGCAGGCGGAGAAGGCCAACGCGGCGCGCGCGCGCGAGCAGTTGGCGGCGGGCACCCCGCGCGAGAAACTGTCCACAGAAGCGCGCGCCGCGCTGCAGCGGGAAGAACGCCTACAGTCCTTGGCGAAGAACCTGGAGAAGGGCGAGGGCGCCGCCGCGTCCGAAGACCTGCGGAAGATGGGCGAGCAGTTGCAGCGCGATGGCGAGATGTCAAAACAGGATCGCCGGCAGCTCGGACAGACGGTGCAGCAGGCGGCGCGGGAGATGGAGCAGACGTCCAGCGCGAACCAGCCGATGTCGCAATCAATGCGGCAGGCGAGCCAGCAGCTGCAGCAGGGCACCGAGCAGGGGCAGCGGCAGGCCGGGCAGGCGATGCGCAACACGACGCCCATCCCGCCGAATATGATGCCGGGAGCGCCCACGATGGGCCAGATGCGGCAGGGCGTGGGCCAGTGCCGCCAGGGCGTCGCCGCCAACAAGCCGTGCCCGCTGGCCGGAAAACCCGGCGGCCAGGGCAACAAACCCGGTCAGGGCCAGGGGCAAGGCCAGGGACAAGGCAACAACCAGGGGCCGAACGACCAGGTATCCACCAATAATCCGCACGTGAACAACTCCGGCAGCGGCGGCACTAGCGGCGGCGAGGGCGGTTCAAAGGACCACTTCGGCAATCCCGAAGGCCGGCTGGGCGCCTCTACCGACCCGGTGAAGGAAAATGCCGACATTGACCCGGAGAAGGCCGCGTACTCGGTGGACATCAAAGGCGCCCCCGGCAAATCCGACCGCACCAACGTGCCGTATTACGAAGTCCTCCCCGGCTACAAAGCCAGCGCGGAAAGCGCCATCAACAGCGATCAGGTGCCCGCCAGCGAACGCCAGCGCGTGAAGGAGTATTTTGACGGGCTGAATCCGGAGACGGCGACGCGATAGGGTGGAGTTTCAGCGTTTTCGGGTATCAGACCATCCCGTCCCCATGGGGACGGCACTCCCCCCTTCGCTAAAGCTACGGGGGACAAGCCGCTCCGCTGCGTGCCTCACTACGAACACTATCATCTGAAAAACACTCTGGTATTTTCGTGTGCCTGTGCGGCTTTGCGTGCGGCCATTCGACGAGGACTTTCCATCCCTCGCGTTGAACCATAACCGTCAACAAACCCAAACAGGCGAGGGAGCATGATGACGACGACGACCCGTGTTGAGCAGGCGTATGCGCTGGCGCGCGAGCAGTATGCGGCGCTGGGGGTGGATTGCGAGGCGGCGCTGGCGGCGCTGCGGGGGATTGCCATCTCGCTGCATTGCTGGCAGGGCGATGACGTGAGCGGTTTCGAACACGGGGATGACTTGAGCGGGAGCGGGCTGGCGGCGACGGGGCATTATCCCGGCAAGGCGCGCACGGCGGATGAGCTGCGGGCGGACCTGGAGGTGGCGTTCCGGGTGATTCCCGGCGCGCACCGGCTGAACCTGCACGCGCTCTACGCCGAGACGGGCGGCAACAAGGTAGACCGCGACGCGCTGGCCCCCGAGCATTTTGCCAATTGGCTGTCCTGGGCGCGGGCGCAGGGCTGCGGGCTGGATTTCAACCCCTCCTTCTTCGCGCATCCGAAGGCCGCCGACGGCTTCACGCTGGCGCACCACGACGCGGGCATCCGCCGCTTCTGGATTGACCACGGCATCGCCTGCCGGCGCATCGGCGCGCATTTCGGCAAAACGCTGGGCACGCCCTGCGTCACCAACGTGTGGGTTCCCGACGGGTACAAGGACACGCCGGTGGACCGGCTGGCGCACCGGCGGCTGTTGAAGGACGCGCTGGACGCCGTCTTCGCCGAGCCGATGGACCGCGCCTATCTGCGCGACGCGGTAGAAGGCAAACTCTTCGGCATCGGCTCGGAGAGTTTCGTCGCCGGCTCGCACGAGTTCTACCTGGGGTACGCGGTCGCTCATCGCAAATTGCTCTGCCTGGACGCCGGGCATTTTCACCCGACGGAGACCATCGCCGACAAGATTTCCAGCGTGCTGCTCTACCTGGACGAGATTCTCCTGCACGTGAGCCGCGGGGTGCGCTGGGACAGCGACCACGTGGTGGTGCTCTCCGACGATCTGCGCGCCATCGCCGAGGAGATCGTGCGCGGCGGCTTCCTCGACCGCGTGCATATCGGCCTCGATTTTTTCGACGCCAGCATCAACCGCGTGGCGGCGTGGACCATCGGCGCGCGCGGCATGGAGAAGGCGCTGCTCCTCGCCCTGCTGGAGCCCACCGCGGCCCTGCGCCGGATGGAAGCCGCCGGCGACTTCACCAGCCGCCTCGCCCTCCTCGAAGAGCTGAAGACCCTCCCCGCCGGCGCGGTATGGGCGATGTATTGCCTGCGCGAGGACGTGCCGCTGGGGATGGCCTGGCTGGATGAGGTGCGCGCCTACGAGCAGCGGGTGCTGGCGGAACGGGGATAGGCCTTGCCCGCCGATTGCGGCGCACGGTAAGGCGCGCGATGACATCTCCCCCCGTCCGTTACGGCATCCGCAGCGCCGCTGGCACCGGGAAGGTGATGCGGACGTGGGTGACATCTTGCAGGGCGGTATTGCCCCAGTCGGGGAACGGTTTGCTGAGGTCGGGATCGAAGGCGAACGTCGGCAACGGCTGCCAGGGGCCGTTCTTCAGGCGGATATCCACGTGCGTGCGGTCCGCAAGACGGTTCAGCCAGTCCGGCCGCTCGATATCGTCCGCCGCCCAGCTCGGCCGCAGGTAGTCGCGGAAGAGGGGCGCCACGCCCTCCCAGGAGGGGTCGCGGGCGTCCAGCGGGCCGATGACCATCCACTGGGTCATGGTGCGGGCGCGCACCATCTCCGGGCTCATGGCGTGCTCGCGCGGGATGATCTGGAAGCCGCTGATAGTGCCGAAGACCGAGGTGGAGATGTCAATCACCCCGTTATGGTTGGCGCGCAGCCGCCCGGCCGCCGCGTACTGCGTGCCGGTGAAGCGTCCCACGCCCGCCACCGGCTTCAACACCTGGCCGATGCGCGTCTCGGCGCCATCCCAGCCGATGGCGGTGATGAAGCCGCCGAAGCGGTTGTCGAAGATGATAGCCTGCGGCAGATCCGCCGGCTCCATCACCGTGATGACCAGCACGTCGCCTTGCTGCGGACGATACCCGTCCGGCAGGCGCCGCAGCCCGTGTGCCTCCTCCAGATAGACCGGGTTGCCGAGGATGGGCGCCCAGTGCCCGCCGAAGATGCCGGTGCCGCCGGGGATGTCGGTATAGATGCTGGAGTCGGGCGAGAGGTAGGACTGCAGCTTCGCGCCGCCCGCGGTCGTCAGCTCCTTCGGCAGGATGGAGAAGACGATGCCTTTATCCGCCTTCGCGTTGTAGCCGACGCGGAGATGGATGGCGTTCACCGCCGTCGCCGCCACCGCGCCGACGGGCGCCCACTTGCTGGCGGTGTAGCCCTGGTCGCTCACCTTCGTAGTATAGGTCACGACATGACCGATAGGCTCCCAGGTATTGCCGGCGTCGCGCGAGCCGCTGATGGCGCCGTCGGCGTCATTGATGAGGCGCAGGCGGTAGATCTCCACCCGCGGGCTGTGGTGATACGCCTGCACGTCCGGCGACGGCCCGTGCAGCGCCGGGGTATCGGCAACTGCGGCCAGTAGGCAGCATGCGGCGATCAGGATGCAGACCAGGCTTCTCATAGCAGACACCTTCCGAACGAGAGTCGCCCGTAGTATACCCACCCGCGCCGCGATTACCGCGCGGACGGCCCCGCGTCATAATGGCGTGTGACGTCCGCCTCGGTGAGGCAGCGGTCATGGATGGCCAGCAGGTAGTAGGTGCCGAGATAGGCGCGCGACAGATCCACCTGATTGCCGACGAGCAGCGGGTAGTCCTTCACCCATTTCTCCGGCTGCCAGGCAACGGCGCGCTCGGCCTGCTTCACCCCGTTGAAGTAGCTGCGCGTGGTGGTGCCGTCCCAGGTGATGACGTAGTGCTGCAGGCTGGTGCGGAAGCCCTGGGTGACGAGGTTGCGCTGGTCGCCGCCGACGAGCGGCGCGGCGGGCGGCGCGAAGACCAGCGCGGTGGACTGGTGCCCCAGCGCGAAGTTGCGCCGCGTTTGATCCGCCTCCCAGGCGAACATGCAGCCCATCCACCCCGTGGGCGGATACACGGTGTCGGTGGAGAGCCAGGCTTCGATGGTACATTGTTTCGTCTGGGCGATGGCCATCAGCTTTTCGGCGCTGTTGACCGTCATCATCGGCTGCACGCCCTGCTGCGTCAGTCCCTGCCCGGGCACCCAGCGCGTGAGGGTACCCTCGGGAATGGTGATATCCAGCGGTTTACCGATGGCGCTGCGATCATGCACGATGTCGCCCTTGCCTTCGTCAAAGCGGTAGAGCACCAGCGCGCGCGCGTCGTCGCGGCCCAACGCCGGGGTGAAGGCCCGGCCGAAGAGGTGGTGCGGCTGGGAGCGGTGCAGACCGTCGGTGGCGGTGATCTCATACCAGTATTCGCCGTTCACCTTCGGATTGGCGGTCACGGTCAGGCGATTCACGGTGATCTCCGCGGCGGGATCGGTTTCGACAGATGGGGCCATCCGCCGCTTCACTTCCAGCGTCACCGCGTTGCCGGTGGTGGACCAGCTTTCCGGGAAGTGGAGTTCCAGCGGCTTGCCGACATTCAGCCATTCCGGATACCAGGGCGTGTCAAGCAGCACGGTAGGCTCGTCGCGCGGCGCGGGCGGATTCGCAAAAAGCAGCCGCGCGCGCGCCATGGAGAGGCAGTTGTCGTGCGTCCAGATCGCCGGGACGCCGCCGGGGAGGGGTTTCGGGTCGGTATAGGTGATGGCCAGCCGCCCCTCGATCCAGAACTCGATGACGGCGCCGCGCTTTTTCAGCGCGAGGTCGAACCACTCGCGATGCGCCGCGCCGCGACCGGGCACGGTGATGGCCGCGGAGCCGACTTCGACGCCATTGCGCAGCAGCACGCTGCGGCGGTTCGGCGTCCCGGCCTCGTCCGGCGCGCCATAGATGCCGGTATAGCCAGAGAGCGGATTGCTGCCGTCGCCGCACAGGGTGATGTTGAAGTTCCGGTACCGATTATCGTAGATCTCGCGTTCGCGCGGGTATTCCATCTTCAGCCCGATGAAGGTTTCAAAGGCATGGTCGCCGGTGAAGCGCTTTTTATGCCAGAGCACGGCGTCGCCGCGGCTCCAGCCGGCGAGGAAGGACCAGTTCGGCGCGCAGGACCAGCGGGTGGTGGGCTGCCAGATGCCGTGACTCGTCCAGTCGGTGGGCGCGTCGGCGAACAGGTAGTCCAGCAGGTGGGCGCCGGTGACCAGCGCTTTGCGCACCGGCGCGAGATTCCCTTCGGCATAGTAGGCCGGGCGGAGACCGGTCAGCGGTTTCGGATCGGCAAACTGCAGCAGCGGCTCACCATCCAGCGCGAGCAGGATGGTATTGCCGGTGCGCGACAGGCGCAGCGTATATTCCGTGCCGGTCTCCAGCGGCTCCAGCGTCTTCGTCGCCACCGGTTTGGTGTCGCGAAAGAGGGTGCAGGTCGTTTTCGCCGGATTCGCGGCGTGCTCGATGACCGCGCGATAGCCGGTGGTCAGGTCGCCGCCGCTCCCGTTCACGCAGAGCAGCAGTTTGCCGGCTTTGCTGACGCGCGGCACCATGGTGGCCGCCAGCCGGTGATCGCCGTAGAAATCCAGCCGGTGATACGCGGTCTCCTTGCCATAGGTGGGGTCGCCGGGACTGATCTGCGTCAACGTCCAGTCGCTTTTCAGCGTGGCCCACTCCTGCATGCCCTGGTTGTCGTTGCGGATGCGGTCGGTGAGGGCGGAGAGCAGATTCTCGTCCATCAACGCGCGATTGAGGGTGCGGCCGTAGACGGTGATATCATCGAACACCACGCCGTGCGCCCCTTCGACATACAGGCCGACGCCGCCGCGCCAGGGGCTGACGTTTTTCACCGTGAGGCGTTGCTCGCCGTCTACCTGCACGCTGACGCCTTCCAGGGTGGACACCATCGCGAGCTTGTACCACTGGCCGGGGAGATACCCGCCGCGCGACGAGGCCAGCAGCGCTTGCTCGCCATCCACCAGCTTGTAGAGGTTCAGGCAATTCCCGCGGGTCGAACGGTCATGGGCGGGGGTCCAGCGGACAAGGATGCCATTGCGGGCATCGGTCATGTTGACGGCGATGCCCACCGCCCCGTCGGACGCCGGCCGCACGGCGGCGGTGAAGGTGTAGTCTTCCCAGAACGGTTTGCCGGTGGTACAGAACGCGGGGCCGCCATCCGCGGCGCCGCTCCAGGCGAAGGGGTTTTGGGCGTAGCCGCTCTCCGCGTAGGTGAAGCGGCGGGTATTGCCCTGCGGCGCGGTGTCCCAGGCGGACTGCAAGCCCCACGCTCCGCTCTGGATGGTCCACTGCGAATGCGCGCTGTCCTCTTCCCGCGTGCGCATGAAATTATCGGCGAAGAGGACCGGCTCCAGCCGCTGGACCCGCGCGGCTTTCACCGTCCACCCGGCGGCGGCGACCACGCCGGCTTCGCTGCCGGGCGCGCGGGGCAGCCGTCCCCGGTAGATGAGCGCGCCCCGTTCAATGATGCCGATCCAGTCACCCCGGCGCATGAGCACGAGGGAATAGGGCTGGCCCGGGACGACGGCGCATTTCACCGGCGTGCGACTGAGGCGTTTGCCGTTCTGATAGGATTCGAGGCCGAGCGTACTCTTCTGGATCGTCAGGCGCGCGTACCTATTCCCCACGCCGGCGTCAAAGGTCAGGTTCACGGCGCTCGTCGTTGACAGCGTCGTCGCCGGCAGCAGCTCCAGCGTGCAATCATACAGATCAGTATCGAGCTCATCACTGATCAGGCCGGGCACCGCCGCCAGTGCAGCGCCGACGGCGCACAGGCAGCAACAGAGTATGGCAAAGCGAACCAGGCGACGCATAGCTTCCTCCGGAACACGCTCCATCACACGCGCGAAGGGCAACCCCTGCGCCGTGTGATGGCATTCCTTCAGACACTGAGCGGTGAAAAAGGTTGTCTCGTGTACGCGGACAGCGCGCGCGATGGCAGATCAGGTGGAAGAAATGGCAGAATTATGGTAAATAGTATGGTATACTACCAATCGCCGCAGATGATCCGGCGGCGATGACATTCCACGGATGGCGAGAGGGAGCAGACGGGTGCGGATAGGCTGGATGATCGCGGTGACGGCGCTGCTGCTGGGGGCGACGGGAAGCCCGGCGCGCGCGGTCTCCGCCGCGGAATATCAGGCGCTGCGCGCGACGCTGGCGGTGACGCCGGTGGATCGGGCGGGGACGATGCTGGCGCAACTCCCGCTGCTGGCGGGCAACGTGCTCGAAATGGAAGGCACGATCAACGGCGCCTTCTCCAGCGGGGACGGTTCCGGATATTTGCTGCGCGTCACCTCCGAGCAGATGGTGATGCTGCAGGCGAAGGCGAACGACCCGGGCATGGCGGTGGGCAATACCGTGCGCGTGCTGGCCCGCGTGCCGCGCGAAGGCGCGATCCTGGAGCATCTGGCGCTGACCCCGGCGACGTCTGCCCCGGCAAATGTCGCCGTTGACGATCCGGTGGCGGTGACGCCGGATGAGATGGTGGTTGACCGCCGCGCGCCCACCTTCTATCATTCATCCCCCAAGCCGGCGAAAGAGCCGCCGCCGATGTTCAGCGACGCCGCCGGCCTGGCGGGGCGTCCGGAAGTCGTGCAGTTGTACGCGGCGAAGATCAAAGCGTTCAACACGCGCCTCGACGATGCCGTCGCATTGCTGATTGCCTACCATATTCTGGAGAAGAGCGAGGCCAACGGCATTGATCCGCGGCTGACGATGGCGCTCATCGCGCGCGAGTCTCGCTTTAATCCGCGCGCGGTGTCGCCCGCCGGGGCGATGGGCCTGGGGCAGTTAATGCCGGGTACCGCCGCCGGGTTGGGCGTGAAAGACCCCTTCGATATCCCCAGCAACATTGATGGCTCGGTGCGGTATATCACCGCGCAGCTGCGGGCGTTCGGCCGCCTCTCGCTGGCGCTGGCCGCCTATAATGCCGGTCCCGGCGCTGTACGCCGCTACGGCGGCGTGCCGCCGTACCAGGAGACGCAGAACTATGTGCGCCTGGTGTGGCAAACCTACGCTGAGTTAGCGGGCCTTGATCCGGAGACCGGGGAGAAGATCGGGCAGCGGTGACGGGCCTGGTTGCCGCATCCCTCTGCGTATGCCATTCATCTGCCCGGGCGCGGCGCTCCTCATCGTCGCCGTACAATCCGGCGCGCGGCGGGCAGCGGGCTTGCGCGCGCTCGCGGGACATGGTGTATAATGCAGGCACAACGTCTTTCCGGCCCCCTGCCGGACCTGCGAGGCTCCCATGAACGTACTGGTGCTGCTCCTCATCAGCGGGGCGATTTTCATCGTCGCGGCGCGGCTCTACGGCCGCCTGGTGGCGCGCTGGGTGGGTGAGGATGTCAACCGCCCGACCCCCGCCACGACGATGACCGATGGCTGCGATTACGTGCCGACGAATCCCAACGTGGTGTTCGCCCACCATTTTTCCGCCATCGCCGGCGCCGGGCCGATCGTCGGCCCCACGATGGCGATCCTCTACGGCGTGCTGCCGGTCTGGCTGTGGGTGGTGGTCGGCGGGGTGCTCATCGGCGCGGTGCACGATTTCACCACCCTGTTCATCAGCCTGCGCGAGCGCGGCCGCTCGATGGCGGAGATCGCGCGTACCACCCTCGGCGACCGGGGGTTCCTGCTCTTTATCTGCTTCGCCACGGTGATGATCATCCTCGTCACCTCCGCCTTCCTGGCGATGACCGCCACCGCGCTCACCAGCTTCGTGCCCCTCACGCTGCTCAAGCTGCCGCCGGACCAGCACTTGTTACGCACCGTGACGGATGGCGGCGTGGTGAAAGGCGCCATCGGCGGCATTGCCTCCACCTCGGTCGTGATCATCACCCTGTTCGCGCCGGTGCTGGGCTGGCTGCTCTTCAAAAGGAAGCTGACGCCGTGGGTCGGCTATCCGCTGGCGCTGCTGGTCAGTTTCGCCTCGATCTGGATCGGCGTGCACTGGCCCATCACGCTCGATCCGAAAGTCTGGATGGTCATCATGACCGTCTACGTACTCTTCGCCGCCGGATTGCCGATCTGGCTGGTGCTGCAGCCGCGTGACTTCATCAACGTGCAGGTGCTCTACGCGGGCATCCTGGCGATGGTCGTGGGACTGGTCATCGGCGGGGCGCAGCATCTCCAGGTGACGTTTCCGGCGATGGCGGTGGCGCAGGGCACGGCGCAGCTCGGCGCGCTGTGGCCGATGCTCTTCATCACCGTCGCCTGTGGGGCGATCTCCGGCTTTCACGCGCTGGTCGCCACCGGCACCACCGCCAAGCAAGTGGCCCGTGAAGGTCACGCGCGCGCCATCGGTTTCAACGGCATGCTGCTGGAGTCGCTGGTGGCGGTGGGCGTGGTGCTGGTCGTCGGCTCGACGCTCACCCAGGGGCAGTATATGAGCTTCGTCTGGCCGGAGGCGCCGGGGATCAGCAACCCCATCGCCGCCTTCGCGGTGGCGCTGGGCACGCTGCTGGAACGCACGCTGCACCTGCCGGTGGCGTATGGCGCGATTTTCGGCATCCTCCTCGTCGAAGGATTCGTCGTCACCACCCTGGACGCCGCCGTGCGCCTGAACCGCTACCTCTTCGAGGAGATGTGGGGACTGCTGTTCAAGGGGAAGGTGCCGGCGGTGCTGCGCTGGCCGTGGTTCAACTCCGCGCTGGCGGCGGCGCTGATGCTGCTCTTCGCCTGGTACAACGCCTTCAAGGCGCTCTGGCCGCTTTTCGCCACCGGCAACCAGATGCTGGCGGCGCTGTCGCTCATTGCCGTCTCCGCCTGGCTGCTCACGCGCAAGCGGCAGGCGTGGTTCACGCTGCTCCCCGCCGGGTTCATGATCCTCACCACCATCGCGTCGCTGCTCATCCAGCTGCAGAAGTATCTGGCCGCGCTCTTTGGCTCGCCGGCGGCGTTGTTCACCCCCGCGCTGCGCGGCACGCTGCTGCTCTGCGTCACCGACCTGCTGCTGCTGGGGCTGTCCGTCGGCATGGTGGCGCTGGCGGTCCGCGCCATCAGCCGTTTTCGCGCGGGCGAGGGCGCCGCGGCGCCGCCGGAGCCGACGCTGGCGGGGTAGGGACGCGTGCGGGTCGCGCCGCGACAGCGCCGGCATGTCCCGTCAGGCGCACATGCCGGCGGGGCAGCGCTTTTGTGAACGCTTGCACGATCTATTTCGGCCGCTTATAATGGGAGCGCGTGCGAATGACCAACGCGGGTCATTCCCCGGTATTGTTGCCGGAATTGTGCGGAAATTCCCGAAAATTCCCGGCCATTTCCGGCAGCGGAGGCCGTCGTGCAGCGAACGCTCACCGAGATTTTCAGTCCATCGGTATCCCCGCACGATCTCCGGGGCGGCTGGACGCCGCGTCCCTTTCAACTCGCCGTCACCGAGGCGCTGCTCTCCGGCCGGCGGGCGGTGCTGCGCGCTCCGGCGGCCAGCGGGAAAGCCATCGCCGCCTGGTCCGCGTGGCTGGCCAGCCGGCAATATCCGTACGATTTTCCGCCCTCGCTGCTGCACGCCGTGCCGGGCGGCATCTCGCTGAGCGGGCTGCACCGCCGACTGCAAACGTTGACCGCGTCGCACGGCGGGCTGCGCGTGAGCGTGCAGACCGAAGGCGACGCGTTTGATCCTTTCCTGATCAGCGATGCCGTGCTCACCACGCCGGAAGAGCTGTTGAGCATCGCGCTCACCCGTCCGATGGGGCTGCATCCCGGCCTGGGGAATATCAATGCCGGCGCGCTGCTCGGCGCGTACCTGGTCTTCGACGAGTTTCCGGCGCTGGTCTCGCGCCTCCACCTCCTGGCCTGGCTCGGCCTGCTGCGCGCCTATCTGCCCATGGCCCCCTGCCTCTTCATGACGGCGACCTGGCCGCGGGCGCTCTGCGCGCGGGTGGCGGAGCTGCTCGACGCCGATCTCATTGACGCCAGCGCCTATGACGGCGGCGGCACGCGCACCTGGGAGGCGCTGCCCGCCGCGCCGGTGGAAACGATCCTGCGGCGGCACGAACGGCGCACGATGGTCGTCTGCAATACCGTGCGCGGCGCGCAGGTGCTCTACCGCGCGCTGCGGGGGCAGATGACGCACGGTTTTCGGGGGACCGAGCTGCTGCTGCTGCATCAGCACCAGTTCTTCCGCGAACGAGACGCCATCGCGGCACGCGTCATTGACGCCTTCGCGACGCCCGGGCAGCAGACGATCCTCGTCACCACCCCGGGCATCGAGGTCGCGGCGGATATCTCCGTGGACCTGCTCATCACCGACCCCGCGCCGCCCGACGCGCTGCTGCGCCGCGCCGGCCGCTGCGGACGGCGTCCGGGCGAGCAGGGCGAAGTGGTGGTGGGGCCGGTGAGCGAGTATGCCCCCGGCGAACAGTACCCCACGCCCGCCGCCGACGCGCTGCTGGCGCGCCTCACCGATGGCTCTCCGCATGCCTTCCCTGCTGAACTGGCGGCGCTGGATGCGGTATGGGAGACCGCCGGCGACGCGGAGCTGCCGGACGCCGTGCGGCTGCCGCCGGGCACCGACGAAGCGGAGACAACCATCCGCGCGCTGATGGAAGCCCGCGAGAGCTTCCCGCCGGCGCTGTTTTCGCGCGTGGGCGCCTGCCTGCACCGCATGCCGGAGACGGTGGCGGATCCCTTCGAGCTGGAGCGCTTCTCGCTGGCGGTGCCGTCGCTGGAGCGCGGCTGGCGGCAGTGGCAGGCCAGCGGCGCCCCGGCGGAATGGTTCGCGCTGCTGCCGCGCTGGCCCGCCGGTCCTGAACAGCCGCCGACCTGGTCCGTGGTGCAGACGGCGGAGGAATTCCACGCCGCCTCGCGGCTGGTGGTGCTGAACGCCGACGCGGTGAGCTACGATCCGGTGATCGGATTGGAGCTGATGCCCGGCACGCCGTATGAAAGCGTGCGCCTTCCCGAACAGCACACCAAGTGGGCGCCCTTCGATCAGCACGTCGAATCGTACCAGGATCACGCGGCGGAAGTGCTGGCGATGGTCGAGCAATCGCTGCCCTGGTACCGGTTCGTGCTGCGGCAACTGGGCAAGCGCTGGCGCATGCCGCTGGTGGAGATGGAGCAGTGGCTGCGCATCTGCGTGCTCTGGCACGACGCCGGCAAGCTGACCGACGCGTGGCAGCGCTGCGCGGCGCGCTGGCAGGCGGAGGCGGTGCGGCGTCCTACCCGGCACGGGGTGCTGGCGCGCATTGATTATCAGACGGCGCGCCACGGCCCCTTCCCCTGCGGCGATCACGCGAATACCTCCGGCTACGCGCTCATTCGCGCGATCTCCGTGCTGCTGGAGAACCGGCCCGCGCTGCAGCAGGGGACGCTGGCCGCCATCATGCATCACCACGGGGTCATCACCCCGCGCCCGCCTGACCTGACGCCGCATCCCGAGGCGTGGGCGACGCTGCTGGACGTGGCGACGCCGGTGATAGACGATCGCCTGCTCAAGCGGATAGACCGCATGGGGTGGACGGCGTCGCTGCGCGGCAATCCGGAAGTGCCCCGGCACCCGCCGGTGGATCCGGATGGGTGGATGGCCTACGCGCTGCTCTCGCGGGCTATGCGCCTTGCCGACCGTGACCTCGCCGTTGGCGTGGTCGCCCGCTGAGCGCGGTGTCACGCGCGAGACGCCACCGCGCGTCTCGCTGATGGGCCGGCGTTCCCGGAGATCTCTCCCGCACGTGGCATCACGCACCAACATTCGCGGTTGAATCGCATCAAATATAATGAGAAAATATTCACGATAAAAATGAGATTGTGTGCGCGGGAACAAGCGGCTTTGAACTCAAAAGTTGGCGAAAAATTTCCTACCAAAATGGAAAAACGCGAAAAAACCACTTTTCAGCGGGGAAAAATTCCGGTATAGTCCTAGTGAACGTGAACACATTCACAAAGTCCGGCCGCCCCGGCGCCGGACTACCCGCTGAGGAGCCATACGATGAGCGCACAGATGACCACCTGCCGCTGCGGGGACGAGACCGAAGCGCAGAAGCGCGCCCGCGTCCTTGACGTTGTTGACCAGTATAAGGACCAGGAAGGCAGCCTGATCCAGATCCTCTACCTCGTGCAGGGGATTTACGGCTATCTGCCCATTGATATCCAGCAGCTCATTGCCGAGCGCATGGATCTCCCCCTTTCCGAAATCTATGGCGTCTCGACCTTCTATTCCTTCTTCTCCACGCAGCCGCGCGGCGAATACACCATCAGGGTCTGCATGGGCACCGCCTGCTACGTGCGGGGCGGGGCGAAGATCGTCAAGCGCCTCTCCGAGATGCTCGGCGTCGAGGTGGGCGGCACCACCAGGGATCGGAAATTCACCCTGGAGGTCATGCGGTGCCTGGGCGCCTGCGGCCTGGCGCCGGCGATCATGATCAACGACCAGGTCTACCGCCAGGTGAACCCGGACAAGCTGCACCGCATCATCGAGAAGTGCGACTGACGGGGGTTGGTTTCGCGTTCCGCGTTTCGCGTGTCAAGTTTTGGGAGCCGTGGGGGCCGTCCGTGCCCCGTGCCACTGCGAGAGGGATCCACATCATGGTGACGACCGTATCGAAAGTCACATCGCTGGCGGACCTGCGCGCCATGCGCGACCAGTACCTGCGCCAACAGCAGGATACCCGGTATCGTCTGCTGCTCTGCGCGGGCGCGGGCTGCGTCTCCTCCGGCTGTCAGGCCGTGCGCGCCGCGCTCCTGAAGGCGCTGGACGACGCGGGCGTGCGGGACGAGGTGATCGTGCATGAGACCGGGTGCATCGGTTCCTGTGACATGGGGCCGACGCTGGTGGTGCAGCCCGACGGCACCTTCTACACCCAGCTCACGCCGGCGGACATGGCGCGCATCGTGCAGCAGCATCTTCGCCAGGGCGAGGTGGTGGAGCCGCTCTGCTACTTTGACCGCGAACGCAAAGCGCGGGTGACCGCTCTTCCGGAGATTGAATATTTCAAACGGCAGGTGCGGCTCGTGACCGCGCGCTGCGGCAGCATTCCCTACGCGTCGCTGGACGCCTACATCGCGACCGACGGCTACGCCGCGCTGGCGAAGGTGCTGGGTGCGTGCTCGCGCGAGGCGGTCATTGACGAAGTGAAGCGCTCGGGCCTGCGCGGCCG
>JAKPKV010000028.1 GCA_029553475.1 Armatimonadota bacterium
GCATCAAGTCCGAGCTGGTGCCGGTGCTGCCCACCGCCATCGGCGCCACCGCCGTCACCCCGCTGGAGATCTGCAACGGGTACGGCGTGCTGGCCAATCACGGCGTGCATCATCCGCCGGTGGGCATCATGAAGATCACCACGCCGGACGGATACGACGTGCTGTACGAATACCGGCCGCGGGGCAGGCGGATCCTCCCGGCGAAGATCGCCGACACCATGAAAGCGGTGATGCGCGGGGTCATCGAGCGCGGCACGGCCACGCGGGCGCGCTGCCCCTTCCCCGCGTCCGGCAAGACGGGCACGACCAACTCCTTCCGCGACGCCTGGTTCATCGGCTACACCGATGACCTGGTGGCCGCGGTGTGGGTGGGCAACCGGCATAACCAGCCGATGAACCGCACGTTCGGCGGCACGGTGCCGGCGCCGGTCTGGAAGGAGTTCATGCTGGTGGCGCATCCGATCATGGCCGCCGAGCACAAGGATCGCGCGGACGCGCTGGCGCGGCTGAACAACCTGCCGGAGTTGACGGCCGTCCCGTTGAATATCACGCCCTCACCGTACATCGTGAAGACGACCGGCGCGCGCGCGGAGCACGCGGAACCGGCGCCGACGCCCGCGCCCGATAGCGGCGACCGCCTCAGCGTGACGATCTGCCAGGACAGCGGCGACCGCGCCACGCCGTGGTGCCCGGACACCGCGGTGCGCACCTACGTGAAAGGGCGCGCCCCCTACCCGCCCTCGGCGACCTGCGTGATGCACACCAGCCCCGCGGACGTGCCGAACGCAGAGATGCGTGAACCCGGCGCGCAGGACCGGCGCGGGGGCGTGTTGATCAGCGTGTGCGTGGAGACGGGCAAGATCGCCACCGACAAATGCCCGATCGTGCGACTGAGGCGCTTCACCAGCAACGCGCCCACGGAGACCTGCCCGATGCATGGTGATTGAGGGGTCACTCGCTGATGTCGCGCACGGCTGACTTGGCGAGGTTGCCCACGACATCCAGCGCTAGGTGCGTCATCTCCACCACCTGCGTCCGCCAGCGCGGACGGGTGACGAACAGGTAGGTCAGGCCCGCGGCGGCGATACCGACGACGGCCGCGACCACCACGGCTTGTGTTGAGATTCGACGCTCCCCACGCATGCGCAGACTCCTCGGCGGATGATATCTTAACTAAGTCTGTGCTCCAGACGCCGCCGTGTCAAGAGGCTTTCCCGCCCGTCTGGCGAAGAGCTGTTGTCGGCATGCGCGCCCGGTCGTATACTGGAGCCATGATGACGTGGCGCGATGGGATGGAGCTGGCCGGCGCGGGACTGATCCTGCTGGCCTACTGGGCCAATGCCAGCGGCCGGTGGTCGCGCGAGTCAGCCCGGTATCTCTGGGTCAATCTCGCCGGCGCCGTGCTGCTGGGCATCATGGCCGCCTGGCGAGGCGCGCCCGGTTTCGTGGTGCTGGAGGTCTTCTGGATCGCCATCAGCGTCGCCGGCCTGCTGCGGCGCAGTCACTAGTTCGGACATACTAGCAAGTAATCACAACTGAATAACATTTGTTCCCGTAACTCTACATTTGCGAATAGATACTTCCAAAAATGACAATAATAAGCTATACTGGTAGTGTTCGTACTGATAAGGTAACACAATATAGCAGACTTCACACTCTAGAACTTAATAATTTATTTCGCCTATTGAGTTTTACCTGCTTTCCTTGGTATTATTTGCAGATAGCAATAAAATACGTTTGTTTGCCAGTCCAGGAATAAGGCTGCTTAATGGGCAGCATTCGTTTTGGGTTGCACGACAACCATTGTCGGTTGTAAGTAGTTCCAGTAAGCGCCGATCGATATTGCTTGTAGGAGGATTCACCTTGCACGCGTTACTTCAACAGCCGTCACTTGAAACGGCATTCTGCTCGTTTGGAGACTCTGCGATGTCTACGATACGTGCTAGGCTTATTGAGTTATTGAAAGAGCATGCTCTCTGCCGAGGTCACTTCATCTTAGCTTCTGGACAAGAGAGCACATATCTCATAGATGGCCGCATGGTAACACTTCACCCGGAGGGTGCTTTACTCGTTGGGCGATTAATGTTTGAGGAACTACGCCTTTTAAACGTTGACGCAGTTGGCGGTCTTACCCTTGGTGCGGATCCCATTGCCACTTCTATTGCACTCGTAAGCTACCTTGAAGGTCATCCTATACCTGCTTTCATTGTGCGCAAAGAGGCAAAGTCACATGGTCGCAGGAAACTTGTTGAAGGTCCGCTCCCTGATGGTGCAAATCGCGTGGCTATTGTAGAGGATACTATCACTACTGGCCAATCGGTGTTTAAAGCTATTCACGCCGTCGAAGACATGGGCTGTAAAGTCATCGCCGTTCTCGCCTTGGTTGATCGCTTGCAAGGTGGTCGCGAAACGCTTGAAGGTGCAGGATACCCCTTCCTTCCGTTGTTTACTATTCGCGACTTTGGAATAGAATAACGCATGAACCTGCTGATGCGATATATACGTTCCGAGAGTTACCTATGTTGATCACCTACGATGGCGGGATGCGCTTCACCGTGCAGGCGGGCGCGCACACCATCGTCATTGACCAGCCGGTACGCGGCGGCGGGGAGGACGCGGGACCATCGCCGACGGAGCTGCTGGCCGCGTCGGCGGGGTCGTGCGTCGGCACGTTCATCCTGTACTATCTGCGCAAGCGCGATCTCGACGGGACGGGGCTGCGCATCGAGGTGAACTACACCTACGCCGAACACCCCCGGCGCATGGACCGCATCGAGACCCGCGTGTTCCTGCCGCCGCAGATCGACGATGAACACCTGCCCGGCCTCAGCAAATTCGCGCAGGAGTGCACCGTGCATAACACGCTGCACGGGATGCCGGAGGTACCGATAGCCTTCGTGCGGGATGAGCCGTAAGTCGCTGGCAGCCCGGAATAACGTTTTTCATCCGGGCGGGCGATCCCGATGCCATCGGGACGACGCCGGGAGGAAATATGGTCTGTCGTGTTCGATAGTGAGACTATCTCGTGCACACGACGGATATGACTTACTCCCGGAGTCGGCTCGCGAGGACGCTCGCCCGCCCATATCGAGATCGCCCGCCCGGATGCTGATGATTATTGCACCAGGGGCACGTCCACTTCCGCGCCTGTGCGCTCGGCGGAGAGGTAGGCGGCGTAGATGACGGCGGTGGTATCCAGCGCGAGGGCGAGGTCGGATTGCGCCTGGCGACCGTCGGCGGCACAGGTGAGAAAGTCCTGGATTTCCTCCTGGTAGCCCATGGTCCAGTGTTCATCGGGGGCGGCGGCGTTCCAGCCGGCATGCGTGGAGAGTTTTTCCATCAGGTAGAGGTCATCGAAGCGGGGATCGCCGGGGTTATACAGGTCCAGCAGATTCGTCGGACTCAAGCGGCAGCGCGCGCGGTGATTGTTGGCGAAGACTTCCACGTAGTCGTAGATGCCGCCCAGCGTCACCTCGCCGGTGACCACGTCGCCGACAGTACCGTCGGCGAAGATGACGTGCATCCAGCCGGTATCCTCGACATCGGTATAGTCGGTGCGGAGGTAGCCCCGATCCTGGTAGCCGGGCAGGCGGGTGAGCGCGTGGGTGCGCGCGGACACGGCGACGGGACGGATGGGGTGGCCATCACGGGCGATGCCTTCACGGCGCTTCAGGTACAGCAGCGCGCCCAGCGGGTGGCAGCCTTTCCCGATGAGCGAGCCGCCGCCGGCGTGCCGCCAGATGCCGTAGACCGGCGCGTGCGAGCCGTTGTGCGATTCCTCGCCCAACATGCGCAGGATTTGCGCGCCGGTGCGTTCCACCAGCTCGCGCTCGCGCTGGACCGCCGGCGCGTAGACGAAGTTCTCCGCGTAGCCGAAGGTGGCGCCGGACGCCGCGACGAGGGCGGCGATATCCCGCAGCGCCTCCAGCACCGCTTCCAACATCGGGGCTTTCGGCGCGCGGTCGCCGCGGAAGGCATCATCGCGGCCGAAATAGCCGGTGAGGGGCTTTTCCACGATGAGGTGTTTGCCCGCGCGCGCGGCGAGGCGGATGCCCTCCAGGTGGCAGGCGGGAGGCGTGCAGATATCTACCACGTCCACGTGGTCGAGCATCGCCTCCAGCGAGGCGTAGACGGGGATGCCGCGCGCGGCGCCGAAGGTCTGACGGCTCTCGGCGCGCAGGGACGTGACGCCGGCGATCTCCACCGCCACGCCGTACACCCGGCGCAGGCAGACGACGTGATAACCCGCCGCCATCCCCGCCCCGACAATGCCGACCCGCAACACACCCATGCCCCGTTCCTCCCCCACAGTCGAGGCTTACGGTAGCACAGCCGGCGGCGACGGTCAATCACCGGGCGGGGATGGCGAGGTGCGCGTCCCGCGACGGCATGGGCGGTCAGACCTGCGCCTTCTCCCACTCATCCTTGCTGACGAACTTGGTCAACGTGCGCCCATCCGCCGTTTTCCCACGAAACGCGTAGCGCTCGCGCCCGCCCTCGCCATACACCACTTTCTCGGTTACGTCGGCTTCCACTTTCTGTCGGGTCTTCACATCGTAAAACGTCGTTTTCATGCCTTCGCGCCTCCTCGTCTCTTCGTCTGCGCCTGCCGACTCTCTCAGGCGGCTCCATTCTACCGTGTGTGTGCCGTTGAGCGTGTCGGACTGCACACACGCTCGCGACATTTGTTCGGCCATTCCTGCGTCCGCCCCTCTTTTCGTCGCCCGCCCAGGCGCGCGGGGAGTGGGCGCTGGAACCACTCCATCGCTGATTACTGATTACTTGTAGCGGGTCATCACGTTGTCCCGCGTTCTTCGTATCAACTCAAGCGTCGTGTAGGGCATGTCCCGCCGTGGCATTCCCGTAGCGGTGCGCGGTGGAGTCCGCGACCAAACGCTATCGTCCAGTGCACTCCAGTGCAGCGTGCCAATTCGCGACGGTCGGGAATGCCACGGCGGGACATGCCCTACA
The DNA here is from genome assembly GCA_029553475.1 of Armatimonadota bacterium. Taxonomy (GTDB): domain Bacteria; phylum Armatimonadota; class Hebobacteria; order CAIYQO01; family CAIYQO01; genus JAKIYB01. The sequence continues at coordinate 4,972 of JAKPKV010000028.1, forward strand.
AGCGCTGATACCGCTGTACCGTGTTCTGTAGTCCGCGCCCTCCGCGGCGCCTGTGACCAACATGCGACACCGTGTCCGACAACACCGGCATCGGGCATGGTGTAGAAATGCGTCACCACGCGCCGCGGAGGGCGCGAACTACCGGTAGTACAGCGCGGCACGGCGCTCACGCGCCGCGCGTCTCCGGCACATGCCGGATATACGGCTGGCGCGCGAGGAGCAGCCAGGCTCCGCCACAGACCACGCCGGCGAAGAGGTGCACTAGTCCCAGCGGCAGGATGAGCGACCGCCACCCGGCGGACATCAGCATCATGCCCAGGCTGCCGACCATGGACATGAGGAAGTTGATGAGCGACGACACGGCGCCCGCGGCCGTTCGATGCTGTTCCAGCATGAGATGCGTCGAGGGCGGGCGGATGACGCCCATCGCCAGTGTGGCGGGCATGATGCAGAGCGCCAGCGCCAGCGGTTTGAGGTGACCCAGGCCCATGATGCCTACGCCGCTGATGCCAAGCATGGCGATACAGGCGGTGATGATGTCGCGGCGCGACCAGGCGCGCGTCAGGCGCAGGTAGATGAAGGGCGCCAGCACCGCGCAGGCGGCGTTCGCCATGAAGAACGCGCTGAAGACGAGTTCGCTCTGCTTGAATTCAGTGATGTAGATATAGGACGAGCTCGCCAGGTACGCATACAGCGGAAGAATCGCGAGCGAAAAGGTGACCAGCAGCAGGGTGAAGCCGCGGTTTTTCACCACCGTGCCCAGTTGTCCCCAGGTTTGCACGAGTGTCCCGGTGAACGGTTCCGTCACCGTTTCGCGGAGCCGCAGACTCCAGAGCAATGCCACGAGGCCAAAACCGCCCAGCGTCCAGAAGATGCCGTGCCAGGTGGTCACGCGCAGCAGCAGCGCGCCGATGCCGGGGGCGATGATCGGCGCCAGCATGACCATGGATTGAATCAGCACGAGTCCGCGCTCGCGCTTCGGCCCCTGGAACAGGTCTTTCACCAGCGCCACCGCGATGGCGGGCGAGGCGCCGCCGGCGAGCGCCTGCAGCACGCGGCCGATAATCAACTGGGTGATGTTCGTCGCGCAGGCGCAGGCGATGCAGGCGGCGACATACCCGGTCAGCCCGATGAGGAGGATGGGTTTGCGGCCATATTTATCGCTCAATGGCCCCCAGAGCAGCGTGCCGATGCTGTAGAAGACGAAAAAGAGCACCAGCGTCAGATTCGCCCGGGCCATCGGCACGCCCAAATTCGCCGCCATCGTCGGCAGCGCGGGGAGGTACATGTCGGTGGAGAGCGGGATGAAGGCCGAGAGCAGCGCCAGCAGGGCAAACAGGCCGAAATCGCGCAAACGCTGTGGGACCGGTGCTTCGGTGGCGGGCGGTGACTGGGACTGATCATGCATGGTACTTCACTTCGACGGCGGGACGGCGTTTCCTACAGCGATGCGCAGCGGGCACGGCGCGGCCATCATGGCCTGTGGGACGGACTCATCGCGCCATCATAACCATGCGCCATGCACGCCGCCACGCGCGGTGTCGTCAACGCTTGCCGCGTCATTGGTCCGCGCCGGCCGCCTCCTCGATCACCAGGTTCACCACTCCCGGTCCCACCGCGAAGGGCGTCTCCGCGGGATCGAACACGTTGCCGATGAAGCGCAGGTCATGCACGGCGCCGGCGAGGACGACCTGCGGGCCGCCGCCGTTGTTGCCGGTGACGATATTCTCCCGATACAGGCCGCGGTGCGGGGCCATGGGGAAGATTTCGTCGCGGACGCAGATGCCGGCGCCGGCGTTGTCGCGGACGCGGTTGCGCAGGAAAAGGTTGTCAGTATCCTTGTGGCCGATGGAGATGCCGCCGGCGCCGTTGTGCTCCAGCAGATTGTCCTCGTAGCGCGCGCCCTTCACCCGCCAGCAGACAAAGAGCCCCCAGCCGGCGTTGCGGCGGGAGATGCAGCGGCGAATGATGGGGCGCTTGGAGCCGGAGCCGGGATGCATGCCGCCGCCGAGGTTGTCTTCAAAGAGGCAGTCTTCCACCACCCACTCGTGGCTGTGCTGGAAGCTGAGGGCATCGCCGTGGAAGTGGCGCACGGTGACGCCGGCGACATGCGCGCCGTGGCCGAAGAGGCCGTAGACGGCGGCGCCGCGGCAGCCGTTCATGCGCGGATTGTTGGCGCCGTTGCCGTCAAGGGTGAGGTCGCGGATCTCCACGTCGCCGCTTTCTTCCACCGACACCAGCGGATACACGGTGGCGGCGAAGGCGCCCTGCGCCACCATGAAGTCGGCGCTGAAGCGACGGTTGATGCGCGCGCGGTTGCCGTCCACTTCCACGACCGTGCCGACGGTGGCGAAGAAGCCGCCGAAGGCGTGGGATTCAACGGTCAGCCCCTGGCCGAGCCGCAGCGGGGGCAGGGGGTCGCAGCAAATCCAGTCATCGTAGAAGTCGCCGTCCTCGTAGAGCGGCGCCTGCCAGCCGTCCGCCTTGCGCAGCACCGTCTCCGCGCCCGCGCCGACGAGGCGCGTGTGGCTCGGCAGGCGCACGGCATCCCACAGCGTATAGGTTCCCGGACCGATGGCGACCTCTCCCCCACCCCGCGCGCCGACGTAATCGAGCGCGGCCTGAATCGCCGCGTCGGTGGTGCCGCAAATGTCGGCATCGGGTGTGTGCCCGACGGTGATGCGCATGACGAGCCTCCCTCCGGAGTGATATGCGCTCTATTCGGCGTGGGCGGGGGAATGCCTGCCGGGGGGAGTGTGTGGGTGCCCGCAAAGCTTGTGCGCTTCCTTTCGACCGGCGCTCACCTCTCCCCCCGACCCCCTCCCCTACCTGGGGAGGGGGAGTGCGTGGCCATGCGACGACGGGCTGGCGTTGCGAGCCGGTTCCCCCCTCCCCGCTCAGGGGAGGGGGCCGGGGGGAGAGGTGAGCGCCGCGGGGGGAAGCATCAGTGCTGTCTCACAGTTTTGTGTGCACCCGAGTGTGTGTTACGGAACAGAGTGCGCTGCCATTCAGGCTTTCGGCGCATGTGGGGAGCGATACAGCTCGGACAGATACTTCCGATACAGCGTCACATTGAACGCCGGCGGGTTGGCGGCGCGGTGTTCGCGAAGGGCGTGGAGGTCGAGCGTGTGGACGAGGACGGTCTCCCGGTCGGATGCATCGGCGACCGCGAGGGTGCGGGTGTTGTCGGGGAGGAGGGCGATGGGGGCGGCGATGCGGCCGGGACCGCGCCAGCGCAGGCCGAAGAGATCGGCGATACCGTAGACGTGCAGGCCGTAGCAGGGGGATTCCTGCACGCGCATCCGTACGCCGCGGGCAGCGCGCCATGCGCGGTCGCCGTCGGCGCCGGCGGAGGGGTCAATGAGGATCTCCGCCCCTTTCAGCCAGGCCAGCCGCGCCGTCTCCCAGTAGGTGTAGTCCATGCACACCGGCATCGCCACCGTGCCGAAGGGCAGATCGAAGACGCGCAGCGTGTCGCCCGTGGCCAGCCACTCCGCTTCATCGGTGAAGGGATGCAGCTTCGCCTGGGTGCCGATGAGGGCGCCGTCCGGGCCGAAGAGATGCGCGGTGTTATACAGTTTTCCGTCCGCCCCCACCGCGATCACCGTGCCGGCGGCGAGATAGACGCGAAAACCGGCGGCGAGCGCGGAGAAGGTCGCCAGGTAGGCGCGGCAGACGGCGGGCGCGGTGGCGCGGAAGATGTCCGCCACCCGCAGCGACGTGCCGCCGAGCTCGTTCAGCGCATCCGCCAGCGGCTCCCCGCGGTCCAGCCGCTTGGCGCCGGGCAGCAGGCCGAGGAGCGGCAGGCCGGTGTACTCCGGGAAAGCGATGAGCTGCGCGCCCCCTTCCACGGCATCGCGCACGAGGCGGCAGGCGTGGCGCGCATACGCCCCCGCGCTGTCGGCGAGATCGAGGCGCATCTGCGCCAACCCGACGGTCACGCGGCCCGGCTCCAGCGGCGGCGCGGCGGGGAAATCCTCCCCGCGCAGCGCCATCGCCACCAGCGACGGGCGCGTTCGCCAGTGGAGGAGAGCCTGCATCGCCAGCCGCAGCGCGCCGTTCATGCGCCCTCCTCGTAGGCGGGCAGCAATTCGCGCCGGTAGAGATCGGCGTTCAGATACGCGAGGACCGGGTAGTGCGCGATGACGGCGGCGCGGGCAGCATAGTCGAGTCGCGCGACGAGCAGCTCGGCTTCATCCGTCGTCGCCGCCCGCTCCAGGATGCCCGTCTCGCCGGGGGTCATCTCCAGCGGCGCGAGCACGGCGCTGCGCCCGGCATAGCCCTCGCCCACCAGGCAAGCCTGTAGGCCGAAGGTCTGGTTGCCCTGCACCTCGCGCCAGAGCTGCGTGAGCCACGCTTCCTCGGTGAACGGCGCCGGCGTCGCCGCCAGGTGTATCAGCACCTCCGCCCCCCGCAGGGCGAGGATGCGCGCGACCTCCGGGTAGCGGATGTCCTCGCCGAGGATGAGACCGACGTGACCGACGGCGGTCGGGTAGACGTCGAGGCTGTCGCCGGCCCGCAGGCCGCGTTCCCGCTCCCAGGCGCCCGGATGGGTCTGGCGCTGGCGGCCGACGACGGCGCCGTCCGGCGCGATGACCGCCGCCTCCATGAAACCCCCGGACAGGTAGGAGCCGGTGACCAGACCCATGCTGAATTTTCCCGCGACATGGCGGCAGGCGTCCAGGTAGCCGGGAACATCCGCTCCATGCCGACCCGGCAGCGCCACCAGTCGCGCGCCGCGCACCGCCGCCGGGGCCACCAGCGCCGTCAACCGCGCTTCCGGGCCATCGGCGGGCAGCGGCGGGCACTGGAGGACGGCGGCGGTGGGAGACATCACCGCGCCCCCTTCACCTGGCGCACGAGCACGGTACCGGCCAGGAAGAAGACGAACGCCATGGAGAAGAGCGCCACGTAGCCATCGGTGGGGGCGGCCGCCCCCTGGACGCGCTGCAGATGCTGGAAATGGTCGAAGATGCGCCCGGCGAGGAGGAGGCCGAGCACCTGTGGCAGGGTGAGCGCCACGTGCCATACCCCCATATCTTTCGCGAAGTCCTCCTTGCTGGGCAGCACGTCGCTGGCCAGCGCCCAGTCCACCGATTGATACGCGCCGTACCCTAGGCCGAAGACGATGCCCATCATCACCGCCACGTCGAACTGTCCCCAGAGGAGGATCGCCAGCGCGACGATGGCCTGCAGGCCGCCGCTGATATAGACCATCAGCTTGCGGCCATACCGGTCAGAGAGTTTGCCCGCGAGGATGGCGCTGACCACCGCGCCCACGAGCATGGCGACGGTGAAGCAGAACGTGGCGCGCAGCGGCTCGCTGGCGACAGTCCAGCCGAACAGTTGATAGGCGAACGGCTCCTGTCCCCGCGCCACCACGTCTTTCATGTAGTAATGCAGATACTCCTGCACCATATAGGTGCCGAGGACGACCAGGAAGCGCGTCCAGAACACCCAGGTGAAGTCGCGCGACTTGAACGGAGCGAAGAAGGCGCGGATGAATTCGAGCGCGCGCAGCGGCGGCAGCGATGCCGGCGCGGAGACATCGCGCATGAAGAGGAGGGTGCCGATCATCCCGATGAGGATGACGGCGGCGAGGATGACGTACACGCCGGCGGTGCCCAGCGACGGCTGGAACTGGGCGATGACGCCGCCCGCCATGATGCCGAGCATCGTCATCAGGCCCATCCAGCCGCTGGCGGAGCCGCGCTGCGGCGCGGGCACCGTTTCCGGGATGAGCGCCATGTAGGGGGCGGTGGCCAGATTGTTGAAGCATTGCACCCAGAGGAAGGCCAGGATGTAGAGTCCGAGCATGCCGGGCTGCGTGGGGATGACGGCCAGCGCCAGCAGCCCGATGACATTGCCGATAGCCCCGGCGAGCATGAGCGGCCGGCGGCGCCCCCAACGCGAGCGGAAGCGGTCGCTCCACATGCCGAAAAGGGGGGCGACGATCATCGCCATCAGTGAGCCGACGGGGAGAATGATGCCCAGCGTGGTGCCCTTGGCATGCTCGCCGCCGATCGCCAGCGCCGCCGCCGGCAACAGATAGATGAGGATGGCCGTCCATTGGGCGCTGGTGGCGAACCAGAACAGGCTCAAACCGACTTGCCCGCCGGTGCTCATGCGCGGTTCAACCACTGATTGGACCTGCGCCATCTCCTCCGGGATTGCCGCGTCCATTCTGCCTCCTGGGCACGGATGAGCGTGACGTCGCTCATCAATACTGCTTGCCGAAGCATATTCTCTGTCGGTCAGCGCGATGCCTCTTGGCCGGGAGGACAGGTTATCCGCCGGCCATCGTGCGCAGGAGGAAGATGAGGAGGAGAAGGGCGAAGGGGGCGGCGATGATGAGCGGGCGATGCCGGCGCCAGCCGTAAATGGGCGCGAGCGTCCACAGGCCGCAGGCGGCGCCGATGACGGCGCCCCAGACGAGCCAGCAGAGCCAGGGCACGGCCGGCAGCAGGTCGGCGAGGAAGAAGCGGTCGAGGAAGGCGAAGGTGCCCTGGGAGACGACCGCAAAAAGCCAGTAGAGCGCGGACAGCAGCGGGCGGACCGCCACCGAGAGCAGCACGATGAGGGCGATGATGACCAGTACCCAGCTCAGCGCGGTGTCCATGCCCCTCCCCTCATGCCTTGCTCCCGCGCAGCGCGCGCACCCAGCACCAGCAGGCGAAGTAGATGCCCACCGCCAGCAGCAGGAAGGCGGTCACCAGCGGCCAGCGCGGGTACTCCAGATTGGTGATGCGCCCCCAGAGGCCGGGATCGAGGATGTTGTCGAGCGTGACGACGGATGATGCCGTGCTGTAGATGCTGTTGAGGATGGCGAGCACGAGACGCGGGAGCATGAGCAGCCCGGCGCCGATGCCCGCGCCGATGAGGCAGCGATTCACCGTTTCCGAGGTGGGATACTGCACCTCGAAGATGAAGCTGACCCGCCCGGCCAGCGCGGCAATGCCGCTGGTGAAGGTCAGCTCGACGGGATACTTTTTGAAGACGGCGATGTCGTGGGTGGAGTCAATGGTGAGCTCCACCGTCCCGTCGCGCTTGCGCACCAATCCGTCCACGATGGCGACGCCGGGCGGCGCATTGGCGAGGGTGAAGGCGCCGAAGGGCACGCCCGCGCTGCGTGTCCGGTAGCGGATGCTCACCGCGCGCTTTTGCCCGAAGAAGATCACGCTGCCCTGGGCGAGATGCGACAGGTCCGCCTCGAGCTGCACCGGCGGCAGCGCGGGATCGAGCAGGCGCAGGATGGTCTCGAAGGCGGCGGCGGGATCATCGGGCATCCCGTCGCGGATTTCGTCCGCCTGTTTGGCGAGCTCGATGAGCCCGCGCTGGCGCATCCAGGCGCAGAGGCCGCCTTCGAACCAGCGCTGATAGGCGGCGTCGTAACAGGCCGGCCGCTTGCGCTTCCAGTCTTCCGGCTTGCCGTAGGTGAACTCGACAATCTCCTTCGGCGTGCGCAGCGCCACCCCGCGCATCACGTAGTAGGGACGCTCCGGCTGGAAGAGGTAAGCGAGTTCCTCCAGCCGCACGCGCATGGGCGAATAGGCGATATCGAGCACGCCGTCCGCCAGCATCTCCTCCGGCTCCGCCTTCAGGCGGAGCCAGTGCTCGAGCTGGTGCAGCAGCACGTTGGTGGCATAGCCCTCGATGAGGCCGGGCGACTGGCTGACGACGTGGATGGCATGGCGCAGCCACTCCTCGGCGGTGTAGACTTCCGTGCCGTCGGCGAAGAGGAAGGGGCGGGTGGGATCGCAGCGGATGATGGCGCAGAGGAGGGCGACATCGGGCTGCTGGCGCCAATATTCGCGGTCGCGGCGAATCTGGCGGGCGAGGTTCGGGTCGAGGGTGCCGATCCAGTTGAGCAGCACCTCGCCGCCCATCAGGTCTTCCTTCGCCGTTTCCTGCTCGCGGGACATGGCGTCGGCGAGGGTGGGCAGGTCCACCGCCACCAGCTCCCCCAGGCGATAGGGTCGGCCGGCGCGCGCCAGCTCGTAGAACTCGTCATCGTGAATCTTCTGCAGGTCCGCGTCGCTGTTCTGCCCGGCGATCCAGCGCGCGACTTCCTCATATCCCCAGCGGGTGCGCCGGTTGCGGATGAGCAGGCCGCGCAGCAGCAGCGCCAGCCGGCTGGGGATGCCGCGCGGTATTTCCACGCGCCCGCCCTGCAGATAGAAGTCGAAGAGATCGGGCAACTGGCAGAGGTGCAGGCTGGTGGTGCCCATGAGCAGCTCGATGAGGGTGATGCCGAGGGAGTAATAGTCGCTGCCGCGGCTGATGCGCCCGCGGCGCGAGCTGGCGTGGTCATCCACGAAGCGCGGAAAGGCTTCCGGCGCGGTGTAGAGCCAGGTGCCGCCGGCGCGCTGGGTATCGCGGGAGGTGCGCGTCTGATCCAGCACGGAGGAGATATCAAAATCGGCGAGCACCAGCGTCTCGCGCCCGCCCTCCTCTTTGATGTAGATATTCGCCGGCTTGATGTCGCGATGGACGACGTCATGTTCATGCAAATACCGCAGTCCTTCATTCACCTGCGGGATGAAGGCGGACGCCACCCATTCCGGCGAGGCCGGGGGGACGCCGCTGCCCAGGCGGGGCACGCGGTCAAAGAGCGTGCCGCCGGCACAGTATTCCTGCACCTCGCAGTAGAAGCCGTCGTCGTCCAGCGTGCGGTAGATGGTGAGGACATTCGGGTGATCGAGCCGGGGGAGCTTCTCCCAGAGCTCGGGTTTCGGCGGATAGTTGCCGGCGTAGACCTTGACGACGACCCGGCCTTCCGGCGCCTGGCAGAGATAGAGGCCCGGCCGCTCGGTTTCATGGGGATGGAGGGTGCATTCCACCCGGCAATCGCCGCAGAGGATGGCCCCAGGCGGCAGCACGCCCAGCGCCAGCCGGCGCCCGCCCTGCCGCACCCACTCCACGCGCACCGTGCCGTCTTCGCCCACCGTCATGCGGCGGGTGGCCACCGCCAGGTCCTCCCCCACGCGGCGCGTGGCGCCGTCCGCGCCCGCCGGCGCGTCGTCCTCTTCGGGGAAGATGACTTTCAGGGTATCATCCGTCATGGGTACGGTCGTTCACCGAGCTGCACCACCACCACGGTGGCATTGTCCTGGCCGTCCATCGCCACGGCGCCGCGGACCAGCGCCGCCGCGAGCTTCTCCGCATCATGCTCCTTGCGCATGAGCGTGCGGATGGTCGCGCGCGGCAATCCGCGCCCGAGGCCATGCCAGCCGTCGGTGCCGACGAGGAAGAGCTCGCCCGGCGCCCAGGCCAGATCAATATTCACCGCCACCCGGTGGTCTCCCTTCTGCCCGAGGGAGCAGGTGAGCTGGGTGGCTTCCGGGCGGGCGATCGCGTCGTCCTCGCTGATGAGGCCGGAATCCACGTCCGGGCCGAGCAGGGTGTGGTCCACGGTGAGCGCGCGCACGTAGCCGGCGCTGCCGCGCAGCACCCGGCTGTCGCCGGCGTGAAAGATCACCAGGTAGTCGGGGGCCATGAGGGCGACGCCGGCGAGGGTGGTGCCGGCGTCGGCGTATTCGCGCGAGCGTTCGAGCGTCTTCGTCAGCACCTTCTGCGTCTGCTGCAGATAGCGCTCCAGGCTGGCGGCGAGCTCGCGGATATCGCAGCCGCGGCGCGTCTCGCCGTAGTAGAGCGCGGTGAGCGTCTCCAGCACCACGCGGCTGGCCACGTCGCCGCCGGCGTAGCCGCCCATGCCGTCCGCCACCGCGGCCAGGAGGCCGTAATCACGGAAAAACGCGGAGTCGCGATCCACGGTGAGGGTGGTCAGCGTCTCCTGCTCGACGAAGGAACCCAGGCAGTAGTGGTCGTCGTTCTTCTCCCGCGCGGTCCCGCGGTCACCGATGGCGGCGGCGCGAATCAGCATGCTCAGCTCCCGGCGATCTTCACGCGAAAGGTGGTGAGGGAGAGCACGAGCACCGAGCCATCGTAGATGGGCACTTCCTCCTGTCCCTTATACATTTCGCCATCCACCTTGATGAAGTTCGTCGAGCCCAGGTGGGTGACGAGCCACTGCGCCCCGTCGCGCCACAGGCGGGCATGGCAGCCGGAGATATAGTCGAGGTTGGGCACGCCGACGAGGGCGACGTCGGCCTTATGATTGCGGCCCACCGTCTGCCCGTCGAGCACGGTGAAGTGGATTTCCGGATTCTCGACCAGCTCGAGCGCGCAGGCGGCCGCGTCGCGGCGCTTGCCCACTTTCAGCGTTTCGGGATCCTCTTCGCCGTCGGGCACGCTGGGCTCCGCCATCGCCGCGCGCGCGTCGCGCTTCGGCTCCACCGGCACGGTAGTCAGGTCGCCGTCCGCGCAGGACACGCAGAAGGCGGCCTGGCGGGGGTTCTCCGCGCCGCACAGCGGGCAATATTTCACGAACTGCAGATCGCTCATTCCTGTACCTTTTCTCGCAACGCCGCCATCGCCTGGCGGTAGGCGGCCACATCGCCGCGCCGGGGGATGCCGATCACGCGGAAGCTGACGGGCGTCACCATCTGCACCTGCAGCGGGCGCGGCTCCGGCATCGGCAGCGCCGCTTCCGCCGCGTAACGCCCTGCCCGCGGGCTGAGCAAGTGCACGCGCTGATTATCCGATCCCCGCCACCGCCGGGTATTCGGCGCGGATTCCATGAACGGCCCGTCAATGAGCAGGTCCAGCCGGTCGAGGAGGGCGGCGGCGTCTCCCCCACCCGCGCGCAGCTCTTCCAGCAGGAAGCCGGTGTAGACGAGCACCTCGACGTCCACGTCCTCGCGCAGCCGGTCAATGAGCGCGCAGAGCGCCGCCGCCTGATTGAACGGCTCGCCGCCGGAAATGGTGAGGCCATCCACGCCGGCGAGCTGCGGCAGCAGCTCGCGCGCCAGCGGCTCGATGGGCAGCGCTTCGCCAGGCTCCCACATTTCCGGCGCGATGCAACCGGGACAGCGGCGGCCGCAGCCGCGCACCCAGAGGATGCCGCGCCGCCCGGGGCCCAGCCCTTCGACCGGGCACGCGTAGCCGGCGTAATCAAGCAGGGACGTGCGCATCGGCCTCTCCGGCGGCATCGTCGGGCGTCTCCGGCGCGGGCGCCGCTTCTCCCGGCATCGCATCGCCGACGGCGATCTCCAGCTCATCCTTCACGACGACGATCTCGTCCTCCGGCTCATCGTCTTCTTCCGGCGCTTCCGCGTCTTCCAGCATCTCCCAGGTGATATCGTAGCGGTGATCGCCGGAGGTTTTCGGCGGGATGATCCCGGACACCCGCAGGCGCTTGCGGCGGAGATCGCCATATTCCTGCAGCAAGAGGAACAGCACGCGCGAGAGCGGATTGAGGACGGCGGTCTCGGCGAGGTTGCCGATGCCGCGGCCGCCGGAGGCGACGTCAGCGCCGCCGACTTCCATCAGTTTGTCAATGACCTCCTGGGCGAAGATCACCTCCAACCCCCAGCTCTCCGCGACCTGGCGGCTGATGGAGGGGAGCACGCGGCGCTCGAGGATGAGCTGTTTCACCGGCTGGCGGATGAAGTCGAAGACGATGATGTTCTGCCCGATGCGGTTGAGCAGCTCCGGGCGCCCCAGGTAATGTTTGAAGTACGCCTGCACGCCCTCCAGCATGCGCAGGCGCACGTCCTCGTAGCGGATGTGGATCTCCGGGTCCACGTGCAGCACGGGCTGGCGGGTGACGGGGTCCACCATCGGCCGGCCGGTATTCGGATCGAGCTTGTACGTCCCCACGTTGCTGGTGAAGATGATGATGCTCTCGGAGAAATAGACGGTATCGCCGCGGCCGTCGGTCATGCGCCCGTCCTCGAGGATCTGCAGGAATTTGTCCAGGATGCTCGGATGCGCCTTCTCCACTTCGTCGAAGAGGATGACGCGGAAGGGGTTCGCCTTCACCTGATTGGTGAGCTGGCCCCCTTCCTCGTAGCCGATGTAGCCCGGCGGGGCGCCGAGCAGGCGCTGATCGGCGTGGGACTGGCTGTATTCGCTCATGTCGAAGCGGATGCAGGCTTCGTCGGTGCGGAAAACCAGCTCGGCGATGGCTTTGGCGAGCTCCGTCTTCCCCACCCCGGTGGGGCCGGCGAAGAAGAGGACGCCGCGCGGCTTGGTGCGGCTGGCGTGCTGGGCGCCGGAGAGATTGAGGCGGGCGCGGCGGAGCATATCCGCCACCGCGCTGACCGCCGCCGGCTGGCCGATGACGCGTTTTGCCAGCTCCGCCTCCGCGGTATCCAGGCGTTTCCAGTCCAGCCGATCCCATTCGCTCTCCTGGACGCCATATTTATAAAAGTCCACGAGCGATTTCGCGGTCATCGCGGTGCTTTCCGGACGGCGGGCGAGGGCGCGGATGCCGCAGAGGTCGCGGACGGTCATCCCCTCGGTCAGCTCTACCAGGTCAGCGGGTTCGAGGCGAGCGCCGACCTGCGCTTTCTTGCCCGGCTTGAGGAACAGGTCGAAGAAGTGTTTGCGCTCTGCGCCGCGCGGGACATCCACCTCAATCCCCCCCGTGAAGGGGTTGTTCAGGTAGAGCCAGACGGGGAGATCGGTGAGCTTGTCGCAGAGCAGCACCAGCAGGTTCTGCAGCACGCGGCGGCTTTCGCCCTCGCCGGAGGAGACGAGCTGGCTTTCGCCGGAGGCTTTGAGCAGGCGCAGGAAGCACATGCGCTCGCCGGTGTTCAGGCTGGCGGGCGAGGTGGCTAACTGGGTGGCGTTTTCGATGATGAAGACGCACGGGCGCGAACGGTTCACGAGCGAGAGCCGCATCTGCTGCAATGCCTGTTCCAGCGGCGATTCCGGATTCGTCGGCTGCGGCACCCGGCCTTTGTAGGCGGAGTGCATCGCCTTCTCGCCCTCGTTGAGGATCTCCTCGTACAGCCGTGCCATGGTATTGGCGTCGCGGCCGTCGGCGAAGACCATGCCGTCCACCAGGTTATAGGCGGCGACGACTTCATAGCCGGGGATGCGGTGGCGAAAGAGCTCAAACAGCGCCTGGCGCATGGGCCCCAGCGTCCAGCTTTCGCGCTCGCCGCCCACGGGGAAGAGCACGGTATCCTTGATATTGCCATACAGGTAGAGCTGGGTCTTATAGGCCGCGAGGCGCTCGACATCGCGCATCCAGTGCGGCAGCAGTTCCGGTGCGGTCATACCTCATCTACTTTCCTGGAGTGTTGCGCGGCGGCGGTTGCCGCGGCGGACTCCTCGCGACCCGGCAGCGTGACGACCTGCAGGCGCTCGCCTTCTTTCACGGTGATGCGATATTTTTCGCGGACGTACCATTCGCGATCGCGCAGGCTGACGAGCACGCGCTCCACCAGCGCGCAGACCTTCTCTTTTGTCTCGGCGTCGGCCACGGCGTGCTGCTCGGAGAAGGCCACCACTTCCGTCTTCAGGTGGCCGGCGCCGTCGGTGTGGAAGGAGACGCCCACGCGGCCGTCGGCGGCGGCGATGAGCGCCGGGCTGTCCGTCTCCCCCTGCCCCGGCACCAGGGAGACCTGATAGCCCAGCGAGAGGAGCACTTCGCGCACCTGCTCGCTGATATAGGCGGAAACCGCCTGCTCCTCCAGCGCGCGCCGGCAATCTTCGTACAGCTGCGCCGCCTCGTCCGCCATGCCGCGCACGCGCTCCAGCTCATCCTCGGCGGTGGCGAGGGCATTGGCCAGCGCCGCCAGCAGCGCCTCGGCCTGCGCGCGGTAGTCCGGCAGCACGGTCTGCGAGGCGAGGGCCTGCAGCTTGGCCAGCGTGTCACCGACGAGCAGGCGCATCTCCTCGGCGGCTTTCGCGCGCTGTTCGCGACGGTCCGCCTGCCATTGCGCTTCACGATGGATGCGCTCGCGCAGCAGCGAGACCCCCTGCCCGGCGATATCGGGATTGCGCGCCAGCATCGTCTCCAGCGCGTCGGCCTGGGCCACGAGCTGCGCTTTGGCCGCGGCGTAGTCGGCGGTGGCGAACAGCGGCGACGCGAGCTCCTCGCGCAGGGCGGACAGCTCGCCGGCCAGCGCGCTTCTCGCGGCGGGCGCGCCGGCGGCGGCGGCCGCGACGGCGTCGGTCAAGCGGTGATACTGCTCGACGTAGAGGCCCAGCTCACCGGTGGCCTCTTCCAACGCCATGCGCAGCTGCGCGCACTGCGCGGCCAGCGAGGGATCGGGGGTGGGCGCGCCGTCAATGCGCTCCGCGAGGGCGGCAAGGCGCCCCTGCAGGAACTCGACGGTGGCATCCATCTCGCGGCGAAGCTGGGTGCGCTTCGCCAGCGCCATCGCCGCCTGATCGGCGCCGCGCTGGGCGGACGCCGCCGCCGCGCGCTCCGCTTCCTCGGCGGCCGAGCGCGTGGCAAAGGCATCCCGCGCGGACAGGTAATCGTGATTTAATTTTTGAATGGCGAGATAGGCGCCGTAGGCCGCGCCGCCGACGACGGCCAGCGCGGCCACCGAGCTGAGGATCGGCGTAATGACCGGCACCAGCGACGGGGCCGCCGGCGCCACGAAGACATCATGAAATCCACTCATTGGATTTCTCCCTTCACCGATGTGTGCGCTAACAGACAGCTCGGCACGCGCCCTGTCTTCCCTGACCGGGATGGGGAGTGCCCGACCTGCGGACGCTCCACCGCTTCAGCCGCCGAACCGGGGCATGGCCGTTACATTATACCCTACTCGTCACCGCGTGCATACTCCAGTGCGTGAAAAAGATGGCGCACCGGCGCATTCGCGCCGGCCGCGACGGCGCCTCCCGCTCCTAACCTTTTATTATCGGCCGCCGCACCGCTGGACTGTAGGGAAAAATTCCGCCATCGCGGGCGATTTTTCGATTTTTTTGTGGAATAGGTATACTGGCGCTGACGCCGAGGAGGCTGCCAAGACCTTTCTCGACCGCAGATGCGCGCACCAGCGCGGGCACGTTCCCGGCCTGGTCGCTGCCCACGCGCCATCCAGACAGTACTGGCGCCGCATGGCCGAGCGGTCTGTCCGCTGCCCGCGGGGCACGGAGTTCACGATACGATGTTAGCGATGCAAGAGCAGATCATGCGATCATCCGTCGAAGACGCGACAGCACGCGACCGCGCCGCACACGGGCCGGCGGAACCGTGTCCGTCGGCGCTGCCCGCGGGGCACGGCGCATTCCTGCACCGGGTGCACGCGGATGCCGTCCCTCCCCTGGCCGAGGCGCTACGCGCGCTGCTCCCGACGGCGGTCGTCAGCGCGCAGGCCTTCTCGGTGACGCCCTATTCCCAGGCGCCCGCTCACCCGCACGTGCTGTCCTTCCGCGCCGACAGCGGTCCAAGCGGCACCATCACCTGCTCCCCATCGCTGCTCGCCCACCTGCTCGATCATCTGCTGGGGAGCGACGGCATCCCCGCGACACTGGCGGAGGAGATGAGCGCGCTCACGCAGGCCTTCCTCTGCCAGACGCTGGCCGAGCTGCTGCCCGCCTATGCGACCGCCTGGGCAGACCATCTCCCCCCGGCGTCCTTCCGCGCGACGCCCGCGGTGACCATCGCGCCGGACACCCCGGCCTTTCTCGCCGAGTACGCGGTGACGCACGGCTCCGGCCGCGGCACGGTCACCGTGCTGCTGCCCCTGCCGACCTGGGCGCCGCTGCTGGCGGCCCGCGCGCCGGCGGCGCCGGCGCCCCGCCGCGATCTCGCGCCCACGTCGCCCCTGCTGCAGGCCATCGGCACCTGCCTGCTGCCGGTGCGCGCGATCCTGGGACGCACCCACGTCAGCGTCGAGGAGTTGTTGGACTTGCGCCCCGGCGATATCATCTGCCTGGACCAGCCGGGCGATGCGCCGGTCGCCATTCATATCGGCGCGCGGCCCCGGCTGCAGGGCCGCGCGCGGGTGGTTGAGGGCCAGTATCACATCACCATCACCCCATCCATGACAGAGGGAGAGGCACATGGATCTGAATGATCTGCTGGCGGACGTTGACGGCATCGGCGGCGACTACTACGTGCCGTCACAGCCGGCCGACGCGCCCGGCGACGCTCCCGGCGACGCGCCCACCGCGGGCGAACCCGTCACGGCGGCCGCGCCGGCGGCGCCTCCGCCCGCCGACGCCTTCACCGACGCCCTGGAGATGGTGCGCGACGCGGAGATGGAGATGGTGGTGGAGCTCGGCACGGCGCACCTGCCGCTGCGCGACGTGATCGCGCTGGCGGACGGCGGCGCCTTCACCTTGCCGACCCGTCCGGAGGATCCGGTAAAAATCTTCGTGGCCGACCAATGCATCGGTCACGGCGAGGCGCTGCTCATTGACGGGCGGCTGGCCATTCGCCTGCTCGAACTCTACCAATTTACCGCCTAACGAACTCCGTGTTCCGCCAAGCGAGGTGATGATGCGTGTCCTCCTGACGCTCTGCCTGTTGCTGCCGATTGTCGCCGTCCCGGCGCAGGTGCGGCCATCCGCGCCCCCGCCGGTGACGGGGGTGACGACCCACGCGCCACCCGCCGACGCCAACCCGGAGGCGTCACGTCCGTGGAAATCCGACACCCGCGCGACCGACGCGCCGGAAGCGCCCCGCGACAAAGGCGCGGCGGCGCGGGTGCTTGACACCGTCCTGAACCTGGCGCTGGTGCTGGTGCTCGCCTACGTGGCGATGCTGGGCGTGAAGCGCTACCTGGCCGGCACCCTGCGCCTGCCCGGCCTGCCGGCCAAAGCGCAGCCGCGCCTGCTGCAGGTGGTGGAAACGCTGCCGCTGGCACAGGGGCGCAGCCTGTATCTGGTGCGCGCCGGCGCGCGCACCTATCTCATCGGCGCCGCCGGCCAGCAATTCATCCTGCTGGGCGAGGTGACCGGCGATGGCGCCATCGAGGCGGCGCTGCCGCCGGCGACCCCGGCCACCTTCGACGCGGCGCTCGCGCGGGTACTCCCCGCCGCCGGCCTGCCCGACCGGGAGCAAACCGGTCCGCCCGCACCTGCCGACAGACGTGACGCGCGTTGAAGGACCCCCACCCGATGCCTACGCGACTGACCATATGCATCATCGTCTTGCTGGGCTGCCTGTTTGCCCCCGTCGCGGCGCAAGCGCCGACGCCGGCGATTCCCGACATCTCGCTCACCATCGGGAACAGCGGCGGCGAGGTACAGGACGTCTCCAACAGCCTGCAGATGCTCTTCATCCTGACCGTGCTGAGCCTGGCGCCGGCGATCATCATGCTGGCGACCAGCTTCTCACGGATCGTCATCGTCCTCGGCTTCACCCGCCAGGCGCTGGGCGCCCAGCAGATTCCGCCGAACAGCGTGCTCATCGGGCTGGCGCTGTTCCTCACCGCGTTCACCATGGCGCCGGTGTGGACGGCG
This sequence comes from Armatimonadota bacterium, assembly GCA_029553475.1. Classification (GTDB taxonomy): domain Bacteria; phylum Armatimonadota; class Hebobacteria; order CAIYQO01; family CAIYQO01; genus JAKIYB01. Next base: position 22,252 of record JAKPKV010000028.1, read on the forward strand.
GTGGATGCCCAGGCGGTCCAGCCCTATCTGGCCCATCAGCTCACCTACAAGGACGCGCTGACGCGGGCGATGTATCCGATCCGCGACTTCATGTTCCGGCAGACGCGCGAGAGCGACCTGACCCTCTTCGTGGAGATGGCCCGCATCGAGCAGCCGCGCACGCGGGCGGACATCCCGAGCTGGGTGCTGGTGCCGGCGTTCGTCATCGGGGAGCTGCGCACCGCGTTCACCATGGGCTTTCTCATCTTCATCCCCTTTGTCGTCATTGATCTGGTGGTGGCGACGATTCTCATGTCTATGGGCATGATGATGATGCCGCCGGTGCTCATCTCGCTCCCCTGCAAGATCATGCTCTTCGTGCTGATTGACGGCTGGGCGCTCATCGCGCAAAGCCTGGTACACAGTTTCCGTTGAGGAGGCGCGCATGACCGAAGTGACGATTCTCGAGCTCATCAAACAGGCGCTGACCGTAGGCATCAGCGTGTCGGCGCCGCTGCTCATCGCCAGCCTGGTCGTCGGCGCGATCATCGGCATCCTCATGGCCGCGACGCAAATTCAGGAATTCACGCTGACCTTCGTGCCGAAACTGCTGGCGCTGGCGACCATCCTGCTCATCGCCGGACCGTGGATGCTGCGCAGCCTGACGACCTTCGCGCTGATGATCTTTCAGAAGCTGCCGTCGGTGGCGCCGTAACGCCGCCCGGAGCGGGACACGATGGACTTTCTCGGCCTGACAACAGGACAGATCGTGCTGCTGCTGCTGATCTTCGCGCGGGTGGGCGCGATCAGCTTCACCGCGCCGGTGATCAGCAACCCGCGGGTGCCGCCGCAGATCAAGGCGGGGCTGGGGCTGGCGCTCACCTTCGCCTTCTACAGCCTGGCGGCGCGCGGCGCGGCGATCGCCGCGCCGACGATCCCGATCTTCGCCCTGCTGCTCATCAAGGAGGTGGTCGTCGGGGTGGTCATCGGGTATACGGCGAACCTGCTCTTCAACGTGGTGCAGATGGCCGGCGAGATGCAGGACAACCAGGCGGGGTTCAGCTTCGCCGGCGTGGTGGACCCGAACATGGGGCACGGCGCGGCGATCCTCGGCCAACTGCAGATGACGATGATGTGGCTGATCTTTTTCGCGGTGAACGGCCACCTGCTGCTCATCCGCGGCATCGGGGAAAGTTTCCTCGCCATCCCGGTGGGCAGTTTCAGCTACGACCCGCAGGTGACGCCGTACATGTTCAGTCTGGCGACCACGCTGATGATGACGGCGGTGAAGATCAGCGCGCCGATCATCTGCGCCGTGCTGCTGGCCGACCTGGCGATGGGCATGCTGCAGCGCACGGCGCCGCAGTTGAACCTGATCGCCGTGGGCTTTCAGGTCAAAATCGGCGTGGCGGTGGTGATGCTGCTGCTGGCGCTGCCGCTGGTGGCCGTGCTGCAGCGCGACCTGATCCCGTTCAACGCGCACGTGCTGCAGAAACTCTATACGTTTTTCAGGTAACGACATACCTTTTTAGGTGACGACACGCAATGATGGAAGGCCAGGAACGCACCGAACAAGCCACCCCGCGGCGGCGGGAAGACGCCCGCAAGAAGGGCCAGGTGGCGCGCAGCTTCGAGCTGACCGCCACGCTCAGCCTGCTGATCGGGGTGCTGGCGCTGCAGGCCACGGCGGGGCCGATGCTGCGCACCTGGCGCGCCTTCGCCGAGGAGAGCATCGCGCGCGCGTCGGCGTTTCAGCTGTCCATCCCGACGGTGCAGACGGAAATGACGATGGCGGGCCTCAGTTTTCTGGGCATGATGCTGCCGCTCTTATTGGTCTTGGGCACCGCCAGCCTGGCGGCGAATATGCTGCAGGTGGGCTTCCTGTTCTCGTCGCAGGCGCTGGCCTTCGATTTCAGCAAGCTCAATCCGCTGCAAGGCATTGCGCGCATGTTCTCCATGCGTTCGTTCGTCGAGATGGTGAAGTCGCTGCTGAAGGCGGGGGCCATCACCTGGGTCATCATTGATTTTTTCAAGACGCGCACGCCGCAGACGCTGGAGATGCTGCAGGATGATTACGACGCGTTGGGGCCGGCAATCTTCACGCTGGCGATATCGCTGCTGCTCCGCGCCGCCGCCGTGCTGCTGGTGATCGCCATCGCGGATTACGCCTGGCAGCGCTGGCAATTCGAGAAATCCCTGCGGATGACCAAAGAGCAGGTGAAGGAAGAATACAAACGCACGGAAGGCGACCCGATGGTGAAGGGACGCATTCGCGGCAAGCAGCGCACGCTGGCGCGGCAGCGCATGATGGCCGCCGTGCCCACCGCCACGGTGGTGGTGACGAACCCGACGCACCTGGCCGTGGCGCTGCGCTATGAGCCAGCGACCATGGACGCGCCGCGGGTGGTGGCAAAGGGCCAGCGGTTGGTGGCGGCGCGCATCAAGGAGATCGCCAAACAGCACGGCGTGTCGGTGATCGAGAACAAACCCATCGCGCGGGCGCTGTATAACGCCTGCGAGGTCAACGACGCTATTCCGCTGGAACTCTATCGCGCGGTGGCGGAAATCATCGCGTTTGTCTTAAAACAGTCAGGACGCGGGGTATAATTCATGCCAATTCGCGATCTCGTCAACCGCATAGTGCAGGGTATCGCCGGCGCGTCGGATTTACAGGCGCCGCTGCTGTTCGTCATCGTGCTGGCGATGCTCATTCTCCCGATGCCGAGCTGGCTGCTGGACTTCTGTCTCGTCATCAACATCGCGCTGACGTTCTTGGTGCTGCTGCGCACGGCGAGCGTCGCGCACCCGCTGGAGTTCTCCGTCTTCCCCTCGGTCCTGCTGGTCACCACGCTGCTGCGGCTGGCGATGAACATCTCCGCCACGCGTTTGATTCTGGGGTCCGGCGACGAATTCGGCGCGGGACAGATCATCCACGCCTTCGGGACGTTCGTCATCGGCCAGAACGTGGTGGTCGGGGTGGTGATCTTCGTGATCCTGGTCATCATCCAGTTCGTCGTCATCACCGCCGGCGCCGGGCGCGTGGCGGAGGTGGCGGCGCGCTTCACGCTGGACGCCATGCCGGGCAAGCAAATGGCCATTGACGCCGACCTGAACGCGGGGATGATTGACGAGCGGGAAGCCCGCCGCCGTCGTGAGGAGGTGGGCAAGGAGGCGGACTTCTACGGCGCGATGGACGGCGCGAGCAAATTCGTGCGCGGCGACGCCATCGCCGCCGTGGTGATGATCATCATCAATGTCCTCGGCGGATTCGCGGTGGGCATGTTGATTCACAAGCTGCCGCTGCAAGAGGCGGTGCTGCAGTATACCGTGAAGACCGTCGGCGAAGGCATCGTCACGCAGATTCCCGCGCTCATCATGTCCATCGCCACCGGCCTCATCGTCACCCGCGCCACCTCGGAATCGAATCTGGGGGAGGATTTGAACCTGCAGATCCTCGGGCAATACCGCACGGTGGGCATCGCGGCGGTCATCATGGCCAGCTTCATGCTGGTCCCGCAACTGCCAAAACTGCCGTTCATGCTCGGCGCCGGGGCGCTGGGCTACCTGGCCTACCGGCAGTGGAAGCGCGCGAAGGACGCGCCGCCGGCCGCGACGGACGACGAGGCCGCGGCGGGCGCGCCGGCGCCGGCCGCGGCGGACGATATGCTGTCGCTGCTCTCGCTTGATCCCATCGAAGTGGAGATCGGGTACGGCCTCATCCACCTGGCGGACCCGGCCCAGGGCGGCGACCTGCTGGAGCGCATCACCACGCTGCGCAAGCAGATCGCCATGGAGCTGGGCTTCGTGGTGCCGCCGGTGCGCGTGCGCGACAACATTCAATTGAAGAACAACGGCTACAGCATCAAGCTGTGGGACATCGAGGTGGCCCAGGGGGAGATCGTGCCGCGCTTCCTGCTGGCGATGAATCCCGCCGATCCCGACACCGTCTTTCCCGGGGCCATTCCCACCCGCGAGCCGGCGTTCGGCCTGCCGGCGCAGTGGATACAGGAAGCGCAGAAGATGCAGGCGGAAGTCGCCGGCTTCACGGTGGTGGATCCGACGACCGTGCTGGTGACGCACTTGAGCGAAGTGATTCGCGGCCACGCGCACGAGGTGCTCGCGCGGCAGGACGTACAGGGACTGCTGGACAAGGTCCGCGCGGCGGCGCCGGCGCTGGTAGACGATCTGGTGCCCAAAGTCATCAGCCTGGCGGAGGTCCACCGCGTCCTGCAGAACCTGCTGCGCGAGCGCATCTCCATTCGCGACATGAACCGCATCCTCTCCACGCTGGGCGACTACGCGCCCAGCGTGCGCGAGGTGGATCAGCTCACCGAGCACGTGCGACAGGCGCTGGCGCGGGTGATCAGCAGCCAGTATCGGGGCGCGGACGGGCCGATTGACGTCATCACCCTCCATCCCGACGTGGAAGACCTGCTGCTGAACAACCTGCGGCCGACGCAATACGGCCTGCAGATCGTGCTCGATCCCGCGTCGGCGCAGGCGCTGCTGCTGAATTTGAAGGCGCAGGTTGAGCGGATGGTCGGGCTCGGCTATCAGCCGGTGCTGCTCTGCTCGACGCAGCTGCGCCTGTACCTGCGCCGTTTCGTCGAACGCTTTATGCCCGGCATCACGGTGCTGTCCCATGCCGAGGTCGCGCCGGGCGTGCAGGCGCAATCCCGCGGTGAAGTTACCCTCGCCGCGCCCATTCTCGTATAATACACGTATTGGTCTGACAAGGAACGACTATGGCACTACGCAAATTTACCGCCGCGACCGTGGAAGAGGCTTTCGCGCAGATCGAGCGCGAGCTAGGCGGGGAGGCCATCATCCTCGACACGCGGACATCGCTGATCGAACGCGCGCCCGGGGCGGCGCCGGCCGAACAGGTCGAAGTCTGGGTACAGGAGCCGGACGCGCCGCCGGCGCCGTCCGCGGATGCGCCCGCGGCATCGCCGGACGCCGCGGCGCCCGACGCCCTGGCTGACGACCTGTCCCGCCTGCGCGCGCGGGTGCAGGCCGTCCACGCGCAGCTCGACACGCTGGCGCAGCGGCTGGATTGGCTGGGCGCCGCCGGCAGCGCCCTGCCCGGGGAGTTCGCGCTGTCCGTCGCGGAGGGACTGGCGCGCAATCTGCCGTTTTCGAGCGCCCTGCCGGACGCGCCGGCGCGCGTGGCGCTCATCGGCCCGTCCGGCGTGGGCAAGACGACGTGCCTCGCGCGGCTGGCGTATCATGCCCGGCGCGACGGTCACGCGGTCGGCGTCATCTCCGCGGACACCATCCGCCTCGGGGCGCGGGAGCAAATCACCACGCTCTGCGAGCATGGGGATTTCCCGTTAGCCTTCGTGTATCATCCCGCGGACGTTGGCGACGCGCTGCGGCGCGTGGAGGGATGCGCGCTGGTGCTGCTCGACACGCCGGGGATCAACCCGCGCCAGCCCGAGGACGGCGCCTGGCTGGCGGAGCTGCTGGCGGCATTTGATCCGGCACAGGTGCACCTGGTGCAGCCGGGCAGCGTCTCCGGCGCGGCGCTGCGCGACACGCTGCAGGCTTACGCGCGCTTCACGCCGGATCACCTGCTCATCACCAAGATGGACGAAGCGGCGTACCTGGTGGACCTGCTGCCGGTCATCGCGCAGAGCGGGCTGGCGCTCAGCTTTTTCGGGATGAGCGCGTCGGTCACCGAGACGCCGTTGCCGGCCACGGCCGCGCGGCTGGCGCAGGCGCTGCGGCTGGCGTAACGTCAGCACACGGAGGCGCGGATGCTGTTGAAACAGATCATCATGCAAATCGGGTTACTGGCCGCGGCGCTGACGTGCGGCCTGCTCCTCTGGCGCCTGCTGTCGCACGGCGGGACGGACATCCTGGACGCCGCGCTGCGCGCGGTGGTGGCCGGGCTGGCGGTGGTCATTCTGACCCTGATCCTCTGCGGGATCATGGACAAGCTCGGCGGCACGACCGGAGAGTAATTTTTGCGACGGTCATACGGAAATCGTGCCGCATGTGGAAGGAGTATGAGGAAGACTTCATGATGGTAGAACTCTGGACAGCTTATCGCGAAGCCCCCAGCGATGCGCTGCGCCGCCAGTTAATCGAGCAATACGCTCCCCTGGCGCGCTACGTCGTGGATCGCCTCAACCTGCAACCGTCCGGCGGACTCTGCTACGATGACCTGATCAGCCAGGCGATCGTCGGGTTGATCGAGGCGATTGATCGCTATGATCCTTCGCGCGGGGTGAAATTCAACACCTACGCCTACTATCGTATTCGCGGCGCGGTCATGGACATGTTACGCGAACTGGACTGGGTGCCCCGCTCCCTGCGCGCCAAGAGCGCCGATATCATCAACACCATCGCGCGCCTGGAGGGCGAGCTGGGACGCGCGCCGAGCGACGCGGAGATCGCGGCGGCGATGGGGTTGACGATGGCCGCCTTCGACGAGCTGGCGCAGGAAGTCGGCGGGCAGACCATCGTCTCGCTCGACGAAACCGTCGAGCAGTTCGGTGGCGACGCCGGCATGGCCATCGGCGAGTTGATTCCCGACCAGCAGACGACGTCGCCGGAGGAGCACACCACGCATGAAGACCTGCGCCGGGCGCTGGCTGAGGCCATCGAGCAACTGCCGGAGAACGAGCGACTGGTCATCTCACTTTATTACCATGACGGGTTGACGCTGAAGGAAATCGGCAAGGTGCTCGGGGTGACCGAGTCGCGCGTGTGCCAGCTGCACGCGAAGGCCATCCTGCGGCTGCGCGCCATGATGCAGACCGCGTATCCGGATTTCTGACCCCGCCGATGAGAAATTGTCCGAGCAGTCTCGGCGTGGGACTGCTGAGGGGATGCCGGCCTGGATCAAGGCGGACGGCCGAGGCGCTATCGGGAGAGTGTCGCGGGTCGTTCACGCTGTACCGTGCTCTGTAGTCCGCGCCCTCCGCGGCGCGTGTGACCAAAATGCGGTACCGTGTCCGACAACACCGGCATCGGGCACGATGTAGAAATACGTCACCAAGCGCCGCGGAGGGCGCGGACTACCGGTGGCGTGTTTGAAGGCACACGGTACAGTGTGACGGCCCGCTACAGGAGAGGGATAGGGTGAGGACGGCCAACGCCAAGCCAGGCCGGAAGCCACCAGCAGGCGCGCACCGAGACTGCTCGGACAATTTCTGAGGCTGCGATGATCGAGATCCGCAAGGTGGAGCAGGAGCGTATTCCCCCGGCGCCCGCCGGCGATCATGCCGCGCGGGTCGAGGTGGAACGTCATCCGGCCGACCGGCGAGACGATGAGCCGGCGCACCGTCATCCACGCGACGATACCGACGACGCCGACGGCAGCCACGGCGCCCCGCATATCCAGATGTACGATCCGGAGGGGCACGTGGAAGAACACGACTTACCGGGAACGGAAACGCGCCGGATAGATTTCACCGCCTGAGAGGGGAGCCATTATGCTGGAACTGAGCCCGACATCCTATCTCGCGCTGTGCGTCCTCGCCGCCGCCGGCATCTGGTGGTGGCGACGCCAATCCCTGCCGCCCGCCGCGGCGGCTGACGCGTGCCCTGCCGCGCCGGCGTCCTCCCCCGCGCCACCGCCGCCCGCGGGCGACGCGCGCCTGGCGGAGCTGGCACGGCGCGTGATGCGCGTCGAAGCCGCGCTCGAGACGCTGCTGACCCGCGATACGCCGCTCCCGCCGGCGCGCCCGGATCAGCCCCCCGTGCGCGAGACGGTCTACCGCCTGCATGATCACGGCCTTGACCCGCGGCGGATCGCCGAGCAGGCGCAGATTTCCCGCGGCGAGGTGGAGCTGCTGCTCGCGCTCCGCGTCACTCCACCTGCCTGATCAGCGCACGCCGTCCAGAAAACGCGGCGCCGTCCACCGTGCGGCGCCGTAGTGCCGCGCAGAGTGCCGCCGGCTGTGCGCGCTGACCTGCTCCAGCAGCGCATCGCGCACCGCAATCAAGGCATCGCGGGTCTGCGTTTCACTCTCCATCATCTTCGCCACATGCGCCCGCGCGGTCTCCCAGGCCGCACGCAGCTCCTCGGCTTCGGTTCGCCCCGCACTGGCGTACCGGCGATAACAGGCCTCGGTCGCGGAGAACAGCGCGGTCAGATCATGCCGAGCGAGTTCATCCAGCAACTGCTGGCGCGCGGTCAGCACGCGCTCGTGATCCAGATCTACCCCGGACACGAGGACCAGATTCAGCCGGATCAACGCATCAAGGATACGCAACAGGGCCGTATGCGCGGCAAGCAGGCGCACGAAATCGTCCGTACCATACGACGAAGCATTCGCGTCGGGCATGTCGTCAGCCCTCCATCACGCGGAGCTGTCGCTCGGCTTCCGCCCAGGTCTCGCGCAGGTCGCCGATCATGGCGCTCACTTCATCGAGCATGGCGATATTATCCTCGACGTTCGCCTGCACCAGGCGCTGATACATATAGGTATAGAGTTGTTCCAGGTTCTGCGCCAACTCGGGGAAGGCGTCGGGGTTCAGCGCGCACAGCAGCTCGACGAGCAGATCCTGCGCTTTCTGCAGATGCGCGTTCTGCGCCTCATGGCGCCGCTCCAGCATGGCCGCGCGTCCTTCCTGCAGAAAGCGGGCAATGCCATCGTAGGCCAGCAGCAGCAACTGCCCCCGGCTGATGGTGGAGACTTGATTCGCACGATACGCGTTGACACTGGCGACTGGCATGATTCTCCTTCTTTCCGTATGCGCGCCTGGCCGTCTGCGCGGCTAGAGCGTGAACGTCGGCAGTCCGGCGATGAGATTCGATAACTGCGCACTCTGGTTCTGATAGGTGCTCAGCGCCGACTCCATGGCATTGAACTGCGCGCGCAGGCGGGCAATTTCCCGGGTGACGGAGGCTTCCTCACGCGCGAGCGTAGCATCGAGCGAGCGGATGTTGGCATCGAGCGTGGTCTGTACGTTACTGATGGTGCCATCGCCGGCGCGGGTCACGTACTCCAGCAGGCTGTCAATGACGCCCCCCACCCCGCGGGTGAAGGTGACCGCGCCGAAATCGCCGGGGGCGGCGGCATTGACCTGGAGCATCAAGCCTGTGACGGCGCCGTCGCTGCCGGTGAGCACCTGGCCGGCGCCGGTCGCCGCCTGCCCGTTGATGATGCCGGCCACGTCTTTGCCCGCGCGGCCGACATTGCCGGCGCCCGGATTACCGGCCGTGATGAGCGTACTGCCGATCCCCGTGCCGCCCGCCGCCAGCGTGGAGATGGCTCGCACATATTCCGTGGCGCCGTACTCCGCCTGGGTGAGCGTCAGGTAGTTGCCCGTTCCCGTGCCGTCCGCGCCGGTGAGCGTCGCGGTGACGCGGCTGCCCGCGGTCTTCGCGTTGATGGCGGCGATCACCTGGCCGCGCGTCATGCCGGCCGTCAGGGTGATCGTCTCACCATTGAGGGTGAGCGTCTCATCATCGGTCAGGGTCGCCGGCAGCTCACCGCCGGCGATGGTCAGGCGCGCGCGTTCGGCCGCTTGCGTGATCTGCACTGCGTAGCCGGCGGCATCGCTGGCCCGGGTTTCGCCAGTGGCGCTCAAATACGCGACGTAGGGACTGCTGGCGACCCCCATGGTGCTGAAGAGTCGCACCACGCTTTGGCGGTCCGTATTCACCGCGGCTTCCAGGATGGCGTTATCGTAGGCGAGCTTGCCGTCCGTGCCCAGCCGGATGCCAACCTGCACGGCGGAATTCATGCCGGTCGTCAGCCCGCCGATCTGTGCGGTGATGGCGGTGAGGAGCTCGCCTTTGATCTGCTGCAGGCGCGCATTGCCGAAGAGCACTCCCGTCTCTCCGGTATCCGCATCATACGAGGAGAGCTGCGTGACGGCATCGAGAAAGGCATTCACCTGGGTGACGAAGGCGCTCACGCCGGTCCGCACGTCCGCGTTGTTGCCGCTGACGGTGATGGTCGCCGTCTTGCCCACGGACGCCGACGCCAGGGTGAGGGTGACGCCGGGGATGACGTCCGTCAGCGTGGTGCCGTCGCGCGTCAGGGTGATGGCGTTAGCGCCGCTGCCCAGCGTGACCCGGGTATCCGCCGCCGCCTGCAGCTCCACCATCGCCGGCGCCGTCCCGTCCGCAAGCGCCGGCGTCACGGTGATGGCGCCCTCCGTCCCGGCGGTTTTCGCGGAGAGGACGAGATGGTAGGCCCCGTCATTTTCCACGATGAAGGCGGAGACGTCGGCGCCGCTGCCGTTGATGGCGTCGCGCAAGCCGGTGAGCGTCAGCTCGTTGACCGCGATCTCCGTCGTCGTGCCCTGCGCGTGGATGGTATACGTGCCTGAGCCGAGGCTCGTGGTATCCCGATCGGTGTACGCCTGGCTGATGAGCTGATGGTTCGTCGCGAGAGCTTCCACCGTGACGGTATAGTGCCCAGCCACCGCGCCGGCGCCGGCGCTGGCGGTGATGGTAGATTCCGTAGAGGCGGCGGCCATGGCGCCACTGGCGCCCAGGCGCGAGAGGGCGGCGGCTTTTTCCTTGATGGCGAGTAAGCGCGTGGAGACCGCCTGCCAGGCCGACTGCTGGGCCTGCAGGGCGCTGCGCCGCTGCTGCAGCCGCGCCATCGGCTGCCGGGAGACCGCTTCCAGCTTCCCGAGAATCTCATCCACGTCGAGTCCCGATACCAGGCCGCCGATTGACATCACACCGGACATGCGTCACCTCCCCCTGGGCTACCCGCGCTGATCCACCACCGCCCCCAGCCGCTCCATCACGCCTTGCAACAAATGCAGGATCTGTTCCGGGGGGAGCTGCTGGATGACTTCACCGGTATCCTGGCTGCGCAGGGTGATGATGACCATGTGCAGGTCTTCGCGGTAGTCATAGCTGGCGACCAGGTGATCCTGCTCAAGCGTGACGGGCTGCGACGCGTGCGGAGCGCCAGCAGCCTCCTCCCATCGCCCAGCGGGCGTGCCGGTCGTCGCGGGTGCGGTGCTGGGCGCGTGCGTCACCCGGCGCATGGGGGGAACACCGGCAATATCGAACTGCATGCTGCCTGCCATGGTTTGTCCTCCCTGTGGATCAGCGGAACGACCTGTCCGGGCCTGGCGCGGGAGCCTGCCGCTCCCGGCGCTCCGCGGTGATCTCCGGAGACGGGACATCCCCGGCTCGGTGCCGGCGAGCCGGGGATGTCTGGTGCGACGACGCGATTACCGCAGCATCTGCAGGATGGACTGCGGCGCGGAGTTGGCCTGGGCCATCATGGCCTGGCTCGCCTGCATGAGGATCTGGGCGCGCGTGAAGCTCATCATCTCAGCCGCCATGTCCGTGTCGCGGATGGCCGATTCGGACGCCGCCAGATTTTCCTTGGCGACGGAGATGCTGGCCAGGTTCGATTCCAGATTGTTCTTCTGGAACGCCCCCATATTCACGCGAAGGCCTTCCACCATCTTCAGCGCGTCTTCGATCGTGCCGAGCAGGCTATCGAAATCCGCGCCGACCAGCGTGATGCCGGAGGTGGCGGTCGTGCCACTGGCGCTCACGCCGTTCAGGGTGTCGAACAGGGCGCCCTTGGCGGCGACGCTCGACTCGGAGCGAACGGTCACCGTCGAGGCCGCATTCCGCTCGACCTGGTTCTCCATGCGATCCACCACGCCGATGCTGATCTTGCCGCCCACCACGGTGGCTTCGAGCAGATTGGAGACATCCTGCGCGGCGGTGCCGTTCACCGTGGCGCCGCCCGCGAGCTGCGCGTTGATGAGCGCGGCGTACTCGTCAGCGGTTTCCGCGCCGGCCGCGGAGGTGACGGTGAGGGTGATGTGCTGCACCGTGCCGTCCGCTTTCTCCCAGGTGATGTCGAAGTCTTCCGTGCCGGCCGCACCCAGCGCGACATACGCATTGCCCGAGGTGGCTTCGGCATAGGTGCCGGCCGCCGCGGTGAAGCCCAGCGTCGTCGCATGCATATCCGTATGCAGGGTCAGCGCGTTGCCGGCATGGTCCAGGCCGAACGTCACGCCCACCGCCCTGAAGGTGGCCGTCTGCCCGGCGTCGCCGCCGATCTGGAACTTCTTCCCTTCAATGCTGCGCGTGCCGGTGTCATCCGAGAAGAGTTTCAGGCCAGCGAACTCGGTCTGCTCGGCGATGCGATCAATCGAGGCGAGGGCCTGATCCACCTGCGCCTGGTCGGCCGCAATTTGCGCGGCGTTGCCGTTCGCGTTGGCGGCGTGCAGGGTCAGGTCGCGGATGCTGCGGAGTTGGGTCTCGATCTCATCGAGGGCCTTCTCACCGGTTTTGATCATGTTGACCGCGTCCTGGGTGTTTTTGTAGGCGACGGTCAGGCCGGAGATCTTGGTGCGAAGGGTCTCGCTGATCACGAGGCCGGCGGCGTCGTCCGCCGCACTGTTGATTCGGAAGCCCGAGCTGAGGCGCTCAATGGACTTCGCCATAGCCGCATCATTGGTGGACAACCACCGATGCGCACTCATGGCCGCGATGTTCTGGTTGATACGCAGTGTCATTGGGTTTTTCCTCCTTGACGGAAAAAGTAGAGTGTGTACCCGACGGTCGCCTGTCCTCATTACCGGCACACCCGAGGCCCGCGGCGGCACCGTCACTCACAGTATCGGCGGGGTTGAGGCGGAACTTTAGCGTCGGGAGAAAAAAAGAGGAAAAAGTCGCGGCACAGATTTATTCCGCATCCTGCGCGGGAGGCAGGAACGCGGAGGTCAGCGCGTCGGGGGAGGTCTGCGCGGTGGCGGCGCGGCGGTTTTCCGCGCGGATCGCCTGCAGGAGCTCGCGGCGATAGATGCCCACCGCGCGCGGGGCGTTGATGCCCAGGCGCACCTGGTCCTGGCTCAACTGCACCTGCACCAGGGTGACGTCAATCTCCTCGCCGATGGCGATGCTGTGCCCGAGTTTACAGGTAATAATGCGCATGGCGCTCCGGCCGGCACGTGCAATGCCGTGTCGTCTCTCAGCCGTGTCGTGTCTTAATAGTAAATGGCGCGCGGCCCGATGTCAAACGGGTCAGGCGGCGCGGACCAGCGCGTGGCGCACGGAATACGGGGAATCGGCGAGCACGACCTGGGCGGCGAGTCGGGCGCGCATATTCACCACGATCGGCCCGACCAGATTGGTGGTCATCTCGCGCTCGCGGATGGTCACCAGCGTGAGCACCGCGACGTCGTGCGGATCATGCAGGCCAAGGCGCCCGGCATCAGCGGCGGGCACGGCGATGTCGTAGTCGGCGAAAAAGTCATACGGATTGATGACGACAAACGCCAGCTCGGGCACGGCGACCGCCTGCAGCCAGCGGAACGGGCTGGCGGGCGCGTGCGGAATGAGACAGTATTCCGTCACCGCTTCAAACCCCAGCAGGCCGCTGGCCAGCGTGATCACCTGGGCGTCATCCACGTCAATGTCGCCAAAGCGCGTGGTCTGTACCTTCATCCGTTCTCCCCCTGGCGCCTTACTTCAACCAGTAGAGCAAGCCGCCGTTCATGAGCGAGCTGGCGACGTAGCTGGCCGCCTGATAGACATTCTGCTGCTCTTTCAAGTGGACGATCGCCTCGGTCAGATCCGTGGATTCCACCGAGCCCAGCAGATCCTGCAGCACGAGGTCGGTCTGGGCCAGGTGCGCCGACGCGAGTTCCACCTGCTGCAGCCGCGTGCCGGTTTCTGCGCGCACGGACACGAGGCGCGTGGCGTGCTGATCGAGCTCGGCCAGCGACTGCTGCAGCCCGTCGCTGTCCCCGGCGCGCGTCCGCGCGCTCATCGTCGCCAGCGTGGCAAAGAGATCGGGCAGCGCGGCATCGGCGGCGCCGCCCATGTTGAAGACGACATCACCGGCGTGATTGACGGTGAGCGACATCCCCTCGCTGATCTCAATCGCTTTCACGCCGGCATCCCCCGCGTAGCCGATCCCCGCGGGCGCGCCGGTGAAGGGGGTGGTGAGCGTCTGGAAGCCGGAGAAGAGATAATGCACGCCGTCCGTGCTGTTCGCGGCCTGCTTCACGCCGTCAATGAGCTGATCGAGCTGGCGGGCGTAGGTCTCGCGCTCCTCCGGGGAGCGCGGATTCGCTGCGGCGATGCCCACGGCGCGCGCCTCGCGCACGAGGCGCTGCAGCGTATCGAGGGCGGTGTCTTCGCTTTTCAGCCAGGCCTCCGCGTAGTTGACCGTCTTCTCATACATGGCGGTCCGCGCCAGGCCGGAGCGCAGCATGGCGGCGCGCAGCGCGCCATCCGGATCGTCAGACGGTTTCTGCAGACTGATGCCGCTGGCCACTTCCACCTGCAGCCGCGCGATGCGCGCGGAGACGCGCGAGAGGTGCGACGCCAGATTTCCCGTCATCATGTTATTGGCAATACGCATAGTCCCTCCGCTCATCGCACGCCGAGGCGATCAATCACCGTGCGCACCATTTCATCCGCGACGGTGAGCACGCGCGCCGACGCGTCATACGCCCGCTGGAAGACGAGGAGATTCATCATCTCTTCGTCGAGATTCACCCCGCTGGTCGCCATGATCTGGTTATCAAGCTGGGTGAGCAGCGTTGCTGAAGCTTCCCGCGCGGTGGTCGCGCCGCGCACCGCGTGACCGATCTGTCCGAGCATCGAGGCGGCGGCCTGTCCCAGCGTCTGGTTGCCGATCAGCGGCTGCGCGGCGACCAGCGCCAGCTCCGCGGCCAGCCGGCCGTCGCCGGCGGCGCCGGCGACGCGCGTGGCGGCGACGGCGCGCGCATCCGCCGCAATGGCGGCATGCACCGCAATGCTGCCCGCCGAGTTCCCGTCAAAAAAGATGCCGGCGGGCGTGCCCTGCATCGTCGTGCCCGTCTGGTGCAGGGCATTGATGGTGGACACCAGCGCGCTGGCGATGGTATCGAGCTGCCCCAGGTAATCGGGGATCACCGTATCGCGCATCTGGAAGAGGCCGGCGATCTCCCCGTTGCGAATCTGCACGGGGGCGCCGTCGTCCCAGGTCATTGTCCACCCACTCGCGCCCATCCCATAGCTCAGGTGACTGGCGGCGCTGCCTTGGACGAGCGGCCGCCCATCGAGGTTGATGATGAGGCCGTCGTCATTGGCCGACAGCGAGGTAATACCCGCGAGCGTGGCCATCTCGCCCAGCACGGCGTCGCGCCGATCCAGCAGATCGTTCGCCTGTCCGCCGGCGCCGAGCACCCCGCTGATGTTCCCGTTCAACGCGGCCAACTCGTCAGCAAGCTGGTTCAGGCGGGTGACGCGGGCGCTGATGGAGGCATCCATGGTGGCGGACAAATCCGTCAATTGCTTCGCGAGATTATTGAAGGTCGTCGTCAGGTTGGCCGCTTCCCCCTGGACCAGTGACCGCGACCCCTGCTCTTCGGGGTAGACGGATAACTGCTGCCAGGCGCTGAAGAAACGGTCCAGCATGGTGGCCAGGTTCAACTCGCTGCTGGGCGCGAGGAAGGTCTCGATCTGCTGGAGGGTTTTTGTCGCGGTCTCCCAGCGGCCATTTTGCCCCTGGATATTGCGGACTTGCTGCTCCAGGTAGGCATCCTGCATCCGCTGCACGGTCACCACGTCCACCCCGGTGCCGACGAGAGTGCCCACCGTGGCGGTGGAGCCGCCGGACGGCATGGGAGGCGGCGTGGCGCGCAGCACCGCTTCCTGGCGGTGATAGCCGGGGGTGGCGAGATTCGCCACGTTATGCCCGGTCACATCCAGGGCTTTCTGTTGGGCTAACAGCCCGGTGAATGCGGTTCGGATAATATCAAACGTTGACACGCTTGCCTGCCTGGCGCATTACGCGCAACTATTCATCAGCAACCGGGCGCCCTGCTGGGGCGCGGAAGGCTTGACGGGCGCATAGGGATGCGGCCCCTCCTTCGCCTGCCCGATGACTTTGAGGGTGAAATCCACGTAGCGCAGCGCCTGCTGCGCGAGATGCCAGTTGACGCGGCCTTCACGCTGGACGGCATCGGCCAGCTCCGTGAGGCCCTGCGCCCGGCGCTGGATGCGGGCGCCCGTTTCGGCATCCAGACGGGGGATCAGCTCGCTCAGCGCGGTATGCGGCGGCATCTCCAGGCGTTGGGCGAGCGCTTCCAGCGCGGTGAAGGTCTGCGTGCAGAGCCAGGCCTGGCGCGCCAGCAGCTCCGCCTGCGCGTGGGTGATCGCATCCAATTCCGCGATGCCCGCCGCCAGCAGGCACTCCCGCTCGCGCGCACAGAGGTCCAGCAGGCGCGCCAAACCGTCCCGCTGGGCTTCCAGCAGGCGCTCCAGTTGCTCGAGGGCTTTCATGGTGACTCCCGTCGCTACTTCTGACTCAACCGCGCCTGGCGGCCTTCGGTGAGGATCTTCTCCGCGACCTGCTCCGCAGGCGCCTGATACGTTCCGTCTCCGATGGCTTTGCGCAGGGCTGCAACCTTCTCTTCGCGAATGTCCGGCGTCTGGGCGATGGCGTCACGCGCCGCCGCAATCACCTCGACATCGCTCGAGAGGTGCACGGTATCCGTCGGCTGGGTTGCGCCGGGGGCCGCAGCCGGAGTGGTCTTTTTCACCTTCTCCGCCTGCAACGGCGTCACCGATCCAACCTGGGAACCCGTGATTCTCATCACTCGCCTCCTGCCCGGTCTACCAATACCGAGCCTGCCACTTCACTGTATCGGCACCCCGCCATGCAGACTTTAGCCCCGCGCGGAAAAATTTTCAACAGTTTTTTCCCCGGCCGGCGCACCACCGGCGGTGAGTTGGCGATACAGCATCGCCGCCAGGCCGGTGGGAGAGCTGCGCGCGAGGACTTTCGCGTATTCGCCATCCAGCATCTCCCGGAAGAGCGCCTCGCCGTCGCCGCGCGGGATGAGGCCGTCATCGGGAATGCTGGCGCGCATTTCACGCAGCAGTTGGCTGAAGAAGAGGGCTTCCACCTCGGCGCACACGTCACGCAGCCGGCGATCATCCCGCGCAGCGGGCGATGGCGGCGATTGGAGGTGATGGGCGACCGGCACGGACATCTTTTCTCTCCCGACACGATTACGGTTACGCGCGACCCGCTACGGTCACGCGTGACATGATGATTATCGGCGGCGGCGGTCGGCGGCTTGAGCGGGGGATTCCCGGTCTCGGATGCGGGAACGCGACGGGACACGCCGGGCCGGTGCGGCGCCCCCCGTCGCGCTGGGATCATCGCCGTCACCCCTGGTCATACCCGGTGAGCGGGCGATACCAGATATTGCGGAAGCGCACCAGGTCGCCGTGGTCCTGCAGGCGCAGCGGCAGCGCGTCGTCGTGGGGCGCATAGGACGCGAGCTGGCGGTGCTGCGTCGGCCCCTGCAGCTCCTGCGCGTGATGGATGACGATAGTGTTGAGCAGCACGGTCACCCGCGCGGGCTTCACCAGCGCCTCGCCGGCGAATTGCGGCGCTTCCCAGATGATGTCGTAGGTCTGCCACTCGCCGGGTTGGCGGCAGGCGTTCACCAGCGGGGGATACTGGCCGTAGATGGCGCCGATGGTGCCGTCGGGATAGGTCGGGTTCTGGTAGCAGTCCAGCACCTGAATCTCGTAGCGGCCCATGAGGAAGATGCCGCTGTTGCCGCGTCCCTGGCTCTCGCCCTTCACCACGGCCGGCGTCGCCATCTCCAGGTGCAGCTGGCAGTCGCCGAGGAGCGCCGTGGTCTGGATATCGCCGGTGGAGGGCACTACTTCCAGGTAGCCGTCTTCCACTTTCCACCGCGCCGGGGCGCCGTCGCTCACCGACACCCAGCCGGCGAGGCCGGTGCCGTCGAAGAGCACGACGGCATCGGAGGGCGCGCCGGCGCAGGCGGCGCCGGGCGTCACGACGCGCGGCTGCGGCCGGGTGCCGTCATGCACCTTGTAGACCGAGCCGGGGATGACCGGGGTATCGTCATAACCGAGATTTGCCATGTGATGTCGTTCCTTTCCAGATAGTGGCGCATGCGCCTTGACGTTATTCGCGCCGGTGGAAGCGCATTCCTCCCACCCCGCGCCATCTTTTCCGCCGGCGGCGAGACACCGCCATCGTGAAGCTTGCGCCCACCGCCGGCATTGTGCTATACCAATCAGGCGACGGCCACGCCGGCGACGCCTGCCGCCCTGCCGGGGCGACGGCGGCCGGTGGACTGGACGCCCACCGCGACGGGGAGAGCGACGCATGCCACTCCTGAATGCCGCCTGGCCGGTCATCGCCAGCTATGACGCACCGCACCTGCGCCGCATCGCGCTGCCCCTGGGCGGCATCGGCACCGGCACCATCTCGCTGGGCGGGCGCGGCGACCTGCGCGACTGGGAGGTGCTGAACAAGCCGGCGAAAGGGCTGTTCTCGCCGCAGCGCAGCGCGTTCTTCGCCCTGTATGCGAAAGCGGGCGACCGTCCGGCGGTGACGCGCGCGCTGGAAGGCCCCATTGACGTGGAGGATTACGAAGGGGCCAGCGGCTGCCCGGTGCCGAACCACGGCCTGCCGCGATTCCGGCACTGTAGCTTTCACGTCGCCTATCCGTTGGCGCAAATCCTGCTTGCCGATCCCGACGTGCCGGTGACCGTGCGCCTGGAGGCGTTCAACCCCTTCATCCCCGCCGACGCCGACGCCAGCGGCCTCCCCATCGCCGTGCTGCGCTACGTGCTCCGCAATACCACCGACGAGGCGGTGACGGCGAGTCTCTGCGGCGCGATGGCCCACTTTTTCGACGCCGGCGGCGCCGCGACCAGCACCATCATGGATACGGATGGCCTGCATGGCCTCCAATTGGGGATCAACGGCGGCGACCGCTGGGCGGAACAATGGGGCACGTTCGCCATCGCCACGCCGGAGGCGTCCGTCACCCGCCGCACCGCGCGGCTGCAGATGGGCTGGTCCGGCTCGCTGCTCGATTTCTGGGACGACTTTTCCGATGATGGCCGCCTTGACGAGCGGGAAGGGCCGGCGCACGCCTATCTCGCCGCGGAAGTCACCATCCCGCCGCGCGGTGAACGCGCCGTCACTTTCCTCCTCGCCTGGCACTTCCCCAACCGCCTCACCTGGACGCCGACGCCGGAGGAGGAAAAGGCGGCGGCGCCCTGCGGCGGCGGCGCATGCCCGCCGCACGACGTGGTGGGCAATTACTATGCCACGCAATTCGCGGATGCCTGGGACGCCGCCGCGCGGGCGCTTCCCCGCCTGCCGGAACTCGAAGCGACGACCGTGCAGTTCGTCCGCGCCGTCTGTGACAGCTCCCTGCCGACGGTGGTGAAGGAGGCGGCGCTGGCGAACCTGAGCACGCTCCGCAGCCAGACCTGTTTCCGCACCGCGGACGGCCTTTTCTTCGGCTGGGAAGGCTGCAATGACGACGCGGGCTGGTGCCACGGCTCCTGCACGCACGTGTGGAACTACGAGCAGGCCACCGCGTTCCTTTTCGGCGATCTCGCCCGCACAATGCGGACGGTGGAATTCGGCCCCGCCATGCTGGAGCACGGCTTGATGTGTTTTCGCACCGCGCTGCCGCTCTCCCGCGCCGCCGCCTGGCCGGTGGCGGCGGCGGATGGGCAGATGGGCTGCCTGATGAAGCTCTATCGCGACTGGCAGCTCTGCGGCGACGACGATTTTCTTCGCGCGCTGTGGCCCAACGCGAAACAGGCGCTGGCCTTCTGCTGGATCCCCGGCGGCTGGGACGCCGACCAGGACGGCGTGATGGAAGGCTGCCAGCACAATACGATGGACGTGGAATATTTCGGCCCCAACCCGCAGATGGGCCTCTGGTATCTGGGGGCGCTGCGCTGCGCGGAGGCGATGGCGCGCCACCTGGACGAGGCCGACTTCGCCGACCGCTGCCGCCGCCTTTACGAGCAGGGCCGCGCCTGGATTGACGCCAACCTGTTCAATGGCGCGTATTACGAACAGCAAATCCGGCCGCCGATGACGCCGGAGAACATCGCGCCCGGCCTGCAGGCGAATATGGGCGCGACAAACCTGGCGGATCCGCAGTTCCAGCTCGGCAGCGCCTGCCTGGTGGATCAGCTCGTCGGGCAGTTTCTCGCCCACATCTGCGGTCTCGGCCACCTCACCGATGACGGGCATCAGCGCGCCACGCTGGCGAGCGTCTACCGCCACAATTTCCGCGCCCTCACCGGTCATTTTAACCACATGCGCTCCTACGCCATGCCGGACGAGACGGGGGTGCTGATGGCAACGTATCCGCGCGGCAAGCGGCCCAAATGGCCCTTTCCCTATTTCAGCGAGGTGATGACCGGCTTTGAATATACCGCTGCCGTGCACATGCTCTACGAAGGGATGCGTGACGAGGGCCTGGCCATCATCGCCGCCATCCGCGCGCGCTACGACGGCCGCAGGCGCAATCCCTTCGACGAAGCCGAGTGCGGCCACCACTATGCCCGCGCGATGGCCAGTTGGGCGGCGATCCTCGCCCTCACCGGCTTTCATTATTCGGGCGTCACCGGCGCCATGCGCTTCGCGCCGCTGGCGGGCACGAATTTTTGGTCGGCGGGCAACGCCTGGGGTGAGGTCAGCCAGCGGGAGACGCCGGACGGCATCGCCGTCACCCTGACCGTGCGCGGCGGCGCGCTGTCGCTGCGCCGCGTTGCCCTCACGGGACGGGGCGAGGCAGCGGTCTCGCCCCCGGCGTCCCTCCGCGCCGGCGACGCCGTGACGGTGACCGTGCCCTCAGCGGGCTGAGCCGTTGCGGCGCGCGATACGGCCGCCGCTCGGCGTCATCGCCGCGCCGCCGGCTCATTCAGCGCGCCGCCGGCAAGCTGCACCGGTGTGCCGGCGCGCGATGACGCGTAAAGCCCCAGGATCACCTCCACCGCCCGGCGGGCGGAATGGCCGGTGATGGGATACGGCGTGGCGGACAGCACGGCGTCGGTGAACGCCTCCAGCGCGCGGATGTGGCTGTTGCCGTAGCAGGTCTTCCCGACCTGCGGCGCCGCTTCCTCCTCCATCGCGGCGGCTGCCGGCGCCCCGCTCGTCTCCAGGAAGGTGAATGCCACCGGGAAGCCGGTGCTCACCACCGCGGACCCTTCGGTCCCGTAGACGTGCAGGCGGGTATCCCACTCCAGGTGCGACGCGCTGGTCGCGACGATATGCCCCTGCGCGCCGCTGGCGAAGGTCACCACCCCGGTCGCGGTATCTTCGACCTCGATGCAGTCATGCCAGCGCAGGGTGCTGAACGTGCCCTGCACGGACGTCGGCTCGCCGAGCAGCCAGAGCATCAGGTCAATGGTGTGAATGGCCTGATTGATGAGGACGCCGCCGCCTTCGTACTGCCAGGTGCCGCGCCACTGCTCGCTGGTGTAGTACCGCGCATCGCGCAGGCAGCGGCAATGCGCGCCGCCCAGCAGCAGCCTGCCGAAGCCGCCATCCGCGATGAGCTGCCGCAGATGCGCCACCACCGGATCGAAACGATGCTGAAAGCAGATGCCGAGCTGCACGCCGGCGCGCTCCGCCGCGGCGATCATGGCATCCATCTGCGCCGGGGAGATCGCCATCGGCTTCTCGCAGAACACGTGCTTGCCGGCGGCGGCGGCGGCAATCGCCATCTCGGCATGCAGGTAGTGCGGCGTACAGATGCAGACGGCATCGAGATCCGGCCGTTCCAGCAATGCCTGGTACTCGGTGGTGACGAACGGGACGGCGTATTCGTGCGCAAGCCGGTCCGCGCGCTCGCGCACGGTATCGCATACGCCCACCAGCCGCGCGTGAGGCAGGTGCGCAATGGCATTCGCGTGTACCGGACCGATCACGCCGCAACCGATGATGCCGAAGTGAAGCGTCGAAGACATGGACACTCTCCAGGGTTGTCGGAATATTTGGGCTGTATTGTTACCTTATCCCTGCTCCGGGAGTTTTCCTTCCGCTTTCGCCCGGCGGGTGCGCGCAAAAACTGTGAGACCGCACTGATGCTTCCCCCTGCGGCGCTCCCCTCTCCCCCCGGCCCCCTCCCCTGAGCGGGGAGGGGGCCGGGGGGAGAGGGGAGCGCCGGTCGAAAGGAAGCGCACAAGCTTTGCGTGCACCCCGCCCGGAGGGTGCGCGCAACAGTGAAGCGGGGCGTGATCGTATCCCCCCGCGGAAAACGCGAGGTTTTCCCATGCGGGGCGATACAAGGCTTCACCAACCGGCCGCGGCCGGCGGCCTGATCTCCAGTAAATCAACCGGGCGCGATCCTGGCGCGACGTGTACCGTGGCATGCACCTCCCCGCGCGGAAAACCTCCCGTGACGGTGAGCCGCCACGGCCCCGGCTCATCGTTGATGCCCACCGGCAGGCGGAGATGGCCGGTCCCGTCCTCCAGGCCGACGTAGCCGCTGCAGCCGCTGGGCCGGCCGCTGGGGGAGGTGAAGGTCACCTGCACCGTGAAGGCGCCGGAGACGGGCCGGCCCGCGGCATCGCGCATGGTGATGGTGAAAGCGGCCGCCTCGCCGCGGGCGATGTGCGTATCGCCCTCCACCGCGGCGCGCACCGGGCCGGGCAGCGCGATCACCGCCTTGCCCCACGACGGCGGCAGCGTCAGGGTGAGCGGCGCATCCGTGCGGCCCATCTCCTCGCCGGTGGTCAGGTCGAACAGGTAAAACCCCCGGCGGGCGAACGCCAGCCGCGTCTGGGCGGCGGCGTCGCGCACCAGCGCGATATCCCGGTAATTGCCGGCGGGATCGTCGTAGCGGAACGGCAGGCCCCAGTAACGGTCGGCGTAGTTGTTCACGAAGACAAAATACTCGGTGTCGCCGCAGACCAGCCGGCGCGCGATGACGTCCGGGTTGCTGCTCGACACCGCCGGGGTGATTTGGTCGCGCAGCACCTGGGCCATGGTCTCCGGGGCCATCTCCAGCGCGCCGCGCAGTTGAACCCGCGGGGGCTCCCAGTCGTAGAACAGCAAATCCTGCTCCACCAGCACGGTCCCTCCCCGCTCGATATACTGCTCCAGCGCCCGGTGGACGTGATCCGGCAGCACGCGCACGCCGGTCAGGCAGACGGCGCGATAGCGCGCGAGGATGCCGTCGAGCACCTCTTCCTCGCCGATGACCTCCATCGGCACGTTGTGGCGCAGCATCGCGCGATACAGGGCGCAGACCTTTTCGGTGTGGAGGTGCCCGCGATGGTCGGGCGCTATATCGAAGGCTTCCGCGGTGAACGAGTAGAGGACCGCGCAGTCGGCCGGCGCCGGTCGCCAGTGTTTGGCGGTCTGCAGTATCCAGTCCTTGTGCCGCGCGCAGGCCGCCAGGGCGCGGAGCTCTTCGTCCACCAGCGGGGACGTCCCCGACGCCTGCCGTTCCAGCTCCTTGGCGCAGTCCCACCAGGAAAAGAAGGCGATGAAGCGGTAGCCGGCCGCCACCATATTCCAGTAATTCTGGTAGACCATCCACGCCGGATAGAGGGTGCGGTTCGAGTTGATGGCCCCGAGCATCCAGACATCCTTCTCGCGATGGCCCATGCGGCCGATCTCATAGTGGCAGATGAGGTCGGCGCGGGGCGAGCGGAGATACGGATAGCAATAGCTGGACACGGCCGACGTGGGCTGGGTGAGCGGGCCGTAGATGCCCGAGGCGAGGTGCGAGAAGGGCTGATGCGGCCAGCCGTGGCACAGGCCGACGGCGATGGACGGGTCCACCTCCCGTTTGGCCTCCTCCAGCGCGGCGATGAAGCCGCCGAAGACGACGCCGCAGCGGTAGCGATGCCACTGCAGCCAGGGATGATCCGCCGACACCACGCCGGCGGCGGCGGCGGTGGTCTGCGGCGGCGCGTACCCGTAGCGCGCGGCGAAATCCTGCCGGCAGCGCTCGCAGTAGCAGGACAGGCCGACGGCGCCGCGCTGGTAATGGACGCGGAGGAAGAGATCGTCGCCGTAGTAGACCAGCGTGCTGAAGCCGGGATGCGCGCGGTACTCGGCCAGGTGGTCGGCGAACGCGGCGGCGGCCCGCGCGCGCACCGCCGGCTGGTTGAGGCACACGCGGCGGCGCTGGCGCCCCGGATCATCGCCCTGCAGGTGGTCGAGCCACTCGTCACGCGCCTCGATGCCCGCGCGGTCGAGCGTGTCGGAGGGCATGAAGCGGATGCCCCGGCAGGCCGCGCGGTCGAACAGGCGCGCCCACTCGCCCCCCAGGCCGCCCAGGTGCTGGCAGATCAGATTGATGCCCGCGCCCTGCAGGGCCGCCAGCAGCGCCTCCCACTCCTCGTCGTCCCGCGGCGGCTGCACGGCATAGATGCCGAAGGGGAACGGCGCATCGAGCGGCGCGGCCAGCCGGCGGAAGCGGATCTCCCGGCAGGCGGTCTCGCCGGCCACCTCGACGCGCAGCGTGCCGGCATACTCGCCTTCCGCCAGCGGCGCGCCCGAAAGGAGCACGTCGAAATCGCCGCGCACCGACACGCGGGCCTCCGCGACCAGCGGGTCCGGCCCCGGGCCGCGCAGCTCGACCGCGACGTGCGCGGTCGCCGGCGGGCCGGCGACCGCGCACGCGACGCGGAGGCGATAGGGATGCTGGTCGGTCACCAGCGTGGATGCCGGCGGCGTGATGTGTAGCAACGTGTGGTCATCCTTTCCGTATGTCTGCTCTCACCATTACCATTCGGTCAGCCCGACGCCGGCGATCTGGCAGCTATTGACGCCCATGAAGAGGGTGTTTCCACTAAGGCGGACCTCTACCCGGTAGGTTCCGGACGGTATGTCCTTGATATGCTTCATCACGGTGGTCGGCAACTGGCCCGGCGCGCCGTAGCGCAGGGTGACATGGCGTCCCTTGCGCTCGATCATGAAGGTCATGCCGGCCTTCCACAAGGTATTGCCCTGCTGCGGGGTTGTGAAAGAGGTTCCCGGTGTGTGATACCATATTCTGGTGTTGTAGCACCCGATGCCATACCCCATCCTATCGGCGCCGAGAAATCCTTTTCCGTCGGTGATCGGCTTGATGCCGACCTGGACCCCGGTCTGCTCGTTGGTATTGAAGGCGACCCGCCAGGTGACGTAGCCGTTGCGGGGCATGGCCAGCGTGGATTGGGCGCCCGAGTTGATGACGCCGTAGGCGCTGAGCGTACTGCCGAAGGTGGTGCTCTGTGCCGGGTAGATACGCCCGGCCGGCTGTGAGGGGTGCGGGGTGCTCTCGATGGTTTTCCAGGTGATCGGGATGGGCGGGGGGAGCGGCTCGAAGTAGAACCCGGCATCCTCCAGCGCGCCTTCGAGGTCGGGCGGTTGGCGGTTGGAGACGAATTCCGCGTGGCCGTCCAGCAGGGAGAGGATCAGTCCCCGGCTGTGCCGGGGATCGAAATCCGCATACTTGACGAGCGCGTGGCTGTCGGTGCGCGCGGACGCTGCCAGGTCCGCGGTGACGATCTGCAGCTGCGGCATCTCGATCTCGCCCAGCGCCGTGCCGTACAGATGCGCGTTGACGCCGTATTCGGGCGCCCCCGGCGATCCGGCGCCGCTCATCGTCGGGCAATCGTAAATCGAGCCTTCATTGTAGGCGGCGAGGTACGCGGGCCAGCTCGCGCTGGACGGGGCGGGAAAAAACGCGTCGCCGTGGTCCTGGACGTACATCAGCACGGCGACCATCTGCTGGCGCACGTTGTTCAGGCAGCGGGATTGGCGCGCTTTTTCGCGCGCCCTGGCGAAGACGGGAAACAGGATGGCGGCCAGCACGGCAATGATCCCGATGACGACCAGCAATTCGATGAGGGTGAACCCCTTTCGCGGGTGACGATGATACATGATCGACCTCCTTTCACAAACTATCCGGCACATCGGCCATCTCGTAGGCGCTGATGCGGCACTCGAAAACCCCGTTTCCCGGGATATAACTGTGGCCGCTGCAGCAGACATCCGGAAAGAGCATGACCTCGGGGATGGTATCGGCAACGTGCAGCAGCACCGGCGACTCGCCGGGCCGGGTGATCCAGTACTTCATCAGACTGCCGTGCCGTTCGACCTTGAATTCGGCGCCGCTCTTCGTCTCGGCGGCGGCGCCTAACTGATTGGGAATTGCCGCGAAGTGTACAGCATACTGGCTGACCTGGATAACGGGACGCATCGGTCCCCAACCCTGGACGGTCTGCACGCCGTAATGCACCATGTTGACGCTGGTTACGGCTCCGATGTGTTTGCGAGGGTTCTGGGGCTTCACCATCAACAGCGACAGGCCGACGTTCATGCCGCTGACATTACCAAAATTCTCCATACGGGCGATTTTGAAGCTGAAGTAGCCGTCGCCGACGAAGCCCCGCGTGCCGACGGCGCCCATGTCGCGGTTCTGGTCGAAGTTGGGCGCGGTGAAGTCGAGGCGATTCCCGCCGTCGGAGGGGGTCAGCGTGCAGTCGGCTGCCACCACCAGGTTCTTCCAGATCACCTTCTCTTCCGGGGGGAACGGCGGCCGGGGGAGCCCCCCGGCGTCCGGCGCGGTGGCCAGCACCTCCACGTGCCCGTCCAGGAAGCCGGCCATCAGCTTGCCCGCGTGCCGCCAGGCGAAATCGTCGGCCTGGTAGGCGATATTGTCGTAGGTGGGCAGTTGTCCGGCGGTCTGCCCGGTGGCGCGGTGTTGGCCGTCGGCGATGACCGCCTGCCCGGCCGGGCTGGCGATATCGCCCAGCGCGACCCCGGCGCAGTTGTTGAGATAGACATAGCCGTTCGGCGTAGTGGATGCCGCCGGGCAGGCCAGCAGGCCCCGCTCCACGGCCAGGTCTCGCCAGGCGGTGGCGGCGTGGGGCAGCACCTCGTCGTGATCCTGCGCGTGCATGGTGACCGCCATCACCAACTGGCGTTGATTGCTGGCGCAGGCGGCCTGCCAGGCTTTGGCGCGCGCCTTGGCAAACACCGGGAAGAGGATGGCGGCCAGGACTGCGATGATCGCGATCACCACCAGGAGTTCAATGAGCGTAAATCCTCGGAATCTCATCGGCGACCTCCCATGGGATAGTGTCGTAACCGGTTACGAAACATCTGTAAAAAATGGCCGGCCACTTGATTGTTCGGAACCGGTTACGATATAATTATATCACGACGCCGCCGCCTGTCAAGCAAGACGGAACAATGCCTGTTCATCTTCGACACGGCATCGCCCATCGGCGCCGGAGCGCGGGAGCAGCATGGCGATGGACGATCTGCGGAGAGAGCGGCCGGTGACGTTGCAGGACGTGGCCGATCGGTGCGGCGTGGCCAAGGCCACGGTGTCGCGGGCCCTCAACGGCAACCCGGAAATCAACTCGACCACCGCCGCGCGCATTCGCGACATGGCGGCCGCGCTGGGGTACGATCCGGCGCACTTTCACCAGGCCCGGCGCCTGGCCGCGCGGAGAAGCGGCCGGCGCGTGCTGAACCACCAGGTGGCGCTGCTGCTGCCGGCGTATTTCCATACCTCCCGCTATTTCAGCGAGCTATTCCATGGCCTGCTCAATACGCTGACGCCGCGGGGATACGGCATCTCCATCTCCATCATCCCCGGCAGCCACGCCGATGCCTTTCCGCTGACCTTCCACCCCGGCATCGTGCGCGGCGAGATTGATGGGGTCGTCCTCGTCGGACATCCGTCGCATGACAAGAAGGTCTTGCCCCAATTGCGGCGCCATCTGCGCGATTATCCCTGCCCCATCGTCACCATGATCCTCCCCAATGCCGGCTGCGCGTCCGTCGTCGCCGATGACGCGCAGGGAGGTTACCTGGCCGCCCAGCACCTGATCGCCCAGGGCCACCGCCACATCGTCTACGTGTACGATGGCATCGAGCATCACGGGTTTTTTCGCCGGCGGGACGGCCTCTGGCGCGCGCTGCGCGAGGCGAACATCGAGTTCGATCCCTGGACCTCCTGCTTTCCCTGGTGCGGCGTGCCGATCATCCCGCATCATCTGGAGACCACCGGGGCGCTGCTCGACAGCGATGCGGCCGGGGGGGAGTCGTCGCTCCTGCGCCTGCTGCGGGAGCAGCCGGACATCACCGCGCTGCTGGCGCAAAACGACGTGACCGCGCTGCAGATCTGGTACCTGCTGCGCAGCGCCGGCTACCGCATCCCCGAGGATATCAGCCTGGTCGGCTACGACGACTCGGACCCGCTCCTCGACGCCCGCGGCCGCAACATGCTGACCACCATCGCGCTGCCCTTGCGGGAGATCGGCCAGCGCGCGGCCGAGCTGCTGCTGCACCAGATTGACACCGCGGTGGTGGAAGCGACCGGCCTGACGCTGGGCGTGGAGCTGGTGCGGCGGAAGACGACGAGACGCGCCCCCGCGGCGGGCGCCGGCCCGCGGCCCGCCCGTCACCGGTGAATTCCGCCGCGCGACTTGGCGGACGCCCACCCGTTCCGGATACAGCAGGAATGAACGGCCGGGACGTTGAATGCAGCGGCATCCCCGCCGGCCATCGCCGCGTGTGGCGCATGGCGATCGGGGGGAATATCCGGACTATCATGGGCTTTCCGTTTCGACAACAGCAGACGCCGCGGCCGGCAGCGGATGACGCGGCGCCGCGCGTCGAGCACCTGACTCTGCCGCTGCCGCCGATCGCGCCGGGGCTGCCGCTGGGTGAGGCGCTGCACGCGCTGCGCGAGCAGCAGGTCGCCTGGCTGCCCGTGCTGGACGGCGCGGCGCTGGCCGGATGCCTGTCCGCGCGCGGCATGGCCCGGCGCCTCGCCGGTGATCCCCGCCGCGCGGAGACGGAGATCGCCGCCGTCGCGCTGGAGCCGCCGCCGCCGGCGCTGGATCCCCGGCACACCCTCGATGACGCGATGCGGATCTTCGCGGACGCCGACGCCGGGATGCTGCCGGTGATCGCGCCGGACGGGCGGTACCTGGGCGTCGTCACGCTGTCCGACCTGAGCGCCGCGCGGGCGGGACGGCTGTACCCGCCGCGCGTGGGCGGCATGGCCACCCCGCTGGGCGTCTATCTCACCACGGGCAGGGTGAGCGGCGGCGCCGGCGACTTCGGCCTGGTGCTGGCCGGCATGGCGATGGCGCTGCTGTTCTGGCTGGCGCAGGCGCTGCTGGCGATCCTGATCGCCGTCGCCTACCACTTCACGCGTGAACCGCTGGCGAAAGACGCCCTATTCCTCCTCAAAGGCGCGCTCGATATCCCGCGCGATCCCCTGTTCGTGCTCTGGCTGTGGATGGGCGTCACCGGGCTGCTGTTCCTCGTCTTCCTGCTGCTCATGCGCGCGGCGCCGCTGCTGGCGGGGTATCACGCCGCCGAGCATCAGACGGTGCACGCGATGGAGGCGGGCAAACCGCTGACCCCCGCAGCCGTGGCGCGCATGCCGCGGGTGCATCCGCGCTGCGGCACGAACCTCTGGGCCATCATGCAGCTCAGTCTCGTCGCCCTTGGCGCGCTGGCGACTTGGCTCTCCACCGACGTCGGCCGGCAGAGCCTGCCGCTGCTCATGCCGGTCGCCGTCGCGCTGGCGCTCTGCATCGCCCTCGGCTGGCGCGCGCTGGGCGGGTGGCTGCAGCACGCCTTCACCACGCGGCCCCCCTCCGCGCGCGAGATCGCCAGCGGCATCCGCGCCGGGCAGGAGGTGACGCGGCGCCACCTGGCCACGCCCGCCACCGCCCGTTTGCATCCGGCACAGCGTATCTGGGGCATGGGCCTGCTGCAAGCCGCAGCCGGCATCGCCGCGCTGTGGCTTCCGCTGCAGTGGCTCACCGGTATCCTGGACAGGCTGTTGATTTCCCTGTTACAGTAATGGCCTCAATTCGGCACAGAACATCCACTTCGCACGGGGAAGAAGAACAGTATGATCAGAGAACTCCTGACCAGCGCATTCGTGAAAGCGGCGACGATGGCGCGCGATGCCCGTCGTCTCTCCTATACCGATCTCCCCGCGTTCACCCTGGAGCGGCCATCGAACATCGTCTTCGGCGACTTCTCCTGCAATCTGGGCATGCTGCTGGCCAGTGAGACGCAACAACCGCCGCGGCAGGTGGCGCAGACGCTCATGGATTTTCTCCAGCTCCCGCCGACGCTGCTGGAGCGGCTGGAGATCACCGGACCCGGCTTCATCAACCTGTTCCTGTCCCATCAGTGGCTGCACGACGTCGTCCGCGACATCCACGCGCAGGGCGACGGCTACGGCGCCGGCACCGCGGGCAACGGCACGAGCGTGCTGGTGGAATACGTCAGCGCGAATCCCAACGCCCCGCTGGGCATCGCCCATGGACGCGGCGCGGTGATCGGCGACGTGCTCTGCAACGTGCTGCGCACCGCCGGCTACGCCGTCACCCGCGAATTTTACGTCAATGACGCCGCCACCAGCACGCAGATGGTGCGGTTTGGCGAGAGCCTGGTGGTGCGCTATCTGCAGGTGTGCGGCAAAGACCTCGCCTTCCCGGAGGATGGCTACCACGGGAGCTACGTGACGGAGATCGCCCGCCGGATTTACGATACGGACGGCGCCGCCTACGTGAAGATGCCGCCCGCCGAACGGCTTGAGCGCTTCACCGAGATGGGGCTCACCGCGATGCTCGATTGGCAGCGCCGGGTGCTGGCCGACCTGGGCGTGGTCTTCGACCACTGGTTCCGCGAGAATGACCTGTATACGTCACGCGCGGTGGAAGACGTGGTGCGCGAGCTGGCGGCGCACGGCGAAACGTACGAGGCGGATGGCGCCATCTGGCTCGCGTCCACCCGTTACGGCGATGAAAAGGACCGCCCGCTGGTACGCAGCAACGGCAAGCCGACCTATCTCGCCTCGGACGTAGCCTACCATCGCGAGAAATTCACCCGCGGCTTTCAAATGCTCATTGATATCTGGGGGCCGGAACACCACGGATATATCGCGCGGACCAAAGCGGCGATGGCGGCACTCGGCTACGATCCGGAGCGGCTGCACATCCTCATTTTCCAGCCCGTGCACGCGCAGCGCGGCAGCGCGTTCCTGTCCGGCGCGATGCCGGAGCATGAGGCCATGCCGTTATCCGACTTGCTGGATGAGGCGGGCCGTGACGCGGCGCGCTTCCTCCTCCTGCGCGCCAGCGCCGACACGGAATTGCGCCTTGATCTTGACCTGGCTACACGGCAGGACGCGGACAATCCCGCCTACTTCGTACAGCACGCCTACGCGCGCATTGCCGGCATCCTGCGCACCGCCGGCGAGCAGGGCATCGCGCTGCCCGACCCGGCCGCGACCGATCTCTCCCCGATGACGGACGAGGTGGAAATCTCGCTCATGCGCCGGCTGACCGACCTGCCGGAAGAAATTCTCACCGCCGCCGAACTCTTCGAGCCCCACCGCATCGCCCGCTACGCGCAGGAGCTGGCGCGGGAATTTCGCCTCTTTTACGACCGCTGCCCGGTGCTCATCGCCGACACGCCGGCGCCGCTGCGCGATGCCCGCCTGGTGCTCACCGGCGCGGTGAAGATCGCGCTGCACAACGTCCTCACCCTGCTCGGCGTCAGCGCGCCGGAACGGATGGAGAAGGCGACGGTCTGAGCCGCTGGTTGCAGCGTGATGGTGGTGGTCGTCTGGCTGGTTGGTTTCGATGACGACTCCCCCTAAAATTGGCGCTTTTTTGCCAAACGTGGGGTAGTCCTCTTGCAGATCAGGTGCCCAAACCATCCCGTTCGTAGTCAGGCACGCAACGGAGCGGCTTGTCCCCCGTAGCTTTAGCGAAGGGGGGAGTGCCGTCACCAGGGGGACTGTCCCCATATGCCGTACCCCGTTGATCCACAGGGGCCTCACCGGGACTGTCCCCATATGCCGTAGTCCGCGCCCTCCGCGGCGCGTGTGACCAATATGCGCATCCGTGTCCGACACCACCGTCATCCGGCACCAGCCTTCGCTAAAGCTTCGGCTGGCAAACGGTGGAGCAATGCGTCACCACGCGCCGCGGAGGGCGCGGACTACCCCGGGCTGGTGTGCTACACAGAGGACATCGTGACGACCCGCTACACGTGCGGAGTACAACTCCGCGGCCCCGGTGGTGGGTGGAGCGTCCCCCGGATGCACATCCGGGGCTGGAGCCACGACGTCCACCGGCGTGGCCCCCCCGGAGCGGGCCGACGGACCGGATACCGAGACATCAGGCGTCATCGCAGGCGGGCGCACACCCCCAGCAGGGCACGCACGACGATAGCGCCGAAGGCCAGCAGGTAGAGCACCTGACCGTGGATGAGGTACGGGATGACGACGTAGAGCGACGCCACTGTGATGGCCGCGCCCAGGAGGAGCACAAGTACCAGCGCGAGATTGCGCCCATCGCGCTGCACGATGCCCGCCAGCCAGAGCGCCAGCAGCCCCTGGAGCACGAACAGCACGGTGCCGATGCGCACGTGCAGCAGGCTGATGGCCGGGCTGGAGGATGAGGTGGTGAGCACGACGCCGAGGAACAGCGGCAGCATGGCAAAAAATCCGATCCGCACCACGCGGAACGCCGCGATGGCGGGCATGGAGCGCGCGGAGAGCAGGAGCAACACGCCGGCGGCAACGAAGGCCAGTTGGTAGAGCCCACGGGTCTGGGGTTGCTCGCCATAGAAGCAAAAGCCGTGGTTGGCCTGCAGGCCCCGCGGCAGGAGCGCCACGCACAGCAGCAGGCAGAGAAAAAAGGCCGCCTGGGCGCAGCCAAAGAGGCGGATCGCCCGGAGCGCGCGTGTCTGCAGCTCGTCCCTCGCCATGCCCGCGGCCTTCCGCGCGCTGCTAAAACTTCTCAAAGCGGGCGACATCCAGCACGAAGATAATCGCGCCGCCCACGAGCACTTTCACCGGACTGGGGATCACCGTGCCGACCGGCTCCATCGTCGGCGGCATCACGTTGACATACTGCTCGCGCGTCTGGCAGCTTTCGCGGATGACCTCGATCACCTGGTCAATTTGATCCTCTTCCACGCCCATGAGCAGCGTGACGTTGCCCTCCCGCAAAAATCCGCCGGTGCTGGCGACGTTCGTGAATTGGAATCCCTGTTCAAGCAGGCCGTCCTGCACGTGGCGTTGATCCTTTTCATGGATCACGGCGAGGATCAGTTTCATCACGGTTCTCCTTCCGCGGGATTGGCAGGCGCCGGACAACTCAACCCGGCGGTAATCGCCCGGTGAATCGCCGCCGCCGCGGGCCGGCCGTCAACGAGGCGAATCGTCGCATCTGAATGCGCGAGCGCATGGTACCCGGCGATCACCCGGCGAAGGAATGCCGCCCCTTCGCCTTCAATCCGGTCGCGCGCGGCGCCAAGCCGTTCCAGCGCCGTCTCCAGCGGGACGTCAATGACGAGCGTCAGGTCGGGTCGCAATCCGCCGGTCGCCACCGCGTCCGCCGCGCGGATCTCCTCCAGCGGCAGCCCGCGCCCGTAGCCCTGATACGCCAGCGACGAGAGCGAAAACCGGTCGGTAATGACCACCTGTCCCGCCGCCAGCGCAGGACGTATGCACGCGGCGACATGTTGGGCGCGGGCGGCCAGCATCAGCATCAGCTCCGCGCGGTCCGCGCAGGTTATCGCCGGGTCGAGCACTATCGCCCGCAGCCGTTCGCCCAGCGCGGTCCCCCCCGGCTCGCGGGTGAGCATGACGTCCATGCCGTGCGCGCGGTACCAGTCCGCCAGCAATTGCGCCTGGGTTGATTTCCCGCTGCCGTCCACGCCTTCCAGCGCGAGAAAGCGTGCGGTGGGCGCTCCGGCGGTAGACGGGTTGGGCATGGTACCTGATATTGTAACAATGCGGTTATTCGTTCGTCAATGCCGCCAGCAACTCCCGGCTGTACTGGCGATTCTCCGGCGACAGCTCCGGGTCGCTGATGATCGTCCGCAGCAGGCGGGCGGCGTCCGCCGTCCGCCCCGCATCCAGGTACCCCCGCAGCGCGTTCCAGCGCACCGCCAGGCCGCGGCGCGCCAAGGCCGGCGTCGCGTCGGCGGCGCGGCACAGCGCCTCGGTGCGCCCAAGCTCGCCGAGGAGCGCGAGGTAGCCGGCCCGCGTCTCATCGTCGGCGCCGCGGGATAGCGCCTCCGCGTACGCCGCCAGCGCCGCATCCGCGTCCTCCGCGCGCCAATACAGGTCGCCCAGCGCGCGCAGCGGCGCCCAGGCGTCGGGGTACCGTCGGTGCACCGCCCGCAGGCGCGCGACGGCGCCCTCGACGTCGGCGTCGTGCGTGGTCGCCGCCAGCAGCCGCAGCGGCGCCAGGGCATTCGGATCGCGGTCAATCACCGCCTCCAGATACGGCGCGGCGTCCGCCGGCCCGCGCTGTTCCCAGATTACTCGGGCGAGATTCACGCGGCCTTCGTAGGAATCCGGCTCCAGCGCGAGGCATTCTTCCAGCGCCGCCACCGCCGCATCAAGCCGGCGCAGCCGCCATTGCGCGATCCCCTTGAACAGCCAGGCGTCCGCCGTATCCGGCGCCAGCGCCAGCGCGCGGTCAGCGGCCTGCGCCGCCAGCTCCGCCCGGTCCTCCTCCAGCAGCACCCGCGCCTGCTCCGTGAAGAATGCCGGCGTCTGCGGCGCCCCGTCCCAGTAGGCGCGCACCACCGCCTGGTAATCCTCGCGGGTGATGTAGATGGTGGATTCGGGATCATCCGGGTCCGGCGCCAGCTCCACCAGCGCGCCCATCCGCGTCAACTGCTCCAGCGCAAAGGGATCGCCGGGCAGCAGCTCCAGCGCTTTCAGGTAGTCGGCGATGGCGCTGTCGCGCTCGCCCAGCGCTTCGTGCGTGCGCGCGCGATTGGTATAGAAGAGCCCCTCGCCACTGAACACCGCTTCGCAGCGCGCATACTGCGCCAGCGAACGGCCGGGATCGCCCAGATTGCGATACACCGCGCCAAGATTGAACTGCGCGGCCGCGTCCTCCGGATCGAGGGTGAGTATCTGCTCCAGCAGCGGCAGCGCCGCCGCCCACGCGCCGTCCACCAGGTGCGCGCGGGCGGCGATCCACAGCGGGCCTTTGCGCGCGAAGACGGCGAGCGCCTGCGCCAGCGCGTGTTCCGGCATCGCCGCGATGAACTCCAGCGTCCAGGCGACGAATTCCTCGAAGGTCGGCGGCGTCTCCGCGAACCCGTCATAGGCGTCCCCGGGCACCGGCAGGCTGCTCGGCATGCCCAGCCGCCGCGCTTCGCCGTCATCCAGGCCAATCTGTATCCATGTGCGCTCCGTCATGCGGTCTCACCCATTCCACGTATTCATCGCCGGCTCGATCCCCTCGCGCAGCCAGCACTCCGCCGCGGACGCCGCGCGCGCCACCGCGTCGCCAATGAGCGGCTGCTCGCGGCCCAGGAAACGGCTCAGCACGTAGTCCACCCGATCCATCTCCGGCGGCGGCTCTCCGATGCCCACGCGCAGGCGGGGGAAAGCATCGGTGCCCAGGCGGTTGATGATATGCGCCACGCCGTTGTGGCCGCCGGCGCCGCCCTGCGCGCGCAGGCGGAGCTTCCCCACCGGCAGCGCGAGGTCGTCATAGATCACCAGAATTCGCTCGGCGGGGATGCGATAGAACCGGGCGGCCGCGGCCACCGCGTCGCCGCTCAGGTTCATCAGCGTGTGCGGCTTCAGCAGCAGCGCACGATGGCCGCCGATGGCCACGGTGGCATCCTCGGCGCGAAATTTGCCGCGGCGGAAACGCCCGCTGAAACGGCGCGCCAGCTCATCCGCGACGAGAAAGCCGACGTTGTGGCGGGTGCCGGCGTACCGTGCGCCGATATTCCCCAGCCCGGCGAGCAGGCTGAGGTCCGACATCACGGCGGGTTGTCGTCGAAAGAGTGCCATCAGCACCACCTCACCGCGGGGGCATACGCGTCATCATAGCGTCAGCGCTCGTGCTCGTACTCGTCCTCGAAATCAGCTACGTGCGGACAGGATGTCCGCGCTCCGATGAGCACGAGTACGAGCACGAGTACGAAGGATGCGCGAACCCTATCGTGACGCATACGCCGCGGGGGGCGCCCCCCCGCGGTGAAGCGCGTCATCTTTGGTGCCCCCGGCGCGAATTGAACGCACGACCTAGCGCTTAGGAGGCGCTCGCTCTATCCGACTGAGCTACGGGGGCCACGGCATCATTGTAGCTTCCCGCCGAAGCGCGGTCAAGGTCGTCCCGCCGCCGGCGCGGGGAAGGACACCGCGCCGTCCGCCGGCAGCACCTCCACCCAGGTCTGGCCGGGTTGGAGCGGCAGCGGCGCGCCGGCGGCGTCGGTATACGTGGTGATGTCGTAGTAGGACGGCTTCGCCCAGCGGATGTCCGTGCGCCGGCCATCCACCAGCAGATACCCGAGTCCGGCGCCGGTGACGGTGACATCGTACGTGCCGTGCTTCGACGCCGCATACGGCTCGGCGCGCACGCGCTGGATGATGACGTTCCGCGCCACCAGCGCCTCACCGGACTCCCGATCCACATGGAGCTTGCCGTCCATATAACGGAGGTAGCCGCCTTTTTCCGCGTGATACTCGAGCCGCAGGCGATACTTCACCGCGCCGCCGAAACTGAGCGCCGCGACCGCCGCCGGGTCATGAAGCCGGACCGGCTGGTCGCCATACCAGCGCGGCAGCGGAGAGACGGCGCCCTCCCACGCGTGCTGGCGCATGAATGCGCGCAATGTCCCGGTGGCGGTGTAGAGGTTGTGCGGTACGCGCCGGGCGCGCTCCCGCCAGAAGGGGTGCGGGTACTGCATTTGGTCGAGATCGTAGATGGAGGGATCCGCCGCGAGAATCTGCAGCGCTTCGTAGCTTTCGCCGCAATGGACGAGCGCGGCCGCGTACTCGCGCGACAACTGGATGAAATGCGGGCGCACGCTGCGCACCGGGCCCACCGTTGCCGCGTCCCGGTGGAGATATACGGCCATGAAGCGCGTGATCCCGCCTTCGGTAATCGCTTCATACACCACGCAGGCGGTCGCCAGGCCGCTTTGCGGGCGCGCCGCCGGCGCGTTTTCAATCATCACCGCCAGCGGACGGCGGGCTATCGCCGCCTCCGTCGTCGGCAGTCCGTCCAGCGGGCAGACGGGCCGCGCGACGCGCGCCGGCCGTTCCCGTGCGTCGCCCTGTTTCCCGCGGCAGCCCGCCAGCAGGCCGACGCTCACCAATAATATCGCCAGTAGCGTGAGGGTTTGTCGCAGTCGCACCATCATACCGTTCCGTCGCCGCACTCCCCCCACAGTATGCCCCGGATGCGCCGCGCGCATGCGCGCGTATCGCGGGCGCGGGGCGACCACGCCCGCCGGCCGCGCGGCAATGCCCACCGTGAAACTTTTCTTTCTCGCCGGTGTATTTACTAATGGAACATATCCAGGAGGTAATAGCCCATGTCACGCCCTATCGCGCGTCCCCGCGCCGGGTTCACCCTCATCGAGCTGCTGGTGGTGATCGCGATCATTGCGATCCTGGCCGGCATTCTCTTCCCGGTCTTCAGCCGGGCACGCGCCAAAGGACGGCAGGCGTCGTGCTTGAGCAACCAGAAGCAACTCGCCACCGGCATCATCATGTATGCCGACGACTGGGAAAAGTATCCCGATACGAACTGGTACCATGTGGTGGAAGGCATCAATGGCGTCACCACTTGCCCGGACACACCGGACGTCAAAGTCGGCTACGGCATGAACGGCTACCTGCATAACCTGCGCCGCGACCTGATCCGGAATCCGAGCGAGCTCATCGTCACGGCGGACGCCACCGCCACCTCGACCATCGAGACGGAATTCGGCCGCCATTTCAAAGGCGCCATCGTCAGCCATCTCGACGGCTCGGCGACCTTCGCCCTCACCCCGGAGCAGGCGGGGCGCTACGCCTGCGGCAAGTTCCCGATTCAACCGATCGTCGTCGTGGACGGCACCGCCATGCTCGAGCGGCCGACGATTTTCGAGGACCTGGGCGCCGGGGATGAAATCACCACGCAGCTCATCATCGTCGGCCCCTACGGCAAAAACGGCACGTCCTCGAAAAAGACCCTGCACATAGACCTGTGTGGGGAAGGCGACTTGGCGCGCCGGCTGGCGGATATCTCGCCGCGCGTCGGCGATCCCGCGCCGATGGCCGAAAAGATCTATGATCCGGATCCGCTGATTGACACCGGGCTGGGCGGCGAGGCGCCGCTGCAGTTCAAAGTGTGGACGAAACCCACATTCGACCAGGGATTCTGGAGCACCGGCTCCGCCGGCGACGGCACGCTCCGCAACGCGTATAACTGCCAGTACTTCGGCCGCACCACCTATGCCGCGCTGTACGTCTACTCCGAAGCCGAGCAATCGGTCACCATGAGCTGGAAGTGCGACGACACCGGGAAATTCTGGCTGAACGGCGAGACGCGTCCCGGCGCCACCGGGTGGCAGGAAGACTCCAACGTGGACATCCTGACGGAAAACACCACGTTCACCTATCTGCTGCCCAAAGGCATCAATTACTTCCTCTTCAAAGTCTGCAACAACACCGAAGGCGGTGAGGACCCGACGCCCGCCGGCGGCATGAAGCTGAAATTGAGCTTCGACAAACTCGTCTCCGTCTCGGGTATCATCGAGTAACGCCGCGCAGGGCCCTCTCCGGAGGGCCCCGCGTGCTTCACGGGACCCCCGCCCGCCCTCTTGACGGATTGTCCGCGATATTCTATACTTCTTTTAAGATTGTACTGATTATCGCTAACGACACCATCCGGAGAGGACAACACGCATGCTCACCGCTGAATCAGCCCAATCCGCCCTGCAGCGCGCGGGCGTCCGCCTGACCCCGCAGCGCCTGATGATCGTTGACGTCCTGGTCGGCAACCGTACCCATCCCACGATCGAGCAAATCTACGCCACCGCGCGCCAACGCTACCCCACCCTGTCGCTGGCCACCGTCTACCATACCGTGGACCTGCTGGCGAAACACGGGCTCATCCTGGAGCTGCGCGGCAGCAAAGACGGCCTGCGCTGTGACCCGGACACCGCCCCGCACGCCCATGCCTACTGCACGGAGTGCAACGCGGTCTACGACATCATCCTCCCGGCCGCAGCCGCCCCCGACGCGAGCGCCCTCGACGGTTTTCGTGCGACGCGCGTGGACATCTCGCTGTACGGAGAATGTCAGGCGTGCCGCACGTAGCGTGATCGTTCCCGCGCTGTTTTCGACCATTGACACAGACAGCACAGCTTAGCTGTCCGCCGGCACACCGCCGGCACGTGACCCGACCGATAATATCGTAAAAGGAGTACCACCGTGGAGACCACGACCCGCACCCTGGCCGGCACGCAGACCGAGCGCAACATTGTCACGGCGTTCGCCGGTGAGTCCCAGGCACGCAATCGCTACAGCTTCTTCGCCTCGAAAGCGCGCGAGGAAGGCTACGTGCAGATCGCCGATATCTTCGAGGAGACGGCCAACCAGGAAAAAGAACACGCCAAGCGGCTCTTCAAGCTCCTCCAGGGCGGCATGGCCGACATCACCGCCACGTTCCCCGCCGGCGCCATCGGCACCACCGCGGACAACCTTCGCGCCTCCGCGTCCGGCGAGCACGAGGAGTGGGACGAGATGTATCCGGCCTTCGCCGTGACCGCGCGCGAGGAAGGTTTCCCCGCCATCGCCAAGGTGTTCGAAGCGATCGCGGTCGCCGAAAAGCAGCACGAACGCCGCTTCCAGGGCCTGCTGGCCAACGTCGAGCGCGGCACGGTGTTCCAGAAGAACACCCAGGTGATCTGGCGCTGCCGCAACTGCGGGTATCTTCACGAGGGCCCGGAAGCGCCGAAGGCCTGCCCGGCCTGCGCGCATCCGCAGGCGCACTTTGAGCTGCTCGCGGAAAACTGGTAAGCTACGGGGAGGACGGACGCGTTCCGTCCTCCTTTTCGCCCATCAGCACGCGCCCATCTCGCTGTTCCACCCGGCGCGACTGTCAATAACAACGGGAGGTTTCCATGACGACGACAACGATTACCGAGCGTCTGCACGTGTATAAGTGCCTGGCTTGCGGCACGATCGTGGAGGTGCTGCAGGGCGGCCCCGGCACGCTGGCGTGCTGCGATCAGCCGATGAAGCTGTTCACCGAGAATACCGTGGACGCGGCGAAGGAGAAGCACGTGCCCGTCCTCGAGCGCGTGGACGGCGGCATCCTGGTGCAGGTCGGCAGCGTCGCCCACCCGATGGAAGCGGCGCACTACATCGCGTTCATCGAGCTCATCGCCGACGGCATCGTCTATCGCCAGTTCCTGAATCCCGGCGACGCGCCGCAGGCCTTCTTCCCGGTGACCGCGGCGACCGTCGCGGCGCGCGAGTACTGCAACCTGCACGGCCTCTGGAAAGGAGCGTGACGCATGATCAGCGACACGATGCAAGCGGCCCTCAACGACCAGATCAACGCGGAACTCTACTCGTCGTACCTGTACCTGTCCATGGCGGCGTATTACCAGGACAGTGACTTGCCCGGCTTCGCCAACTGGATGCGCATGCAAACGCTGGAAGAAGGCGTGCACGCCACCATGTTCTTCGACTTCCTCATCGAGCGGGGCGGCCGCGTGCTGCTGCAGCCCATCGCCGGCCCGCCGACGGCATGGGATTCGCCCCTCGCGCCGTTCGAGCAGGCGTATGAACACGAAACCGTCGTCACCCGGCGCATCAACGACCTGGTGACGCTGGCGCTCGAGGAACGCGACCACGCCACGGTCACCTTCCTCGACTGGTTCGTGCGCGAGCAGGTGGAAGAGGAAGCATCGGCGCTGGCCATCGTCAAGCAGCTCCGCATGATCGGCGACGACCGCGGCGGCCTCTTCATGCTCGACCGCGAGCTCGCCGCCCGCGTCTTCACGCCGCCGGCGGCCAACGCCGCGGGGTAATCGCCATGTGCAACCCGACAGGGGCGGCGCCGTCGTTGCCGCCCCTGTCTTTTGGCCTCTCTGACGCTTACGAGGGGGACCCGTATGGACCCGCAACAACTCGAACTCGCCGTCGTGCTCGCCCGCATTCAGTTCGCCTTCACCACCGCCTTTCATTTCCTGTTTCCCCCCATCACCATCGGGATGAGCTGGATCATCGCGGGCCTGATGTATCGCTACTGGCGCACGAATGACGAGGTCGTGACACGCGCGGCGCGGCTCTGGATCCGCATCTTCGCGCTCACCTTCGCCGTCGGCGTCGCCAGCGGGATCGCGCTGGAATTCCAGTTCGGGGCAAACTGGGCCGCGTATTCGCGCTTCGTGGGCGACATCTTCGGGGCGCCGCTGGCGGCGGAAGTCGTCTTCACCTTCTTCCTGGAGTCCACCTTCCTGGCGATGCTCGTGCTCGGATGGGGCCGGCTGTCCCGCGGCGTCCACTTCCTCTCCGCCGTCCTCGTCGCGGTGGGCGCCACCCTGTCCGCCTTCTGGATCCTCGTCGCCAACTCGTGGATGCAGACGCCCGCCGGTTATACGATGGTGAACGGCCGTCCCGAGCTCGCCAGCTTCGCCGCCGCCGTCTTCAACCCCTCCACGCTGCCGCGCTTCCTGCACACGGTTGACGCCTGCCTGATGACCGGCGCCTTCTTCGTCCTCGGCCTCAGCGCCATCCTGCTCTTGCGGCGGCGGCAGCGCGAGGTCGCCCGCCTCTCGTTCAACATCGCGCTGCTCGTCGCCTTCGCGGCGTCCGTGCTGCAGCTCGGCGCCGGCCACTTCCACGCCGTGCAGGTGGCGCAGACGCAGCCGGAGAAGCTGGCCGCCTTCGAGGGGCTGTATGTGACGCAAGCCCACGCCCCGCTCCTCATCTTCGGCATCCCCGACCCCGCGGCGCGCACCGTCCATTACGCGATCAAGATCCCCGGCATGCTGAGCTGGCTGGCGACGGGCGATCCCCGCGCCGTCGTGCGCGGCCTGAACGACTTCGGCGACGATATCCCGCCCATCGCGCTCACCTTCTACCCCTTCCACCTGATGGTCGCGTTCGGGCTCTACTTCATCGGCGTGACGCTCCTCGGGCTGTTTCTCTGGTGGCGGAACGCGCTGCATGACAA
Organism: Armatimonadota bacterium; assembly: GCA_029553475.1. Classification (GTDB taxonomy): domain Bacteria; phylum Armatimonadota; class Hebobacteria; order CAIYQO01; family CAIYQO01; genus JAKIYB01. The sequence continues at coordinate 63,971 of JAKPKV010000028.1, forward strand.
TCGCCTCTTCCTCCGCCTCGCGATCGTCACGCTGCCGCTGCCGCTGCTGACGAACGAACTCGGCTGGATCGCCGCGGAAGTCGGCCGCCAACCCTGGATCGTCTATCGCCTGATGCGCACGGCCGATGCCGTCTCCATCACCGTGCCTCCCGCGCAGATCGCCATCTCGCTGGGCGCCTTCGCCGTGGTCTACAGCGTGCTGCTCGCGGCCTGGATCGCCTTCATCCGCCGGGAGCTGCATCGCGAGCCTGCTCCCGAGAGCATCACCCCGCAACCGGAGGTGTCGGCATGAGCGCGCTGGAAATCAGTTGGTATCTCCTCATCGGCGTCATGCTCGTCGTCTACAGCATTCTCGACGGCTTCGACCTCGGCGTCGGCATCTGGTATCCCTTCGCGAAAGACGAGCGCACGCGCGGGGCGATGTTCAACGCCATCGGCCCCTTCTGGGACGGCAACGAAGTCTGGCTGCTGGGGGCCGGCGCCTGCCTGTTCGCCGCCTTCCCCCCCGCCTATGCCACCATCTTCAGCGGCTTCTACCTGGCGCTGATGCTGGTGCTCTTCGCGCTCATCGTCCGCGCCGTCTCCATCGAGTTCCGGAGCCACGCCGAAACCCCCATCGCGCGGCGCGGTTGGGGCATGGGGTTCGCCCTCGGCAGCCTGCTCCCCGCGCTGCTCTTCGGCGTCGCGCTGGGCAATCTGCTGCGCGGCATCCCGCTCAACGCGCACGGCGACTTCCTCGGCTCTTTTTTCAGCCTGCTGAACGTCTACGCGCTCTTCATCGGCGCCGTCTCGCTGGTGATGCTCGCGGCTCACGGCGCGCTGTATTTCACGATGAAAACCGCGGATGAGCTGGCGGAGCGCGGCCGCGCCTGGGCGCGCGCCGCGCTGGCCGCCTACCTGCCGCTGGCCGTCACCGCCATCATCGTCTCCGCGGCCACCCAGCCGCACCTGCTGGCGAACTACCTCCGCCTGCCGCTGCTCTGGGCGCTGCCCGCGCTCACCATCGCCGCGATCCTTTTCGCGATCGCCGCCAACCGCGCCGGGCGGGACACGGCCGCCTTCCTGGCCTCCTCCGCGTCCATCGCGCTCCTCCTGCTGACGGCGGTGGCCGGGCTCTTTCCGCACCTGGTGCCCGCGTCGAACAACGCCGCCTACAGCCTCACCCTCGCCAACGCCGCCGCCTCGCCACGATCGCTGGGCGTCATGCTCACCATCGCCGGCATCGGCCTGCCCATCGTCGCCGGCTATACCATCTGGGTGTATCGCGTCTTCAGCGGCAAAGTGAGCGCCGAGGGGACATATCATTGATCGCGGGTTGCGCGACCCGTGAAAAATGATTACAATCGCTCCGACCCGCCGCGAGCGTAGGCGGCGGACCGGGAGTTCAGCTCATGTCATTGCAGCCAGACACCGGCGCGCAGGCGCATGCCCCGTTCGGCGCCGTGCGCATCAGCGAACATGTCTACTGGGTGGGCGCGCTTGACTGGCGCTTGCGCGATTTTCACGGGTACGCGACCGAACGCGGCACCACCTACAACGCCTACCTGGTGATGGGCGAGAAGATCACGCTCATTGACGCCGTCAAAGCGCCCTTCCGCGGCGAGCTGCTCGCGCGCATCGCGTCAGTGGTGGATCCGTCGCGGATTGACTACATCATCTCCAACCACGCGGAGATGGACCACACCGGCTGCCTGCCGGAGCTCATCGCGGCCACGCGGCCGGAGCGGGTATTCGCCTCGCCCAACGGCGTGAACGCGCTGCGCGACCATTTCCACCCGCCGCTTGACGTGACGGCGGTGACGGACGGCACCACCCTTGACCTCGGCGGGCTCCATTACACGTTCATCGAGACGCGCATGCTCCACTGGCCGGACAGCATGTTCACCTGGCTGGCGGAAGACCGCGTCCTCTTCTCCAACGACGCCTTCGGCATGCATCTCGCCTCCTCCGCGCGCTTCGCGGACGAGCTCCCCGACTGGCTGCTGGAGCACGAGGCGGCGAAATATTACGCGAATATCCTGCTGCCCTACTCCAACCTGGTGCTGAAGCTGGCGGAGAAGCTGCGCGCGCTCGACCTGCCGCTGGCCATCATCGCCCCCGACCACGGCCCCATCTGGCGCGACAATCACGGGCGCATCCTCGACCTCTACGGGCGGTGGGCCGCCGGCGCGCCGTCAACGAAGGCGGTGGTCATCTACGACACCATGTGGGAGAGCACGGCGATGATGGCGTCGTCCATCTGCGAGGGCCTCGCCGGCGCCGGCGCTCCCGTCACGCTGCTGCCGCTGGCCGTCACCCCGCGCAGCGATGTCGCCACCGCGCTCCTCAACGCGGGGGCGCTGCTGGTCGGCTCCCCCACCCTCAATAACACGCTGTTTCCCACCGTGGCCGACGTGCTCACCTATCTGCGAGGGTTGAAGCCGCCGCGCCTCGTCGGCGCCGCGTTCGGCTCGTATGGCTGGAGCGGAGAAGCGGTGGCGCAGTTGATCGAGACCCTGCGTGCCATGAAGATTGAAGTGCTGGGCGACGGGGTACGAGTCAAATACGTTCCGGATGCCGATGCCCTGACCCAGTGCTATGCCCTCGGCGCGATGGTTGCCGAACGAATCACCCAACAGAAGGAGTCCTGAGATGATGAAGTACGAGTGCAGCCTGTGCGGCTATATCTACGACCCCGAAGTGGGCGATCCCGCCAACGGCGCCCCCGCCGGCACCCCCTTCGACGAGCTGCCGGATGACTGGGTGTGCCCGGAATGCGGCGTCGGCAAAGAGGATTTCATCCCCGCCGAGTGAGTGCCCGTTTCACGAAAACGCCTGCCTGTCCGACCTGGGACGGCAGGCGTTATTGCCGCGTGCGCGAAATACGCGCCCTTCCCCGGCCATCGCGCCGCGCGGACGACTCACGAGAAAGGATACCCCGCCATGACACCTTTTCGCGCCGACCTGATTCAGCCGATTATCGGCCAGACGTCCTTCGGCATCTGGGATTTGCTCAATAAGGGTTCCGACCCCTTCGGCGCGCCCACGCGCGCGGCGATCACCGCCGAAGACGGCATCCGCCTGCTCGGCAAGGTGGGCGTGCCGTTCGTCTCGCTGCACGACCTCGACGTGGGGCTCGATCCCTGGGTGACGCCCGACGCGGGCGCGCTGGACGCGCGCAAAGCGGCGATCATCGCCTGCCTGCGGGAGACCGGCGTGCAGGTGTGGATGTATACCCCCTGCCTGTTCCACCACCCGCTGGTGCGCGCCGGCTCGGTGACCGCCAACGACGCCCGCGTGCGCCGCATGTCGCTGCAGAAGATGATTTTCGCCCTCGACGTCGCCGAGGAGCTTGGCGCGCGCTGGCTCACCTGCTGGCTGGGGCGCGACGGCGCGGAAGTGGACGCGCTCATTGACGCGAAAGCCGCCTACGCGCGCATCGCCGACGCGCTGGCCATGGCGACCGCCTATATTCGCGGCAAGGGCTACAAGATTCGCATCAGCCTGGAGCCGAAGCCGAACGAGCCGCGCGGCGATATCTACGTCGCCACCGTCGGCCACGCCCTCGGCATCATCAACCTGCTGCCGGACGAGGACCGCGCCCTCGTCGGCGTGAATCCCGAGCTGCTGCAGCACGAAGCGATGGCCGGGCTGAACGGTTATCACGCCGTGGGCCTGCTCGCCGCCGCCGGCAAGCTCGCGTTCCTCCACCTGGGCGGGCAGACGCCCTTGCGCTACGACCAGGACCATCCCTTCCTGGGCGGCAACAGCGACCTGAAGCAGAGTTTTTACATCATCCTCGGCCTGCTGCGCCACGCGCCGGAGGCCGTCTGCGAATTCGACTGCCACCCCTTCCGCACCGAAGCCGGCGATGACGCCCGCGAAGCGTTCATCCGCGGCAATCTGGAAGCGCTGGGCGCCATGGTGGCGAAAGCGAAGCGCTTCCTCGCCCTCCCCGCGGCGCAGGAGCTGCTGGCGGAAACCGACGCCCGCGGCTTCGGCTTCACCGCCGATCCCGCCGCCGATCCCGATGGCTTCCGGCAGGCGCTCTTCGCCGGCGCGTGGCACGCCGACGCCGTGGCCGCCACCCTGTCGCCCAACGCGCAGGCGCTCGACCGCCTGGTGACCCTGCATCTGCTGGGCATGGCGTAACCCCGGCCTATCCCGGCAGCCGCTTACCCCCGCGCCGCGCCCGCGCCCGACGCGGGCGGGGCGCGGCGCCGTATTCGCGCGTTCACGCCTTCGGGCGCGCCGCCGCCGCCCCCACGGCCGCCGGGCTATTTCTTTGCGACTTACTCTTATTAATTATTGCTTATTCAGGGTGCGCGTGATAGAATGCAGCAATACTGGCGTTTTGCCTTCCCGCGAGCGACGCAGTGCCGCGGTGGCGAGCGCCGGCAATGCACTTTCGTACACCAGAAGGAGTCTTCGCCATGAAACGGTTCCAGGTTCCCTTCGTGCCGGCACTCGTGGTGCCGGCGATCGTCGCGCTGGCGCTCGCCGGCGTCGCATTGGTGTCGTCCACCGCGCAGGCGCAAAAGACGGCCTACAAGATCGGCGCGATCTTCGACGTCACCGGCCCGGCCTCGCCTCTCGGCACCCCCGAGCAGGAAACGGTGAAGATGCTCGTGAAGCAAATCAACGCCAAAGGCGGCATTGACGGCCATCCGCTCGAGGTCGTCTATTACGACAACGGCAGCGATGAAGCCAAAAGCCTGATGGCGATGAAGAAGCTCATCGAAGCCGACAAAGTCCTCGCCATCATCGGCCCCAGCCAGACCGGCACCACGCTGGCGGGCGCGCAGACCGTGGAAACGGCGAACATCCCGCTGGTGTCCTGCGCCGCCGGCGTCGGCATCGTCGAGCCGGTGAAACCGTGGATTTTCAAAACCGCCCAGAGCGACGTGCACGCGGTGAAAAAGGTGCTGGACTACTGTCAAGCCAAGCGGTATGCCCGCGTGGCGCTGATCACCGTCGCCAACGCTTTCGGCGATTCCGGGAAAAAGCAAGTCGAGCTGCAGGCGCGCGGCGCGCGGGTCTCGGTGGTCGCGCGCGAGAGTTTCGGCAGCAACGACACCGACATGAAGGCGCAGTTGATGCGCATTCGACAGAGCAACGCGCAAGCGGTCATCTGCTGGGGCACCAACCCCGGCCCGGCCATCGTGGCGAAGAACATGAAAGAGCTGGGCATCCGCCTGCCGCTGCTGATGAGCCACGGCATCGCCAATCGAAAATTCATCGAGCTCGCCGGCCCCGCCGCGGAAGGGGTGATCTTCCCCGCCGGCAAGCTGCTGATCGCCGACACCCTGCCGAACACGGATCCGCAGAAGCGCGTGCTGCAGGCCTACGCGGCTGACTTCAAGAAAACCTACGGCAAAGAAGCCGACACCTTCGGCGGGCACGCCTATGATGCCCTCATGCTCGTCTGCCGCGCGCTGCGCGCCGTCGGCCCCGATAAAGCGAAGCTGCGCGCGGAGCTGGAAAAGACGAAAGGCTTCGTCGGCATTTCCGGCGTCTTCTCGTTCAGCGCGAAAGACCACAACGGGCTGAACGAGGACGCGTTCGCCATGGTGATCATCAAGAACGGCGACTGGACGCGCCTGAAATAAGCGCATCCACGCGCGCCGGGCGCGGCCCCTCGTCCGCGATGCACGGGCGGGGGGCCGCGGCGTCTCCGCGACAGGTTATTGCTAAATCAGTAATCGCATGGTAGAATCCACCTGCCCGGCATCCGACCGGTCGCGCGATGACCGAGCCTGTCTACGCCAGAAAGCGCATCATGGGGAACCTTCCAGACATCCTGCAACTGCTGTTCACCGGGCTTGCGGTGGGCAGCATTTACGCCATCATCGCCGTCGGATTCACCGTCATCTTCAGCTCCACGCAGGTGGTCAACTTCGCCCAGGGTGAATTCGTGATGATCGGCGCGATGGTCAGCTACTGGCTGGTCGGCGCCGAGCACGGTCCGCACCTGCCGCTGCTCCTCGCGCTCCCCCTGGCCGTCCTGGCCGCCATGCTGGTCGGCAGCGCGCTGGGCTGGGTGCTGATGCGGCCGTTGAAAGACGCCTCCGTCACCTCGCTGATCATCATCACCGTGGGCGCTTCGATGCTGATGCACGGCGTGGCGAGCCTGCTCTGGGGCAAAGATCCGGTGGCCGTCGCCCCGTTCTCGAACACGTCGGGCTACTCGCTCACCCTGCCGGCGGCGCTGACCGGCCCCCACGCGTACCCGGTCTACATCGGCACGCAGGAGCTCTGGGTGATGGGGCTGGCGGCGCTGGTGGTGCTGGCGCTGACGTTCTTCTTCAATCGCACGATGATCGGCAAAGCGATGCGCGCGGTCTCGGTGAACCGGCACGGCGCGCGGCTCATCGGCATCAACGTCTCCCGCGTGGTGGTGGGCGCCTTCGCGCTCTCGGCGGCCATCGGCGCCATCGCCGGCGCCGCCATCGCCCCCATCAGCATGGCCTCCTACGGCATGGGCACCATGCTGGGCCTGAAGGGGTTTGCCGCGGCGATCGTCGGCGGGCTGGGCAATTTCCCCGGCTCCATCATCGCCGGCCTGCTGCTGGGCATCATGGAAAATTTCAGCGCCACCTATCTCTCGTCGCAGTATAAGGACGCCTTCGCGTTCATCATCCTGCTGGGCGTACTGGTGATCAGCCCCCAGGGCATTGTGGCGCTGTTCCGGCGACGGAGGGCCAGCGTATGAGCCGCGTCCGCCCCTCACCGACGCTGATATCCGTCCTCCTCGGCATCGCGCTCGTGGCGCTCGCGCCGTGCGTCGTCACCAACAGCTACGCGCTGGTCCCGCTGACGTTCATCGCCATTTACACCATCCTGGTAATCGGGCTGAACATGCTGATGGGCTATGCCGGACAGGTATCGCTGGGCCACGCGGCCTTCTTCGCCATCGGCGCCTATACCTCCGCGATACTCTCCACCCAGTACGGCTGCTCACCGTGGGCGGCCATGCCGGCCGGCATGGCGCTGGCGGGCATCGTCGCGTTGCTCGTCGGCATGCCGTGCCTGCGCCTGCGCGGCCATTACCTGGCGATGGCGACGCTGGGCTTCGGGATGATCGTCTACATCCTGTTGATGGAGTGGCCGGATTCCCCCCCGCTGCTGCTGGCGACATTGGGCCGGCTCCTCCACCTCCCGGCTTCGACGCCCTGGCCGTTCACCGGCGGCGCGTCGGGCCTGCCGGACATCCCCGCGCTCGCGATCGGCTCCTTCGTCTTCCACACCAATCTGCAGAAATTCTACCTGACCTGGGCCTTCGCCATCCTCGCGCTGCTGCTCTGCGCGAATATCGTGAACTCCCGCGTGGGGCGGGCGTTGCGCGCCGTGCATGGCAGCGAAGCGGCAGCGGCGACGCTGGGCGTGAATATCGCCGCGTATAAGATTCACGTCTTCGTGCTGTCCGCCATCCTCGCCGCGCTGGCAGGCAGCCTGTACGCGCACGCGGTGGGGTTCATCAGCCCCCCCACCTTCAATTTCATCCGGTCGGTGGATTTCGTGGTGATGGTCGTCATCGGCGGCATGGCGAGCATCTGGGGCGCGGTGCTGGGCGCCGGCACCATCGTGCTGTTGGGGAACTGGCTGCAGGACGTCGGCGCGAAATTCCCGCGCCTGGCGGAATTCGACCTGATCATCCACAGCGCCATCCTCATCCTGGTGATGATTTTCATGCCCGCCGGCATCGTCTGCACGGCGCGCGACGCGGTGCTGCGCCGGCTGCGCGGCCGCGCCACGGCGCCCGCCGCCGCCGCGCCCGCGCACAGCGAGGAGGTGGCGACGCCATGACGGCACTCCTCGATATCCGCCATCTCACCCGCGCGTTCGACGGCCTGCTCGCCGTCTCGGACGTGAGTTTTTCCATCGCGGGCGGGCAGATTACCGCGCTCATCGGCCCGAACGGCGCGGGGAAATCCACGCTGCTGAACCTGGTCTCCGGCACGCTGCCCCCGACGGGCGGCGTCATCACCTACCAGGGCCAGGTCATCAGCGGCTGCCCCCCGCACCGCATCGCCGAATACGGCATCGCCCGCACCTTTCAGCACGTCGAACTCTTCATGAACATGACGGCGGCCGAGAACGTCATGGTCGGCCGGCATTTGCGCTCGCGCGGCACGCTGTTTTCCGCGATGTTCCGCCTGTTCGGCACCGCCGCGGAGGAGCGGCGCGTGCGGGAGGACGCGCTGCGTTTCCTGGAGCGCGTGGGCCTGCGCGAGGACGCGGATACGCCGGCCAGCGCGCTGCCGTTCGGACGGCAGCGCCTGCTGGAGATTGCCCGCGCGCTGGCCACCGAACCGAAGTTGCTGCTGCTCGACGAGGCGGCGTCCGGCCTCTCCACGCGCGAGAAGCGCGAGCTGGTTTCCCTCATTTACGCCATTCGCGACGCCGGCGTCACCATCTTCATGGTGGACCATGACATGGACCTGGTGATGAGCATCTCCGATGCGGTGGTGGTGCTCGACCACGGCGAAAAGATCGCCGAGGGCACGCCCACGGCGGTGCAGCACGACGCGCGCGTGATCGCCGCCTACCTGGGAGAGGAGGCCGCGCATGCTTAGACTCACCAGCGTGGTCACCAATTACGGCCGCACCACCGCGCTGCACGGCGTCTCGCTGCACGTGCGGCCGGGGGAAATCGTGGCCCTGGTGGGGGCCAACGGCGCGGGGAAGACGACGGTGCTCAACACCATCTCCGGCATCACCCCGGCGGCCAAGGGCCAGGTGCAGTACGGCGAGAAGGACCTCGCGCGGATGAGCGCGGACCGCATCGTGCGGCTGGGGATTTCCCACGTGCCGGAAGGGCGCCAGCTTTTCGCGCCGCTCTCGGTGAAGGACAACCTGCTGCTCGGCTCCTACACGCTGCGCCGCGCGGAGAAGCAGGCGCATCAGCAGGAGGATCTGCAGCGCATTTACGCGCTGTTCCCCATCCTGCAGGAGCGCTCCGCACAGCGGGCGGGCACGCTCTCCGGCGGCGAGCAACAGATGCTGGCCATCGGGCGCGCGCTGATGGCGCGCCCCACGCTGCTGCTGCTCGACGAACCGTCCATGGGCCTGGCGCCCAGGGTGATGGCGGAGATTTTCACCACCATTGCGGAATTGCGCACCCACGGGTTGACCGTGCTGCTGGTGGAACAGAACGCGCGATGGGCGCTGAACATCGCCGACCGCGGCTACGTGCTGGAGACGGGCAGCATCGTGCTGGACGGCAGCGCGGAGGCGCTGCTGGAAAATCGCGAAGTGCAGCGCGCCTACCTGGGCAAGGGGTATCGCGAGGTGTGGGAGTAGCTTCAGGAGACGACCATGAGCACCGACATGCCGATCTGGGACCAGCGCACCGAAACACTCGACCGGGACGCGCTGCGGCAACTGCAGCTCGAGCGCCTACAGGCCAGCCTGTTTCGGGCGTACCGCAACGTGGCGTTCTACCGCAAGCGCTTTGACGCGCTGGGGCTGGCGCCGGAAGACGTCGAAACGCTGGAGGAGGTGCCCACGCTGCCCTTCACCACGAAGGACGACCTGCGCTCCGGGTACCCGTACGACATGCTGGCCGTGCCGCTGCGCGAGGTGGTGCGCCTGCAAAGCGCCTCGTACGCGCGCCCGACGGTGTGCGCCTTCACCCGCAACGACCTGCGGCACTGGAACGAGCTGGCGGCGCGGCTGCTGAGCGCCGGGGGCGTGACCCGCGACGACGTGGTGCAGATCTTCTTCGGGCAGAGCACGCTCGTCTGGAGCCTGAGCTTCCACGGCGGGGCCGAGCGTCTGGGCGCGTCGGTCATCCCCACCCCGCCGGTGGACATCGCGCAGCAGCTCGCGCTGATGCAGGATTTCAAGAGCACGGCGCTGGTGGGCACCGCCAGCGAAGCGATCTACCTGGCCGCCGTCGTCGCGGAGAAGAAGCTCGATCCGCGGCGGCTGTCGGTGCGCGTCGGGCTGTTCGGCGCCGAACCGTGGTCGGAGACGATGCGCGCGCACCTTGAAGGCACGCTGGGCATCACCGCGCTGGACGTCTACGGCATCGCCGAGCTCGGCGGGCCGGGCATCGCCGGCGAGTGCCCGGTGAAACAGGGGCTGCACCTGGCGGAGGATCACTTCTTCGTCGAAATCATTGACCCGGCGAGCGGCAAGGCGCTGCCGGAGGGCGAAGAAGGCGAGATTGTGCTGACCACGCTGACCAAAGAGGCGCTGCCGCTGCTGCGCTTCCGGACCTGCGACCTGGGGCGGCTCGATGCCGCGCCGTGCGCCTGCGGCCGCACGCACGCCCGGCTCTCGCGCATCACCCGTCGGACCGACGGCTCCTTCATCGTGCAGGGACGCAAGCTCCACCCCGCGCAGCTCGAGGCCATCCTGGCGGAAGTCGAAGGCGCGCGCCCGAATTTCCGCATCATCCTCGACCGCAAGGTGGGGGTGGAAGAGATCGAGCTGCTGGTGGAATTCCTGCCCGGCCTCTCCACCGACACCCCGGGGACCGTGCTGGCGGCGGAAGACCGCATCGTGCAGCGCGTGGCGGGGGCGACGGGCCTGACGCCGCGCGTCCGCCTGGTGGAATCCGCCACGCTGGAACGGCTGGCGGGGGATGCCGCCGGCGCCGTGATTGACAAGCGGACCTGAGGGGGAATGCCACGCGCGCCCCGGTGGTAGCTCACCGGGGCGCGCGTGTTGTCCTACAAATAGCCTTCCGGCTTCTTGCCACGCTGCGAATCGGGCAGTGCCGCCGGCATGGGCAGGTCGTCAAGGGGAATATCGAGGGTGAGCCAGTCGGCGACGATGAGTATCCGCGCTTCGGTGGGATTGCCCCAGAAGGCGAAGTGCTGCCAGTTGACATTGCTCCCCCAGCTCGATCCGGAATAGCTCTCGATCCGCTTCAGCGGCAGCCCGGCGCCGCTGTAGGCGCGCACCAGCGTGAGGCGGTCCTGCAGGCCGAAGTTGGCGGAGAACAGGTCATCTATGCCGACGATTTTCAACAGCGCGCCACTGAAATTCACCGCGAGCGCGCCGGCGCGGGGCTGCGCTTTGGTCACCGTCACCACGTTGAAAGAGGCTGGATACCGGATGCGCACCGTGCCCGTGGCGCGCGTGAATTCAGCCCAACCGTTTTTCTCCCCCCAGAACTGCCGGATGTTGCGCGACTGATACCGCGCCGCGGGCTGTTCCACCAGCCGATACGGCACCGGCTTTCCGGCCGCGTCCACCAGCTTCGGCTCGCCGCATTCGATTTTCGCGAAGGCGCTGTTGAGGACGGACGGCAGGGTGATGATGAGCTCCGGGGCGTTGAAGTTGCTGTAGTCGCTGCAGCGCTGCAGCGCCGCCTTCGTCTGCGCGGTGACCGCCGCCAGGTCCAGCGTGGCGGTCGCGGCCGGCGTTGGCTCCGGCATGAAGCGGGGGTATTTCGCCACCGGGACGGTGTTATTCCTGGACGCGGCCATGATATCCGGCGCGGTCCCGGCCACCACCGCCACGGTCGTCGCGGCATATTCGATGGGGATGAGCACCTCGATCGTTTCGATGAGCCCCTGCAGCGTATACTCCACGTTGTGCGTCGTTCCGTTTTGCCAACTGCTCCATTCCTCCTCGTCCAGGCGCCCGCCGGTCCTGTCACGGATGATGATGATCGGCTCCTCCTTTTCGGGCGCCTGCACGCGCAGCGACGCCCGGTTGAACCGGCAGGAGTTCAGGGTGACGGCGAATTTCCCGGCCTGTTTCGTCACTCCCGCTTCCGCGGCGGTGAATGCCACCCGGCTGAACGTGCAGGGGATGCGCAGGTGCGCCTTGCCTTCCGCGTAGGCCGGCTCCTGTTTGCCGTCCGTCATGTAGATGCGCGACACGGCGTTCATGGCGTAGCCGGCCTCTTCTTTCTCCTCCGCGGTCGGCGCGCGCATGATATTGTTCCCCTGGCGGGAGACCAGTTTCGCCCAGGTGCAGTTGACCGTCGCATACGCCCCATTGGGGACGAGGAAGCCGTCGAACTCGATATCCACTTTGCCGAAGGCGGGGTAATCCTCGCAGAAGAACAGGCCGTTCTTCATCTTCTCCACCCTGGCCAGCACCTCGGCGGCCGGGGTATCCACCGGCGCCGGGGTGCTGTCATAGACGCTGGGGATGTTCGGGGCATTCCCCTGGGCGCGCGCCGCCGACGGCAGGCAGAGCAGCGCAAACAGGCTGACCAGCAACGCGGCCGGCATGACGTGAGGTGTGACGCGCATGACGTGATACTCCTGTATTGAAATGGACTTCCTACGGAAGCTGGAACACCTTTTTCGCGTTTTTGGCGAGGATGCGGTCTTTCTCCATCGCCGGGACGGCGGAGTCGCGGATGAGGCCGAGGGCGTAGGCGGGGGAGATGAGGGGCATGCCGGCGCCGAAGAGGAGGCGATAGCCGCCCATGAGTTCGACGGCTTCGGCCAGTTTATCGTAATCAGCGACCATGCCGCCGGTTTCCAGGTAGATGTTCACGGTTTTCGCCGCCAGCGACACCGCCATCTGCCAGTGCTCGTCCGCCATGTGCAGGATGATGAAGTGCTGGGTGGGGTATTCTTTCGCCAGCTCCTGCACGTCGTTGATCTCGCGCGGGTCGGAGATGCGCAGGTAGAGCGGGCAGTCATAGCGCAGCAGCGCCTTGGTGAGGGTGCGCATCGGATCGGAGTTGAGCGGGCGCCGTACGTAGCCTTCGTGCAGGATGGCGCCGACGAAGAGCTCGCGCTGCAGATACGCGCGCATCTGCTGCTGCGATTCTTCCATCATCAGCGGGCTGACCACGCAGAGGCCGCGGAAGCGCGGGCGGTCCGTGATTTGCGCCATGAGCCAGGCATTGCCGTCGCTCATGGAGCCGCGCAGCGCCTCAGTCGCGGCGACGAAGGTCATATCAATGTTGAAGCGGGTCATCAACCGTTCAAACGCGTCCGGGGTGGTCGCCTCGGTCGGATAGGGCTGGGGGCCCAGCTCGCCGTATACGTCAATCGTCGGCATGGCACTCTCCGCGTATCCGCATTCTTTTCTTACAGATTACCTCTTCGAGGTGAAATTCCTGCCATGCCCGGCATTTTGGCCGCTTATCCCGCCAAATCGGCCGCACGGGTCTCTCCAGGCGGGCAATAGTATCGAAGGGGAGTACGACCATGGGACTCTGGACACGACTGGGCACGCTGCTGGGCGCGCGCGCGCATGATGCCCTCTCCCGCGCCGAAGACCCGGTGACGCTGGTGAATTATCACGTCGCGCGGATGCAGGAGGGGGTGGAGCGGGCGCGCGAGGAGATCGCCCGCGCCATCGCCGCCGAACGCCGGTTGAGCATGCAGTCGCTGGACGCGCGCAAGGCCGCCATCGGCTGGGACGCGCGCGCGCGGTGGGCGATTTCGCGCGGCGATGACGAGCTGGCGCGCGAAGCGCTGCGGCGGAAAAACGCCGCCGACGCCACCGCCGAATCGTATGATCGCGCGCACGCGCAGCAGGCGCAGGCGGTGGCGGAGCTGAAAACGACGCTCGGCCGTCTCACCGATCTGTTGCGGCAGGCGAAAACCCGCCGCGCCGTCCTGCTGGCGCATCGCGATGCCGCCCGCGCCCAGCACGCGGCGGCGCGCGGGGTGACGCGGATCACCGGCGCGGACAGCGCGGAGGCATTCGAACGCCTCGCCGCCGCCATCGAAGGTGACAGCGCACAGGCGGCGGCGCTGCTGGCGGTGCACGCCGACGACGCCGACGCGCGCTTCCAGGCGCTGGAAGAGCAGGCGGTCATCGAAGAGGCCTTGCAGTCGTTGAAGCAGGAGATGGGGCGCCTGCCTGACGTGAAGACGGCGGGCGCCATCGAGGGGTCCGAGGAGACATCGTGACGCTCTACGCGCGATGGCGCCGCTGGCTGCTGCAGCGCTCCGCCCGGTCAGACGCGGGCGCGGAGGCGGTGCTGGAGCGCGTCAGCGCCGACGCCGCGCTGCGCCTGCAGGACGCCCGCGCGGAAATCCAGCTCTGCGCGGCGCAAGAGCGCCGCCTCGCCGCGCTGGAGGCGGAGGAGATCGCGCGGGAGACACACGCGCTGGCGTCGGCACGCTGGCAGCTGGCGCAGCGCCACGCCGCGCAGGCCCGGGAGGCCGCCGCCCGCGCGGTACGCGCGCGCCGGCACGCGGGCGTGTTTCGCGCGCAGCGCGCGCAGATGCACGCCAGCCGGCGGCGCCTGGAAGAGCTGGCGGACGCCATGGCGATGAAGCTGGCGCTGCTGGAGCACCAGCGGCAACTGCTGCTGGCGCGCCGGCAACTCGCGCTGGCGCGGGAGACGCTGGCGAGGGGATGGGACGGCGGGTCGGCGGCGGATCGGCTGGCGACGCTGGAAGACGCCGCGCTCACCGAGGAGCTGACGGCCGAAGCCTATCAGGAGCTCCTGACTGACGACGAGCCTCCCGCCGGCGAGACCGTCGAGCAACTCCTCGACCGCCTTCGCCGCGACCTGCCGCCGCTGCCCGGCGGCGGAAATCGCCCCGCCTGAACCGTCATCGCGCCCCGATAGCGGACACGGCCAATTCATGGTATACTTTTTTACCACGCAAAGGAGGGTATCGAAATGGATGCGATGCTCATTGCCGCATATTGGATCTGTCTCGCCGTCGGTGTGGGATACACCATCCTGGCCTTCATCCTGGGCGAGTTTTCCGCCGCCGGGCATGCCGGCGACGCGTCGGGCGATTTCACCCATGAATACGGCGTCGGCGGCGCCGGGGGGCACGGCGAGGCGACCGGCGTAGACGGCGGCGGCACCACGCTGCTCTTCGGCCCGTTCTCCCCGATGGTGATCGCCTTTTTCCTCACGGCGTTCGGCGCCTCCGGGCTGATTCTCAACACGCTCATCGGGGAATTCTGGCCGAAAACGTGGCCGCCGCTGAGTCCGGCATGGCCGCTGATGATGGCCATTGGGCTGGGATTTGTGCTGGCGTGGCTCATCGTCCTCTTCTTCAACCGGGTGATCGCCAACTTCCAGAGCAGCAGCGAGGTGCGCCTGCACACGCTCATCGGCACCGAGGCGGAAGTCACGGTGGCGATCCCCGCCACCGGCACCGGGGAAGTCGCCTACGTGGCGGGGGGCTCGCGCAACCTGACGCCGGCCAGCAGCGCCGATCACGAGGCGATCCCGCGCTTTGCCACCGTGCGCATCGTGCGCATCGTCGGCAATCTTTTCCAGGTGAAGCCCGTCGCGGCGGAGACGCTGCCGGAGCTGGACGAGCCGGCGCCGTCCGCCGCGGGTCCGCCCGCCGAGGCGTGACCGGGTTCCCGTCATGCCCGCCGGGCGTGCCGATACCCGCTCCGCGTTGACAGACGCGCCCTCCTGCCGCCCCCCTCCCGTTCGCTATCTCACCGTCAGCGTGAAGGTGTGCGCGCCCGCGGGGAGATTGATGGAGACGACGTTCTTCGCCCGCTTGACCGTGACGCGCTTGCCATCGAGCGTCGCGGTCATCGCGCCGGCATCGGCCGGCAGCCGGATCTGCGCCGTATGCGCGGCGCCGCTGCTTTCGCCGGTCACCCGGCGCCCGGCGATTTCGATGGCGGTCGGCCCATCGCTGAGCAGCGACCACGCGTCCAGGGTCACCGCGCACTTCCCGCGGACGGCGGCCAGGCGGAGCGTGCCGTCCCGATAGCGGCGGGCAAACGCGATGCGGCCCGCGAGCTCCACCCCTTTGCCGAGGTGCAGCGCGTCCGCGGTCGGCGAGAAGAGGATGACATCTTCCCCCTCCATGTGCGCCACGGTCAGCACCTGGGCGTTGCCGTCCGCGTTGACGGTGGAGGCTTCCGCGCGCACCCGCGCCGGCCCCTGCCCCGCGGCGCGCGGATAGAGCACGGCGACATAGTCCTCGTCCGCGCCGGTTTTGCTCACGTGCACGCCGTGCTGCTCCTCCGCGAAGGTGCCCCAGGTGCCGATATATTCCTTCCACGCCCACACATCTCTGGTGACGCGCGGGTTGGCCGGCGCCAGCAGGTGGAGATCCAGGTCCACGCCGAGCTGACCGGGGAAGTGGACGACATCGCCGGCGATCTCCGGCTCTTTGGAGAGACACCAGAGGTTCCAGAAGAACTCCTGCTCCCGCTCCGCCGCCGTGGCATCACGCAGCACCAGGTAATGCGCGCCCAGCGGGTCGGCGGATTTGATCATCAGCAGAAAGCGGTCATGCCGCTGTGTGCCGCCCCGCGCCTGCCCGGCCGAGTAGTCGAGGGTGCGCGGGAGCGAGGTGAAATCGAGCAACTGCCCGCTGGCCCAATCCAACTGTCCTGGGGTGTCGGCCAGCGTGTTGAAGCTCACCCGCGAGTGATACCAGGATTCGTTGCGCGCCTTCGGCGCATACAGGTTGCCGAAATCCACGCAGAGCGGCGCGCCCTTCGCATAGTAGATGAAGGTGTTGACGTCATCATGGTAATGGTGCAGGAACGGCCCGGTGCGGTGCGCGACGTAGCCGGCGTTGGGGTCCGTCCAGGAGGTGCGCATGATGCTGCCAAAACCCGGGAAGGCGCGGGACAGCTCCGCCGGCGGGGCGGCGGGCAGCTCGGGATCGGTGAGCGCGGGGGTATAGCCGCTGGTATACATGGTGCCCAGCGCGTGGCGCATCCCCTGCCAGGCGTATTGCTGGCGGGCGCTGAACGCCGGATCGGATTGCGCGACGGCTTTGGCGACCCAGCCGGGGAAGACGGTCATCGCGCCGGTCCACATGTCGCCGAAGCTGGGCAGGATGCGCGGCGACGGGAGCGCGTCGTCGGCGCCCAGGCGGAAACGCTTGTCCGGCGGCGTGATGAGGAAGGCGTAATACTCCATCGTCGCCTTCATCTGCGGCGCGGCGAAGTAGTCCCGGTTTTTCACGTTGCGCAGCGCCGTGACCAGCGGGAAGATGGGGTCGAGCGAGGCGCCCTGGTAGCCGGGACACTCGATCCACGCGCCGCCGGGGGCGATCCAGGCGTTCAGCTCGTCCCGGAGCTCGGTCTCCGCCACCCGCAGCCAGGCCTCCGCCTTCGGGTGGCCGTCCAGGAAGAGCGCCATCAGCCCGCGCGGCAGCGTGATGAGCGCGGTCATATTCGGGTTGGCGCTGCACAGCCCGCGCTCCGTATTCCAGTAATCCCGGTGCGCCAGCACGTGCGCGCCGAAGACCAAACTGGCAGTGATATCGGCGTTCTCTTCCGCGGTGAGGTAGCCGCTGTCGGCCACGGCGTCATACGCCAGCAGCAGGTTCGTCCAACTGCCGGGATAGACGTGCCCGAGGCCGCCGAGAGAGGGACGCGACGGCTCGGCAAGCAGGTTCACGATATTGTCGCGGGCCATCCCCTTCACGGCGGCGGCGAGCATGCGGCCATATTTCTCCTCGTCCGAGGCCATGAAGGCCAGCGCGGACACGCCGTAATACAGCCCGCCGGGGCGGAACGCCTTTTCATAAAAGACCGTATCCCAGCGCGGATCGGTCTCGCGCGTGGCATAGATCCTCTCGCCGCCGGCGCCGGCGATCTGTTTCACCGCTTTGGCCAGCTCCGCGGCCACGGCGGGCGTGGTGTTGGCCTGCCGACGCACGCGGTCAATATCCGCCGGGGTGAAGAGCAGGAACGGGTGCGTGCGGCCAGGCTTGGCCGGGGTATAATCAAACGCGAAATCTTTCACCTCGTCGAGGGGAAACTCGCTGTATTTGACGAGCTGGCGGCGCAGCTTCGCTTTCGGATGCTCCTTGTGCACGTGCTCGGCGGCGCTGCCGACGGTGATGGCCAATTCGCGGCGCATCGGGATGACGGCGAGCCGGCTGTCCGCGCCGTTCTTCCTCGCCAGCGCCTCGTGCGAATAGGCGAAGCCGACCGCGGCAATCGCGGAGAGTTTTGACTCATCGGTACGCCGCGCGGTCCAGGCCAGCAGGGCGAGGTCGAGATCCAGCGCGCCGCCCGGCCGCGCGGTGACGGGAATCTGCGTCCGTTCGGCGCCGTCCCAGCCGTAGGGACTCCAGCGCGACGGGCGCACGGCGATGACGCCGACGAACGGGTCCGCGCCCGCCTTGAAAAAGCCCACCGACGTCGTCAGGTCCTGCGTCCACCAAAAACTCCACGGGCGCATATGGCAGAGCACCTGCTCCTTCGTGAAGTCAATGGGACCGGGCGTCAACCCTTTGGTCTGGTCGGCGAACCAGTTGTTGCGCCAGTACACCCTGTCCGCGCCCAGTCCGGGCTGGACGGAGAAGCGGAATGCCGCCTGGGGCGCTTCCACGTCCGTCTCGTCGGTGAAGAGCGCGGCGTCCTGCCGGGCGCCGAGGGTGATGTCCGCCTGATACCGGCGATTATCGGTGAAGGTGAGGCGATAGCGCACCGTCACGCGCACCGGGCCGTCCTCCACGATGCTGGTGTCCGCCGCTTTCACGCGCAGCGGCTCACCGGTGTTCACCCAGTGCCCCCGCCCATACCAGGCCGTGCCGCGCTGATCGCTGACCGCCAGGAGCGGCGCCGGCAGCGCGGTCAGCTCCACCGGCTGCGCCAGCGCGCCGGGCAGGCGGGGGAGGCGGAGCGTCAGGTGCGCGTTGCCAAGCAGATACGCCGCGCCCTCCGCGCGCAGGCGCAGATCGGCTGGCGCCGATGTCCCCGACCGCAGGTTGAGCGTCACCTCGCCTTTCGGCGGCAGCGTGACCACCGTCCAGACCGTGCCGGTCACCTTCCCCCCTTTGCGCGCCAGGCCGGTGACCTGGCACGGCAGCGGCGCGCCGGCGGCATCGGTCAGCGTCAGCGAGGGCGGCAGCGCGCCGCGATACGCGATGGGGAAATGGACGATCTCGTCCGTCCACCGGTGACGCAGGTAGTCCTTGATGGTGAAGGTCTGCAGCGGCGCCCCGGCGGCGACGGTGAGCGTCGCCAGTATCAGCACGATCAGATAGAGCCAAGCACGTACCATCGGTCGTTCTCTCCTTTTCGGCGCACGCCGGCGCGCGGGTGCGGACGGCGTACCGTTTCACGCCGCGAAGAACCAGGCGCGGCCGGCATTCACCCGTGCCACGTCATCCTCGGTGAGGATCCCGCCGTGCGCGCGCAGCTCCGCCTGCAGCGCGGCGACATCCACAGCGCGCGGCGTGACGTTCTCGCGCAGCGAGCGCGCCGCCGCGGCGCCCGCCGCCTCGCCGGTCAGCGCGCACTGCGCCATCACGCGGATGGAGCCCAGCGCGAGATGCGTCACCGATACGCAGCGGCCGGCGACCAGCAACTGCTCCACGCCCTGCGGCAGCAGGATGCGGTAGGGAATCTGGTAGCGGAATCCCGGCTCCGGATACCAGACGGTCTCATCCATTCCCGGACCGTCAATGTGGTGGATGTCAATGAGGAACGCGCCATACCCGATGCTGTCCTCCCAAGGGCGCCGCGCTTTCATGTCCTCTTCCGTCAGCACCACCGGCCCGATGATGCGCCGGCTCTCGCGGACGCCGACGGTGTTCGGCGTGGACACCAGGTAGCAGTCTTCCATCCCCGGCACGTATTGGCGGAAAACGTCAATGGCGTGGAAGGCCTGGCGGCGCCCCTCAAGGGTGGCGGCGGTCAAATCGGCGGCGCGCGTGCCATCCACGTCCGTGATATGGGTGAAGTTGATGCCCACCTGGTCGGGACGCGTGGGCGTCCACCAAAATCCCATGATCGTGGTCTGGAACGGCTCCATGTCGCCATTGCGCTGGGCGCGCTCCCACACCTCGCGCATGTGGTAATCCTTCCGCCAGGCTTCCACGCGCGGCCAGTCCACGCCGCCGATGGTGAACATCAGCGTCATCGGCTGGCATTTGCCATCGCGGGGACGCCCCTGTTCGAAGGGGGCGCCCGCGGACGCCGCCACGTCGCCGTCGCCGGTGCCATCAATCACGCGCCGGGCGCGGATGACCCCGCGGCCATCCTTGTTCTGGATAATCGCGCCGACCACGGCGCCATCCTCGACCACCGCCGCGCAAAAAAACGTGTAGTAGAGGATGCCCACGCCGGCTTCCCGCATCATGCGGTCGAGGAGGAACTTCAGCTTCTCCACCTCAAACCAGACGCCGTGATGGTTCATCCAGCCGGCATGCTCTTCAACCAGCCGCCGCGCCACCTCGTAAATCACGCCCCCCACCACGCGCAGGCGGTCTCCCGCCGCGCAGTAGGTGGAGATGTGCCCGTGCCCGCCGGCGCCGGCCACGCCCCCCAGGCAGTTGAACTGCTCGATGATGAGCACCGAGGCGCCGGCGCGCGCGGCGGCCAGCGCCGCGCCGATGCCGGCCGGGCCACCGCCCACCACCAGCACGTCCACCTCAGCGCGCAGCGGAAGCGTAGATGTCATCGGTTCCTTCTTTCTCTGCGCCGGTGAGCCCGGCATCGCGGGTATCGCGGTGCTCACGTCGCCGATCCGCATGTCGCTCAACGTCCGCGGGGCTGCCAGCCGCGTCACGTGGCCCTTGCAGGCCAGGCGCCCCACGCGTCACGGGCGCCGTCACTCCGGCGGCCACCACTCCGGCGTCGTCGGTCGCAGATGACCGCGATGGATGGCGATGGCATACAGCGGCGCCCAGTTGGCGACGAAGCTGCCTTCATATCCGGTGGGCACGCCATCCCAGCGGTAGAATTCCACGCCGCTGCCGACGCCGCCGTTGAAATGATCGCGCTGATAGCCGAGCTCCAGGTCGGCGACAATCCGCGCCGCGTCCGCATGCAGGCCGAACGTCTCCAGCGCGCGCAGGTAATACATGCCGAAGCACGGCGCCATCGCCCCATCCGTGTAATGTTCAAAGGTCGGCGTGAAGCGCCCGTGGATGCGCGGCAGCATGTGGTCGCCCGCCGGAATCGGCCGGAGATTGAACGGCAGGCCGAACTGCGCGTGCCCGGCGCCGACGGCAGGCCGCAGCGCCTCCAGCCGGCGCAGCGCCTCCGCCGCGGCCGGCGGCGGCAACAGGCCGAAGGCACAGGCGACGCCGTTCACCCAGAGATACGCGGCGTCATGCAGTTGGCCGTCGCGGCTGCGCCACCCGGCGACCCAGCCGGTCTCGGGATTCAGCAGGCAGCGGGGATACGCCGCGCGCAGCGCCGCCGCGGCGTCGGAGCACCGCCCGGCCAGGTCGCCCCGGCCCAGCGCCCGCAGCAGCGGCGCGGCGTTCCGCAGCCCCCGATAGCTCCAGGCATTCACATACGCGTCCAGGTGCCCGAACCCGACCACATCCATGGCATTCGAGCTCCAGCGATACGAGTCGCTGTTGCCGGACAGGTCGCGGCAGACCACCATCCCTTCCGCGCCAACGGTGCCGAGCATGCGGTCCGCGGCGCCCACCAGGCCCGACTCGATGCGGCGCAGCCAGTCCATCTCCGGGCGTACCTGATGGCATCGCCCGGCTCCCGCCAGCAGAATCGGGTCGGAATCCAGGTAGAGATTCCGCCAGAAACCATACCCGCCGCCGCCCAGCAGCGCGCGCTCCAGCGTGAAGCGGTACAGCGACAGCGGATCCGGTCCGCGTTCCGGCCGGCGCGTGAAGGCCACCGTTTCGTTCGGGCAATGCTGGTTCACGTGGCAATTCACCGAGACGGCGTTGTTGGAAAAACCGCCGTATTCAGGCCGGAAACAACTGTAGACCGAGCCCCAGTGCCGGCGCAGCGCGGGCGAGAGCGGCGCCGCCGTCTCATGCGCCGGCTCGAACGCCGCCACAGACCATCGCCAGGTAGAGCGCAGGCTGCCGGCGGGCGCGGACAGGCTGCGCTCCGGCGCCGGCCGCGCGCCCGGCACGATGCCGCCGGTCACGCTCCGCAGGCTGCGGTAGCTCTCGACCTGCAGGCACGCCGCGCCGCTCAGCTGTTCGCAGCGCAGGCAGCCGTTCCCGTCGCCGGCCCAGAACATGGGCAGCCGCACGTCGCCATTGCGCCCGGGAGCCCGCGTGGGCGCCGCCGCCGCCGCGGTCATCGCCGCGCCGCAATCCCAGGCCAGGCGCCAGGCTTCCAGCTCCAGCACGGGGATGTCGCGGTCCGCGTGCTGGGTCAGCTCCAGCGTGACCGCGTCGGCTTCCACGGTAAACGCGGCATCAATGGTCACCCCCTGGCCGCAGTGCAGCCCGCGATAACAGACGGTATTGCCGATCACCTCCACGCGGCCGGTCCAGAGATTGGCGCCGAAATCGCCGCGCGCCGTCCGCAGCAACGGCCCGCTCAATCCGCTGTAGAGTCCCATGCCGCCCTGGCACGACGCCGCCGAGGCGCGGGCGCGATTCTCCGCCGCGCGGCTGCCGCCCACGCCATCCCACCCCAGGTGGAGTATCTCCGGTCGCATCAGCGAGAAGCCGATAGAAAGCGCGCTGCTCTGAAAGCGCACCATCCACGGCAGCGCCTCCACCGTCATCCCCCGCGGCGCGGTCGCCCGCACCGTGCCGACGGTCAGCGGCGGCAGATACGCCGGCAGCGGGAGGTCGCCGGCGGGCGCTTCGCCGAAGGCCGCCAGTGCATCCAGCGCGCCGAACGGCACGCTGAACGGGGCGCCGTTGCACTCCCCGTGATTGGGCCACATCATGTGCTCGCGGTCGCATTCGACGCGCAGCAGGTCCGTCGTGACGCCATCCAGCGCGAGGGTGTGCGTGGCGCGCAAGCCGTCGCGCAGCCGTTCCTCCATCTCCTCGATGGCCATGCCCTGATGCAGCCCCTCGCCGGCGGTCGCCGGCACCGGCGGCAGCGCGATATCCTGAATGGTCTGCCAACATCCGGCGGCATCGAGCACCGCCACGGTCAGATGCGCCGGGTGCGTGGGCACGCCCGGCACCCAGCGCCCGGCAATGACCGGCGTCAATTCCAGCCGATCTACGCGCACGGGCCGGCCGAAGCGCAGGTAGCGGACCACGCTTTGCGCGTGCAGCGGCACGCCGGTGTCCGCGGCGATCACCGGGCGAATCCAGCCGTGCGAGATGCCGTTCGCCGGCAGCGCGTGGGATGTCGCGGATTGTGCCATGCGCATGCCGTCCTTTCTTCGGCGAGGCCGGGCGACGCCCGCCATGCGTCCTACATTCGCCGCCGCCCGCCGTCCTCCTCTCCCGCGTGCAAACACGCGACGGCGCGCCCACCATCGGCGGGCGCGCCGTCGCCGGAGCGCGTTGAGCGCGGATCAGTAGATGAACAGCATCTCGCGATACTTCGGCAGCGGCCACAGGCCGTCGTCCACCAGCAGCTCCAGCGTATCGGCTTTCGCGCGGACCTCCGCCATCGCCGGGATCACCACCTCGTGGAAATACCGGGCATGCGCCAGCTCATCGCCATCCTCGTCGTGCGCGGCGCCGTGCGCGGCGGCCAGCGCGTCCGTGGCGACTTTCAGTCCGCCAACCAGCTCGGCGACTTCGCCCAGCAGCGCTTCCTGCGGGCTGGACATCGGCGCATCACCGCCGCCCGCCGTCACCAGCGCCAGCGCCTCGCGCGTCGCCAGCACGGTCTGCGCCACCTGCTGCTGATAGCGCAGCGCGGCCGGGAGGATCATCGTCTGCGCCACCTGCAGCGTCAGTTGCGCCTCGATGCTCACCGCTTTACTATAGTTCTCCAGCATCACCGTGCAGCGCGACTCCTGCTCGCGCTCGGTGAAGACGCCGTACGCGCTGAACATCGCCAGCGCCGCGGGCGCCACCATCGCCGGCAGCGCTTCCACGGCGCTTTTCAGATTCGGCAGACCGCGGCGCGCCGCTTCGCGCACCCACTCCTCGGTATAATTGTCCCCGTCGAAGAGGATGCCCCGACATTCGGCCAGCGTGCGCTGCAAGAGCGCCTGCAGCGCGACGTTCAGCTCGGCGCCGCCCGCGACCGCGGCGTCGAGCTGGGTCGCCAAGACGTCAATGGACTCCGCCACGATGGTGTTGAGCGTGATGAGCGGCAGCGCGATGGACTGCGACGAACCGGCGGCGCGGAACTCGAACTTGTTGCCGGTGAAGGCAAACGGCGAGGTGCGGTTGCGGTCGGTGGCATCCTTCGGCAGCGACGGCAGCGTGGAGACGCCGACGGTGAGGCAGCCGCCGTGCTGGCCGGGCTCACACCGCCCTTCAATGAGCTGCGTCACCACTTCGCTGAGCTGGGCGCCGAGGAAAATCGAGATGATCGCCGGCGGCGCTTCGTTCGCGCCCAGGCGATGATCATTGCCCGCCAGCGCCACCGAGGCGCGCAGCAGCGCCGCATGCGTGGAGACGGCGCGGATGACCGCCGTCAGGAAGAAAAGGAACTGCGCGTTCTCGTGCGGCGTATTGCCCGGATCGAGCAGGTTCTGCCCGCAGGAGGTCGCCATGGACCAGTTCACGTGCTTGCCGCTGCCGTTGACCCCGGCGAACGGCTTCTCGTGCAGCAGGCAGGCGAAGCCGTGGCGCTCGGCGATGGATTTCAACGTCTCCATCACCAGCATGTTGTGATCGGTGCCCAGGTTGCACTGCTCATAGACGGGCGCGATCTCGAACTGGGCCGGCGACACCTCGTTATGGCGCGTCTTCACGGGGATGCCCAGCTTGTAGAGCGCCAGCTCCGTTTCCATCATGAAGGCCAGCACGCGGGCGCGGATGGCGCCGAAGTAGTGATCTTCCATCTCCTGGCCCTTGGGCGGGCGGGCGCCGAAGAGCGTGCGGCCGGCGTTGATCAGGTCCGGGCGCTGGAGGTAGAAGTGGCGATCCACCAGGAAATATTCCTGCTCCGGACCGACGGTGGAGACCACTTTGGTCGTGGTCGTATTGCCGAACAGGCGCAGCGCGCGCAGCGCCTGCGTGTTCAGCGCCTCGATGGAGCGCAGCAGCGGGGTTTTCTTGTCCAGCGCCTCGCCGGTGTAGCTCACGAACGCGGTGGGGATGCACAGCGTCTTCCCGTTCACGCCGTCCACCAGGAAGGCCGGCGACGTGACGTCCCAGGCGGTGTAGCCGCGCGCCTCGAAGGTGGCGCGGATGCCGCCGGACGGGAAGGAGGAGGCATCCGGCTCGCCCTTGATCAGCTCTTTCCCGGAGAACTCCACGATCACGCGGCCGTCGGCGGTCGGCGTGATGAAGGAGTCGTGCTTCTCGGCGGTGAGGCCGGTCAGCGGCAGAAACCAGTGGGTGTAGTGCGTGGCGCCCTGCTCGATGGCCCAGTCTTTCATCGCGTTGGCGACCACGTCCGCCACCGCGGGATCCAGCGGCGCGCCTTCATCAATCGTCTTGCGCAGCGCGGTGTAGGTCGCCTTCGGCAGGCGGGCGCGCATGACGGCGTCGTTGAAGACGTTGGCGCCGAAGACTTCGGTCACCGGATGCCGCGTGTAGTCCACCATCGGTTCGGGCGCTTTCAGATCGGCAATGGCCGCGATGGCGTCCTTTCGCGCATTACGGGCGCTCATGGGAGTTCCTCCTCTAAGAAATTGTTTCGAAAGTATTCGCCGCCGCCTCGCGGGTCTCGCCCGCGCCTGGCCGCGGCGGAGGGCCTGGCATGTACGCCCCAGTACACTCTCGGCCCTCCGCCGCGGCCAGCCACGCGCGATCCTCCGCGATCCGACGCCTACTTCCGAAACAGTTTCTAAGCAAATGGTCCGGGATACGCCGGGGCGAGGATGGCAGGGGGCGCCGCGGCGCGGCCGGGGTCACGGGCGTATGCGGTGACCAGCCTCCCCTCCCTCAACCACTGCCAGTATGCCGATGGCAGATTACCGGCATGTTTCCGACAGCGTTCCACTACCATAATTTTTTCACGGCGGGGCGATTCCCCTGCCATCGGGCGGGCGCGCGAAAATTCTCCCCGGTGTATTGAGACGGCGCTGAAGCGGGAATATAGAAGATCAGCAGGGAGCGGCGCGCGGCGATTGGTCCCTTCCGTGTCGCTCGGCGGCGATCCCACCGCCCCCGGCGTCCGCTTTTTTGGTACAATGCAGTCCGCACACGGGGAGTGAAGGCCAACGGTGAGGCAGACGAACGGGACGAAGACGGGATGGATGCGGGCAGCGCTCTGGGCGCTGGCCGCGCTGGCGCTGGCGCTGCCGGCCGTCGCGGCGCCGGGGAGCATCCAACTGCACTATCAGGTCATCAACGGCTTCCCGGTCAAATTCGTCACCGTCAACCTCAACGATCCGGAGGTCGTCGTCACCCCGGCCACCGCGCCCCGCTTCCCCACCGGGCTGGAACGCTGGAGCAGCTTCATTGCCCGCCTGCAGCCGGACGCCGCCATCAACGGCACCTACTTCTGCCCGCGGAGCTTCATGCCGGTGGGCGATGTCGCCATCAACGGCAGCTTGCTCTTCAAAGGCGTGGCCGGCACCGCGCTGGCCATCACCCCGGAGAACGCGTTGTCGCTGCTGCCCGGCCCGCGCCAGTGGCGCCCCGATTGGCGGGGATATCGCAGCATCCTCTGCGCCGGCCCGCGGCTGCTCACGAACGGGGCGCCGACCGTGCATCCCCGCGCCGAAGGCTTCCGCGATCCGCGCGTGCTGGGCTCCGCCCCGCGCAGCGCCCTCGCGCTGCGCCCGGATAACGTGCTCCTCCTCCTCACCATCGAAAAACCGATCTCGCTGGAGAACCTCGCTTACGTCTGCATGCACCTGAAAGCCCATCAGGCGATGGCGCTGGACGGCGGCAGCTCCTCCGGCCTGTATGCCGACGGGCGCACGGTGACGACGCCCGGACGCGGTCTGTCCACCTTCCTGGCGGTCTACGGCAGCCGGCAGCGCTACTTCCGGGTGGCGAACCACCTCTTCCCGCCCGCCATGCCGATCCTCGCCAGCCTGCAAGGGGGGGCGCCCGTCCCCATCCCCAACCTGCCCGGCGAGACCGCCGTCGCCCCGGGCGCGCCCCCGCCGGCCGCGCCCGCCGGTCCCCTCGTCCGCCTGGTGCGCCCCACCGGCGAGATCGCGGTGCAGGGCGGGGTGACGATCCATATCGAAGTGGCGCCGCAGGCGACGGTGAGCTGGATCTCCCTGCGCATCAACGGCCGCCTGCGCGCGATGGCCAATGCCTGGCCGCTGGAGTATCACTGGGACAGCACGCGGGAACAGGACGGCCCGACGCTGCTGGAAGCCAGCGCCTGGAACGCCGACCGCGAGCTGCTCGCGCGCGATCAACGGCAGGTCACCGTGCGGAACACGCCGGTCGCCGCGCAGCAGTAGACGCGCCCACCGCCCCCGCCGTATAATGGCCACCGAACGATGACAGCGCACGACGCGATATCCACCACCTATCACCTGCTCGGCGCGACACCCTGCCACGCGCTCCGGTGGACGCCGCCGCGCGTGCACGCGCGCGTGCTGCTGGCGCCGCCGCTCTTCGACGAGCAGCGCTGCGCGCACCGCGCGCTGGTGGCCATGGCCGGGGCGCTGGCCGCGGCCGGCGCGCAGGTGCTGCGGGTGGAGCCGTCCGGCACCGGGAACAGCGCCGGCGCGCTCGCCGCGCTGTCGCTGGCCTGCTGGAGCGCGGACCTGCGCGCCGCCGCCGATGCCCTCGCCGGCGATGCCCCGCTCACCCTCCTCGCCTGCCGCGCCGGCGCGCTGCCGGCGGCGCGGGCGCTCGCCGACGGCCTCGCCGCCGACCGCCTGCTGCTGCTGCAGCCCGCCACCAGCGGGGCCGAATACCTGCGGCAGGCGCGCACCCGGCGCATGATTCAGGACAAATTGACCGGCGATCCGCCGGAGACCCACCCGCGCGAGATCGAAGGGCAGGTGCTCTCCGCCGACCTGCTGGCTGAGCTGGAAGCGGCGCGGCTGCCGGAGACGCCGCCTCTCGCGGATATCCGGATGCTCCAGTGCTCCTTCACCGAAAAGCCGGTGAAGGAGTACGCCGACCTGCTCGCGCGCTGGCAGCTGCCCGCCGACCGCCTGCGCGCCCTCGTGCACGAACCCTTCTGGCTGCCGCATTCCCCCGGCGCCTATACCGCGCTGGCGGCGGCCGTGGTTGCGGAGGTGACGGCGTGAGCGAGACCCCCCTCTTCCTCCCCTCCGGGCTGGCCGCCGACCTGCACGGCGGCGGCACGACGGCCGTGCTCTTCCTGCCCGGCTGGAGCGGCACCCGCTACGGCCCGCAGCGCATCCTGCTGGACGCCGCGCGCGCCTGCGCGGCGCGCGGCGCCACCACCCTGCGGCTGGATTTCCGCGGGCGCGGCGACTCGCCCGGCGATCCGCTGGCCACCACCCTCGACGAGATGATCGCCGACGCGGCGGAGGCCGTCGCCTGGCTGCGCGCTGAGCAGGGGATCGGCCGCGTGCATCTCGTCGGCCTCTGCTCCGGCGGCAACGTCGCGCTCGGCGCGGCTTCGCTGCTGCGCGACGTCGGACACGTCGTCTGCTGGTCGTTGCTCCCCTTCATGGAGCACAAGGCGCGGGCGGCCAAGCAGGGCACCCCGCGGCGGGCGCTGCTGCGGCAATACGCGGCAAAACTGCTGCGCCCGGAGACCTGGCGCAGGCTGCTGCGCGGCGAGGCCAACGTGAAAGGCGCGATGCAGACGCTGGCGAAAGACAAAGAGGGCGACGACGCCGAGCGCGGCCGGAAAACCTCTGCCCGCGATATCCTGCGCGACCTGCAGGGCTTCTCCGGCCGCCTCCACCTGCTGTATGGCGGCCGCGATCCCGAATCCGCCGGCTCCCGCGCCTTCTTCGAAGCCTGGTGCCGCCGCCAGCGCATCGCGGTAGATGTCCGCGTGATTGACGGCGCGCCGCATAATTTCTACACCGCCGCCTGGACGGAGGCCGTCGCCGCCCAGACCGCTGACTGGCTCTTTCCCGCCTGACCTGGGCGTGGGATGCATGCCGTTCCTCTCGACAACGCGCCCGCGATATGGCATAGTACATGGTGAGGGGATGCGCCCTCCCGCGCCTGCGGCGCACTGTCTATCAACGCGAGAGAGTTATGTCACCAACACCAACGGTCATCATTGACGCGCGCGGCGCGAAACGGCTCAAGCAGGGCCACCTGTGGGTCTACGCCTCGGATGTCGCCGATACGCGCGAGGCCAAGGGCGGCGACATCGTCGCCCTGCAGGACGAACGCGGCCACCCCTACGGCTATGCGTTTTTCAGCGACGCCTCGCAGATCACCCTGCGCTGGTGCGCGCCCGCCGGCCCCCCGCCCGACCGCGCGTTCTGGAAAGCGCGGCTGGAAGCCGCGGCCGCTTACCGCGCGCGGGTGGTGCGCGACACGAACGCCTACCGCCTGGTCTACAGCGAAGGCGACCTGATCCCCTCGCTCATCATTGACCGCTACGACGACCATTGCGTCCTGCAGACGCTCTCGCAGGGCACCGAGGCGCTGAAGTCGTTGTGGGTGGAGCTGCTGCGGGAGCTCTTCTCCCCGCGCTCCATCGTCGAGCGCAATGACACGCCGGTGCGCCAGCACGAGAACCTGCCGCAGAGCAGTGGCACCCTCGACGGGACCACGCCGGCGGAGGTGACGGTGCGCATGCACGGCGTCGAGCTCGGCATGGCGCTGCTGGGCGGGCATAAGACCGGCGCCTTCCTCGACCAGCGCGAAAATTACCTGGCCGCCGCCGGCTACGCGCACGGCCGCCTGCTCGATGCCTTCACCTTCGCCGGCGGCTTCGCGCTGCACATGGCGCCGAAGGTGGAGGAGATTCTCGCCGTGGATATCTCCGAGGACGCCTGCGCGCTGGCCCGCCGCAACGCCGCCCGCAACAAGGTGAAGACGATGGACGTCATCCGCGCCAACGTCTTCGACTTCCTGCGCGAGCTGGACCGCGTGGGCGAGCGCTTCGATACCATCGTCCTCGATCCCCCCGCCTTCGCCAAGAGCAAGAGCGCCCTACCGACCGCCTACCGCGGCTATAAGGAGATCAACCTGCGCGCCATGCGCCTGCTCGCGCCCGGCGGCACGCTGGTGACGTGCAGTTGCTCGTATCACGTCAGCGAGCAGCTCTTCCTGGAGATGCTGGCCGACGCCATGACCGACGTGGGCCGCCCCATCCGCATCATCGAGCAGCGCCTGCAGGCGCGCGACCACCCGGTGCTCCTCGGCGTGCCGGAGACGAAATATCTGAAATGCGTCATCGCCCGGGTGCTGGCGTGACGCAACGATTCCCCGCCGTGGGCATCTAAACACAGCAGAGCGGCGCTTCCGCCGCCTTGCGTGTCATGGGAGTGCCGTCTTGATGGATGTCGTCGTCATCTCCGGCGGGTCGGGGTTCGTGGGCTCGCACCTGGTGGACGCCGTGGTCGCCCGCGGCTTCCGCGCCGTGGTCATTGATAATCTGCTGACGGGCAACCCGCGCAACCTGGCGCAATGGGACGGCGATGACCGCGTCCTCGTGTACCATCAGGACTGCGCGCACCCGCCCGCGCTCGAGCTGCCGGTGCGGTACGTGCTGCACTTCGCCAGTCCGGCCAGTCCCGCGGATTATCTGCGGTATCCGCTGGAGACGCTCGCCGCCGGCGCCGACGGCACGCGCGGCATGCTGGAGCTGGCGCGCCGGCACGGCGCCCGCTTTCTCCTCGCCTCCACCTCCGAGGTGTACGGCGACCCGCTGGTGCACCCGCAGGTGGAGACCTACTACGGCAACGTGAATCCCATCGGCCCGCGCTCGGTCTACGACGAGGCGAAACGCTTCGCCGAATCGGTGACGATGGCCTACCACCGCGCGCTGGGCGTGAACACCGGCATCGTGCGCCTCTTCAACACCTACGGCCCGCGCATGCGCCTGAATGATGGCCGCGCCATCCCGAACTTCGTCTATCAGGCGCTCACCGGCCAGCCCCTCACCCTCTACGGCGACGGCAGCATGACGCGCAGCTTCTGCTACGTCAGCGATACCGTGGAGGGCGTGCTGCGGCTGGCGATGAGCGAGATCCACGACCCGGTGAATATCGGCAATCCGGGGGAATACACCATCCTCGAGCTCGCCCAGCGGGTGCGCGCCGCCACCGGCTCCGCCAGCCCGCTGGTCTATGCGCCCGCCATGCAGGACGACCCCAAGGTGCGCCGCCCGGACATCGCCCGCGCGCGGGACCTCCTCGACTGGGGACCGACCATCCCCCTCGACCAGGGACTGGCGTGGACCATCGCGGCGTTCAAAGCGGACCTGGCGTAAGCGGCCGGCGCAGCTCCCGCAGGGTCTCCCCGGCCCGGACGGCGCCCTCGATGACGATGGCGATGACAATTACGATGACGATGACGACTGGTCTCCCCGCCCGGACGGCGCCCCACCGATGGCAGTATTGACAACATGGGCACTGCCCCGCCATAATACCGAACGATGGCGGATGTACGTCGAAACCGGCATCTCATACGCCTGCTGGGCCTGGTTGTGTTGGGAGCGTTCCTCCTGGGAGCGGCCCCCTGCGCGTTCGCGCATGCCGGCGATCATCATGAGACGGAAGCGACGTGTCTCTGTATCGGCATCTGTTGCGGTGATCCGCTCCCCATTGCTGAACCCGCGGTGGCCCGTGCGATGATGCCGCCGCCCCGCCCGCATTCGCTGCTGTCCGCCGTCTCGCCGCACACGCCGCGAGATATCTACAGCGCCATCTTCCAACCCCCGAAAGCCTGACCTCATCACGTCTGCGCCCGATCCTCGTCTCACATGACGCGCTCGCCTCGCGCCTGGCCTTCCCCCAGGTATGGCCCCCGCGCGGTGGTGCGCTACCTCCGAGGCATCGGTCGGCCGACCATTGCCGGCAGCAGCATACCGGTCATTGCACCGCTGCCGCCGCAGACATTCCCGCTACGCCCGGCCGCGCGCCTGATGCCGCGGCTATCGGCGAGCATGTCCATGATGAGGTAACTGCCCATGTGTGTGAGACTTATTGTGCTCTCCCTGGCCATTGCGCTGACCACCCTGTCGGCGTCGGCGCAGGACGCACTCACCCTCGACGCCGCCGTTCAGCTCGCCCGCGCGCAGCATCCCGCCTTGCAGGCCGCACGGGAGGACGTCACGGCGGCCATCGCCAACCTGCGCGGCGCCAGGATGCCGCGCAACCCCGAGATCATCGTCACCCCCGGCGTGCTGGGGCCGGCCGGCTCCGATGAGTTCCTCTCCATCGCGCAGTCGCTGGAACTCAATGGGGCGCGCGCCGCCCGCGCGCGTGCCGCGGGCGGCCAGGTGCAGGCCGCGACCGCCGATCAGCAGGTGACGGAGCGCGAGGTGCTCCTCGCCGTGCGGACGGCGTACTGGGACCTCCTCCAGGCCCAGGCCATCTCCGCCGCGGATGCCGAGAATGTGGGGCACGCGGAGGCGCTGCTGGACGCCGCGAAAAAGCAGGTGGAGCTCGGTAACGAGCCGACTGCCCATGCCATGAAGGTGGAGGTCGAGCTGGCCCGCGCCCGCCAGCAGTTGGCCCGCTCCCGGGCTGACGCCGCCCAGGCCGCCGCCGCGTTGAATACGGCGATGGGCCGTGACCCTTCCACGCCGCTGACGCTGGCGGAGACGCTCACCGTGCCGTCACTCGCCTTTGACGATGCGGCGTTATATCGCCTGGCCGAAACCTCGCGCCCGGAAATCGCGCGCGAGCAGGCGTATCACGCCGTCATCCGGGCGGATATCGAAGCGGCGCGCGCCGCCCGCCGTCCGGACGTCACCGTGCAGGTGCGGCAGGAGGAGTGGGCCGGTGATGGCGGCGTCGGCGTGGGCATCTCGCTCCCGCTGGTGGATTGGGGATCGGCGAAGGCGGAGCGCCGGCGCGCGGAAGCGGCCGCGCGCGCCCAGGAGAAGCGGGTGGACAGTGCCCGTATCGCCATCCGGCAGGACGTCGCCGCCGCGCTCATCGCCGTCCGTGATGCCGAGGGGCAGCTGCGCACCCTGCGCGAGCAGGTGCTGCGGCCGGCGGAGCAGTTGGCGGCGATGGCGCGGCTCGGCTACGAGGAAGGCGCCCTGACCTATCTGGAAGTCCTGGAAGCCCGCCGCACCGTGCGGGCGGTGCAGGTGGAGTATCTTGCCACCCTTGGCGCATATCACAAGGCGCTGGCGCGGTTAACGTGGGCGGTCGGCGCGGAAGCGCTGCCGGTCCCGGAGAAAGAGGTTCCCCGATGACGCATCGTCTAGTGATGCTATTCGTCGCATTGGCGGTGGTCGCGACGACCATCGTCTTCGTCACGCGACGCGCTACCACCTCGGCGACGCCAGCGACGGCGCATGCCGAGGAAGTCGGCCATGAGGGCCATAACCATGAAGAGGGCGAGGAAGCACACGGCCATGACGGCGTGAAAATTGCCGGGCTGGAGACCGCGCCGGTCGTCTTCGCTCCGGTGACCGCCCAGTTGAGCGTCACCGGCGAGGTGCACGCCAACGAGGACCAGACCGCGAAGGTGGGGTCCCCCGTCTCCGGACGACTCACACAGCTTTCCGGGAAAGTCGGACAGCGCGTGCGGGCGGGGCAGACCCTGGCCACCGTGGCCAGCCGCGACGTGGCTGATGTGCAATCGGCCCTGACGCGTGCCCGCGCGGAGGAACAGGCGGCACGGGCACGCCTGGCCAACGTGAAAGAACTGGCCGCGACCGGCGCGCTCACCCAGCGCCCGCTCGACGATGCCGAAGCGGCGTTTTCCTCCGCGCAGGCCGAGGTAAAGCAGGCGGAAGCCGCGCTGGCGCGTGCGCGCAATGCGCGCCAACTGGCCGCGGATGACCTCGACCGGAAGCAAAAGCTGGCGAAGGCCAATGCGTACCACGGCCCGCAGATTGAAGCGGCGAAAGCGAATGTCGCCACAGCGCAGGCGGCACTGGAATCCGCGCAGGCGGCGGTCAAAGTGAAGCAAACCGCCTATGACCGGAGTAAGCGGCTCTTCGACGCCGGCATCGCCGCGCGCCGCGACGTGGAAGCGGCCGAAGCCGACCTGGCGGACGCCAAGGCGAAGGAGAAGGAAGCCCGCACCCACCTGGAGATCGCCCGGCAAACGCTGGCGCGCGAAGAACACCTCGCCGGGCAGGGGCTGTACACCTCGGCGGAAACGAAAGCGGCGGAATCCGCCGTACATCAAGCCGAGCGCGAGGTGGATACCTGTGAGGCCGCCGTGCAGCGTGCCAGGGGGCAATTGACGGTGGCGCAATCCGTGCTCGCTCGCGAGAGACAGGTGGCCGGGAAAGCGCTCCTGGCCCGGCAGGACATCCAGGGTGCGGAAGCCGACCTGGCGCGCGCGCGCGCCGAGGTGCAGGCGGCCGAAAACGCGCTGCGCGCCCTCCGTGCCGTCGGCGCCGCCGGCAATGCGGTGAGCCTTCCCATCATCGCGCCCATCAGCGGCGTCATCACCGAGCGCCGGGCGACGCCGGGCCAGGCGGTGGAGGCCTCCACCGATCTCTTCACCATCGTCAACACCGACCGCGTGTGGGTGTGGGCCAACGTCTATGAGAAAGACCTGGCGAAAGTCCGCCTGGGGGCAGTGGCCGCGATTCACGCCAACGGCGTCCCGAACGCGACGTTTGCCGGCAAGGTGACCCATATCGGCAGCGCCATGAATGCCGAGACCCGCACCGCCCGCATCCGCTGCGAAGTGGCGAATCCCGGCGACCGGCTCAAAGCCGGCATGTTCGCCACCGTGAACATCGCCACGGGGAAAGGCGCGTCCGCGCTCCTCATCCCGAAAGTTGCCGTGCTCGATGATGCCGGCAAAAAGATCGTCTTTTCGCCGTGTATGGACTGCGAGGACGACGAGGCGACGGGCAAAAGCTGCGGCTCCTTCGACAAGCTGGAAGTCACCCTGGGCGCCACCCACGGCGACAACGTCGAAGTGGTCAGCGGCGTGCAGGCCGGCCTGGAGGTCGTCACCACCGGGCAGTACCAGTTGAAAACCGCCTTCGGCTCCGGGAAACTGGAAGCCGGGTGCGCCGATCATTAAGGAGGGGGCATGGATCAGCATCAACATCCACACGGCAGCCTGATCGACAAGATCATCCATGCCGCGTTCAGTCACCAGGCGATCGTCGTGATGCTCGTGGGTCTCGCGCTGGTGTTCGGCATCACCGCCTACCAGCAGTTGCCGCGCAACGTCTACCCCGACATCACCATCCCGGTGTTCACCATTGTCACGGAAAACGAGTCCATGGCCGCCGAGGAGATCGAGACGACCATCACCCGCCCCATGGAGGCGGCGATGAACGGTCTGCCCGGCGTGCAGCGCGTGCGCTCGCAGACGACGCAGGGGTTATCCTCCGTGGTCGTGGAGTTCGGCATCGAGACGGAGTTCTGGCGGGCGCGCCAGTTCGTCACCGAGCGCATGTCGCAGGTGACCGGGCAACTGCCGCCGGGCACCGAGCCCCCGACCCTCTCCAGCGCCACCACGCGCCTGGCCGAGGTGTATGAGTTCGCCGTCGAAGGCGATCTCCCGCCCACGGAGCTGCGCGAGCTGGCCGAGTGGCAGATCCGCTACAGCCTGATGAATGTGCCGGGCGTCGCTGAAGTGCTGAACATGGGCGGCAAGCTGCGGCAGTACCGGGTCACCCTCGATCAACACGCCTTGCGCGCCTATCATGTGACCCTCAAGGAGGTCGAAGAAGCGATCAAGGGCGGCAATGAGAACGCCTCTGGGGGCTTCATCAGCACCGGCGTCGCCGAATATACCGTGCGCGGCCTGGGACGCTACAACACTGTTGAAGATATTCAGATGACGGTGTTGACGGCGCGCAACGGCGTGCCGGTCTATTTGCGCGATGTCGCCACCATCGAAGAGAGCACCGCCATCTCGCGCGGCATCGCCAGCAAGGATGGCAAGGAAACGGTGATCGCACTGGTCATCAAGCAGCCGAACGCCGACACCGTGCAAGTGGTGAAGGGGATCGAGCGCACGATCGCCGAACTACAGGAGACCCTGCCGAAGGGCGTGAAGATCGTGCCGTACTACGATCAAACGCACCTCATCGAGCATTCCCTGTCCAGCGTGACGCGCGCCATCCTCATCGGGGCGGTGCTGGTCATCCTGGTGCTGCTGCTCTTCCTGGGGCATTTTCGCAGCACGCTGATCGTCGCCGCATCGTTGCCGTTGTCGGTGATGATCGCCGGGGTGCTCATGCGGCACCTCGGGGTCGGGTTGAATACCATGTCGCTCGGAGGCTTGGCCATCGCCGTCGGTATCATGGTGGACGCCTCCATCATCATGGTGGAAAACCTCTACCACCGCTTCCATCGCAGCCGGGGGAATCTCCACGAGCCGGATGTCAAACGCACGGTGGCCCATAAAGCGGCCATCGAGGTGGGGCGCCCCATCGCCTTCGCTACGCTCATCATCGTCGCGGTGTTCTTGCCCCTCTTCCTGATGGGCGGCATCGAAGGGCTCCTGTTCCGCCCGTTGGCCGTCACCGTGGCGGCGGCGATGCTGGTGGCGCTGGTGCTCTCGCTCACCCTCACCCCGGTGCTCGGGATGCGCTTTCTCCATCCGAAACCGCACGAGGATGCGGAGGGCGAGGTCAAATTCGTCACCTGGATCAAGCGGGGGTACGTGCCGGTGCTCGAATGGGCGCTGCAGCGCCGCTGGGTGGTGATCGGCACCGCCGTCGCGTTGCTCGTGCCTTCCGCGCTGGGCTTGCTCGCGGTGGGGCGCGATTTCATGCCGAAACTCGATGAAGGCTCGTGGGTGGTCTCCACCGTCACGCCGGCGGAAACCTCGCTGGAAGAGAATAACCGCATCACCCGGCAGATCGAGCACCTGCTGGTGGAGAACCCGAACATCGCCGAAGTGGTCCGCCGCAACGGGCGCTCGGAGCGGGCGATTGGCTGCGTGCTGCCGGTGAACTCCGGCGAGATCATCGTCAACCTGAAGCCGCGCACGGAACTCACCAAGCCCACCGCGGCGATCCTCGCCGCGGTACGCGAAGAGATCGAGCGCATCCCCGGCGTGGCGGCGGCCTTCACCCAGCCGCTTCAACTCAAGATTGACGAGAGCATGGAGGGCACCCCGGCACCCTTGCAGGTAAAACTCTTCGGACCGGACATCCAGGTGCTGGCGGAGAAGGGGGCGCAGATCAAGGAGATCATGGAGCGCACCAGAGGCGTCGCGGACATCAACATGGATCAGGTGGCGGGCATCCCGCAGGTGCAGATTCAGATTGACCGGCAGGCGGCGGCGCGCTACGGCGTCTCCGTCGGCGCAATCTCCGAGATGATCCACTTCGCCATCGGCGGCGAGGAGCTCACCCAGGTGTGGAAAGGGCAGCGCAGCTACGGCGTCTTCGTCCGCCTGGCCGACCACGTGCGCGGCGACCTGGACGCCCTCGGCGACCTCCTGGTGGATACCCCCTCCGGCGCGGCGGTGCCCCTGTCGCAGCTCGCGGACATCACGCTGGCGGAAGGCCCGAACGTCATCTGGCGCGAGGCGATGAACCGCCGGCTGAGCATCAACGCCAGCATCCAGGGGCGCGACCTGGGCGGCGTGGTCGCCGACATCAAGGCGGGGATGAAGGCGGTGAAACTGCCGGCTGACTACTACGTGGTCTTCGGTGGGCAGTTCCAGAATCAGCAGCGCGCCATGAAGTCGCTGGCGCTGGCCACGGTGATTGCCCTGATCATCGTCTTCATGCTGCTCTTCGCGGCGTTGAAGTCGGCATCGCAGGCGATGATCATCCTCGCCACCGTGCCCAGCGCCTTCATCGGCGGAGTGGCCTCGCTGCTCCTCACCGGGGAGAGCCTGAACGTCTCCTCGGCAGTGGGCTTCATCGCGCTCTTCGGCATTGCCGTGCAAAACAGCCTGGTGCTGCTCACGCAGACCAATGACTTCGTGGCGGAAGGCCACACGAAGGAGGAAGCCATCCGCCTGGCGAGCGTGCAGCGCCTGCGCCCGAAGCTGATGACCGCCCTGTGCGCCGCCCTGGGCGTGGCGCCGATTCTCGTGAGCAGCGGGGTCGGCGCGGAGATTGAAAAGCCGCTGGCCATCGTCCTCGTCGGTGGGCTGATCACCTCGACGCTGTTCACCCTGTGCGTGCTGCCGGCAGTCTATCTCGCCTGGGAGCACGCGAAAAGCCATGCCCAGCGGCATCTCAGCCTGCTGCGCGCACGGCGCGTGAAAGAAGTGGCCTAACGGTCACCTGATAGCCGAGCGGTATCAGTGATATCGCTCGGTAGGC
The DNA here is from genome assembly GCA_029553475.1 of Armatimonadota bacterium. Classification (GTDB taxonomy): domain Bacteria; phylum Armatimonadota; class Hebobacteria; order CAIYQO01; family CAIYQO01; genus JAKIYB01. Next base: position 101,891 of record JAKPKV010000028.1, read on the forward strand.
TCACCCATACCGAGAATGGAGGTATACCATGACGCGGAAACTCGCAACAGCACCTACCCTGATGCGCACCATCGGCGTGGCGATCACGCTGGCGGTGAGCACCCTGGTCGCTTTCGCCGCGGAGCAAGCGCCGCCGGCCTATCATGCCGAGATCTGGCCGCAACTCACCGCGCTCGCCCAACAGGCGCAGCAACACGGGGCGATCCCCACCGACGCCAGTGGGCAGCCGATCACCGACCTGACATCTCTCGTGAGACGCTATCAGGGGCGGTATGCCTCTCCGACGGAGAGGTACCAAGTCTTTGGGCAAGGCGGTCAACTGCGCATCAAACGGGAAGGTGATCTCGCGAAACTCTTGCGCGTGCAGAACGATGGGCAGTTCGCCCCCTGGCGCTTGATGCGCGGCCGCATTCCGGTGCAGTATGGCGAGACGAAGCAGGTGCGCTATGCCTTCATGGCGCTGGATGGGCGTGACGTGCTGGTCGTACACGAGAACGGCCGCGTGCGCTGGGCGGCGGAAAAGGTGGCGGGGTTCGAGATGTCCCAGGCATGGAAAAGACGTGCCGGCACGTATCGCATCACCGATCTTCCGCCGGATGCGCCCCTGCACGCCGAGATCGCCATCCGCGAGGAATATGGCATGCTCTGGCTCACCGGCAGACTCACCTCCGGCGAAACAGTGATCGCACCACTGGTACCCGTAACCGAAACGGAATGCCGGATTGGCGGACCGGGGCACTGGGCGGGAGAGGCACTGCGTGCCATCGGAGAGCATGGGCAAGAGACGCTCCGACTCGGGACGTGGGCGCTCTTGAAAAAATAAGCACGGGGAAGGACGTCTCCCGACGCTGGAGAGGCTCCGTCTCCGGAGACGTCCTTCATGGCCCGCCACCAGCTGAATGTGCAACGGCCTCCCGCGCTTGCATGGCAGTTGCCGCATACGCCCGAAGCGCAAGCCGCTACAATGGGCTGTCATGGCGATCGAACCCATTCTTCGCGCGCGCGACCTGTGGAAATCCTTCGGGCAAGGCGACCTGCTGACCGAGGTGATTCGCGGCATCTCGGTCAGCTTTCAGCCGGGCGAGTTCACCGCGATTGTCGGGCCGTCGGGATCGGGGAAGAGCACGCTGCTCTACATGCTGGGCGCGCTGGAGCGCCCCACCGGCGGCTCCATCACTATCGCCGGGGAGGAGATCGCCGACCTCGGCGATGTGGCGCTGGCGCGTTTGCGGAATCGCACGCTCGGCTTCATCTTCCAGTTCCACTTCCTGCTGGCGGAGTTTTCCGCGCGCGAGAATGTGGCGATGCCGCTGGTCATTCACGGCGGGGTGCCGATGGCGGACGCGCTGGCGCGAGCGGACGCGCTGCTGGCGCGGGTAGAATTGGGCGACAAGCTGCGCTCGCGGCCCGGCCAGCTCTCCGGCGGGCAGGCGCAGCGGGTGGCCGTCGCCCGCGCCCTCATCGCCGATCCGCGCATCGTCTTCTGCGACGAACCCACCGGCAGCCTGGACACCCACAGCGCGGAGCAGGTCTATCGGCTCCTTCGCGACCTCAACCAGGAACGCGGCCAGACCATCATCGTCGTCACCCACGAGCGCTCGTTCGCCGACCGTTGTGACCGCATCATCCGCCTGGTGGACGGCATGATCGAGAGCGATGTCTGGCAGAAATAGCCCACCTTCCGCAACAGTTCAGTCCTGTCAGCATGTCGCCGATTGATGGCAAACCTAACCCCCCACCCCCCTTCCCTCGCGAGGGAAGGGGGGATGGGTGCGCAGGCCCGGTGCTCCCCTCCCCGCTCTGGGGAGGGGCGGGGGGAGAGGTGGGCGGACAGACGCCACAGCATGCGGACAGGACCGAACTGTTGCGGGAGGCGGGCGCACTGGCGTCAAATCCGCGAATCGTGTAGGATAACCGCATCACGCGTTATCGGGAGCAGATCGTGGCCTTTGCCGGGTTAGCTGACTATCTACGCCAATTGGAAGCGCGCGGGGAGCTGGTGCGCGTCTCACGGGAGCTGGATCCTTCCCTGGAAATCACTGCCATCGCCGACCGGCTGGTGAAGCGCGGCGGGCCCGCGCTATTGGTCGAGCGTCCGAAAGGCGCCGCCTTCCCCCTGGTCATCGGCCTCTACGGCACGCTGGCGCGCACCGAATGCGCCCTGGGGGCGCCGCTGGCGGAATTGACCGAGCGCATCCGCTCCTGGGTGAAGCTGGAGCCGCCGACCACCCTGGCGGGCAAGCTGATGCAGTTGCCGAAACTGGCGGAGGCCGCCGGCTGGCTGCCGAAAACCGTCACCTCCGCCCCCTGTCAGCAGGTGAGGATGCCCGCGCCCGACCTGGGCGCACTGCCGGTGATGACCTGCTGGCCGGAGGACGGCGGGCCGTTCTTCACGCTGCCGATGGTCTTCACCCGCGATCCCGAAACGGGCCGGCGCAACTGCGGCATGTATCGCATGCAGGTCTTCGACGCCCGCACCACCGGCATGCACTGGCAGATGCACAAGACCGGCGCGCGGCACTACGCGGCGCACGAGCGGCTGGGCACGCGCATGCCCGTGTCGGTGGCGGTGGGCGGCGATCCGGCCATCACCTACGCCTCCACCGCGCCGCTGCCGGACGGCGTGGACGAGATGATCTTCGCCGGCTTCCTCCGCCGCAAGCCGGTCGAGATGGTGAAGTGCCTGACGAACGACCTGGAGGTGCCGGCGGACGCCGATTTCGTCATCGAGGGCTATGTGGACCCCGGCGAGCGCCGGCGCGAAGGCCCGTTCGGCGACCACACCGGCTACTACTCGCTGGCGGATGACTATCCCGTCTTCCACGTCACGGCGATGACGCACCGGACAGACGCCATCTATCCTTCCACCATCGTCGGGCGGCCGCCCATGGAAGACGGCTACCTGGGCAAGGCTACCGAGCGCCTGTTCCTGCCGCTGGTGCAGATGATGCTGCCGGAGATCGTGGACCTGAACCTGCCCATCGCCGGCGTCTTCCATAACCTGGCCATCGTCGCGATCAAAAAGCAATTCCCCGGCCACGCGCGCAAGGTGATGCACGCCATCTGGGGATTGGGACAACTGTCCAACACGAAGGTGGTCATCGTGGTGGATGAGGAAGTGAACGTGCAGGACCTGGACGAGGTGATCTGGCGCGTGGGCAACCACATTGACCCCGAGCGCGACACGCAGTTCACCCTCGGTCCGGTGGATGTCCTCGACCATGCCAGCCGCCTGCCCGCCTACGGCTCGAAGATGGGCATTGACGCCACGAAAAAATGGCCCGGCGAAGGTTTTGCCCGCGAGTGGCCGGGGGAGATGCGCCTGACGCCGGCGGTGACGGCGCGGGCGGACGCGCTGATGCAGGAGCTGGGACTGGGAGGATAGTCATGGCAACGCCGACGATGCTGCTCGCCGTCACCGGCGCCAGCGGCGCCATTTACGCCCGGCGCCTGCTGGGGCGGCTCATCGAGCGCGAGGCCCCGGTGGGGCTGACGCTTTCCGAGCAGGGGTTTGTCGTGGCCCGCGCGGAGCTGGGGATGCAGTGCGACGACCCGGTCGAGGCGGTGCTGGGCCAGCGGGACGGCCGCGTGGTCTACTATCCGCACGACCGCTTCGACAGCCCCTTCGCCACCGGCTCGCAGCCCTGGGACGCGGTGGTCATCGTCCCCTGCTCCATGGGCACGGTCGGGCGCATCGCCGCCGGCGTCTCCAACGATCTCATCACCCGCGCGGCGGACGTGGCGCTGAAAGAGCGCCGACAACTCATCCTCGTCCCCCGCGAGACGCCGCTCAGCCTCATCCACCTGCGCAACCTGACGGCGCTGGCGGAAGCCGGCGCCGTCATCCTCCCCCCCTCCCCCGGCTTCTACGACCAGCCGCAGACGCTGCACGACCTGGTGGATTTCGTGGCCGAGCGAATTATGCGGGCGGTGGGAAAGTGACGTCGTTCGCCCGGCCACGCCCTTTTCTCGGCCCTGCCGCGCCTATCGCTTGAACTGCGCCAGCTTCCGGTCATGGCCGAAGACCACCAGGATGTCGCCTTCCCGCAGTTTCGTGGCGGGGCCGGGGGCGGTGGTGATTTTCTCGCCGGATTTGACGAGGAGCACCTGCAGGCCGTGGCGGTTGGGGAGCTGGAGCTCTTCCAGCGTGTGGCCGAGCCAGCCGCGCGGGGCGGTGATTTCCTCGATGCCGAAATTGCCGGGCACGTCCATGTAGTCGAGCATTTCCGTGGTGGTGGAGACCATGTGCGCGAGGCGCTTCCCCATATCGCGCTCCGGCTGCACGATCTGATCGGCGCCGATGCGTTCGAGGATTTTTTTCTGCTGGTCGCTGAGCGCCTTGCAGATGATGTAGCGCGCGCCCAGCTCCTTCAGGTTGAGGGTGGTGAGGACGCTCTCCTCCAGGTCGGAGCCACGGCCGACGATGCAGACATCGAAGGAGGCGATCTCCAGCGATGTCAGCGCTTCGATATTGGTGGCGTCCAGCTCCATCGCGCCGTTGAGGTGCGGCGCGGTGCGCTGGACGATGTCGGCATTGGTGTCCACCCCCACCACCTCGTGGCCGAGGTGCGCCAGCTCCAGCGCCAGGCTTTCGCCGAAGTAACCCAATCCGATGACCAGTATGCTCAACGAGGCCATTGGCGTAATCCTTTCTTACCCCGGCATCACCATCTCCGCCGGCAGGCGGCGGAGCCGCGGCCGGCGCGGCTGCGCGTAGCTGTAGATGAAGAGCAGCGGTCCCACGCGGCCCAGCACCATGCAGGCGATGATCACCGCTTTCGAGAAGGGCGAGAGCAGCGGGGTGACGCCCATGCTCAATCCACTCAAGCCGAAGGCGGAGACGACTTCGAACATGAGCGCGCCGTACAAGGCCAGCGTCTCCGGGCCGGGCGGCAGGCTCTGCAGGCTGATCTGCGTGAGGCTGATGGCCATGATGGCGAGCAGCACGGCGAACAGGTAGACGCAGACCAGCGACAGCGCCAGCCGCACCATGTCGCCGGAGATGCGCCGGCCGAAGATTTCGATATCCGCGCGCCTGCGCAGCAGCGCGAGGATGGCGAGGACGATGACGGCCAGCGTGGTGGTCTTCATGCCGCCGCCGGTGCTGTCCGGCGACGCGCCCACGAGCATCAGTAAGCCGAGCATGAACACGGTGGGCGGCGCCAGCGCCGTCAGCTCCAGCGTGCTGAAGCCGGCGGAGCGCGCCGTGGCCGACAGAAAGCCGGCGGTGATGATTTTCCGGGCCGGGGTGACGTGCTCCGCGCCCAGCGTGGCGGCGTTGTGCCATTCAAAGAGCAAAAAGAAGCCGAAACCGACGAGCAGCAGCGCGATGGTGGTCACCAGCACCAGCCGCGCGCGCAGGCTCAGCCGCCGGATGCGCCCGGTCAGCCCCAGCTCGACGAGCACGCCGAACCCCAGCCCGCCGAGGATGATGAGCAGCGCGAGGATGCCGAGGAGCCAGCCGTCATTGGCGAAGGCCGGCTGCGACAGATTCACCAGGCTGAATCCGCCGTTGCAGAAGCCGGAGACGGCGGAATAGATCCCGGCAACGGCGGCGTCGCCCGGCGAAAACTGATGGCCGAGCATGAACCGCGCGGCCAGCGCCGCGGCGCCGACGGCTTCGATGATGAGGGTGACGAGGGCGACGTACGGCACGACGCCGAGGGCGTCGCGCATGCGCATCGTCTTCCGCTCGGTCCCCAGGTTCAGGTGCTCGCGCAGCGCCACGCGCAGCCCCAGCACCATGGCGAAGAGCACGCCAAACGACATGGCGGCGATGCCGCCGAGCTGCATGAGGCCGAGGATGACCCCCTGTCCGAATGGCGACCAGCTCTGCGCCGTGGGCACCGTGGCAAGTCCGGTGAGCGTGGCGGCGGAGACGGCGGTGAAGAGGCTGTCCAGCGCTGACACCGGACGCAGCTGCGCCGCGGGCAGCAGGAGCAGGCCGGCGCCGAGCAGGATGAGGACGAGGAAGCTGAGGATGAGCCACTGCGCGTGCGAGATGCGCCAGGGACGCCAGGCCCGCCCGGCCGGACGGCGCGGGACGGCAGGCAGCGGCGCATCAGCGTGGCGAGGATCCATGCAACAACTCCGGGAGGGATTATAGCGCGATGGCGGGGGGAGGGCAACGGCCCGCTGCAATTGACAATTAACAATTGAAAATTGTCAATTTGCAATTGTTAATTGCCGCTCCTGGGAACGCCCTCCGTGGCGTTCCCGACCAGCGGTCGGTTCGCAGGGCACGATACAGCGTGACAACCCGCGACAGATAGGAGATAGGAGTAAGAGGTAGAGGAGATAATGTCATCCCGAAGGGATCACCCCCGCCGGCCACGGGCGGCGCATCAGCGGACCCCGCGCGCAGCGCCGTCCGATTCCCGTGGGGCGCCCCCGGTCAAGATGGCGAAGCGAGGCGAAACGTGACGGCCCGCTACAACTAGGAACTAGGGCGTGTTCACACTACCGCTCACCGCCCATCTTTTGGCGTATTTTCCGCCATACAGCGTTGTCAAAATTGGCTGTGGTCCCGGCCACAGCGGCATTTTTCCGCCTTGTCTGGCGAAAAATCCCCACAAAAGCTGGCCATCTCCGATAGTGTGAACACGCCCTAGGAACGGGGCCCCCGGGCAGGCCGCATCACTATCGTCCGGCGTCAGCCGCCGGTTCTGCTTCACTCAAAGATATCCGGCTGCGCCGCAGGCTTGACGGCGATGTCGTGTTTGCCGGCGAGGACGGGGAGGGCCAGGTAATCGGTACTGAAGCCGGGCGCCCAGCCGGTGCCGTCAATCCAGAGGGTGGTGAGGCCGCGCGCGAAGTGCGGGTGGGTCGCGTAGATCATCCGCTCGCGGCCGTCGGTGATGCCATGCAGGCCGGCGGCATCATAGGTGAGGTCGAACGGCCCTTCGCCCCACACCAGGTATTTGCCATATCCCACTTTGCCCGCGCCGGGGCCGAGCACCAGGCGGACGCCGCCGTTCGGCAGCGGCTGCACGCCGCCGGAGGCACCTTCGAAGATGACGCCGTCGCCCGTTTTCCGCAGTTTCGGATCATCCGCTCTCACGGCGGACTTCGGCGCCGGCAGCGTCGTCGTGCCCGCCTTCAGCTTCCCCGTGGGGAGGACGATCTCGAACGGCGCGACCCCACGATACGTCGTGCCCCGGTAGCTCACCTCGCCAACGCCGGCGGCGGCGGCGAGGATGAGGTGGACTTCGTGCGGATAGACGCGCACCGCGCCCGCGCGGCCGGTGAAGCGGATGCCGCCGGCGTCGTAGGTCATGTCGGCGTCGCCGCCGCTCAAGAACGCGTAGTCCGTGCCTTCGGCGGTGACCGATTTCAGCGCGCCGGGGGCGAGCTGGGTATAGGCGGGCACGGCTTCAGCGGGTTTGCGCGGGTAGAGCACCACCAGGAATTCGTCATTTTCCCCGGCGGGGATTTGCGCCACGGTGATCTGCTCTTTCTGCGGCACGCCCGGCTGCGCCTTCTCCCAGAGCGCCTTCGTCTGCTGATAGATAGACAGGCCGGCCGTGCCGCTGATGAGCGAGGGGTTGATCTCCCGCGGCTGCAGGAAGGTGGCGTGCAGGTTGGCGCCCCACGGCGACTGAATTTCCACCGCCTGTCCGCTCAGCGCGACCTGCTCCGGGGCGACCGAGCCGCGCAGGTGCCACCACTTCGGCTGCTTCGCTCCGCGGAACGTGTCGCGGATGACGAAGTAGTTCGGCCCTGCCGCCGCTTTGCCCTTGAGGAAGAGCACCTGGCGCGTCCAGCGGATGGCGTCCGCCGACGGGTTCGACAGATTATCCGCGCTGGAGGAGAGATTCCACGCCTCGGTGCGCGAATAGTCGCCCCAGCCGCGCAGGTAGTCCACCGAGGCGCCGGTGAAGACTTCGTTCACATTGCTCTCCAGCCCGCCGCCCGGCCAGCCGCCGTAATCGGACGCCTTGCCAAAACGGATGCGGTTGTAGATATCGCCCTTCGTCGCGGCGAGCCCTTTCGCGCCGCCCCAGTCATTATCATTGTCCTGATGGCTCACGTAGGCGCGCAGCGGCGCGGGGGAGAGGGGCGCGCCTTTGCCGTAGATGACGAAATCGCCCTGGTTCGGGTCGCAGTGGCTCACCATATACCCCTGGCGGTAGCCGAAGTAGGTTTCATCGGGATCGCCCGCGTGGGCGCGGAAAATCGCGCCGAAGCCGGGATACCAGCGGCTGGCGAGGAGATCGGTCGGCACGCCGCCGGCTTTCAGCCCCCTGGCCAGCCCGTCGGCGTGCAGCGCCAGCCGCGGGGTGAGCTCGAAACCGTGCCCGCCGCCCATCGGCCGGCCCATCTGGTCCCAGGCCCACGCCAGCCCGCTGGCGGCTTTCGGGTCGAGATGGCGCAGCAGCACGCCCGCGGGCAGCTCGTAGCAGGCGGTGTTGACGCCGCTGTGGCCGTAGCCGGGGATGATGCGCGCGCCGAAGCGCGGATCTTTCGGCGTCAGCAGGTTCACCGCCCACAACGGCACCGCCGCCACCTGTCGTTTGAGCGCGGCGGAGGCGCGCCCGCTGTTGTCCAGCGTCACCGCCGCCTGCACCAGCCCGGGCACCGCCGCTTCGTAGTAGGTGATCAATTCACCCCAGGCCCCCTTCGGCGCGGCGTGGGTGGTGAGCTTGTAGACGGTGTATTGGGCAGAGACATCCAGCCAGCGCTTCGCCATCGGGTGGTCGGGAATGAGCGCGGCGATGTGCGGCAGCGCCAGGAAACGGTTGGCGGGCATGTTCGGATTGCCCTGGTGGATGCCGGAGGCGCGGCTGTTGGCGTCCGGCTCGGTGACGGCGTAGGCGCAGGCCGCCAGGCAGGCGCGCACCCGCTGGCGCAATGCCGCCGGCATGCCTGTCCAGGCCAGCGCTTCATCCGCGGCCAGCGTCCAGCCCGCTGCCTGTTCCTGGCGGTAGTGCGATGCCCAGGGTATCCGCGAATCGCCGCCGCTATACATCATATACAGCGCGTGGCCGGCCGGGCTGCCGCCGGTCCAGATGCCCGCCGCGGGCGAGGTCATCCGCTGCGCCAGGTTCCACGCCTGCTCCGGATTGCCGGTCACGTCGGAGAAGGTGCTCAGCACGTCCTTGAAGGCGTGGGTCGCCAGCGTGCGCTTCGCCGCTGCCAGCTCCTTCGCGGTGAAGGGCAGGCGCGGGTAGGTGACGGTCCGGTCTTCCGGCCAGTCGAGCACCCAGTCCTTGTAGTCGTTCAGCGTCACGTGGCCATACGCCAGCCGGGCATCCCAGAACGCCTGCAAAGATGTGGGCAGCGGCCCCAGCAGCAGGCCCCACTGCCGGCGCACCAGCGTCACGGGCAGCGCCGTGTCAAACTCGCCGGTGTCCAGGTAGGTGCCGGGATGGCGCGGCGCGGTGAGCGGCACGGTGAAATAGACCGATCCCCCGGACTGCTGCACGCGGCAGGAGAGGTGCGACCCCTGCCCGTTGCGCCATTGTCCCGCGTGCAGCGGGATGAGGCCGATGAAGGGGCGCTCCTTCGTCGGCAGCGCGGCTTCCTGATAGAAGGCCGCGTACCAGGCGGAGTCGCTCCACACGTACCAGGCCGCGACGCCGAAGAGATCGCGCGGCCCTTGCGGCGCGTCGGGCTTGTCCCAGTCAGGCAGGCGATAGATGAAGGCTTTCTGCGGCTGGCTCTTTGGGAGTTCAATTCCGGCAGCGGTGAGCGCGTTCAACGCCTCCGGCTCGGTGGCGTTCGGACTGCGTTCGGAGAAGCGGAAGACGCTGTCCGGATACCAGCCGCGCGCGGAACCCGCGTCAAAGGGGTCGCTCAAGTAATACTGCGCGCGGATCATCGGCGTATCAATGAGCTTGACATCCGCCTCTTCCGCGATGAAGACCATCGGCGCTTCCGCCTCCAGGCGCACGCGCACGGCGTAGTACCCACCATTGGTGAGCGCGTAACGCACCCGCGCTTCCGCCACAAGCGGCCCGGCGGCGAGCAGCGTGGTGTCAATGCCGGCCACCCGCGGCGCGGTGTCGCCTTCCACGGTGAAGCGGCTGCCGCCGGTCCAGCGCCCGGTAGAGAGCGCGTATCCCTGGAGCGGGCCGGGCACGTCGGCGAAGGGTTTTGGCGCCGCAAACGCCGCGCCGGCGGGCAGGCGCACGGCGGTGAATTTATTCCGCAGCTCCAGCGGCCCTTTCTCCGGCTGCGCGGTCTTGATGCCCTGGTCGAAGGTCCGCGGTTTCGGCGCGCCGGTGCTCAACGTGTAGCGCATGGCGCCGTACGGCTTCAATTCGCCGTAAAAGCTCACCCGCGCCGCTTTCAGCGCACCGTCGGGATGCGTCGTCACCTCGCTAAGTTGGAAGGGAAGGGGGCGGGCGTTGGCGTCCAGCAGCACGAGGTCGGCCGCCCTCGCCTCGCCCGGCGCGAAGGTGACCGCATAGTGCAGCAGATCGCGCCCCCAGTCTTTCCCCAGCACGTCCGTCTGGGTGAACACACGCTCCGCGGACAGCGCCAGGCTCGCGGCCAGCAGCAGGAGTACCCCATAGCGCAGCATACGCACCTCCATTACGCTCCAACGATCACCGTCATACTGTAGCCGGGCAGCGCGATGTCCGCCGTATCGCGCGTGCCCAGCGGTTGCACCCGGCCATCGGCGGGCGTCCACGCGGACCACGCGCGGCGCTCCACCAGGTCCACCGCGCCGGTGAAGGCCCCCGCGTTGGCGTTCCACAGCATCACCGCCGGACGGCCTTCGAAGCGAAACTCGCTCACCCACACGCCGCCGTCGTCCTCACCCTGGTGGATGTAGGGATCGGACAGGCGCGGGCTGATGGGGCGGGGGCGGGGCGCCGCGCCCTCGCCGGTCACCCGCACCCGGCGGCCGAGCAGGCGATCAAGCTCTTCGACACAGGCTTCCGCCGAACGTTCTCCCTGCCGCAGCAGCGTGCCGGCGAACGCCGGCTCGGAGAGGAGCGGCGCGACGAGGATGCGGTCCGCCACCCGGCCAAGCAGGCCGGCGGGCACGATGTCAACGTCAATGCCGCGCGCCAGCATGGCCGCCATCAGGTCGCCGAAAGCGAGATGCCAGGCGCGGGCGTCGTCGCCCAGCACCGGCGAGGCGTCAGTATACCCCAGGGTGTATTGCGGGTCGGGCCGGAAGTCGGGGATGAACTCCTCATATGGGTAATAGAGCGCGACCGCGGCGCGCGGGATGGCGCGGGCGAGGAAATACTGCACGCGGCCCGCCCACTGCACGAACGCCGGCATGGCGGACCAGCCCTCCCAGCGGAAGAAGAGGTCCGGCGGCCAATCCTGCGCCGCTTCGCCCTCGCGGGTGTAGAAAAAGCCGTGGAAGAGCAGCTTCGTCACGCCGTTGGCATACAGCCAGCCGGCGATGCGGTACAGGTCCCGCGGGGTGCACTCCCACGGGCAGCCGGCGAAGGTCTCGCAGGTGACGGCGCGTTCTCCCGCCAGGTGGGCGATGGACGCGGCCAGGCGCGGATGCTGCCCGGAGGCCGACGGCCCCAGGTGATCCACCCCCGGCCAGTGGTAGCAACTGGTCGTCTCCCAGGCGTTCCCCATGTAGCGCGTCTGGCTGCCCAGCGTCTCCTCGCCCATCATGTGCCCGGTGAAGAGCGCGCGGTGGTCGTCGCACCACGCGCGGATACGGCGGAAATGGTTCCGCGCCATCGCCTCGCCCAGCGCGCGCCGGTACTCCGCCGTCTCGCGCGGCGGCTCGCCCAGCGCCAGGCTCCACGGGTAGGCGGTGGCGAAGCGCGGCTCATCGTTGAAAAAGCCGGGGATGGTGGTGCCAAAGAAGTCGGCGAAGCGGTCGTAGTAACTCTGATAGCACGCCGCGATGAAGGCGTCGGCGCAGGCGGGGTTCAGGTAGTCCACGCTCACATGGCCGTACCAGGGGTGCAGCGTCGGCCGCAGCGTGCCGTCTTCGGCCCGGTAGTGCTCGCGCATCGCCGGGTCGGCGGTGATGGTGCTGTTCGCGGTGCCGCTGGGCCAGTTGTATTCATCGTATATCCACGCGCGCATGCCCCGCCGCGCCGCTTCCTCCACCGCCGCGCGGGCGGCGTCGAACCAGGCGTCGGAGAGGAAGGGCGTTTGCAGCCCGGTGCGGCCGTGAATCACGAATTCGGTGATTCCCGCCTCGCGCATGAGGCCGATCTGCCGGCGGATCTCGTCGGCGTCCATCTCGCCGTTCCAGAACCAGAAAGGGTACGGCTGCTGCCAGGGGGGGACGTCGTTCAGGTTCGGCATACCGTTTCCTTCCAGCAATACTCGCGGTCGTCCGCGCCCGGCGCGGCGGTGATGAAGGGGATGCGGTCCCCGCCCGGCCCCGCCTGCGCGCCGGCGGCGCGGGAGACGGCGAGGATGTCGCCATCCGCCGCCTCCGCTCGCGAAGTGAAGTTACCCGCCCTATTCCAGCCCGAGGCCCGATTTCCTTGTGGTATTACCGCGCGAGACGCGGCTTGCGGCCAATCAGCCGCTCCAGCGGGCGCTGCACGAGGCGGGCGGGGAGGGCTTCGCGGGCGGATTTCGGCTCCACCAGCACGGTGAAGAGCCCCAGGCGATTGGCGCCGATGATGTCGGTGAGGAGCATGTCGCCGATCATCGCCGTGCTGTCCGGCGCCGTGCCCAACAGCGCCATGCCGCGGCGATACCCGCCGGCCAGCGGTTTCAGCGCGCGCGTGACCCACGGAATAGCCAGGGAATCGGCGATGGGACGCACGCGGGCGGCGCTGCCGGCATTAGTGACGATGCACGCGCGCAGGCCGCACGCTTTCGCCTGGGCGATCCACGCCGCCACCCCGGGGAAGATGGCCGGGCTGCGCCAGGGCGCCAGCGTGTTGTCGAGGTCGAGCATCACGCCCCGGATGCCGTGGGCCGCCAGGCGCGCGCAATCAATGTCCGGCACGCCCGGCGCCGTCCAGTGCGGGCGGAAGACCTCGTGAATGGTCCGGAAGAACTGAAACACGACTGTATTATACGTGTTCGCGCGGGCGCGCACAAGGCGCGTTCGCGCGACGCGGTGTGAGAATCCGCGCGCGCGGGGGGCATACCCGGCTCGCCGGCGCGGCAGAACTGACTGGAAGCCCACATCATGGCAGCACACGCGGCAAAGGACGAGCTGGAGCGGCGCATTCGCGCGGAGCGCCGGGCGGCGGTGATCATCAACGCGCAGTCCCGGCGGGGTCAGCGGCTGGGGACGGCGGCCATCGCGCGGTTGACGGCGGCGGGGTATGCCGTGCGCGGCCACGTCATGCGGAATCCGCTCTACCTGCGGCGCCGGGTGGAAGGCGCGATCGCGGAGGGATATCGGTTCATCATCCTCGGCGGCGGCGACGGCACCATCAGCTCGGCCACCTACGCCTTCGCGGAGCGCGACCTCGTGCTCGGCATCCTGCCGATGGGGACCGGCAACAGCTTCGCGCGCTCGCTGGACATCCCGCTCACGTTGTCCGGCGCGCTGGACGTGCTGCTGAACGGCAAGGTGGCGGATGTTGATCTCGGGCGGGCCGGGCGCGACTATTTCGCCAATATCGTGGATATCGGCCTGTCGGCGGAGATGGCGTGGGGGACGCCGCCCGCGCTGAAGCGCGCGCTGGGCGTCTTCGCGTATGTCTATGTCGGCCTGCGCCTGCTGTGGCGCCATCGGCCTTTCGTCGCGCGGTTCACGTATGACGGCGAGACGCGCGCCACCCGCACCCACGAGATCATCATCGCCAATGGCCGCTACTACGGCGAGAGCCTGCTCGGCGGCGGCGCCTCGGTGGAGAATCGCCGGCTGGTGGTCTACACCATGGAAGCGGTGAGCCGCTGGCAGCTCGCGAGCCGCTGGTTGGCGTTCCTCCTCCGCAAGCGTGTCCCTCTTGCCGGCATGCCGCACTTCCAGACCGCCGCCGTCACCGTGGAAACCGCTCCCGCGCAGTATATTGACCTCGACGGCGAGGAGGCCATCCGCACCCCCGCCCACTTCACCGTCGCGCCCAACGCGCTCTACGTGATGGTGCCCCAAAGTTTTGCGGACGGGTGATGACGGAGTTATGAGTTCTGTCATCCGGCATTTCCCGGGCGGGCGAGCGTCCCCGCGCGCCGACGCCGGGAGGAAGTCTTATCCGTCGTGCTTACGAGAGAGTCTTGCTATCGAACACGACACACCATCATTTCCCCCCGGCGTCGGCGCGCGGGGACGCTCGCCCGCCCTTCCCCCGGAGTCGTCCCGATGGCATCGGGATCGCCCGCCCGGAAAAGGAACGCGGCGCGTGTCAGCGGGGCGCGGGGGCGGTGACGGCACAGCGGAAGCCGCCGTCGTCGTGGTAGGTGAGGTCGGGGGCTTCGGCGTTGCGGGTGGTCGTGCGCAGGCTTTTACTGGAGCTGCCCCAGGAGCCGCCGCGGAGGACGCGCATCTCGCCGAAAGTCGGGCCGGTCGGGTTTTTGTCGGGCGCATCGTCGTAGTAGTCGGGATCGTACCAGTCCTGCACCCATTCCCAGACGTTGCCGGCCATGTCGTGCGCGCCGTAGGGGCTGGCGCTCTGCGGGTAGCTGCCCACCGGGGCGGCCTTCATGCTCTGGTAGCCGCCGCCGACCTGCTGGCGATCCGACCAGTTGTTGCATCGCTCTTCGTCCCAGGCGTCGCCCCAGGGGAAGATGCGGCCATCGTCGCCGCGGGCGGCTTTTTCCCACTCCGCCTCGGTGGGCAGGCGGGCGCCGGCCCATTTCGCGTAGGCGACGGCGGCGTCCCAGGAGACGTTGACGACGGGGTACGCGTCGCCGCTCCATTTCGGCTGCGCGGGCATCTTTGCCTTCGTGGCGGCGCAGAACTTGCGGAACTGCGCCACCGTCACCTCGTGTTGATAGATCCAGAAGCCGTTCAGCGTGACGGTGCGCGCGGGGCGCTCGCCGAAAAACCACTCCGCTTTCCACCCCTGGCGCGCCTTCACGAGGGCGGCGATGCGTTCGTCGCTCATGCCCATGATGAAGGGGCCGGCGGGCACCCAGACCATCGTCGCGCCATCCTTCGGGTTCGTACGGGTCTTCACCGGCGGTTTGTCCGGCGCCGGCGCCTGCGCCAGGCCGGCGCGCACCCCGCCCGCGATGAGGGCGGCGAGCGCGGCGAGCGCGAACAGGATGCGGAGGATACGCGTCATAGCTGGCTTACCGAAACCTTTCCGTCGGCGAAGTGAAACTTCAGCGTGGCATTGCCCGCCGCCGGCGCGCCGTTGGCCACCGCCGGGCGGAAGGGCCAGATGCGCGCGGCGCGAATGGCGGCGTTATCCAGCGAGTCGTAGGGAGAATGGGTGACCACCTCCGCTTTCGTCACATTGCCGCCGGCATCCACCGCCACGGCGACGACGACGACGCCCTCCAGCTTTTCCATCAGCGCCAGCGCGGGATACCCGACGGCGATGCCATCGCCGTAGGAGGCGCCGTAGCTGGGCCCGCCGCCGCGGCCGGGGCCGGCGCCCGTGCCCGGTCCGCCGCCACCGGTGGGCACCCCCGCGGTATCGCGCAGCGCGCCGCGACCCGCGCCGTCGCCGCCGCCGGGCATCCCGCGCACGTCGCGCTCCAGCCCGCCGCGGCCCGTGCCCGGACCGATGCGGTCATCCGCGCCGGCGATGCCCAGACGATCCGTGCCGCCGCCGACCCCGCCGGGGCCGGGACCGGTGCTGCGTCCGGCGGCGATAATCGTGCCGCCGCTGCCGTCGCCGCCGCCCGAGCCGGGGGTGGGGCCGCGTTTCACGATGCCGCTCGGCGACCGCCCGGCGCCGTCCTCGGCGCCGGGACGCGCGGACCAGGTGCCGTGCGCGCTGGTCAGCAGTCCCGCGCCGGGCAGGCCGCGCACGTCGCGGTCCAGGCCGCTGCCCCCGCCGCCGGGTCGAACAGGGCCGTCGGCGCCGCCGGCGAGCAGGGTGTCGGCGCGCGCGGCAGTGGGCGCGGCGGCGGTCGGGCCTTGCGTGCCGCCGCGGGCCGCGTAAGTGGTCTGCCCGCCTTCCGGCAGCGCGGTGACATCACCGGGGCCGCCCTTGTGCAGGCCGGCGGGCGCGCGGCCGGCGCCGTCCGGCGCTCCGGGCGCGGCCGCCCACAGGCCGCGATGGCCGGCGATGACGGCCGGGCCGGCCTGTGGCAGTTCGGCGATGTCGCGGTCCAGGCCGTCCGGCACGCCGAAGGCGGGCAGGGGGCCGGTGCGCGGCGCGGCCAGGCGCGATGGCGGGCCGCCGGCGGCGTCCGGCGCCAGCGGCGTCCCCTGTCGAATGGAGCCCGGCGGGCCGGGCAGGCGTCCGCCGCCCATCCCGTGGCGCAGGCCGCTCAGGTCAGAGACGCCCGCTGCCTTCATGGCCACTGTCGCCTCGGCGGCGCGCGGCGGGGTGGCGGGCGCGGGAACAACCTTGCGCGGCGCGGATTTCGGCTTCACCGCCAGGGGCGGACGCGCCGCGGCGCGTGGAGGCGTTGGCGGCGGCGGAAGGCGTTCCGGCACGTCGGCGATGGGCACGATGATCAGTGCGTCTTCGGCCGGCTCAGGCGGCGCGGGCAGGCGCACGCGGGCCAGCACCGGCAGCAGCAGCAGATGCAGCGCCAGCGAACAGGGGAGCCAGACGCGCCAGAGCGTGAACTCCATAGTGCCACCCTTGCGCCCGCGCTATCCGCCGCCGCGAGCGCCAGCAGTATTGGACCATGCCGGAGGCCGCGCGCCCCCGGTCAGACATGGCCGGTTACGGCATTAGACCCGCGAGGGAGGCGGTCGTCTTGCGCGGCGGGGGCGGAACCCGCGCTCCGCCCCCACGAGTGCAGCGTTGTGGCGCTCTCTACAAGGCATCGCGTTCGGTGATGGCGAACCCGATGAAGATGTCATGATCCTGGCTCCCGGTGAAGCCGAAGGCATTGGTGAAGCCGATTTGCCCGGCGAGGCGGTCGCTGAAGCGATGGCGCAGGAAGAGCGAGGTGATGGATTCGTCGAAATCGCCGGTTTCAAAGACGAATTCGGCGGCGATCTCCGTGCCCGTGCCCAGTTGCAGTTGCCCGCCGACGAACGGGCGCACCGCGCTGGATGTATCTATATCGGTGAAGCTGACGCCGATGGTGCCGAGCAGCGAGTTGTCGCCGGAGCCGCTCCAGGGGATGGCGCGCGTGCCGGCCGCGTAGATCTGGAAGCCGTCGTCAACATCACTGCCGGTGATGAGCGTGACGCCGACCGCCCAGTTAAAGCCGCCGATGACGCCCGGCAAGCGGTACTTGCCGTTCAGGCCGAGCACCGTGTCGCCGTCAATCGCGACACCGGCCCCGACCTCCAGGCGCTCGGCCAACCCGAAGGTGATCCGGCCGTTGATCGTGGTGTCGTTCTGGAACAGCAGGTCGGCGCCCCACTGGCTGTCGCCGACCGGCACCACCACCGCGGTGGGCACGGCAAGAATCCCCGAGGTGGCGTTCAGGTTCGGATAGGCCTGGACGGCGGTCGAGACGGCCAGCACGGCCAGCGCTGTCAGGTAGAGGGGTATTCGCATGGTTCGCTCCTTTCACATCCGCACACCGGCAGGCAGCACGCCCGCCCGTCTGCATTGCTCTGCTCTTCGCCAGTATACCCCGACCAGCACACCGCTGGGATTGGTCCGGTGTCGGCGGGCCTCAACGATGTCGGATGTTACGACCAAAGCGAGCAGATCGCCGTCGTATACCAGCGGTGCGTACCTGCGCGACCCGCTTTGCTGGTCAGGCTGTCGGCGTATGTTCACGGTCTCCGCCGCCTCGCCGCCGAACGCCGACAGCGGATGACCATCCTGTGCGAAGTAGACACCGGTTTCCCCCCAAGACCAGGATGCGACGGTCAGCGTGGGTATTACGTATGCCGGCGGTGACTAGCGATAAAAAATCAGCGCTCTTTCTGTAATGCAAGGTTCCAAATGTGGAATACACCGGTGAGGAGCGGCGCGGCTGCCGCGGCGCCGCCGGTGCGCTGTTCTCCGATGTCACCCACCCGATTACGTCGCACACGCGGACAGCGGAATACCCGTGTCTATGATATCGCACAGCATCTATCTGATCCCCCTCTTCCTGGGGGCCATGGTTGCGATGGCCCTCGCGGTGCTGGCGTGGGGGCGCCGTCCGATTGCCGGGGCCACGACCGTGGCGCTGTTGATGCTGGCCGTGGTGGTCTGGATGCTCGGCTATGCCGCCGAGCTGCTGGCGCCGACGCTGGCGGGCAAGCTCTGCGCGGCGCGGGTGCAGTACCTGGCCATTGTCGCGCTGCCGGTGATCTGGTTGCTGCTGGTGCTGCGCTATGGCGGCTGGGTGCAGTGGGCGCGGCGGCGCAATATCCTGCTGGTGTCGGTGATCCCGCTGGTCACGCTGCTGATCGCGTGGACGAACGACTGGCATCACCTGCTGTATGCCGGCGCGCGCCTGGCCACGGGCGCCGGCCTGCCGATGCTGGTGATTACGCCCGGCCCCTGGTACTGGGTGAACGTCGGATACGGCTATGCGCTCTCGCTGCTGGGCGTCGGGTTGAGCCTCGTCGCCCTCGTGCGCGCGCCGCAATTATTCCGCGCGCAATCCCTCGTCGTGCTGACCGCGATGATGGCGCCGCTCGCCGGCAATGCCCTCTTCCTGCTGGGTTGGACGCCGGTGCCGCATCTCGACCTCACGCCCTTCGGCTTCATCGTCACCGGATTGGCCGCGCTGTGGGGCCTGCTGCACTATCGCCTGCTGGATATTATGCCGATGGCGCGGGCGGCGGTGGTCGAGGGCATGGAGCACGGGGTCATCGTCGTTGATGTGCAGCAGCGGGTGGTGGATGCCAACCCCGCGGCCCGGCGGCTGCTCGGCCAGACGTATCACGCGTTGGTCGGCCAGATGATCGGCGCGGTGCTGCCCGCGCTGCCTGACCTCCGCCAGCGCGCCGACGACGGGGTGCTGCTGGACATGCCCGACCGGGATACCGGCGCCGCGCGGGCGTATGAAGTTGGCGTGACCGCGCTGGTGAACGCCCGCGGCGCCCCCGCCGGCTGGATGGTGGTGTTGCGCGACGTGACCGAGCGCCGGCGCGCGCAGGAGGCGCTGTCTGAGCAGGAGACGCGGTACCGCCAGTTGTTCAACTCCATGTCCGAAGGGTTCGCGCTGCACGCGATCATCTGCAACGATGCCGGTGAACCGGTAGATTACCGCTTCCTGGAGGTCAATCCGGCCTTCGAGGCGTTGACCGGGTTACGGGCCAACGCGGTGATCGGGCATACCGCGCGCGAGGTGCTGCCGGCGCTGGAGGCGGCATGGGTGGCGCGCTACGGTCGCGTGGCGCTGACCGGCGAGCCGGATCACTTCGTGCTGGAGTCCGGCGAATTGGGCCGGACCTATGAAGCGCTGGCCTATTCGCCGCGGCCCGGACAGTTCGCGACCGTCTTCATGGATGTCACGGCGCGCATGCGCGCCGAGGAACGGCTGAATTTCCTGGCCTATTACGATGAGCTCACCGGCCTGCCCAACCGCTTCCTGCTGGCCGACCGCCTGGGGCGCGAGCTGGCGCACGTGCAGCGCGACGGGGGCGCGATGGCGCTGCTGCTGCTCGATCTGGACCGTTTTAAGGAGATCAACGACACGCTGGGCCACAGTGTGGGCGATAAGCTGCTGCGCGCGGTGGGCATCCGCCTGTCGGAATGCGTCCGGGAAAGCGATACGGTCGCGCGCATGGGGGGCGACGAATTCCTCCTCTTGCTGTCGCATCTGCATAATTCGCCGCTGGATGCCGAAATCACCGCCCTGCGCCTGCTGGCGGCCATCAGCCGCCCCTTCACCGTTGACGGGCAGGAGTTGTATATCTCCTCCAGCATCGGCATCACCATCGCGCCGGAAGATGGCGTGAGCGTTGACGCGCTGATGCGCAGCGCCGATATCGCCATGTATCGCGCCAAGGAGCAGGGTCGCGACACCTATTGCTTCTTCTCCGCCGAGATGGGCGAGATGCTGGCCCAGCGCCACATGCTCGCCGCCGAGCTGCGCAAGGCGATGGAGACCGGCGAGCTGTACCTGCTGTATCAGCCGCAGGTGGATATGGCGGCACGGCGCATCTTCGGGGTGGAGGCGCTGCTGCGCTGGCGCCATCCGGTGCTGGGCGAGGTCTCGCCGGCGCAATTCATCCCGGTCGCCGAGGAAACCGGGCTCATCGAGCCGATTGGCGAGTGGGTGCTGCGCACCGCCTGCGCGCAGCTCACCGCGTGGCAGCGCCACGGCTACGACGTGACGATCGCGGTGAATCTGTCCGCCCGCCAGTTCGAGCGGCGACACATCGTGGAGACGGTGCGCGAAACGCTGGAGGCGACCGGACTGGCGCCCGGCGCGCTGGAGCTGGAAATCACCGAGAGCACGGCCATGCAGGATATTGAGTATGCCATTGATACGCTGGGGCAGCTGCGCGACCTCGGCGTGCGCATCGCGATTGACGACTTCGGCACCGGCTATTGCTCGTTCGGGTATCTCAAGCGCTTCCCGATCAGTACGCTGAAGATTGACCGCACCTTCATTCACGACATCATTACCGATCCCAACAATGCCGCCATCGTGCAGGCGATCACCGTACTGGGACACGCGCTGGACCTGACGCTGGTGGCCGAATGCGTGGAAACGCTCCCGCAGCTCGAAGGGCTCCAGCGGCAGGGCTGCCAGCGGTTCCAGGGCTATCTCTTCAGCAAGCCGGTCTCGGCGGAAGACTGCGGCGCGATGATCGCGCACGCGGATGCCCTCTTCCTGCAGGCGGTGCGTCGCTAGGCACGCGCCACCGGGCGCAGTTGCTCGGCGATGTTCAGCCCCAGCACGACATGCCCCGCGGCCGTGGGATGCACCCCATCCGCGAGGAACGCCGGCCCGGGGGGGAGCAGCGCGGCCATGGGCAGCGCGCTGTCCACGGCGGCATCGGCGATGATCGCCGCCA
This sequence comes from Armatimonadota bacterium, assembly GCA_029553475.1. GTDB lineage: Bacteria > Armatimonadota > Hebobacteria > CAIYQO01 > CAIYQO01 > JAKIYB01. The sequence continues at coordinate 122,787 of JAKPKV010000028.1, forward strand.
GCGCCTGCCGGTAGGCCGGAAAGGTCAGGCCGTGCTTTTCGCTCGTTTCGCCCCCGTCCCACCAGATGGGCTCCAGCACCGCCAGCGGCGCCGTGGGGTAGAGGGCGCGCACGCGCGCCAGATACGGGCGCGCCTCCTCCGGTGAGCGTCCCATGTTCCAGTCGTTGGTGCCATACGCGACGGTGATGAGCGCGGGGTGGTCAACCGGGCGCTCCGGCAGGCCGGCGGCGGCGAAATAGTGCCCGCCGATGCCGCAGTTGTGCAGGTCCATCTCCAGCGCCCGCGCCGCCACCGCCGGCCAGGTGAGCGAGGGATGGGGCGATTCCATCCCCTGGGTGATGGAGTCGCCCAGCGCCAGCAGCACGGGCCGCGCGGGGAGGGGGATGCACGACGCGCCGTCCGCCAGCGCCAGCGAGACAATGCCCGCCTGCCGGCAATGGGGCAGGTACAGCGTCACCCGATGCGTGCCGCGTGCCGGCCAGCGGCAGGCGACATCGAGGCGATCGCGCTGCTCCATGGCGCCGCCCGTGGCGACGAAGAGGCCATCAACATACACATCCACGAACGCGTACGCCCGCGCGCCGCCCCCCAGCCGCAGCGAGGCCGCCAGCGCGTCGCTGTCCGTCTCGAACGCCAGCGCCACCCCCGCCATGCACAGCGCGCGCTGCGTGGCGGCCTCGCTGTAGCGATAGTACGCGAGCTCCGCGTCGGAAAAGCGCCGCAGCTCCAGGCCGCGGTCGGTCTCAACGGCCTGCCGGATACCGCGGGCGCAGGCGAGGATCTCCTTTTTGGTGAGGGTGCGCATGGCGACCTCCTGCAACGGATACCTGCTATATTCGCGGCCGTCAGGAGAAATCCTGTCAACACGGGCGGCGGGCACGCGTATGCGCCGTGCCCGCCGCCGGTCACGCCTGCTCTCCGGGGTCACTCTTCCATCATGAACCAGACGCCGACATATTGCAGGGTATCGCCGCTGTCGCCGGCGCTCTGGTAGGCGGTGATATTGAAGGTGATGGGCGTGTTGTACTTGAGGGGGATGAAGAAGAGGATGACGCCCACGTCGTCCCAGTGGTTGATGCGCAGGTTGCACTGGGCGTTGAAGGTATATTCTTTGGCCTCCGCGCCGACGCCCACGGTGATCTTATTCACCTGCACGTACGCGGTGTTGTAACTGGGGCGGCCGCGCACGCAGCCGATGGCGATCTCCTTGGCGTCGCCATCGGTATTCGGCACCAGCGTCAGGTCGAAGGTCTGTGATTTCGTGCCGTAGCCGACCACGCCATTGATCGGCGTGAAGTACCCGCCGCCGGCGCCCCACATGAAGCAGTAGTGCCAGAAGGTCAGGATGGTGCGGATTTGCGCGTCGGGCAGCGACGCGGTTTTATCCAGCCAGGCGGGCATCAGATTCCGGTTGTCGCCGCCGGAGGAGGTGGTCGCGGTATGCAGGGTGGTGCTGGCATCGGCGCGGGCGCCGCCGATCACCCGGTTGAGCTCGGAGAAGCCCGTCTGCTGCACCAGCAGGCTGTAAAAATCCACCGTGCTGAAGTCGTTGGGATGCGCCGCGTACCAGCTCATCACCGTGCCGAGCATCGGCGGCTTGAAGAGCCCGCCGCGCCCCATGCTATACATGAAGGTGGCGGCGGAGATGCGCGGCTTCGCGACCCACGCGACGTGCCCATCGAGGTAGGCGAAATTCGCGCCGTCATGATGGCGGGTATCCACCTGCGCGACCGCCACGTCGGGGTCGTTGTCGCCGTTGTCATTGACATACGGCACCGCGTTGGCGCTTTTCTTCAGGTCCACGATAACCGGCGCGCGCTCCGGCTTGGAGATGTCGCCCAGCGCGACGCCGGAGAGGAAGGAGCCGGCGACGTAAAAGTAGTCGGGATTCGTGGCGGAGCCGATGTGCGAGCTGGTCGGGCAATCCCAGCTTTTCCCGGTGATGCCGTAGTTGGCGCCGATTTCGCCGTGCCAGCCCTTGGCCAGCGGCAGCGTCTCCTCGTGGTCCTGGACATACATGAGGATGCCCAGCACGAGCTGTCGCTGGTTATTCAGGCAGGTGTTCTGGCGCGCTTTTTCGCGCGCCTTGGCAAACACCGGGAAGAGGATGGCCGCGAGGATGGCGATAATCGCGATCACCACCAGCAACTCGATGAGGGTGAAACCGGGAGGACGCATGCGATCAGTATGCATGGACGAAAGCCTCCTTGAGCCGTAGGATTGGATCAGGTGCCGATGGTCCGGACACGCTGCCGCCGTTTCTTCAGTATAACATGGAGATGCGCAGTGTCAATTCACGCGCGGCGTGTTTTGTGCGAAATATCGCGCGCCGCCCTGCCCGGCACGACGCCGCAGGGACGCTCGCCCGCCCGGGAGCGGCCAGGCGGGCGCGTGGGGCGCGCCGGATCAGCGGCCGATGGCGAGCAGGTCGGTCAGCGGGCTGCTGGCGGTGGCGTAGAGTTTCTTCGGGATGCGGCCCGCTTCGTAGGCGAGGCGGCCGGCTTCGGTGCCGAGGCGCATGGCGGTGGCCATCTTCACCGGGTCTCCCGCCTGGGCGATCGCGGTCTGCATGAGGAGGGCATCCACGCCCAGCTCCATGGCGAAGGCGGCATCGGAGGCGGTGCCCACGCCGGCATCCACCAGCACGGGGACGCTGGCGTGCTCGACGATGATGCGGATGTTGTACGGGTTGCGGATGCCGAGGCCGGAGCCGATGGGCGCCGCGAGCGGCATCACCGCGGCGCAGCCGATCTCTTCCAGCTTGCGGCAGACGATGGGATCGTCAATGCAATAGGGCATGACGGTGAAGCCCTCCGCCACCAGCGCTTTCGCCGCCTCCAGCAGGCCCTCGTTATCGGGGAAGAGCGTCGCCTCGTCGCCGATCACCTCCAGCTTGATGAGGGGGGTCTCCAGCGCCTCGCGCGCGAGCTGCGCGTAGAGGATCGCCTCCTTCGCGGTGTAGCAGCCGGCGGTGTTCGGCAGCACGGTGAGCTTGCGGTCGGCGATGAAAGCGCGCAGGCGCTGCCCGTAGTCATCCTGCAGGTTCACGCGGCGGATCGCCACGGTGACGATCTCCGCGCCGCTGGCGATGATCGCCGCTTCCATCACGTCGGGCGACGGGTACTTCGCCGTGCCCACCAGCAGGCGGGAGGTGAAGGCGCGGTCGCCGATGTTCCAGGGTGATGCCATTGTCGTAACCTCTCTCTCGCGGAAATGACGGGCACGGTGAACGATACACCGACCATTCCGCCTCGCCGTTGCGGGCATGCGCCCGCGAAAATCGCCAGCACCGGGGCCGCGGTACGCGCTCACCCCCCCGCCACCGCGTGGATGATTTCGATCCGATCCCCCTCCCGCAGCGCCGTTTCGGCATAGAGCGCCCTGCGCACCACGACATCGTTGCGCGCGACGGCGGTGCCGGTGGGGGGCACGTCCAGGCGCGCCAGCAGGTCGGCGATGGTGTCGCCGTCGGGGCATGCGGTGGGTTGGCCATTGATGGTGATCTGCATGGTGGCACCTGGGGGCGCGGCATGTTTCACGCGCCGGGGATTTTGCCGGCGACAACGCCCTCCCCCGCGAAGCGCGCAAGGGAGAACGGGGCGATCAGCGCGGGGGTCTGGCCCGCGGTGACCAGGTCAGCCATCGTTTTTGCGAGGACGGGCGCGAGCAGCAGGCCATTGCGGAAGACGCCGGTGACGAGCAGGTATCCGGGCAGCGCGGTGGCGCCGAGCACCGGGTAATGGTCCGCGCTGCCGGGGCGCAGGCCGGCCCACATCTCCTGGATGGCGCAGCGCTGGAGATCGGGGAAGAGCTCCTGCGCGCCGGTGAGCAGTTTGTTGATGCCCCAGACGGTGTTGCGCTTATCGAAGCCCACCTCCTCCATCGTCGCGCCGAGGAAGAGGCGGCCGTCGTGGCGGGGCACCAGGTAGCTGCGCGGGGAACGCACCACGCGGGAGAGGAACGTCGGCGCCGGCAGGCTGATGGCGAGCATCTGCCCGCGCACCGGGAAGACCGGCGGGCGGAGCGCCTCGTCCGGCACGCCGATGGTGGCCGACCAGCAGCCGGCGGCATTCACCACCGTGCCGGCATCGTAGCGGCCCAGGATGGTGTCCACCCCCGTCGCGCGGGCGCCGTCACTCAGGACCCGGATGACGTGCGCGCCGCAGACGATCTGCACCCCCAACTGCCGGCAGGACTGCTCCAGCGCCGGCACCAGCAGGCGGTTTTCCACATGCGTATCGTCCGGCAGAAACATGCCGCCGCGCACGCGCGCGCTCAACGCGGGTTCGTATTGTCGCGCGTCTTCGCCGCTGATCCACTCCACCGCCAGCCCGTCGGCACGCTGCCGGTCGTAGGTGTGGCGAAACTCCGCTTCATCCGCCTCGGTGACGGCCAGCGCCAGCGTGCCCGCTTCGCGATGATAACAGCGGATGCCGGTTTCTTCCTCCACCGCGGCGCGGAAATCGGGGTACAGGCGGTTGCTCGCCAGGCAGAGCGCTAAAAACGGCCCTTCGCTCAGCTCGCCCTGCGGCGCGAGCATGCCCGCCGAGGCCCAGGACGCCTCGCGGCCGGGGTGCGCGTGTTCGAGCACGGTCACGGTGACGGCGCGGCGCGCCAGCTCGCGGGCCAGGCTGAGGCCGGTGATGCCGCCGCCGATGATGATGACATCCGAGGTAGACATGGGTTTCGTCGCCGGCCGCGCGGGACAGAGGACGCATGCACGTCCCGCCGGCCATCTCTCCGTCCGGTATTGTACCCCAATCGGGGGCGAGGAGCAAGGCGATGGACGGGACAAGGCGACGGGGTGAAGAGGTATCCCCCGGCGGGCGCGCAGGGACCGTAGGTCGTCATCATCGTCGTCATCGCCATCCGTCGCGCCGCGCGCGGAGGAACCGCGGCCGCCTCTCCACACCCTTCCCGCGCGTCACCTCACCCCTGTCCTACCAACCTTCGCGTCTTCCATTCTTCCTGACTTCGTGGTGAAGCCGCACCGCTCCGCCACCACACATCCCCACCGGGGCACCCGGTCACCGGTCGGTGAAGAGGCCACGGTCTCTCCGCGCGCGGCGCGACGGATGACGACGATGACTATGATGACGATGATGACGACGACGATGGCGATGATGATGACGACTTACGGTCCCTGCGCGCCCGCCAGGGGATTCGGAAGGATTCGCGCACGCGCACGATTACGAGGGTTGTGTGAAGACGAGGAGGGGGACGATCATCTCGTCCGGGGAGAGGCCGCCGTGGCGGCCGATCATCGCGGTGTGCGGACGGGGTTGATAGGCGTAGAGGGTGCGGCGGGAGCCGTGGGGCAGGACGAGCAGGTCGCCGAGGCTGTCGTCGAGGTCCGCGCGCGGGGGAGCGTCGCCGAGCAGGGCGCGGCCCTGGTCGCGGGTGAGCACCGTCATGCCGCCGATCTCGCGCAGGCAATGCGTCGCCTCCGATATCGTGCCGGGCTTGAGGAAGAGCCGGGTGGCGCGCCCCTCCCCCGCCGGCGGCACGCGGAAGAGGCGGGTGAGTTCAGGATGGGCGGACAGGTTGATCGCCTCGCCGTCGTCGCCGTCAATGTGGCCGTGATCGGCGCAGACCAGCAGCGCGGTGTCGTCATCCAGCGCCGCGATCACCTGATCGCGCAGCGTGGTCACCAGCACTTGCAGCTCGCGGTGATACCCGTCCGAGCCGGCGCCGCTGGCGTGGGCAATCGTGTCGAGAGAGCTCCAATAGAGGAGGTGGAGCTGCGGCAGCGCGGCGGGAAGCTGCCCCAGCGCGGCGGCCAGCAGATCGCCGAGGGCGACGTAGGCGTGCGGCCGCGTCCCGGCGTAAATGAGGCCGGACAGGCCGCTGGAGACATACGGCAGCAGCGTGTAGCCGCGGGCGAGGACGCCGACGTCCGCCAGCCGCCGCAGAATATTCGCCCGCCCGACGTAGGCGTCGGGCCGGAAGCCCAGCGAGAGCAGGTCGGCGTTCTCGGCATCCGGGCTGTGGAAGTTGAGCATGTTGAAGACGCGGCCGTAGCGCGGCAGATACATCAGAAAGCCGATGACGCCGTGCTCGCACGGCTGCAGGCCGTAGAGCAGGCTGGTCATCGCCGCGCTGGTGGTGGAGGGAAAAACGGAGGTGAGCGGCATGCGCAGCGCGCCGGCCAACTGCTCGCCGATGATCGGGCGCGCGGCGACGGCGCGCTCCAGATTGCGCCAGCCGAGGCCATCCAGGATGAGCAGCACGATCTTGCGCCGCCCGCCGAGCGCCGCCGCCAGCGCGGCGTGCTCGCGCAGCACCGCCCCGTGGTCCGCGCCGAAATAGGCGAGGAGGGATTGCAGCAGGTTGGTGACGCAGTCGCCGCCGTATGCCGGCCGCACCCAGTCGGGGTGGCCGGGGTAACGATACCGTTCACGGAAGGCCTGAAATGATTCCGGCACGCGATGCTCCTCCCTGGAGAGCTTCCCCGCCGCGCCGCGCGGCGTGCGGCGGCGAGACGCACCGCCGCCTCACGCCGGGCGCGCCGCCAGTTTTCGCGCGTGAAACAGCAGTGCGGCGGTGAGGTGCGTATCCCAGTATTCCCAGCAGTGGGTGCCGGGAAATTCCTTATAGGTATGCGCGACGCCCAACTCCGTCAGATGGGCGTGGAAGCGGCGGTTGTCCTCGAGGAGAAAATCGTCCACGCCGCAGTCGAAATACAGCGCGGGCTTGCGGCCCGGTCGGGCCGCGAGGGCGAAGGGATCTTCATCCGGGCGCGGGCCGTCGGGGAAGATCACCGCCAACTCCGGGCAGAGCGATTCGTCACGGCGCGCGAGGATGTCGAGGGCGCCGGAGTGCGAGGCCACTGCACCGAACAGGTCGGGGTATTTCAGGCCGATTTTCATCGCGCCGTAGCCGCCCATGGAGAGGCCGCCGATGGCGCGGCCCGCCGGCGCGGGGATGGTGCGGAAGGTGCGGTCCACGAAGCGCACGCTCTCCAGAATATGGCTTTCATACCGGCCCGGCGCCGGATGCGTGTCAACGTAAAACGACCGCGCGCCGTCGAGCAGCACCACCATCAGCCCAATCTTCTCCGCGTAGCGCTCGATGCTGGTGCGCCGCGGCCAGATAGTGTAATCATCGGACAGCCCGTGCAGTTGATAGACGACGCGGAACGGCCCCTCGCCGTCGGGGACGATGATCAACGCCCCGCTCTGCTTTTGCAGCGCGGGGCTCCAGTAGTGCACGTGGAAGAGCGACATGACCTCACCTCACGGCTTCATTTCGCGCGCCGTCAATGAAATCCTTTCACGATGCCTCACCGGTAAATGCGTTCCGTGCCCAGCGGGAGTAGGCGGCGGGGCAGGAGAAGCCGAGCTCGCGGGCGATGGCTTTTTTGCTGGCGCCCTCCCCCAGCCGTTGGCGGGCGCGGGCGCGGCGGCAGTCGTCAATGTACTGATGGACGGTCGTGCCGGTCTGCGCGGAAAAGAGGCGCAGGAAGTGATACTTGCTGTAGCCGGCGAGGCGGGCGAGGTGGTCGAGGGTGGCGCCGCGCCCGGCGGTGTCGCGGATATGCTGCTGCACGGTGGCGATCATGCGCTGCCGGAAGAGGCGGGGATCCTCCGGATCGTCCTCGCGCCCGCCGGCTTCGATGACGCCCGCCAGCAGCGTCGCCAGCGCGCTGATGATGCGTAGGCGGCGGGTGAGCGGCGGCGTCTCCGCCAGGTTGCGCAGCAGGAAGGCGCCGCTGACGCGGGGGTCGTCGCGCGCGAGCAGCAGGCTGCGCTCGGCGAAGGTGAGGCGGCCGGCGCGGACGGCGACCCGCCGGGCGATGGCATGCTCGCGGGTGAGCGCCACCCAGAGGTGGTCAGCGTCCGGCGCGGAAGGGGGGCAATTCCGGTCATGCTCCTCGAACGCGTCGAACAGCAGCACCGTGCCCGGCGCGCAGGGATAGACGTTGCCCCGGTGCCCGTGCCAGCCGGCGCCGTCCAGGAAAAAGAGCACCTCCAGGTTGGCGTGACGATGCGAGTGCGCGGCCATCCAGCGCCGGTGCGCGGGATGCGCCACCGGCGCCACGTCCGGCGGACCATGCGTGCTGATGATCCGCCAGCCCTCCGGGTGGCGGAGGCGAGCCAGCATGGCATTGGTGAAGAGCGGATGCGCGGTCTCCATGCCGCTATTATAGCAATAAATGTTAATCATTCGCAATTCCGGTGACTTGGCGAAGCGAGTGACAGGCGGTACTGTAGTAGAAAAATGGTGCTATACCTACGGCCGGAGCAGCGCCACTCCACTTTGTTGCGTGGCGCACTACCAACACGCGGCTCTTTTTGGTGTAAGGATAACGCGGTGTGCGGAAGGAGGTTACCATGTCTACAGTTTCGCGGGGGGGCGCATTGGCGTTGACCGGCGGCAGCCCGGCGGTGACGCTCCCCGCGCCGGCCTGGCCAGCCGCCGGCGAGCAGGAAGTGGCCTGGATGACCGAGGTGGTGCGGAGCGGCAAGTGGAGCTGGGTGGGGCCGCACGAGCAGGCGTTCTGCGCGGAGTTCGCCCGCTTCATCGGCACCCGGCACGCCATGCTGCTGGCGAACGGCACGGTGACGCTGCAGTGCGCGCTGCAGGCGGTGGGCGTGCGGCCCGGCGACGAGGTGATCATCCCCGGCCTCACCTGGGTGGCGACGCTGCAGGCGGCGCTGGACATCGGCGCGAACGGCGTGCTGGTAGATATTGACCCGGAGACCTACTGTCTTGATCCGGCGGCGGTGGAAGCGGCCATCACCCCGCGGACGACGGCGATCATTCCCGTGCATCTCTACGGCTGCATGTGCGACATGGACGCCCTGCGGGAGATCGCCCGCCGGCACGGGCTGAAGATCGTGGAGGACGTGGCGCACCAGCACGGCAGCCGCTGGCGCGACGTCGGCGCGGGCGCCCTCGGCGACGCGGGCAGCTTCAGCTTCCAGCAGAGCAAGGTGCTCACCTGCGGCGAGGGGGGCGCCATCACCTGCGATGACGACGCCGTCTACGAGACCGCCTTCTGCCTGAAACACGTCGGCTTCCTGCCCGACGTGACCACGCCGGGCAACCGCTACGGGCACAACTATCGCGCCACCGAGATGCAGGCGGCACTGCTGCGCGGCGGGTTGACGCGCATCGAAGAGCAGTTGCGCATCCGCGAGGAGAGCGAAGCGCTCCTCCGCGAGGGCTTGCGGCGCATCGGCGGCCCGCTGCGCGCGGCGCGGCGCGACCCGCGCGTCACCCGGCAGTCGTACTACGCGGTGACGCTGCACTTCGACCCGGCGCAGGCGGCGGGCGTCACCCGCGAGCAGTACACGGCGGCGCTGGCGGCGGAGGGCCTGTACCTGATGGGCACCTATCCGGCCGTGTACAATCATCGCCTGCTCAACCTGTACGATGCCACCAGCCCGATCCCCTACCGCGATCCGGCGCGGGTGCAGCACTACGCGTCACTGCGCCTGCCCGTCACCGAGCGCGTGGTGAACGAAGAAGGGGTGGTGCTGTCGCACGTTCCGCTGCTCGGCGGCGCGCCGCTGATGGCGCAATACCTTGACGCGGTGGCGAAAGTCAACGATCATCTGGCGGAGGTGACGGCGCATTTCGCGGAGGCAGAGCGATGCAGATCGGCTTCGGCAAAGTAGACATCACCCCGCGCGTGGGCGTGGAGTTGTGCGGCTTCGGGCCGTTCATCAACCGCCACTCCATCGGGATACGCGACCGGCTGTGGGCGCGGGCGATGGCGGTGCGGCACGGCGGGACGACGCTGGCGCTGGTGAGCTGCGATCTCATCGCGGTGAGCGAGGGCATCACCCGGCGGACGCGGGAGCTGGTGCGCGCGGCGCGCGGCCTGCCGGACGACGCGGTGATGGTGCACTGCACGCACACGCACAGCGGCCCCTGTCCCAGCCCGCTCATCGGCTGGGGGGACGCCGATCTGCCGTATTTGGAAGTCCTCCCCACCCGGCTGGCGCGGGCGTGCTGCGCGGCGATGGACCACCTCACCACGGCGGAGCTGCGGCACGCGACGGCGCCGTGCGAGGGCATCGGCCTGAACCGGGAGTATGACCGCGACGCCCCGCCGCTGGACAAGGTGCTGCGCGACGACTGGCGGCCGGCGAAACCGGAGCTGACCGATACCGCTTGCCACGTCATCACCGCCCATGCCGGCGACCGGCTGCTCGGCTTCCTCAGTTATTTCGGCTGCCATCCGGTCACCTGCTGCCAGCAGACGCGCTACCTCCACGGCGATTACTGCGGGGTGGCGACCAACCTGCTGGAGCGCGAGCACCCGGGCAGCGTGGGCCTCTTTCTGCAGGGCGCGCAGGGCGATGTGAACACTTGCGTGGTGCATCAGCCGGAGGGAGAATCGCTGCTGGCGCTAGACATCATCGCCGCGCGCTACGCCAATGCCGTGCGGGCGGGGATGCGCGCCGCGCGCCCGATTGCCGTGGACGGCATCGCCGCGCGGTCGCGCCGGGTGACCTTCACCCGCAAGCCGGTGGCGCGGGACGGCCTGCGGGCGATGCTGACGGAGAACGCGCAGGTGGTGCAGGCGGCGGACGCCGCGGATGACGACCACCGAGTGCGCATGGCCACCGTCTATCTCCACGCGCTGCGCCGCCTCCTCACCCGCCTGGACGCGGGGGAGACGCTGGCGCCGCCGGCCGAGCTGCAGGGATTTCGTATCGGCCCCCTCGCTCTCCTCGGCACCCCCTTCGAAATCTTCCAGGCGATCAAAAACGACGTGGTCGCCGCGGCGCGGGCCCCGATTCCGCTGGTGATGGGGCTGACCAATGACGAGCTGGGCTACGCGCCCGACCGCGCCTGCGCCGCCCGCGGCGGCTACGCCGCCGAGCAGGTGCCCTACATGCTCGGCGCGCTGCCCTTCGCCGCGATCCATGATGAGCTGGCGGCGGCGCTGCTCTCGCTGGATGGGGAATTGGCGGAGCGGTAGCTCGTGCGTGTAGCGGGTCGTCACGTTGAGCCTTGCTCTGTAGTCCGCGCCCTCCGCGGCGCGTGTGACCAACATGCGCAACGGTGTCCGACACCATCGTCATCGGGCACGATGTAGCAATGCGTCAACACGCGCCGCGGAGGGCGCGGACTACCCCGGGCTGGTTTGCTACACTATAGTACATCGTGACAACCCGCTACACGTGCGGAGTGCAACTCCGCGGCCCCGGTGTGTGCCTCCCGATTTATGCTCTTTGACAAATGACTTCCGCTTTGCTCGGTATCCGGTCCGTCGGCCCGCTCTGGCCAGTCCACGCCGGTGGACTTCGTGGCTCCAGCCCCGGATTTCAATCCGGGGGACGCACACCTGCCGATGCACAGCCCACCAAAGCGGAAACAAGTTGGCAAAAAGCATTCATCGGGACGCGGCCCCGGTGCGGGCGGGGGCAACGAACGAGGAACACGGCCGCGGCCCGCCGGATTTGCCACGCGGCATCCGGTCGTGGTAATATGGGGTGTCTTCCCGCCAGGGGGGAGTAGCAGAGCCGCGGGGCGGCTCCGGCAGGTCAACAATCTCGAAGGCATGCCTTCTGGCCTGTCCGACCGGGCGTTCCGGGTGTGAGACCTTTGGCTGCGCGATATGCATCAGCAGCGCGTGGTCGGTCGCCCGCCACACGCCCGGAGTGACCATGTATGCCATGAAACGCGGCCATCTTGTCGCCATCGTGCTGGCGGCGCTCATCACCCTTCCCGGCATCGCCATTCGCGTCACCGGCGCCTTTGAACCGCTGCTGCACAGCCAGCCCATCCTGGTGGCGACCTTCGCCGGCCTGGCGGTGCTCGGCGCTTCCTTCCTGCTGCTGTGGGCGTGCGACGCGCTGCAGGAAGACCTGTCACAGACGCTGGTGCTCGCCATCGTCGCGCTGATCGCCGTGCTGCCGGAATACGCGGTGGACATGTACTGCACCTGGATGGCCGGGCAATACCCGCAGAGCGACTGGCCGCATCTGGCCATCGCCAACATGACCGGCGCCAACCGGCTGCTCATCGGGGTGGCGTGGTCGGTGATCGCCTTCCTCTTCTGGCTGAAAACCCGGCGCGACGTGGTGCTGCAGCGCGAGCGGCGCACCGAGCTCTTCTTCCTGGGCATCGCCACCGCCTACGCGTTCTTCATCCCCATCAAGGGCAGCCTGGCCTGGTATGACGGGATCGTCTTCATCGGCATCTACGCCTGGTATCTGATCATCGCCCGGCGGCGGCCGGTGGCGGAGAGCGAGGCGGAAGGCCCGGCGGAGTTCATCCTCGCCCTGCCGCGGACGCCGCGCCGCGTCTTCACCTACGGGATGATCGTTTTCGCCGGCGCCGCCATCCTGGTGAACGCCGAGCCGTTCTCTCACGGGCTCGTCCAGACCGGTAAGCTGCTCGGCGTCAGCGAGTTTCTGCTCATGCAGTGGCTGGCGCCCATCGCCTCGGAGGCGCCGGAGTTCACGGTGGCGATCATGTTCGCGCTGCGCGGGCACGCCGGGCTGGCGCTGGGCAGCCTGCTCTCCTCCAAGCTGAACCAGTGGACGCTGCTGGTGGGGATGATCCCCGGCGTCTACGCCCTCTCCGCCGGGCACATCATGCCGCCGATGCCGATGGACGGGCATCAGATGAACGAAATTCTGCTCACCGCCGCGCAGTCGCTGCTGGGGGTGATGCTACTCGTTTCTCTGCGCCTGTCCGTCTGGCAGGGTCTCCTGCTGTTTGCGCTCTTCATCGGGCAGTTCATCGCCCCGCCGCTGGTCCACGCCATCGCGCCGCTGCCGCCGACCGACGTCGCGCATATCCTCAATCAGGAGGCGTGGCGCGACTACCTGGAGGGGATGATTCACCCGCTGTTCGCCATCATCTATATCGCCACCGCCATCGGCATCTTCCTCGATCAGCCCAGGCGCCTGCTGGATGTCTGGCAGGGGGCGAAACTCGATCCCCCCGGCGCGGCCCTGCCCGTCGAGGACGCGCTGGAGGCAGCGACGAAGCCGTAGCAGGCCGTGACCATGCCTACAGCCGAGTGCCTACCCGCGGCGCGACGGCGCCATCCGCGAAAAAAATCGCTAAAGTTTTTTGTGGCGGGAGGAATCCGGGGAAGCGAAGCGAACTGTAGTATTAGTGGCCTTCTGGCGCCCGATATCATCCGGGTGTCGGAAGGTGTTTCGCTGTGTGTAGCTGTGTGTAGTACCCGGATTCACCGAATCCGCTGACCAATCCGAAGTGGAGGAGATACTGTGGCTGAGAAACGTGTGTACCTGTTCGCCGAGGGGCAGAAAGAATGGCGCGACCTGTTGGGCGGCAAAGGCGCCAACCTGGCCGAAATGACGAATATCGGCCTGCCGGTGCCCCCGGGCTTCACCATCACCACCGACGTGTGCAAGGAATACTACGCGCTGGGGCGCACGCTGCCCGACGCGCTGTGGGTGGAAGTGAAACAGGCCCTGAAGCAGGTGGAGGAGCAGACCGGCAAGCGCTTCGGCGACCCGACGAATCCGCTGCTCGTCTCCGTGCGCTCCGGCGCGAAATTCTCCATGCCGGGCATGATGGACACCGTGCTCAACCTCGGGCTCAATGAGGACACCCTGCAAGGGATGATCGTCCTCACCGGCAACGCCCGCTTCGCCTACGACGCCTACCGCCGCTTCCTGATGATGTTCTCCGACATCGTGCTCTCCGGCGACTATCCGAAGCTGAAAAAGCACGAGTTCGAGCACATCTTCGACCACCTGAAGGCGGAGTTGGGCGCGACGCAGGACACCGACGTGGACGCCGAGGGCCTGAAGACCCTCTGCGCGATATACAAAAAGTATTTCAAGGACATCGCCGGCTTCGATTTCCCGACCGATCCGCTGCAGCAGCTCAAGCTGGCGGTGGAAGCGGTGTTCAAGAGCTGGATGAACGAGCGCGCGATCATCTATCGCCGCCGCGAGAAGATCTCCGACGACCTGGGCACCGCGGTGAACGTGCAGACGATGGTCTTCGGCAACATGGGCAGCGACTCCGGCACCGGCGTGGCCTTCACCCGCGACGCCGCCACCGGCGACAACCACATCTACGGCGAATACCTGATGAACGCCCAGGGCGAAGACGTGGTGGCCGGCGTGCGCACCCCGCAGCCGGTGAGCCAGCTTGAAGCCGAGAACCCGACGATCTACAAGCAGTTCACCGACATTGCCAAGCGCCTGGAAGGGCATTACCGCGACATGCAGGACATCGAGTTCACCATCGAGCGCGGCACCCTCTACATCCTGCAGTGCCGCTCCGGCAAGCGCACCGGCGCCGCCGCGGTGAAGATCGCCGTGGACCAGGTGGCCGAAGGCCTGATCACCAAAGAAGAGGCCGTGGGGCGCATCGCCCCCGAGCAGCTCGAACAGCTCCTGCACCCGCGCCTCATCAACCGCGACAAAATCGCCCCGGTGGCCAAGGGCCTGAACGCCGGCCCCGGCGGCGCGGTGGGCCATATCGCGCTGGATTCCGAGACCGCCATCCGCATGGCGGCCGCCGGCAAGACCGTCATCCTCGTCCGCAAAGAGACGAACCCGGACGATTTGGGCGGCATGCTCGCGTCCAAGGGCGTGCTCACCCAGCTCGGCGGCCGCACCTCCCACGCCGCGCTCGTCGCCCGCCAGTACGGCATTCCCACCGTGTGCGGCTGCGGCGCGCTGAAGATTGACGACGCCGCCCGCACCGCCCGCATGAACGGCGTGACGCTGAACGAGGGCGACATCATCTCCATTGACGGCACGCTGGGCGAAGTCTACGACCGCGCGCTGAGCACCGAGCCCGCCCGCGTCACCGGCGACTTCGCCACCTTCATGGGCTGGGTGGACGAGATCCGCAAGTCCAAGGGCTACGGCGTGCGCGCCAATGCCGATACCCCGGAACAGGCCGAGCAGGCCATCGAGCTGGGCGCGGAAGGCATCGGCCTCTGCCGCACCGAGCACATGTTCCTCGGCGACCGCGTGCCGGCCGTGCAGGAGATGATCCTGGCGGAAGATGACACGGCGCGCGACGCGGCGCTGGCGAAACTGCTGCCGCTGCAGCGCGAGGATTTTGTCGGCATCTTCAAGGCGATGGGCGGCCGCCCGGTGACCGTGCGCCTGATTGACCCGCCGCTGCACGAATTCCTGCCCAGCCTGGAAGAGCTGCTGGTGGAGACCACCGAGCTGCGCGTGAAAGGCGACACCGGCGCCGCGTATCAGGAGAAGATGCGCATGCTCTCCAAGGTCCGCGACCTGCACGAGCACAACCCGATGCTCGGCCTGCGCGGCGTGCGCCTGTCCATCTACTTCCCCGGCATCGTGAAGATGCAGACCGCCGCCATCATCGGCGCGGCCTGCGAGGTGAAGAAAGCCGGCATGGACGTGCATCCGGAGATCATGATCCCGCTCATCGGCCTCATCACCGAGCTGACGGAAGTGAAGGGGCAGCTTGAGCAGGTGGCAAAAGACACCATGGCCGCCGAAGGCGTCGAGGTGGACTATAAATTCGGCACCATGATCGAGATCCCGCGCGCGGCGCTCACCGCCGACGAGATCGCCGCCGAGGCCGAGTTCTTCAGCTTCGGCACCAATGACCTCACCCAGATGGCCTTCGGCCTCTCCCGCGACGACGCGGCGAAATTCCTGCCCGTCTACCTGGAGAAGAAGATCATCAAGGTGGACCCGACGGAGTCCATTGACGTGAAGGGCGTGGGCCGCCTGATGCAGATCTGCGTGGACGACGCGAAGAAGGTCAACCCCGGCATCAAGCTGGGCATCTGCGGCGAACACGGCGGCGAGCCCGATTCGGTGAAGTTCTGCTTCGCCATCGGCCTCAACTACGTGAGCTGCTCGCCCAAGCGCCTGCCCGTCGCCCGCCTGGCCGCCGCCCAGGCCGCGCTCTCCAGCGCCGGCCCGGCGGACAAATAAGCCACGGACGACATCGCCAGTCGCGACACGCCGGCCCCGGCCCTCACGCCGGGGCCGGCGTGTCAGGCGCGGGCGGCGCCCGGCGGCAACGACGACGCGAGGCGCCCTGTCGGTCGTCCCCATTGCCAACTCCCGGCAGGCGCATTACAATGCAGCCATGCGTGACGACCTTGATCTTTCCGGCGTGCTATCGCAGTTGAAGCGGGCGGATGAGGCGCTGACCGAGTTCGTGGCGCCGCTGTGGCCGGGGGCGCGGCTGGCGGCGGCGTGGATGGAGCGCGGACCGCGGCTGTTTCGCGTGGCGGAGACGCCGGCGGAGACAGGGTACTATCTGCTCGGCACAGCAAACGATACCGCGACCGTGCTGCGCCCGGCGGAGGACGCGGAGGCGCGCCAATATTTAGCGTACCTGCCCAGGGCGGCAGTGATCCTGCTGCCGGCGGGATTGGCCTACCCCGCCAGCTTCGCCGAGCGGCTGCAGGGCATCACCGGGCCGCGGCCCATTCACTTCGCGCCGGACGCCCCGCTGGAATCGGCGCGGGCGCGCTTCGACGGCGTGAACCTGTTCTACGACCGCGCGGAAAAGACGGAAGCGGAGGGCCTGTTCGGCGGGTTGCTGGCCGAGTCCTCCATCTTCACCCCCGGCGAGCTGCTGGATACCCCCGGCGACGGCGCCGGCGCGGCGGAGGCCGCGGCGCGCGAGCTGGAAGCGCACCCGGAAAACGCCGTCGCGGCGCGGCTGAACGCCGTACTGGAGCCAGCGGGCGCGACGCTGGTCGCCTGGGCGCCGGCGGACGGCGCGCTGGCGGTGACCTGGACCCGCGACGACGACGCGCGGACGGCCGTGCTGCCGTCCGCCGCCAGCCCCATCACCAGCGGCATCTGCCTGCCCGGCGCGCGGCATTTCGCTCCCGCGCGGCTGACGCGCCTGCTGCTCGACCATCTCCTCGACGCGTGGCAGGGATAATACATGCCCGCCACCTCCCGCCTGCGTCCGGGGTTGCCTGTCGCGGCGCTGCAGCGCGCGTTGCGGCTCTTTAACTGGAACGTCGGCTTCCGCAGCGTCTTCGACTACGCCTGCACCGTCACCGGATTCCTTTTCGTGGACTACGCGCTCTCGCTGGGCATCGCCAAGGAGAAGATCGGCCTCTTTCCCGCGCTCATCAACCTGGCCTGCGTGCTGCAGCTCGCGGCGCTGTGGATGATGAACCACGTGCGGCGGCCCAAAATCTTCACCCTCTCGCTGGCCTACCTGGAAATCCTTTTCATGGTGGGTGCGGTGGTCATCGGCGCGCTGGCGCCGCCGCCGGCGCGTTTCCCGGCGCTGATCGGCCTCATTTTCCTCGCCGCCGCCGCCAGCTCGCTCGCGCGCCCGACACTCGACGCCTGGCTCGCCTCGACGGTGCCGGCGCGCATGCGCGGACGGTATCTCGGCATCCGCTTTTCCATTATGACGGCGCTCAGCCTGGTGACCACGCTGACGGTGGGCGCGCTGGCCACGCGCATCCCCCGCGACCAGACCTGGGGCTTCGCGCTGCTGCTCATCGCCGGCTGCCTGTGTGGGGCAGCGGCGGTCTTCGCGCTGCATCGCGTGCCCATGCTGCGCGTGGCCGAGGACGAGACGTTTCACCTGGGCGACATCCGCGAGCTGCTCGCCAACCGCCCCTACCTGCGCCTGCTGCTGGGCCTGCTCATCTACGACGCTCCCTTCCTCATCGGCGCCGTCTACTACCAGGTCTTTCACCTGAAGGTGCTGCACCTGAACGAGTTCGCCATCTCCATCCTCGCCGCGGGCTACATGGTGGTGAAAATCATCACCACCTCGCTCTTCGGCGCGCGGATTGACCGGCTGGGCGCGCGGCGCACGTCATATCTGATGGCGCCCATCTACCTGCTGCTCTTCTTCTGCTACGCCGTCAGCTCGGCGCAATCCCCCTGGCCGGTCTACCTCGCCTGGGCGCTGGCGGGCCTCGGCGACGGCGCCTGGGGCATCGCCATCACCTCCGGCCTCTATTCGGTGGTGCCGGAATCGCGGGCGTCGAAAGCCTACTTCGCCATTTACAACCTGGCGCTGCTGCTCTTCTCCGCCCTCGGCGCGGCGGTGGCGGTGGTCATCGTCGAGGCGCTGAAAGACGTCTCCGTGATGATCGGCCCCTGGCGCTTCGCGCAGTTCCCCCTGTTTTACCTCGGCTGCACGCTCTTTTTCGCCGTCAGCCTCTTCGGCGCGCATTTTCTGCCCGGCCCGGTGAAAAAAATACGGACCCCGCCCCGCAGCGCCACCCTCCACCCGCGTATATAGGGGCAGAGCGACCTGATGTCCGGTCGGGGAAGGAGACGGCGATGTCCTGGATCGAAACGTTCACCCATTTTTCCATGTACCTGCTGGCGCTGTTGCCGGCGGGCCTCCTCTTCGCGATGCTCAAGACGGTCGTGCCGTTGAGCGATGAGGCGCGCGTGTTGATGCGGGTCGGGACGGAGATGGCGGTGGCGCGTGACGACGCGCGCTGGGCGCGCGCCGGCATCGTGCTGGCCGGGCAGATGTGGGCGGCGCGCAAGCGGGGACTGTTCGCGATCTCCCTCGCCGCCGGCCTGCTCATCAGCAGCCTCGCCTTCATGATCGCCCCGGCGCTGACCGCGCTGCCCATCTTCTGGGTCATCGCGCTGCCCATCGCCGGCGTGCTGTGCATGACGTGCTCGAAATATTGATGGCCGGGGAGCGAACCACTCGCCGCGGGCGCCCGTTTTCGAACGGGCGCCCGGTGTATAATGGGGGAGATGCAGATATAAACATTGGCCTACCGGTCAACGTAATGTATAATGGCAATGGTGAATTGAGATCAAACCGGAAATATTGGCAGGAAAGCCCATTCTCAAGGGAACGCGCCTCGCGGTCGAGTTCATCATTGACTTGCTGGCCGCCGGGTGGAGCTTTGCGGAAATTGTCGACAATTATCCAGGGGTCACACTGGAAGCCATTCGAGCGTGTCTGGCGTATGCCGGGTCGCGCCTGCATGCCGAGAAGGTATATCCGCTGGCGAGCTGAACAGCATGCGCCTCCTCACCGATGAAAATATCCCACGCATCATCGTCTCCCAACTTCGCGAATGCGGGCATGACGTGCTGGATATCCGCGAAGCAATGTCGGGCATCAGCGATGTGGCAATATTGCGGAAGGCTGAAGAACAGCAACGATTACTCCTCACCTTCGACCTGGACTTTGGCGAATTAGGGCGTGTTCACACTACCGGAAATCGCCAGCTTTTGCGGGGATTTTTCGCCAGACACGGCGGAAAAATGCCGCTGTAGTGGGGCCACAGCAAATTTTGATAACGCCGTATGGCGGAAAATACGCCATAAAGATGCGCGTTGAGCGGTAGGGTGAACACGCCCTAGTCTTCAGGCACCAATATCACGTGCCGTATGGCCTCATTTTGTTTCGCATCAA
This sequence comes from Armatimonadota bacterium, assembly GCA_029553475.1. GTDB lineage: Bacteria > Armatimonadota > Hebobacteria > CAIYQO01 > CAIYQO01 > JAKIYB01. Next base: position 142,110 of record JAKPKV010000028.1, read on the forward strand.
ATTGCTTGCTCCGGATCAGTTGGCTCACTTCGTTGTTGATGTAGTCGCAAGTCGTCGTGATTGGTGCCAGCACTATAGCGTTGTTGATGCAAACAGCATCCGCGTGATTGAACTTCCTTTGCGTTAACCCGCCGGGGCGGCGGCCATCGTCTCCCCCTTGCCCAGGGCGACGAAGCGGAAGCCGGCGGCGCAGGCGGCGGCGGGATCGAAGACGTTGCGGCCGTCAATGAGGACGCGGGTGCGCAGGCGGGCGGCGGCGGCGGGAAGGTCCAGCGCGCGGAATTCCCGGTGCGCGGTGACGAGGATGAGGGCGTCGGCGCCGTCCAGGGCATCGAGGCCGGCGGAGACGGGCAGGTCCTCCAGCGCCGCGACGTGCGGATCGAGCAGGCGCACATCGGCGCCGTCGGCCAGCAGCGCGCGGGCCAGCGGCAGCGCCGGGGTGTTGCGGGTGTCGTCCGTCTCCTCCAGGTAGGCGGCGCCGAGGATGACGACCGTGGCGCCGTCGAGGGCGCGGCCCTCGGCGGCGAGCGCCCGGCGGGCGAGCGCGGCGAGGTGCAGCGGCATGCCGTCATTGACGGCACGCGCGGTGGGCAGCAGGCGCGGTGGGCACTCCTGCACCGCAGAGACGAGCAGCCAGGGGTCCTTCGGGATGCAGTGACCGCCTACGCCGGCGCCGGGGAGGTGCATCTGGCGGTGCGGGCTGCTGTTCACCAGCTCGCGCACGGCGAAGACGTCGGCGCCCAGCTCCTCGCAGATGAGGGCCAGCTCGTTGGCGAAGGCGATCTGCACGTCGCGATAGGCGTTTTCCGCCGTCTTCACGATCTCCGCGGTGGTGGCATCGGTGGGATGCAGCGCCCCGCTGGTCAACCGTTGATAAATGGGCAGCGCGCGGGCGGTGCAGGCGGGGGTGACGCCGCCGACCACGCGGTCGCAGGTGGACAGGTTTTTCAGCAGGCGCCCGGGCATCACGCGCTCGGGGCAATGCACCAGGAAGAATGCCTCCCCCGCCTCGCCGCCCAGCGCCGCGCGCAGGATGGGCAGCGCCAGCTCGCGGGTGGTGCCGGGGGCGATGGTGGATTCCAGCGCCACCAGCACGCCGGGCGCAAGATGCGGGGCGATCGCCTCCAGCGCGCCGCGCAGCGCCACGTAGCGCGGGCGGTGATCGTCCGCCTCCACCGGGGTTTCCACCGCGATGAAGACCGCCTGGGCGTCGCGCAGCCGCGCGGGGTCGGCGGTGGCCGTCAGCGCGCCCGCGGCGACGGCGCGCGCCAGCAGCGCGTCAAGCTCGGCATCGCCGCCATCAAAGGGCACGCGGCCTTCGCCGACCCGCCGCACCTTGTCCGCGTTGATGTCGTAGCCCAGCGTCTGAAAGCCGGCGTCCGCCAGCGCGCAGGCCAGCGTCAGGCCGACGTAGCCGATGCCGACGACGGCGACGCGGCGCACAGGTTCATGCTCGTGAACGGTCATGGATCTCCCTCGTGATGGAGACGGATCGCCGCGCGATCCGGAATTACCGGTATTATACGCGAAATCGCCGGCGGCGGGCAGTTTCGGCGGGGCGGGGATGTCTGACTTTTCTCACCGGCCGCGCGTCGTCAGTCGTCGAGTTTCCACGTCTTGCGCAGACGCTCGATATTGCGGCGGCGTTTCCACTCGCGGACGGGGGCGAAGAGGCGGTCGAGGAGGGTGACGCGGCGGCGGATAGGGATGGGGGGGGACGATGGGCGAAGGACGGGGGTCGCGCGCGCTTCGCGCGGCTGGCGAGGCACCCACCCCCAGCGGCGCTCCCAGCGGGCATACGCGTACCCCACCGCCGCCCCGCCCAGCGCGAAAAAGCCCATGAGGAGGATCATCAACCCGCTGACGTACCCCAGCGGCATGAGCACATACAGCAGGGCGATGTCCAGCCAGCCGATCCATTTGGCCTTCATCGGCAGGATGAACCAGAGCATGATGGTGGCTTCCGGGTTCAGCCACGCCCAGGCGACGATGACGGAGGACAGCATGAACCACGGCCCACCAACGCCGCCCGGCCCCCCGGTGAAGAGGAAGATGCCGATTTCCCACACCAGCGCCGCGGCGACATTCGCCAGCAGCAGGAAGATGAGGAACCGCCGCGGCCCCCAACTCCGCTCCAGGCTGCCGCCAAACCAGTAAAAGACCAGCCCGGTGATCAACAGCCCGAAGATATTGGCATACCCGACGATGAGCGGATACGTCACCAGCCCGGTGATGGCATTCGGGAAAATCACCGGGTGAAACGCGAGCAGCATGTCAATGCCGCCGCCGGTGAAGATCTCCAGCAGGAAGACCGCCACCCAGGCCAGCAGAATCACCTTCGTCACCGGCAGCTCGCTGAAGAACGAAGGCCCGCTTCTCTCTGAAAAATAATCGCCGCGTCGTCGCATCGTGGTATGAGTTCTACCCGCGAAGGAAGCATTCCTGTCGGCGAACGGACGACAATGCGCGGAAAGCGGGCGGGAGTTCGCCGAGCCGGATGCAGGCCGGGATAGTGATGGTCACGGTCTGGAACAGGGCGGGAGCCCGGCCGCTGTTAAGTGTAGCGGGTCGTCACGTTGTACCGTTAATGGCCGGGCTCTCGCCCTGTTCCAGACGGTGACTATGTCTACAGCCGAGTGCCTATTCGCGACTCGACGGCCGGGGGCGCGTGCCGTAGCGCCTCCACAGCCGGCAGCCGAGCCAGAGGAGCGGGCCCCAGACGGGGAGGAAGACGGCGATGGGGATGAGCACGGCGAGGAGCCAGAGGCCGAAGGCGCGCAAGCCGCGCACGGCTCCGTGCAGCGAGGCGGCGAGCGGGGAGACTGTCTTCGCCTCCGCTTTCTTCACCGGCGGGGCGGTGATGCGCACGGTGATCTCCGCCAGCCGCACGCGGCTCTGCAGTTTATACTCCTCGATGCGCGCCCCGGTCGCCTCGCGGCTGGCGCCGCTGATCGTCTCTTCCGCGCGCAGGGCGTCGCCCGGCTTCGCGCGGTCCTGGATGGCGCCCACGCGCCCCTGGATGCCGCGCAGATCGCCCAGCGTCTCGATGTTGCGCAGATGCGCGGCGGTCAGGTCTTCGCCGTTCACCGCGCGGCTCACCAGCGTCCCCAGCGCCCCCAGCTCCACCAGCATCTTCCCCAGGTTCTCGCTCGGCACGCGCCCGCTCACCGCCGCCGTCGCGGGTGTTTCTTCCTCACCTCGCGCGTAGTTCGAGGTCAGCACGAAGCCGTCGTGCCGGCGGAAGAGCAGCTCCGCCCGCTCCAGCGCCGCCTGCACGTTTTCGCTCTCCAGCGCCACCTCCGCGCGATAGGCGATCTGCAGCTTGTCCGCCAGGCCGTAATTTTTCGTCGGCGGGGCGATGGTGGGCGGAGCGGGGGGCCGCGCTGCCTGACCGGGCGGGGGGGGAGGCGAGGATAGCGCCGTGCTCGCCGGCCTCTTCGCCACCGCTTCCTGTTCGGCCAGCGCCAGCTCAGCATACGCGTTGATGTTGTTCAGTCGCGGGAAGAAGCGCACATGCCCATCGGCGAAGCCGATAATCATCCCGTTATGGCGCGGCGCGGAATCCCAGACGACGGGGGTTTCCGTCGGCGCATGGACCGCCGCCGCCGGTTGGCCGGCCAATGCCGTGTTATAGCTGTAGCTGTTCTGGTTGATGCCCCCTCCGGAACCGGGAGTGGTGTCCACCGGGTCAGAAAAGATTTTCTCTGACCCGGCGTAATCCATAATCGCCGCGGCCCAGGTATCCGCGGGGGGGTACGCGCCTTCATCCTGTACGTACATCTGGATTGCCGTGGCAATCTGGCGAAGCTGGCTGGTGCAGGTGGTTTGCCGCGCCTTCTCGCGTGACCTGGCAAAGGTCGGGAAGAGGATCGCCGAAAGGACGGCAACGATACTGACCACGACCAGCCATTCCCAAATAGACGTGCGGCGTTTCGGTCTCTCCGGCGCCAGTGGGATCGCTGCATACCGATCCGCGGGTTCGATCTCCTCTTCGGCCACCCGCGCCAGCACGCCGGCGGCGAAGCCGTCGCTCGCCCCGCGTTCCCGCAACGCGGCGGCGGCATCCTGGGCGTCGCAGCGCAGCAGCTCGGCCAGCGCGCGGCAGCCGTCGCAGCTTTGCAGATGCTCCTCCACCCGGGCGCGTTCGCGCCTGGTGGTTTCCTCATCCAGATAGGCGGAGAGCAGCACCGCCCATGCGTCACAGGCTTTCAGCATCGCACGCCTCCTTCCCGGCCGCGGGCGGCGAACAGCGCGCGCAGGCGTTCACGGGCGCGGCAGCAGCGCACGCGCACGGTATTCACGCTGGTACCCAGCGCCTCGGCGATTTCTTCGTAGCTGAGTTCCTGCACGTAGCGGGCGGCGAGGATTTCGCGGGAGGCCAGGGGCAGACTGTCGAGGAGGTCGGCCAGGTCGCCGCCGATCTCGGCGGGCGACAGCGCGGGCAGCTCGGCGCACTCGTCCAGCGAGACGGGCTCCGGCTTCCGGCGCTTGAGGGCGGTGAGGCACTTGTGCCGCAGGATACCGAACACCCAGCCCCGGAATTTCGTGCGGTCTTTCAGCGATCGCAGATGGCGATACGCATCCACCAGCGCCTCCTGCGCCAGGTCTTCCGCGTCCTCCGCATGCCGGGTCAGGTGCCGCGCGGCGGCGACCAGGGCATGCTGGTAGCGCTGCACCAGCCTCCCGAACGCCTCCACGTCACCCCGCAACGTGGCCTCAATCAGCGCGGCATCGTCCATACTGTCACCTCCGCGGATCGGGCTTCTCTACCTCTACAGTCATCGGCGGACGGGGAAACATTACACGCGAGATGAAAAATATGGTAGATCGCGCGCCGTCTGGCAGTCAAAGACGGTGCACTGCCTGCTCAGTTCTCCTCTCTTGCCTGCCCCCCTGCACAAGCGCCCCGGCGGCGCGTATAATGAACCCATCCAATCACTCTCCATGATCTCCGTATCTCTGGGGTGACAGTATGCCCGGTACGCTCTACATCGTCGGCACGCCGATCGGCAACCTGGAGGATATGACCTTCCGGGCGGTGCGGGTGCTGCAGGAGGCAGCGGTGGTGGCCGCCGAGGATACGCGCGTCACGCGAAAACTGCTGGCGCATTTTGACATCCGCACGCCGACGATGAGCTACCACGCGCACAGCGGGCCGGGGCGCATCGCCGAGGTGACGGCGCTGCTGCGGGCGGGGAAGGACGTGGCGCTGGTGAGCGACGCCGGCATGCCGGGCATCAGCGACCCCGGGCAGGCGCTGGTGGCGGCGTGCGTGGCGGAGAACATTCCCGTCGTGCCGGTGCCGGGGCCGTCCGCCATCATCGCCGCGCTGGCCGTCTCCGGCTTCAACACCGACCGCTTCCGCTTCCTCGGCTTCCTGCCGCGGGCGACGAAGGCGCGCCGGGCGCTGCTGCGCGAGAGCCTCTCTGGAGCAGACACCTGCGCCGCTTATGAAGCCCCCCACCGCGTCGCCGAGGCGCTGGCCGACCTGGCCGACCTCGCCTCCGACCACCCGGTGCTGCTGGCGCGGGAGCTGACGAAAAAATTTGAGGAGCTGCGGCGCGGCACCGCCCGCGAGCTGGCGGAGGCGCTGGCGGAGGCCGAGGTGCGCGGTGAGATCGTCCTCGTCTGGCCCGGCGGCGGCCTGCGCGCCACCGCGGCGGAAGACCCGTCGGCGCGCGCCGTCGCGCTGGCGCGGCGCTATCGGGAGGACGGGCTGTCCACGAAGGACGCCGCCGCGCGCGCGGCGGCGGAGACGGGCGCGGGCAAGCGAGACGTGTATCAGGCGTTGCTGAATGGCGCGTGAGGCGGCGCTATTCCGGGCGGCCCAGGAAGGCGTCGTTCAGCGGGGCGGCCGTGTCAATGTAGAGCAGGTCTTCGCGCAGGCCGGCGTAGCCGAAGCCGATGACGTAGTGGGTATCGCGTTTCGGCAGGATGCAGTCGAAGGCGGCGAGGCCGTCCTTGTTCGCGGTGAGGGTGGCCTGGATGGCGTCGTCGCGGATGAAGTAGGCTTGCGCGCCGGGGGCGATCTTGATGACGCCGGTCAGCCGCAGGCCGGTGAAGGGGCGGGTCTCCACCCGCGTATCGGTGACGACGCCGGCGCGGTGGCTCTTCACCCCGCTCAGCATCTCGCGCTCCGGCTTGTCCGTGCGCAGCGTCGCCTCCCACACCACCGTTTTGCCCAGGCCGAGCATGATCGCGTAGTCGCCGCTCTTTTTCGGGTAGGTGATGGCCGCGGTGAAGGCGCCCCGGCGCGGGGTGAGCGTTTCCTGATGCGCGCCGTTCACCCAGATATTCACCGTGCCGGAGCGGAGCGCGCCTTCCACCGTCAGCGTCACCATCTCGCCGGCGACGCGGCTCAGCGCCGCCTCCTCCAGGCGCACCAGCGGCACGGCGAAAAGCTGGGTGCCGTAGTAGGTGTCGCGCACCTTCACCACCCCCACCCCGAGCAGCGTCCACTTCGCGGTGAGCAGGTTCGCTTTGTGCGGGGGGCTGTTCATCCAGAGCTCGAGGAAACGCTCGGCGATGGCTTTGGGCGTTTTCAGGCCCGGATGCTGCACGGAGACGATGTTTTCGCCCACCTGCTGCCCCCAGAAGCCGGCGTTGTAGGTGCGCTGCCAGGGCACGCGCCAGCGGGCGTCCGGCGATTCGTGGCCGAAATACTTAGCATCGCCCATCTCCTGCGAATGCTGGCGGGCGGCAATCCGCAGCTCCGTGGAGGCGCTCAGCGTGGACAGGCGCTGTTTTTTCCGCACCTCGTTCGTCAGCGCCAGCACCTGCTCTTCGATCTCGCTGATGCCGGGGAACTGCTTCAGCGTCCACTTCGGCGCCAGCGCCACCGACGCCGGCTCCTGGGCGCACGCCAGCGCCGCCGCGAGCAGACAGAGCACCATCAGTAACCGCATGCCTATCGCCATGACGACGTTCATTATACTATAGAATACGCGAAACGGGACTTACCGTCGCACCCACACCGTCATCGCCCCCGGTTCGCGGTTGTCCCAGGCGTAGTACGGGATGGCGCGGAGCGGTGTCGGGCGGCAGACGGGGTCCTGAACGGGGCGATAGAGCGTGCCCGCCCACGCGGTCTCGTCCAGCGCCGCCGCCCGGCCTTCCAGCACGGTGACGCCGCCGAGCAGCGCCTGATCGAAGCGCGGGGTGAGCGCCGCGTCCTCGGGGAGGACGATGTGGCGGACGTCTACCTCATGATCCACGGCTTCCAGGCAGTAGACCAGCGGCCCGCGCTGCAGCGCCACCCGACCCACGTCCGCCTGCACCGTCGGGTGTGCCTCAAGGCGCTCCACCGGCATCGCCAGCTCCAGCGTCACCGTATCGCCGGCGGCCCAGTCGCGCGCGAGGCAGAGATAGCCGCGCTCCACCGGCGCCTCCAGCGGCGCGCCGTTCACCGCCAGCCGATATTCGCGGCACCAGCCGGGCACGCGCAAGCGCAGGGTGAACCGCGCCGCCCGCGGGTCCACGGTGATGCGCACCGCGCCGTCCCAGGGGTAGCGCGTCTCCACCCGCAACGCCGCCAGCCCCGTCTCCACCCGACTTTGCACGTAGAGGTGCACCGCCAGTGCGTCTTCGCGTTCGCCGTAGATATAGCCGCCCAGCGAGGCCAGCAGCCGCGCGACGTTCGGCGGGCAGCAGGCGCAGCCGAACCAGTCCTGCCGGTGGCGGGCGCCGGTGCTCGCCAGCGGGTTCTCGTAGAAGAATGTCGTGCCGTCGAGGGAGACGCCGCTCAATGCCCCGTTATACAGCGCGCGCTCCATCACGTCGGCGTAGCGGCCGTCGCAGTCGAGCTGCAGCATCCGGTGCGCCCAGAAGACCAGCCCGATGGCCGCGCAGGTTTCCGCGTAGGCGGTCTCGTTGGGGAGATCGTAGTGGCCGGTGAATCCCTCGTTGTGCCGCGACGGCCCGATGCCGCCGGTGAGATACAGCTTCTTCAGCGTCAGGTCCGCCCACAGTGCCTCGCAGGCGGCGAGCAACGCGGCGTCGCCGGTCTCTCCGGCCAGGTCGGCCATCGCGGCGTAGAGATACATGGCGCGCACGGCGTGTCCCACCACCTCGCGCTGCTCGCGCACGGGCAGGTGCGCCTGGCAGTATTCGTAGCGGCCCATATAGGACGTCGCCGGATTTTCGCCGCGCGCTTGCGCCTCCGCGTCGAAGTAATACGGCTGCCGCCCGCGCTCATCCACGAAATATTGCGCCAGCGCCAGGTAGCGCGCCTCGCCGGTGGCGCGCGCCAGCTTCACCAGCGCCAGCTCGATCTCCTCGTGCCCGCAGTAGCCGCGCATCTGCCCCGGCCCGGTACCGAAAACCCGCTCGATATAATCTGCATACCGCCGCATCACGTCGAGCAGCGCCCGCTTGCCCGTCGCCTGAAAATGCGCGGCCGCCGCCTCGATGAGGTGCCCGGCGCAGTATAACTCGTGCAGGTCGCGCAGGTTCGTCCAGCGTTTATCCGGCTCCACCACGGTGAAGTGCGGATTGAGGTAGCCGTCCGGCTGCTGCGCGGAGGCGATCCGCGCGATGGTCGCGTCGAGCAACGCGTCCAGCGCCGGGTCCGGGTGCGTCGCCAGGCTATACGCCGCCGCCTCGATCCACTTCGCCACGTCGGAATCCCAGAAGACGTGCGGCGCCGGCTCCATCCCCGGCCGCCAGTCCAGCGCATACGCCCCGATGCGGCCGGTCTCCAGGCACATCCGGTATTGATGCGGGATCGTCCGCTCGCGGTTGACCGCCATGCGCGGCGCCCAGAAGGCATCATCCACCCGCACCTTGGTAAATGGCACCGCGGTGAAGCGGTTGTTCAATGCAGATGTCATACATCCCCTCAGCTTTTAAAAACGCACCCGTTCGTTGGTAGTGCGCCACGCAGCCTGAGCGGAGTGGCGCCTGCACGTGTGTTACACTCTCGCCGCCAGCACCCGCTCCCACACCGTCCGCAAATCCGGCGCCATCGCCGCGCAGAGCGGGGCCGCGCCGCCGGCGACGATATTGCCGTCCGCCACGCCCACCGCCGCCACGCCGGCCAATCTGACGGCGAGCACGCCGGCGCCGCTGTCTTCAATGCCGATGGCTTCCTCCGGCGGCACGCCCAGCGGCAGCAGCGCCTCGGCGTAGAGCCAGGGATGAGGCTTCGCCTGCAGCTCGCCCAGCGTGCCCGCCTGCCCGCGCCCGATGGCGACGCCGGCGGTGACGATGCTGTCGTAAAAGGCCAGCGGATCGCCCAGACCGAGGGCGCGGAAGGCGCTGAGTATTTCCGGCCACGCCTTGCGGTGCAGGCCGGAGGTGACCAGCCCGAGCTTCACCCCGCGCGATTTGAGGTTGAGGAGCACGTCCTTCAATCCCGGCGCGGGGGTGAACGCCTCCTGCCTGCCGCGTCCGGCGGCGATGGCGTCCATCTCCTCGTCGGTGATGGCGTGGTAGAGGTCTACCGCGCGCGCCAGCGTGGCGTCCGCCACCCCCGCGCAATAGGCGCGCAGGCAATATTCCAGGTGCTCGGAGACGCTGAAGCCGGAGACGTAGGGCAGATCGGCCGCGGTGAAGCGGAAGCCCGCGTCCCCCAGCAGCCGCGCCACCACGCGCTCGATGACGTAGACCCAAAAACGCTCGCTGCGCACGCTGGTGCCGTCCAGGTCCATGAGCACCGCCCGCACGCGGTCCGGCAGCGGCGCCGGCACCAGCGGATAGTAGGCGGGGATGCCCACGCGCGTGGGCAGGTAGGCCAGCGTTCGCTCCTCGCGGCAGAGAAAGATCGCCTTCCCGTCGCGGGTGGCGGCGATGGCGGTGACGCCCCCCGCCCCCGCGCGCTGTTCGCCCAGGCCGGGAAAATCATAGGCGGCCAGCGCGGTGAGACCGCCGTCGCCGGGAAAGGGGCCGATGCCATGCAGTAACGTTGCCACACTCCAGGCAATTCGCCGGAAAGCGGCGGCTTCCTTGCGGGGCGGCGACAATCATGCGCTGCGCGCCTGCCGCCATCCCTGGTGAAAGACAGGCGCATCCATGCGCCTCATAAAGGGAAAAAGTGTTAAAGAGTAAAGGGAAATTATTGTCCTGGCGAACGAGACACACACCGGAACCCGTAGAAGTGGAACCTGAACGTCGGATCGTGGCCGTTCCGGCAGGTGGCGCGGAGGTTGACTGGATCGTGGCTGCCCCAGCTCCCGCCGCGCAGCACCCGCGTGGAATTCACACTATACCAACTGTCACACCATTCCCACACGTTGCCGGCCATGTCCATCACCCCGTAGGGGCTGGCGCCCGCCGGATACCGCCCCACAGGCGCTGTCTGCCCGGCGGATTGTCTCACGCTGTTGCGGCATTTCGAGGCATCCCATTTATTGCCCCAGGGGTATACGCGCCCATCCGTGCCGCGCGCGGCTTTCTCCCACTCCTCTTCAGTGGGCAGCGCCAGGTCCGCCCACTCGGCGAAGGCGGCCGCGTCATGCCAGGTGACGTTGACGATGGGATGATCCTCCTGCCAGCCCCAGGAGGGCGCGGGGGGCATTGATCGCCTGGTGGCTTTGCAGAAGACGCGATATTGCCCCACGGTGACGGGGAACGTCATGATCGCAAATGCCGGCAGATACTTGCATTTTTTCCGCTCGCCGTAGAGGAAATCGCCGGCGGGGATGTGCGCCCACTGGATGGAGTGCAGCAATTGCACCCTGAGATCGCTGGTTGACATGGCCCACCCTCCTGTTCCAGTACGGTGATTATACCGCGACGGCGGCAATGCGCCAACCGATCCCACCCGCCGCCGCGCGCGCGGTTGACAGCACCGCCATCCGCGTGCTACCGTAAGGCCGCAAAAGGGGAGTCGCGAGATCAGGGGGAGTCAACATCCTGGCAGACGCCTGGCTCTTCCGGCCTGTTCCGAGGTTTGGTGAGACCTTTGCGCGGTCATCGTCATGGGTGGCGCCGGCGCAACGGTCTTTTTTTTTGTGCCGGGGTGCCGGCGCGGGGAGTGTGGCGTGGACGTCTTCTGGTTAGCCTTCGCGATGATCTTCCTCGCGGAGCTCGGCGACAAGACGCAGCTGGTGGCGCTGTGCCTGGCCAGCCGGTACAACGCCTGGGTGGTGCTGGGCGGCATCGCGCTGGCGACGCTGGTGGTGCACATCATCTCCGTGCTGCTGGGCGGCGGGGTCGGGCACGTGCTCCCGCGGCCGTGGATACACCTCGCCGCCGGGGTCGCCTTCGTCGGCTTCGGCCTGTGGACGCTGCGCGGGGACGCGCTGGAGGACGCGGGCTGCGGCGCGGCGCGCGCGCGCTCCCCCTTCTGGCTGGTCACCACGACGTTTTTTCTCGCCGAGCTGGGCGACAAGACGATGCTGGGCACGGTGACGCTGGCTGCCGGCCACGCGCCCATTCCCGTCTGGCTCGGCTCGACCCTCGGCATGGTAGCCTCCGACGGGCTGGCGATCATCGCCGGGCGGTTGCTGGGCAAACGCCTGCCGGAGCGGGCGCTCCAGATCGGCGCCGCCGTCATTTTCTTCGGCTTCGGCCTGTATACCGGCCTCCAGGGCGCGCGGGCGCTGCCGGCCGGCGGCTGGCTGGCGGGCGCCGCGCTGACCGCGGCGATGCTGGCGTGGTTCGTCCTCCAGGCGCGCCGCGCGCGACAGGCCGCGGCCCCCACCCTCACCGCGCCGCCCCCCGGCGACGCGCTGATTGCCGGCGCGCGCGAGTCTGATCTGGTTTGATCACAAGAGGAGCACTCATCCGCGCAGGAACTCCTCCTCGCCTTGCCGAATTCACCGATCATATTGAGTGCTACGCACTCGGTCACTCGTCACCCAGGGAGGTCACCATGTCAACCCGCGTCACGTTCGGCGCCACCGGATTGCGCGTCTCGCCGATCTGCTTCGGCACCTGGCAGTTGTCGCCGCGCTTCTGGGGACCGCAGCCGGAGGAGGCGCTGCTGGCGGCGATGCGCGCGGCCTACGACGGCGGCATCAACTTTTTCGACACCGCGGACGCCTATGGCGACGGGCTGGCGGAGACGGTTCTGGGCGCCTTCCTCGCCGCCGTGCCGCGCGACGAAGTGGTGGTGGCGACGAAGGTCTTCAACCACTTCAATCCCGACGCCAGCCGCTACCCCGACCTCTCCCCCGCGCACGTCGCGGCGCGCTGCGAGGCGTCGCTGCGCCGGCTGCGGGTGGAGGCGATTGACCTGTACCTGCTGCATTTCTACGATCAGCTCACCCCGCTGGCCGCCATCACCGAGACGCTGGAGACGTTGAAGGCGCAGGGGAAGATCCGCCACTACGGCGTCAGCAATTTCACCGTAGAGCAATTTCGCGCCGCGCGCGCCTTCGGCGCCTACGATGCCGTGCAGCCGCCCTACAGTCTGCTCGACACCGCCATCGAGCAGGATCTGCTTCCCTACTGCCAGGCGCACAACGTCGGGGTGATGACGTACTCGACGATGCACAAGGGCCTGCTGAGCGGCGCCTACACCGGCGAGGAGACCTTTCGCGATTTCCGCCAGCATCATCCCGACTTCCAAGGGGAGCGCTTCCGCGCCGTCACCGCCGCCGTGCGCGGCCTCGCGCCGATGGCGGCGGGATACGGGCTGAGCCTCTACCAGCTCATCCTCGCGGCGACCCTCATGCACCCGGCGATACAGGTGGGCGTGATCGGGTGCAAAACCGCCGCGCAGGCGCGCGAAGCCGCCGGCGCGCTGGGCAAAGCCCTCTCCCGCCCCGATTATTTTGCCATCCGTGCGGCGCTGACGGTGGGCGGCGCGCCGAAGGTCAAGGACGCCGCCGGCGCGGTGAAATGAATATTGACAGCGCGCCCCCGGTTGTGTATACTTGCGTCCGCGCCCGCGTGAGGCGGGCTGCGTGGCGCCACCGTAGCTCAGTTGGTAGAGCAGCGCACTCGTAATGCGCAGGTCGTCGGTTCGAGTCCGACCGGTGGCTCCATTTTGGTGTTGGTCGCCGGGCGAGCGGTCCGTTGACAGGGCGCACGGGGTTTTGCTATAGTAGGCGCCGTGCCTGCGCGGGCACAGCCGTCGCCGAAGGAGAGTTGCATGTACGCCGTAGTGGAGACCGGGGGCAAGCAGTATCGCGTCACCCCGGGGGACAAATTCCGAGTCGAGAAGCTGGACGCCGAGCTGGGCGCGACGGTTGAGCTGGACCGCGTGCTGCTGGTCGCCGATGGCGAGCAGGTGACGGTGGGCGCCCCGCTGGTGGCGAACGCGAAAGTGGTCTGCACCGTGCTGGAGCAGGACCGCGCGAAGAAGATCATCGCCTTCCGCTACAAGCCGAAAAAGAACGTCCGCGTGAAGCGCGGCCACCGCCAGTATTTCACTAATCTGCGGGTTGAGCGGATTGAGGCCTAAGGAGTCAGATCATGGCGCATAAAAAAGGTGTCGGCAGTTCCAGAAACGGTCGCGACAGCCAGGCCCAACGCCGCGGCGTGAAGCTCTATGACGGCCAGTTCGTGCAGCCCGGCGGCATCATCGTCCGCCAGTGCGGCACGAAGATCCGCCCTGGCCAGAACGTCGGCCTCGGCCGCGATTACACCATTTACGCCCTCGTCCCCGGCACGGTGAAATTCGGCTGGGCGCGCAAGGGCCAAAAGGACGTCTCCGTCATCCCGGCGGACTGACGACGACCCATCCCAGTACTGTGCAAGCCCCCCGGACATCGTCCGGGGGGCTTGTCGTCGTGCATCTCACCTCGCCTACCGCGACTTCTTCTTGCGGTCCTTCTTCGCGCGTTCCTTCTGCTGGCGCACCATATTCACCCGCGGCTCCAGCGCACCGCGCATCTCTTCCGTCTGGCGGCGGAATTCGGCGACGGTGGCCGGCTGGCCCGCCTGGCCGCCCACCTGCTGCAGGATGACCGGCAGGAAGGGATCGGAGCCGGCCAGCGACAGCGCTTTATTGGCCGCCGCCAGCGCCTCCGGCAGCTTGCCGGCGCGTTCATTGAAGCGGGCGCGCAGGTAGTAGGTGTAGGCGTTCTCCGGCGCTTCTTTCATCGCCTCTTCGAAGAGCAACAGCGCCTGCTGCGTGCGGCCCGCCATCATCAGCGTCGGAAGCTGCTGCAACTGCCCTTCGAATTTCTTGAAGGTCTTTTGAAAACGCATCCAGCGGAAGACCGGCGGCAGATAGACGATGGCCAGGATCGCCAGTACCACCACGATGACGCCCACGCCGATCCACCCGGCGAGGGGCGACCAGATAAACAGGCCCGCGATGGCCGCGGCGATCAGCAGGACCACCCCCGCCGCGATCGCGATCGCCTTCGGGCGCGAAAAGTTCGGATTCATCCCCATTCCCTTCCGTACACCAGTCACGCGGCTCCGGTGAGCCGCGCCCCGCTATTATACACAAAGCGCCGCGGGAGCGCGACACCCCGGAATCCGGAGCTGCACGCGCGCGCGTGGTATAATAAGGCCGGCCGGAGGCCGGCGCTCCCAGGCTCCCCCGCTGCACGCGCGCATGTTATAATACCGTGCCAGTCAGGGTACGCTCGTGTCGGGATTATTCTGCCTGTTGCTGATCCAGGAGAGGTATTCGCATCGTCATGTTCCGCCGGCGCCGATCAGACAACTCAACACCCGCTCGCGGTTTACCGGCGGCGTGGGGGCTCTTCCTGCTGCTGCCGGTCGCGCTGCTGCTGGCTTTTCTCCTCACCGCGCTGCTGGCGCTCGCCAGCGCCGACCGCGACGCGCTGCTGACGCGCGCCGCGCTGCTGCATCTCCGCTTCGCCCTCCAACGCGAAGTCAGCCTGGAGCGGGTGGCCTTCAGCGCGCGCGGGCGCCTCACCGTCACCGGCCTGGAGGTGAAAGAGGCGGACGGCACGCGGCGCTTCGCCGCCGCCCGCCGCGTGGATATCCGCTTCGACCCGCGGCGCATGTTCCGCCTGCCCTTCCAGCCGCTCAGCGCCATCAGCGCGATAGACGTGACGCGGCCGTATCTCCGACTGACGCGCGACGCCGCAGGGCAGTGGAACTTTCACGATCTGCTGGCGCGCCCGAGCAAGCCATCGCCAGACGTCTTCCGCGGCGCGCTCCGCGTGGACGGCGGCGAGGTGATCTACCAGGACGCCACGGGCTTCACCGGCGTCCCGTTCAGCGAGCACCTGACGGACGTGGAGATACGCACCACGCGCGCCAGCGCCGCGTATCTGCCATTTACGTTCCGCGCCACCCCGCGCAGCGGCCGCGCCGAGCGGCTGGAGGTGACCGGCAGCGTGGATCTGGCGCGCCTGCGCGCCCAGGGCACGGTGCTGCACCGGGGATTTGACCTGGCGCTGCTCCGCACGCTGCTCCCCGCCGAGCTCCAGCAGCAGTTCCGCGTGGACGGGGGCACGGTGGATGGCCGCTGGCAGGTGGCCGCCGCCTGGCATCCCGGGCAGCCGCTCTCGCTCACTCTCACCGGCGTGGCCGACCTGCACGACGTGCGCGGGACGGCGCGGCTGCACCGCCCGCTGCCCTTCCACATCACGCGCGGGCAGCTCGCGCTGGCGAACGATGTCATCGAGCTCATCGGCGTGGAAGGCCGCGTGGACGGGGTGCCGCTGACGGCGGACGGCGCGCTCTCCGGGCCGGCCTTCACCACCGTCGCCATCGAGATGCGCACCGAGGGCGCCGACATGGCGCGCCTGGCGCGCGTCATTCCCGGCCTGTCCGAGGTAGACGCCGCCTGGGGGGGCGCCGTCACCGGGTGGGCGCAACTCACCGGCACGCTGCCGGACCTGACGATCGTCGGGCACGCCGCCGGGCCCTCCATCACGCTGGACAAACTGGCCATCAGCGATCTGGCGGGTGACTTGCGCTTCACCGGCGAGAGCCTCACCGTGACGAATCTCACGGGACGCGGCTTCGGCGGCACGTTTCACGGCAGCGCCTGGGCGACCGTCGGCGAGACGCCGCGCTTCCTCTTCACCGGCGGCGTGCGCGATGTGGACGTGGGCGCCGTCATGGTCGCCTTCGTCCCGCCGCCGGAGCAGCAGGACGCCTTCTCCCCGCATGAGATCACCGGCCGCGTCACCGGTCCACTGTCGGTCAAGCTCACCGGGACAGATACGCTCGATATCGTCACCCGCCCGCGCGGCACCGTCCGGCTCGGCCGGTATACCGCGGGCGAGGTTGACGCCGGCCTGCGGATTCAGGCCACCGGCGCCGCCGCGCGGATTCAGGTAGACCGCCTGTCCGCCAAGACGCCGCTCGGCGTGCTGGACCTGCGCGGGAGCCTGGACGAGCGGAATACCCTCGACTTCACCGTGCGCGCGTCCGCAGTACAGCTCGGCCCCGTCGCCGCGCTGGCCGGGCAGGCGGACGTCACCGGCACCGGCTTCGCGACCGGCACCCTCACCGGCACCCTGGCCAACCCCAGCTTCACCGGCGATTTTCACGCGGTGCACGGCACGGTCGCCGCCACGCCGTTCACCGACGTCACCGGCTCCATCACCGCCGCGCTTGGTGAGCACTCCGCCGTGACGCTCTCGAACCTGCGCGTGCTGGCCGGCGGCAGCCGCGTGGACCTGGACGCGACCATCAGCGCGCGCGGCGCCGACGCGTGGGCGCTCTCCGGCACGGCTACGCTGCCGCGCACCTCGCTGGCCGCGCTGCTGGAGACCGCCGGCCTGTCCCTCCCGCTCGACGGCTTCGTCGAGGGCGAAATCGAGATCACCCACGCTCCCGACGATCCGCGCGGGTCCGGGCGCCTGCTCCTCTCACGCCCGGCGTTCACGCTCGGCGACACCGTGGTGGAATTCGACAGCGCCGAGATCCCCTTCACGCTCCAGGGCCAGACGCTCACCCTGACGCAGGCCGCGCTCAGTTACCAGGGTAATCCCATCGCGATCTCCGGCACGCTCTCGCTCGACCCCGCCACGCCGGAGGCCGAGCAGCTCGCCTTGCGCATGACCGCGCCCAAGGTGGTGCTTGACAGCCTGGTGTCCCCGCTCACCGGGACGGCGCCGGAGACGCTCATCAGCTTCACCGACGGCGGCCTCTGCCTGCCCTTCGATGCCACGGGGGCGCTGGCGCTGACCGCGACGGTCCGCGCGACGCTGACGCCGCGCGCGGGCGAGACGCCGGAGCAGGCGCTGCGGCGCACCCTGCGGGTGGATTCAACGGTGCGGACCATTGATACCGTGACCATCGCCGGCGTGCCGTTCACCGACGGGGAGATCGCCGCCAGTTATGACGGCGGCAGCGAGACGCTCACGCTCACGCGCTTCGCGCTGGCGCGCAGCGGCCCCGGCACGGGCTACGCGATGGCGCTGGCCGCCGACAGCACCTTCCAGACGCGCGAGCAAGACCTCGACATGCGTTTCGCGCTCTCGCGCGCGAACGTGCAGATCGGCGCCGACCTCGCGCAGCTGCGCGCCGATGCCCTGACGATGCTGCAGCACTGCCGTGACCTCCCCGGCCGCGCGGACGCGCTCACGGCGATCAGCGCCCTCCCCACCCCCTTCGGCGGCACCGCCGCGCTCAGCCTGTGGCTGCGGGGCACGCTGCAGCGCCCCACCGTGCGCGCGGCGCTGACGCTGCGCGACCTGCGGATGGCCGGCAACCCGCTGCCGGATGTTGACGGGACCATCACCTACGACACCGCGCCGCGCCTGATTACCTTTGAAGAGCTCTCGCTGCGCGGGGGCGCGGACCGCACCGCCACCGCCAGTCTCACCGGCTCGCTCACGCTGCCGGTGAAAGATGGCGACGGCCGGGAAATCTCCCCCGGCCCGATGGAGCTGAGCTTCAACGCGCAAAACATCAACCCCGGCGAAATCGGCGGCTGGCTGCGCCTCCCCGCCCTGCAGGCGATCACCGGCAAAGCGACGATTGACGCCGCGATTTCCGCCACCACCGCGCACCCCCGCGTGGACGCCTACCTCGATATCGCGGAGCTGCACTATGCGGCGGTGCCGTTCAAAGCGCTCTCGGCGTCCATCACGCTGGATGACGACGGCATCTGGGTTGGGCGCTGGGTGACCCCCGAGGACGCGCCCCCGGCCAACGGCGAGCCGCCGGTACGTTTTGCCGGGCGGCAGATCTTTCCCGATGGCGCGTCCACACTGCAGTTTGCCGGCACCGATGGCGATACGCTGGAGCCGCTGGAGCTGTTTGGCTACCTGCCGTTCCGCTGGAACGGGCCCCTCAGCCCCGAGGTGCCGCTCGATGCGCCGCTGCTCGGCTACGCGCGCCTCCCCCGGCAGGGATTGGACCTGATCCACGCCTACGCGCCGGACTTCCCCGCGGGAACCGGCACGCTGGACGGCTCACTCACCGTGGGCGGCTCGCTGCGCCGGCTGGCCGTGCACGACGGGCATCTCACCGCCCGCATCAACGAGCTGGAGCTCAGCGATACCGACCGCGAGCTGCCGGACCGGCTGCGCGATGTGGTGATGGACGTGGCATTTCGCTCGGAACAGCACGGCGAGCGCACCATCAGCATCGTGGACCTGCGCGACCTCTCCGGCATCTACACCCGCGCCGATTACACCGCCGCGAAGCCGAAGAAGGCGAATGTCTTCGTGCGCTGGCTGCGCGGTCTCTTCGGCCAGCAGGAGACCACCACCAACTTCTCCCCGGGCGCCCTGGTGGTGCGCGGCGGCGAGCGCGGCGCCATTCGCGCCGATCTGCACCAGCTCTTCGCCGACGGCGCGCGCATCCCGCTCGAGGAGATCCCCGCCAAGCTGGACTATGACATCTACGCGAAGATGCTGCGCACGTCCGTCGGCTGGCGCAAGACCTTCCAGGGGACCATCACCAGCTACCTGCACCTGGGCAATGACGTCAACGACGGGAATGCGCCGCTGCTGGAGGGCGTCGCCTACCTGGAGCGCGGGCGCATCAGCTACAGCATCGAGAAGGGCGAGCCCGTCACCCTGCCGCGCATCCCGCTCAATCCGACGCTCAACATCGCGCTCTGGATGGGGCCGGACAATCTCTTCACCATGGAGCCGGACAATCCGCTGTTCAGCAGCTCGGTCGCGGCGCGCATGCCCATCGTCAAGCACGCGCGCCCGCTCCCCTTCGCGCCCGGCGACCAGCAGTACCTTGGCCTCAGCGCCTCCGTGACGCCGCCCAAACCCCCGTTGAACACCACGGATCTCATGCACACCGGCTACTGGGCGCGCGCCTTCCAGAGCCTGAGCTTCGCCCAGGACAAGACGGCGCACGGCACCGTCGGCTGGGTGGAAGGCACGCTGGCGAACCCGGTGGTGGTCGGCCACCTGGTGATGGAGCCCAATCGCTCGCAGGTGGAGCTGCCGGGGGGCGTGCTGACCTTCTCGACGGCCATCATTGACGCGCGCTTCCCGCTGTTCCCGCGCGGGCCGGAGGACCAGCCGAAGCTGGTGACCTACGCGGAAGCGACCGGCGACGTGGATGGCCACCGCATCAGCGCGAAGATCGAGGGGGATCTGCTCAAGGAAGATCGGGGGGCCTACGGCGGGCTGACGGCGGACGACCCGCAACTGGCGGACCGCGGCCGGCTGCCCATCACCTTCGCCACGCTCTCCACGCCGTCCGGCGCGGCGCCCCTGACGAACGATGAGATCTACTCTCGCCTGCTCGGCGTCACCACGTTGGTGAGCCTGCTGGAGCGGCGCAATCCTGACGATCCGTGGGCGCCCATCCGCTACAGCGCCGGTGACTGGTTCCTGCGCGGTCCGTCGCGCGCGCTGGCGGAGAAACTGGGACTGGAGACGGTCCAGGTCGGCCTCGATCCGGCGACGAACGCGCTCGAATCCACGCTCATTACCCGCGAGTATGTCAACACCCGGTGGGGCGGCCTGCGCCTGGGGATGACCGCCGGCTTCAGCGTGCCGCAAACCTGGGAGCTGTGGTCCGACTACCGTCTGCCGGACGTGCGCCTGTTCAAGGCCGTGCCGCTGCGCTACTTCTCGCTGAACGCCACGCTTGACCACTACAATGAGCGCGAGCTCAACCTGCAGTGGCGCCGAGAGTTCTGACGCCGGCGGACACCGCCGGCACACAATCCCTAGCCCCTTGCTTTTCCTGACCCCCCCAGTATTAGCGGCAGAAATACCCCGGACGGAAACGCCAGTTTGCTTGATTGCATAGACGCAGGGGGCAAAATTTGCTATAATAGGCGCGGAAATCCCCGTCATTTCACTGGAGGACGACGTAGATTGGTAGACGTGACTGCACAGCAATACACTGAACAAGACATTAAAGTGCTCAAGGGCATCGAGCACGTGCGTCTACGCCCGGGCATGTATATTGGCGACACCGAGTTCAAAGGGTACCATCACCTGTTCAACGAGGTGATTGACAATGCCATTGACGAAGCGCTGGCCGGGTATTGCACCGAGATTATCGTGACGCTCCACGCGAACGACGTCTTGTCGGTGGCCGATAATGGGCGCGGCATCCCGGTGGGCATTCATCCGGAGGAAGGCATCTCCACGCTGACCGTGGTCATGACGATGCTCAATGCCGGCGGCAAGTTCGGCGGCGGCGCGTACAAGGTGTCCGGCGGGCTGCACGGCGTCGGCGTCTCCTGCGTCAACGCCCTGTCCGCGTTTCTCATCGCCGAGGTGCATCTCAACGGGCAGATGCATCGCCAGCGCTACGAGCGCGGCCTCGCGGTCACGGAGGTGGACGCCGTCGGCCCCACCGACCGCACCGGCACCACCGTGACCTTCAAGCCGGACCCGGACATTTTCGGCACCAGTCTGCATTTCCACTCCGAGACCATCGTGGGACGCCTGCGCGAGCTGGCCTATCTGAACAAAGGCGTCACCATCGTCTTCACGAACGAGCTGACCGGGGAACGGGAAACGTTTCACTTTTCCGGCGGCATCATCTCCTTCGTGGAGAAGCTCAACGCGCTGAAGGACCCGCTGCACAAGCCGCTCTACATCAGCCGCCAGCGCGAAGACTGCGAAGTCGAGCTGGCGCTGCAATATAACGACGGGTATCAGGAAACGGTCTTTTCCTATGCCAACAATATCCATACCGTGGATGGCGGGACGCACGTCTCCGGGTTTCGCACCGCGCTCACCCGCGTGCTCAATGCGTACGCGCGGAAGAACGGGCTGCTCAAAGAGAAGGACCCGAACTTCACCGGCGACGACGTGCGCGAAGGGCTCACCCTGGTCATCTCGGTGAAAGTGCCCCAGCCGCAATTCGATGCCCAGACCAAAGGGCGATTGCGCAATATCGAGCTCGACGGCATCGTGAACTCCATCGCCGGCGAAGCCCTGGCCGACTTCCTGGAAGAGCATCCGGCGGTGGCCCGCAAGATCATCGAGAAAGCGCTCACCGCGTCCCGCGCCCGCGCCGCCGCGCGCAAGGCGGTGGAGATCGCCCGCGCCAGCGCGCTGGAAACCTCCTCCGGCCTGCCGGGCAAGCTGGCGGACTGTCACAGCAAGGACGCCGACGAGTGCGAGCTCTTCCTGGTGGAGGGCGACTCCGCGGGCGGCTCCGCGAAGAAAGCGCGCAACAGCCGCTTCCAGGCGGTGCTGCCGCTGCGCGGCGTGGTGCTCAACGTCGAACGCGCCCGCCTGGACCGCATCCTGGGCAGTGATGAGATCGCCAACATGATTCGCGCCATCGGCGTGGGCATCATGAGCGGCTCCAACGCCACGAACGGCGACGGGGACAACGGCGCTGACACCTTCAATCTGGAGAAGCTGCGCTACAGCCGCGTCATCATCATGACGGACGCCGACGTGGACGGCGCGCACATCCGCACGCTGCTGCTCACGCTGTTTTTCCGCTACATGCAGCCGCTCATCGAGCACGGCCATGTCTTCATCGCCCAACCGCCGCTGTTCGGCGTGCGCCACGGCAAGGAGATCCGGTACGCGATGAACGAGCAGGAGTTGGAGGCGCTCCTCGCCGACGTGCCCAAGCGCGGCGTGCAGGTGATGCGCTACAAGGGCCTGGGCGAGATGGATGCCGACGAGCTGGCGGAGACCGCCATGGAACCCAAGACCCGCCGGCTGGTGCGCGTAGAACTGGAAGACGCCGTGCAGGCCGACGAAATCTTCACCATCCTCATGGGCGACGCCGTCGCCCCGCGCCGCCGCTTCATCGAAGACTACGCCAAGGAAGTGACGTACCTGGACATTTGATGCCGGGAACGCAGGCCCAGGGTGCCGCCACCGGGGCGCGGCGCGCGGCGCGCCCTTTTGGCGCCAGGTGGCTGATATGGTATACTACAGCGATGGTCACGCCGCACATTGAGCTGCCGATGGAGCAAATCGCCGCGTTCTGTGACAAGTGGCAGATCACCGAGTTCGCGCTGTTCGGCTCGGTGCTGCGCGACGACTTCCGCCCGGACAGCGACATTGACGTGCTGGTGACCTTCGCGCCCGACGCGCCGTGGGATTTGCTGGACCTCGTCGCGATGCGAGATGAATTGATGACGCTCTTCGCTCGCCAGGTGGATTTGCTTACGCGTCCCGGCGTCGAGATGAGCCGGAATCCTTATCGGCGGCATGAAATCTTATCGTCCGCGGAGGTGGTGTATGAAGCCGCGTGATCGCGCATCATTACAGGATGTCCTCGCAGCGGCAGACCATATCACCATCATTGTCGAGGAAATTCGCACGAAGGCAGCGTTTATCGGTGATTGGCGGGCCCAGGATATCATCGTGCGCGAGTTGGAGATCGTCGGCGAAGCGATCAAGCGTCTCTCTCCGGAGTTCCGCGCTGCCCATCCCGCCATCCCCTGGAAAGGCTACACGGGTATTCGCGACGTGCTGGCGCATCGGTATGATTCTATAGACCTGCCGCTTGTGTGGCGGACGGCCACCGAAGAAATCCCGGAGATTCGCCGGCATGTCGCGGCACTTCTCCCGGAGGAGAACGGCGAAGCGCAATGACGGATCTCCCGAAAAACACTGGCGCGCACACCTCCGCCAAACTCTGGGGCGGCCGCTTTGCCGGCGGCGTGGAGGCGGCGCTGCATCAGTTTCAGGCGTCGCTGCCGTTTGACGCGCGGATGTGGCGGGAGGATATCACCGCCAGCATCGCCCACGCGCGGATGCTGGGGGCGACGGGCATCATCACCGCGGAGGACGCCGATGGCCTGATCGCCGGCCTGCAGGCGCTGCTGGCGGCGTGGGAGCCGGACGGCCCGGAGATTGACGCGCAGGAGGACATCCACTCGAAGGTGGAAGCCGCGCTGCGCGCGGCGCTGGGCCCGCTGGCGGGCAAACTGCACACCGCGCGCAGCCGGAACGATCAGGTGGCCACGGATTTCCGGCTGTACCTGCGCAACGGCTGCGACCAGCTCGACGCGGCGCTGCAGGAAGCGCAGCGCGCGCTGCTCGCCTGCGCCGAGACGCACCTGGACGTGGTGATGCCGGGCTTCACCCACCTGCAGCACGCGCAGCCGGTGCTCGCCGCGCACCACCTGCTCGCCTACGTGTGGATGCTCGCCCGCGACCGGGAGCGCGTGGCCGATGCCCGCCGGCGCATCAACCGCCTGCCGCTGGGCGCCGCCGCGCTGGCGGGCACGCAGTTCCCCATTGACCGCGCGATGGTCGCCCGCGAGCTCGGTTTCGCGGGCGTGCTGGAAAACAGCCTGGACGCCGTCGCCGACCGCGACTTCGCGGTGGAATTCCTCGCCGCCTGCAGCCTGACGATGGTCCACCTGTCCCGGCTCTGCGAGGAGATCATCCTCTGGGCGAGCCAGGAGTTCGCCTGGATCGAGCTGCCGGAAGGCTACTGCACCGGCAGCAGCATCATGCCGCAGAAGAAGAACCCCGACGGCGCGGAACTCATTCGCGGCAAGTCCGGGCGCGTCTTCGGCGATCTGCTCGGCCTGCTCACGGCGCTGAAGGGCCTGCCGCTGGCGTATAACAAGGACCTGCAGGAGGACAAGGAAGCCGCCTTTGACGCGCTGGACACCACCCTCGCCTGCCTGCGGATCACCGCGGGCATGCTGCGCGGCATCACCTTCCGCCGCGACCGCACGCTGGCCGCGCTGGCCGGCGAGATGAGCGCCGCCACCGAAATCGCCGACTACCTGGCGGCGAAGGGCCTGCCTTTCCGCGATGCCCACCACCTCTCCGGCGAGATCGTGCGCTATGCCGAAAGCCGGGGCAAGGGGCTGGCCGATCTCTCGCCGGCGGAGCTGCGCCGTTTCTCCCCGCTCATCGGCGATGATCTGCCGCTGCGGCTCACCCCCCAGGCGGTGGTCGCCGCGAAAACCTCGCACGGCGGCACGGCGCCCGAGCGCGTCCGCGAGCAGCTAGCGCGGGCGCGCGCCGAGGTGGGTTAACCCCCCGGTCCGTGCCTGTCACGCTCCGCCCGCATATTCCTTCCCGGCGCCGATGATGGCCTGATTCGTGAACACTCCCGTCCCCACGCCGCAGGTATGATGACGGAGACGTGCCTGCTCCGGGGAGGAATCGCATGCGCCCGCGCGCTATCCTGCTATCTGGTCTGACGCTCCTGCTCTGCCTGCTCTGCCTGCCGCAGTGCGGCGGCGGTGGTCAGCCCATCGCCGGCGGGAGCCCCGCGTATGCGCTCGCCCTCGGACAGTCCGCAACCCTGATCCGGGACGCGCGCATCACGCCGGACGGCGGAACGGTGCGCGTGGCGCAGCCCGGCCATGCGCTGGACGGCCTGACGCTGACCATCGGCACCTTCGCCTATCAGGCCGGCACCAGCGTCACCCTGCGCGCCGCCGCCATCACCGGGCATTCTTTCGGCGCGCTGCTGCGCCCGGTGACGCCGCTTATCACGCTGGAGAACGACGGGCAGCCGATAGAATCCGGGGTCATGCACCTGCGAATTCCGGTCACGACCGGCGATGGCGAGGCGCCGATGGCGCTGGCGTATGACGCGCGACGGGGTGCGGTGGAAGTGCTCTCCCCGCTCGCCGTCACCGACACCAGTCTGACGGTAGGCGTCACCCGGCTGGCGCCGCCGGTCAACCTGGCGGCGCCGGGAGGGACGGCCGGCGGGCTGGCGCTCTTCGTCGCCGCGGTGCGCGAGTCGGCACTGCCCACCGTGGCGGACAGCGGCCTGCGCCCGGCGGCGCACGGCTGGCAGTTTCCGAACGTCGGCTCCTTCATCACCCCCGGCGGGCAGTGTCTGGGGTGGAGCTGCACCGCCCTCTACCACTACCTGACGCGCCGGGGCACGTCGCCCATCCTGTACGGGCGCTATGACAACAGCGCCGGCGGTTTTCCTACCCCGCAATGCTGGCAGGATGACGCGGATGCCTATCGGCTGGCCGTCGCCGCGCAGCACGCGGAGGATGGCGTCTGGTGGACGTATCTGCAGGCGCTGCCGGCGTCAACGCCGCGCCTCGACCGGCTGCAGGCGCTGGCGTGCCGACTGGCGATCCATCTCACGGGCGAGCCGCAGCTTGTCTCGCTCTTCAATCCCGGTGGACGGGCGCACGTCACGGTGGCGTATCGCGTCGCCGGTGACGAGATCGCCCTGGCGGACCCGGAATATCCCGCGGACGACACCCGCAGGCTCACGGTCGGCGACAACGGTTTCGGCCATTATGAGGCCTACTACATGCTGCACTACCTGTCGCGCTCCACCGCCATCCGCTGGGAGGAGATTGCCGAACTCTGGGGGCGCTTTGACGGCGGACAGTTGGGCAGCGACCTGTTTCCGCGCACCCGGCTGGAATGGCGAGACGGCCCGGGGGCCTGGCGTGAGGTGACCGGCCCCCTCGTCACCGCGGCGGACGGGATCGAGCTCCGTGCACGCGTGGAGAACGTGGCCACGCCCGGCTGGATCGCCTACACCCGCGCGCCACAGGCACTGGACGCCGCGCCGGTCATCGAACGCGACCAGCGCGTCTACCCGCTGGCAGCCGGCGAGCAGATCATCGGCGTCAACATCCTGGGCATCCCCGACGGGCAGTCGGATTGGCACTGGGTGGATTTTCAGTGGCTCACGATTCGGCGACCGTGACCTCTTCGGCGAAGCGCATCGGCTCCACGCGCAAATCGGCCAGGGTGCGCGCCGGGGGTTCGCCGGCCAACCGCACGTCGCGGAAGGTGACGCCGCGGATGTCGTGCTCGGCATCGTATCCCTCCAGCAGCGAGGCCGGCATCACGCCCCCGTGGATGGTGACGCCGTCGAGCAGGATGTCGCGAATGCGGCCGCGCTCCGGGTCATGGCCCCAAACATCCTCTACGATGCTCAGTTTCAGCAGCATCGGCTCGCCCGCCAGCGCGGCGTACGCGCCCGCCGCGGGCGCGCGCAGGCCGCTGTAGGCAATGTCGCGGAAGGTGACGCCGCGAATCGTGGCGCCATCCGAGACGTGGACGCCCATGCACCAGTGCCGCGCGAAGAGGATCGCGCAGCGGGTGAAGGTCACGTTACTGATGGGGGAGCGCGTTTCATAACTGACGCCCAGCGCATAGCCCCAATCGTTCCAGATGACGCAATCCTCCACCTGGATATCCTCCGCCGGCAGGTCGGGGCGGGTGGTTTTCACCACGATGCTGTCATCGTGATTGCGCACGAAGCAGCCGCGTATCCGCACGCCGCGCGCGTTCACGCTGTTGATGCCGTCGCTGTTCAGCCGTCCGCTGATGATGCGCACGTCCTCCACGGTGACATTTTCCGAGGAGCCGATGACGAAGTTCCAGTTGGCGGCGTCGCGCAGGGTGACGCCGGCGATGGTGATGCCGCGCGCGTCTCGGAAATTGAGCATCGAGCGGCCGGGATGCGGGATGGCGGACGCATCGAGGATGCCGCGCCCGCGCACGGTGACGCCGTCCACGTCGTGCAGGGTGATGACACTGCCGCGGTAGAAGGTGACGTTCCACTTCTCGTTGAAGACACCCGCTTCGCCGGGATGCAGCACCGCCTTCACCACCGCGCCGCCGGCCAGGTACACCGTCTGCCCGCTGCGCGGCGCGATCTCCGTCACCTCATGCACGCCGGGACCGAAATAGAGGACATCCGGATCATCGGGATCGGGGATGTCTGTCTCCGGCTCGCCCAAGAACAGGTGGAGCGGATACTGATCGCTGTCATCCAGCACCAGCGTGAGGTGCCGCGGCCGGTCCACCGTGAAGCGTACCACGCTCCCCTCCACCTCCGGCGCCACTCCCGCGCCATAGGGCAGCACCGCCGCCGTGCGGAAGGAACGCTGCACCGTCACCTCCACCGCCGCCGGCCCCGACAGATCGGCGATGGCGAAGGAGGCCCGCTCCCCGGCGGGGTCGGTCTCGTGCGTCCACAGCCCGGTGTTCGGCAGGATCTCCGCGCGCACCCGCGCCTGATAGACGAACACCGGCACGCCGCCGATGCGCACGGTGAAATCCGGGGACGGCGCCTCGGTAGGCGGCGCGGGCCAGGTGATGACGGGAGAAGACATGGTGGCTCCTTTCCGGGTGCCCGATGCAGGTTGCAAGTTGCAGGTTGCAGGTTGCAGGTTGCGGTCAGTATACCAGCCCGTGCATGCGCTGGCTATAATCGGGCGTCCCTCACGGAGCTTTCCGACGATATTTCACCGGTGACGATGCCCTGCCGCCATGACATAAGTCATAGCATCTCTGCCGGGCCACGCGTATGATGCAGGTATGCATGGCGATGTCATGCATCTGTGCACTCTACCTGAGGAGGCAACCGTGGATACGCGTACTGCCATTCGCACGCGGCGCAGCGTGCGCCATTTTCAGGATCGCCCGGTGTCGCGCCAGACGCTGGAGGCGATCGTTGACGCCGGTCGGTTGGCGGCATCCGGCGGCGGCTTGCAGCCCTGGGAGTTCGTGGTGGTCACCGATGCCGCGACGCGGGCGCGGCTGGCCGAGTTATCGCCCTACGGGCGGTTTCTCGCCACGGCGCCGGCCGCCATTGTCGTGCTGTACACCGACGCGTCGCCCTACGGCAAAGAGGATTGCTGCAGCGCCACGGCGACCATGCTGCTGGCCATCCACGACCTCGGGTTGGGCGCCTGCTGGGTGGTCACCGATGATGAAGCGAGCATGCTGGCGTGCCTGGGCGCGCCCGGCGGCGCTCACGTCGGCGCGCTCATCGCCCTCGGCCACCCAGAGATCACGCCGGACATGCCGGACAAGCGGCCGCTGCGCGACGTGCTGCATTGGGAGCGGTTTTAGCTTGCGACATGACGGCGGCTTCAGCCCGACCCCTCCGCTATGCCCCTGACGAGCCGAAGCCGCCGCCGCGATCCGTGCCGATGGTTTTCACGGCATCCACGACCGCGAAGCGGATTTCGGTGCGCTGCACGACGACGAGCTGGGCGATGCGGGCGCCGGCGTCGAGGTGGACGTCTTCGCCGCCGGTGTTGTGGAGGATGACGCCGACTTCGTCGCGATAGCCCGCGTCTATGAGGCCGGGGCTATTCGCCACGCGCAGGCCGGTTTTCGCGCTCATGCCGGAGCGGGGGAAGACGAGGAGCATCCATCCTTCGGGCACGGCGACTTTCAGACCGGTGGGGGCGATGACCGTTTGGCCGGCGGGGATGGTGATCGCCCGCGGATTGATGATATCCATGCCGCCGTCGGTAGGATTGGCGTAGCGCGGCAGCACCGCGCCGGGGCGGCAGAGCTCGATGGCGATAGTCAGGGCAGGCGTGGTGAACATCGTGGACTGTTCCTCACTATAGAATATACGGCATACGGCTAGATCAGCGCGCCGGACGTGCGCCTGCGCGAGATGACCGGTCGGATCGCCGGCATCCTGCCGGCACGCGGCCGGGACGGTCGCGAGGACCGGTGGCCGGCTGGAAGCCGGCGGTCCGACCGCCGGGCAGCGAACGCGGTGCGCAAATCCAACGCCGTTTTCATGATCTAGCGGATTTTCGCGGCGTCGAGGTAGCGCGCGAGATCGTCGTACAGGCCGTCCTGGTTGGCGTAGGTGACGTAGTTCTTCGCGCGGCGCAGCCAGTCCATGGTGGAGGGGCGCATCTCCTTGAGGGCCCGCAGGAAGTCGGCCTGGGTGACGTCGCGCAGGTTGCCGGTGCGGAGCGCCTCTGCCAGCGCCGCTTCACAGGCGCGGTCCACGAGGGCGGCGAGGTCGGCCCCGGAAAAATGCTCGGTTTTGTCGGCCAACTGCCGCCAACTCACGCCGGGGTCCATCTTGCGCCCGCGGGCGTGCAGCTTGAGGATTTCCGCGCGGGCGGCGGCGTCCGGCGGCGGCACGAAGAGCACGCGGTCAAAACGGCCGGGGCGGCGGAAGGCGCCATCCACATCCCACGGCGCATTGGTGGCGGCCAATACCAGCAGGTCCTGATTCCGCGAGGCGATGCCATCCATCTCCGACAGCAGTTGCGTCACGTAGGCGCGCATCCAGGGGGCGCCGATCTCGCTGCGCTTCGCGCCGAAGGCGTCGGCTTCGTCAATGAAGATGACCGCGGGCGCGTTGGACCGCGCGGTCTCGAAGATGGCGCTCAATCGCTGCTCCGTCTCCCCCATCCACTTGCTCAGGATGTCGTCCAGCTCCATCACGTAGAAGCTGGCGCCGATCTCGCCGGCGGTGGCGCGGGCGAGGTGCGTCTTGCCGCAGCCCGGCGGGCCGAAGAGGAGGATGCCGCCGCCGATTTTCTTGCCATACGCGGCATAGACGTCCGGGTGCTGGAAGGGGTAGATGATATTGAGGCGGATCTGCTCTTTGAGCGCGTCCATGCCGCCGACATCGGCAAAGGAGACGCGGGCGCCGGTGAACGGGCGCACGCCGGACTCATCGTCATCGGGGAAATCCATCACCGGCAGCGCGAGGGGCGGCTCGGGATGGAGCTCGGCTTCAAAATCTTCATCTTCGAGCGCGCCATTCAGCGTCACCGCTTCTTCGTAGAGCTGCAACGCCTCATCCGTCTTCCCGGACGCGGCGGCGGCGCGGGCAAGGGCGAACAGCGCCTCGGCGCGCTGGGGCGTGCTCAGCAGCGGCGGCGCGTGCAGCGTCACCTCGTCCCAGCGCCCGGCTTCCGCCAGCGCCTTCACCACCATGCCGCGCAGCACCAGATTCTCCGGGCTCATCCGCAGCGCGGCGAGCAGCGATTCGAGCATGCCGTCACTCATGGCGTCTCTGTCCTCCATACATGGGCGTCCCGATTTCATCGGGACGCGGCCCCGGTGGGTTAGCGAATCCAGCGCCACTTGATCGCCAGCCGGAACAGCGGGAAGGCGACCCAGGTGTAGACGCAAAACAGCGCGTAGGCGATGAAAACGGGGGTGATCAGCGGCATGATGGCCGGATTCGCCCGTCCGATGCCGCGCATCACCTGCATCAGCGCCCACAGGCCGAGGATGATGCCCCAGCGCACGCCATTCGGGAAACGGGAGAGGAAAAAAGACCAGCGCCAGAAAAGGGAGAAGACGGGGTGTTTTGTGCCCAGCACCTTGAGCAGCAGGTCCTGCGCTTCCGCGTTTTCCGGGTCGAGGCGCAGCGATGCGAGCAGCGCCTCCTTCGCCTCGTCCAGCCGGCCCTGGCGCGACAACTGCAGGCCGCGCATATACCAGGCGATGGCGCTGTTCGGATCGCGCGCCAGCGCTTCCTGCGCCTGCTCCTCGGCCTCCGGGTGGCGGCCCATCTCGGCGAGCGCCAGCGTGCGCACGTTGACGGCGGTCTCATCGTAGGGATCAATCGCCAGCGCCGCTTCCGCCGCCTTCAACGCTTCACGGGGGCGCTGCATATTCAGCAGCAGCGCGCCGCGCGTCGCCAGGTAGGGCGCGTATTCGCTATCCAGCTCCAACGCCGTCTCGATGGCCTGCAGCCCTTCGCGATAGCGGTCCTGCTGCAGCGCCACGCTGGCGAGGAGCCAGTAAGCCTGATCGAAGGACGGCTCCTGGGCGATCGCCTCCTCCGCCGACCGCCGGGCCGGGCCGTATTGCGACAGGTGATAATGGCAGAGACCGGTCATGACGTGCAGCGGGGCGTCATTCGGGCGCAGCGCCAAGCCTTCCTGCAGCACGAGCAGCGCGCGATCCCAGCGCTTCAGCGCCATCAGCGCCTGCGCCTGCTCCATCACGACGTCCAGCGCATCGCCCCCCGACGGCAGCGTCTGCCGGTTGTCATCTCCGGTTGTCATCCTGTACACTCCCACAGTAGGTATTTGCCATCGGCCGGCGATTTCCTACCGGAGCCGCCAGGAAATTCGCGGCATGCGACACCGCCTCCGGAAGGGGAGGTCGCCCCCCGGCCGCGAATACGCGCCGGTGCCGCGATACGCGGCGTGCCTGCCGTAGTTTGCGACAGAACCGTAATCGCCAGAGCTACGCGGGGATTATCGTGTTTTACCGCGGAGGACGCGGAGCGCGCAGAGGAGTTTTTGTGGGGGGCGGGCGTTGTAAGTGCGGCCGGAGGCGTTGGCGGAGGGCACATCGGTGACAGGCAACGCATGACTACAGCGTTCGGGAAAACGGCTGGGCAGGCTCTGCCGGCGCAGGGCGCGGTGCCGGTGGAACACCGGCGCTCCCAGGCAGGATGGGCCGGTGGGGACACCGGCGCTCCCAGGACGTGCGAGATCCCCAACGAAGAGGGGCAGCGGGGAGCCCCCTGAAAGGATGAGGTATGCAGAGCATGCTCCGTGAGACCGGCGTTGCGCTGGGCGTCGCCCGGGAGACGCTGTTTGGCTTCAATCTCGAGTGGATTACCGATACGCCCCGAGCGATCTCCAGCGAGCGGCTGGCGAACCCGACGTTTCTGGGGCCGGCGCATCCGCAGAGCGGATTGCCGGAGCCGTGGCGGAAGGTGATGCAGTTCCAGGGGGGCGTGACGTTCGCGCTGCAGGAGGGGCAGAACCTCGTCGGCGGACCGGCGCAACGGGTGCACGTGTATGACTTCACGGCCACCGGCGGCGGGGCGGGGCTGGTGCAGCCGGGGTGCTGGGTGCGCGCGGGGGAGACGCTGCGCGCGGTGCTGTGGGCGCGCTGCCAGGGGGAGCCGGTGGAGCTCAGGCTGGGCTTCCGCTTCCGCGGTCTGCCCGGCCCCACCTACGGCTCGGCGACGGTGACGGTGGATGCCTCGCACTTCACGCGGTATGCGGTGGAGTTCCCGATTTCGGCCACCGATGACCACTGCCAGTTCTTCTGCCACCTCACCGGCAACGGCATCGTCTATTTCGACCGCATCTCCGTGCGCCCGGTAGACCAGCCGATGCACCGCGCCGATACGCTGGAGGCTGTCCGCGAGCTGCAGCCGGGCGACATCCGCTTCCCCGGCGGGTGCGTCGCGTCCAACTACCACTGGTTCCGCGGCGTGGGGCGCGAAGAGCGGCGCCGCGACGACGCGGACGCCACCTTCTTCTGGGACCTCTGCTACACCTGGGGGACCGACGAATACCTGGACCTGTGCCGGCAGGTGGGGGCGCGGCCGCACATCACGATCAACATCGGCACCGGCACGCCGGCGGAAGCGGGGGAATGGGCCGCCCACTGCGCGGCGTGGTATCGCGCGCGGGGCCTCGAGCCGCCGGAGATGGTCTGGCAGATCGGCAACGAGCACGGCGGGCCGCATGAGGTGGGGCATATGCGCGGCCCGATGTACGCGGAAGCGCTGAAGGCATACGTGCCGGCGATTCGCGCGCAGTACCCGCGGCCCATCATCGCCAGCCTGTGCCTGGGCAATGCGTGGGTTCGCGACATCTTCGCCGCCGGCTCCGGCGACCTCGTTGACCTGTTCTGCGCGCACTATTACGCCTGCCGCTACGACGCGGATCCCCGGCGGGAGGGGCTGGCCTTCGTCGGCGACGCCGCTGATTTCGCGGCCAACCTCGACGGCCTGGCGGCCACCGTGCGGGAATGCGGCGGCGCGCAGCACGTGGGGGTGACGGAATGGGGCGCCTTCCGCGGCGAGACGCATAACGACGCGCGTTTCTGCGAGCCGCACACGCCGCTGACCACGCTCTTCGTCAGCGCCATGCTGCATCACTTTTGCCGGCGCGCGGCGGTGCTGGACCTGGCGAACGCCTACAGCCTCATCAACACCATGCCGGCCATCGTCGGACGGGGCGCGCACGTGGAGCGGACGGCGATTCACCAGCTCTTCCGCTTCTGGCGCCCGCTTTTCCCGTCGGAGATCTTCGAGATCGAGCAGGATGGCCCCACCTTCGTCGCCCCGCAATCGTCCAGTGAGCCGGCGCCGTGGGACTGGCGCGATCCCTCCGACCGGGCGACGCTGCCGGTACTCGACGCGCTGGCGGGCCGGAACACGGACGGCGACTGGCTGCTGCTGACCAACCGCCACCCGGAGGAGGCGATGACGGTGACGCTGCCGGACCGTTTTCGGGGCGGAGCCGCGGCGATGCTGCTGCCGGCGGAAGACGGGGAGCATTTCCAGTGGCCGCCGCGGGAAGAGACGGCGGGCGAGACGGTGGTGGTGCCGGCGTGCGGGCATATGAAGGTGGAGGGGGTGAAGAGGTGAAGAGGTGACAGGGGTGACGGCGATTACGATGACGATGACGATTTGGGGGGGTCAGACGCCCACGGCGCGGCGGATGTCGCGGACGATGACCCAGGGTGGGGCGGCGGCGTCAATGACGAGGGCGTCGTCGGGTTCTTCGAGCGCGGCGAACTGACTGTCCAGCAGACTGACCGGCATGTAATGGCCTTCGCGCGATGCCATGCGCGGGCGGATCAACGCCGGGTCGCCCTTCAGATAGACCAACCGGGCATCGGTGATGCCGCGCAGAAGGCGCGCGCGGTAGGCGGCTTTGAGCGCGGAGCAGGCGATGACGGCGGGCGTGTCCGAGGCCCGCAACGAGCGCAGCAGCGCGTGGATGGCATCCAGCCAGGGGCCGCGGTCCGCGTCGGTGAGCGCGTCGCCGCGCGCCATTTTCGCGATATTGACCGGGGGGTGCAGATCATCCGCATCGAAGAACGCCCAGTCGAGTTCGGCTGCCAGCAGCCGGCCGACGGTCGTTTTGCCGCTTCCCGCCACGCCCATCAACAGGATAATCATGGGTCCGCAAATCCGTTACGGTAATATATAGCTATATTACCCCGTGACCCACTGACCTATACCTGTGCTTGCCTGCTACCGGGGGCGCTGCACGGGCGTCGCCTTGTGCGCGACGACCCACTGGCCGCGGCCGGGCACGGCGATCCATACCGCGTTTTCGCCGCGGCGCTTCAACTCTTCGGCAAGCCGATGCGCCACCCGCTGATCGCTCATGACGGCCAGCTCCGCGCCGCAGTAGCGGCACATCTCCTCGCCGCGCGCCGCCATCCGCTGTGGATGCCCGCAGAGCGGGCAGTCGAACTGATACGGTTCCCCGATGTCCGCCATTCGCTGCCTCCCGCGCCCAGTGTTCCCGTCACGGCGCGGCACGGCCGTCTGAAAGGGCGACATCATGCCGGGAGACGGTAGCCGAGGCCGGGGCCGCCGAGGGTGGCGGCCTCGTGCACGCCGCCGCGCGGACAAAAGATGCCGGGATGCGCCGCGCGGTACGCGGCGTTGGCGGCGGGGGTATATTGCGGCGCGTTCAGCTCGATGCCGTTCAGGGTGCGCAGGCGCGCGGCCAGGCCCACGGCGTGTAGGGCGGCCAGCGCGGGATTCGTCAAGTCCTGCAGCGAATAGGGGCGTCCGGTTTGATGGCTCCACGCCGCCATCAGCAGGCAGAGGGTGTGGCTTTTGCAGGTTTTCAGCGCGAGGCCGCTCCACCCCGCCCGCGCCAGCGCGTCCAGATCAGGCAGGCCGGTGACGCTTTCGTCGGCGAGGATGGGCGTCAACGCGGCGGCCGGCGCCAGCTTCACCTGCAACCCGATGGCGCGCGGAATGGGCTGTTCAACATACCGCAATGCCGCGAACGCCCCGGGATAGTCGTCGCGCAGCACGCGCAGGAACTCCACCAGCACCTCCACCGCCGGGTACGCCTCGTTCGGATCCACACTCACCCAGGGGTGGGCGCCGGTGCCCATATCGCGATGCCATCCCTGCACGGCGGCCACCGCGTCGGCGACCCAGGCGGCGTCCTCGCGCGGGTCTTTTCCGCTCACCTTCAGCTTCAGCGCGGAGAAACCATGCCGGCGCACCCACTCCTCGGCGCATTCCGGCAGGCCGTCGCCGGCCGGCGTCGTCACCTCGGCGGGGGTGAGCGGGTCGGCGGCGCTGACCAGCACGCAGCCGGGCACGCGCGGCGCCCAGCGCAAATCAAGCGCGCTCTCCAGCGTGACCCCCGCGCCGGCAGGCCCCAGGAAGCGCGCGAGATCGCCAGGCAGATAGGCGGGGCCGAGGAGATGGTAGCTGGATTGGCCGTGCAGCCGGCCATACGCATCGTGGAGGGCGGCATCCAGCGGCGACGCGCAGACCCCGGCGGCGAGGGCGGGCATCGGTTCCCGCAGCGGCAGCGCGGCGGCGGCTTCACCCAGCGCATCGTGCAGCGCGCACCCCAGCTCAATCGGATGCCCCCACCCCGCCAGCAGCGCGGAGAGGTCGGCGCAGAGCCCGTCGGTGAGGGCGCGCATGGCGCTGTCGCGCGCCCCGTGATCCAGCGTCGCGCTGGGCCAGGACCAGAGGTCGGAGAGGTAGATCATGCCGCGCCCACTGGCCCGGCGGCCAGCGGGATCTTCGACGGTGACGACGACATCGCTGAGGGTGATCTCGGTGATCGCCCCCCGGCTGAGATGCAGCGGGGCGCGCAGGCGCTCGGCGGTGAAGGCGGCCCGCGCGGCGACGACGCGCATATCGGCCGGCAGCGGGGTGGTACGCAGGGACAGCATGCTTACCTCCGCGGTGGGGCGGTGGTGCCGCGCACCACCAGCTCCGTGGGCAGCGTGACGGCTTCCAGCTCATCCCGCTGCTCGGTGACGTGCCGCGCCAGCATCTCCGCCGCCGCGCGACCGACCGCTTCCAGCGGCACGCGCACGGTGGTGAGGAGGTTTCGCCCGGCGGCGTCCGGCAGCGGTTCCGCGTCATCGAAACCGACGATGCTGATATCTTCGGGGACGCGCAAGCCCAACGCGCGCAGCGCTTCCCGCGCCAGCGAGGCGTAGCCGTCATTGGGCAGCAGGATGGCGGTGATGCCGGGATGCGCCGCCCAGGCGCGCCGCAGGGCGTCAGGCATGCGCTGCTCCAGGGGGAGCAGATGGTCCATCCGCAAACCATACAGCCCGTCATCCGGGTTCAAACCGTGATCGCGATACGCCTGCCGGCACCCGGCCCGCCGCTGATCATGCAGGTAGATCGGCCCCATTTCGGGGATCTCCGGCCAGAAATGCAGCACGCGGCGATGGCCCAGCGCCAGCAGGTGCGCGGTGGCGGCGTAGGCGCCGCCGAAATCATCCGTCAGCACTCGCGAGCAGCCCTCAACGGGCACCAGCATCACCACGATGGGACACCGCCGTCCGCGCAGGGCCGGCGCGAGGCGCGCGAGGGGCACATGCTGCTGATAAGCATCCCAGCCCACGGCGATGAAACCGTCCACGTCGCCGCGGGTGTAGATCGGCAGCGGCTGCGTCATCGCGGGGTCGGCGGTGAGCAGGGCGAATCCGCGCGAGGTCGCCATCGCCAGCACGCCGCGGAACAGGTTGAGGAAATAGTTCGCCCGCGCGAAATCGCCCGGCATGAAGGTGGCGAAGATGTGATTGATGACGTGGATGCCGTGCTTGCGCAGCGCCAGCCGGCGCGCGGCGTGGTGGCAGGCGGGGTCATAGCCCAGCGCCGCGGCGGTTTCACGGATGCGGCCGGCGGTCTCCGGGCGGACGCGCGGATCATCTCTGAGCGCCCGCGAGACGGTGATCAGGCTCACCCCGCAGCGGTCGGCGATATCCTGCATCGTCGCCGCGCGCTCGATGCCGGCGGTCTGTGCGTGTCGCGCATCCATCCCCTGCATCCTACGCAACTCTCCCTGCCCTGTCAAGCGACGCGCGGGACGGTCTCTGTTCACGTTTCTCGGCGTGCCTTGCCATCCGCGCGCCCACCTCTCCCCCCGCCCCTCCCCTAAGCGGGGAGGGGAGCACCGGATCTGCACACCATCACTCCCCCTTCCCGCTCAGGGAAGGGGGCTGGGGGGTTAGGTTGCTTCGATCAGGACACAGACGCAAAGACGTGAACAGATACGCGGGACGCCCGGCGGCAATCCGCCGGCTTGTCTCCGGCACCAGCGCCGTCAGCTCACCCGCGATTCCCGGAGCAATCGGCAGGAAGGGACCCCGCGCTGGCGAAGAAGACGGTGAGATCGTGCCGCGAGCCGGGCACGGAGCCAGGCATCCTCTCCGCGCCCCCCTCCCGCGCGGCTCGTCGGCGTCTCGCCCGCGGGGGAAGCCGAATACATGCGCGAGGATGACGAAGGGATCACCAATGACCACCGCGACGAAGTCCGGACTGGGGTATGAAGTCGCCGTCGGGCTGCTGGCGGGACCGGAAGAGCTGCGGCGACTGCGTGAGTCGCGGCACCGGGGAGTGATGGCGCGGCTGTGGCGGCGCTTTGCGCAGCATCTGGAACACGACGATGCCACGCGCGCGATTCCCGACCTGGCGCTGGCGGCGGCGGTGACGGGACGGTCGGATTTCGCGAAGGCGGCGATCACGCGGGCGCTGCACATCGCCCATCAGCCGCACTGGGTGGACTGGGAAGCCGGCTGCATCGGATTATCGGGGATGCACCACGCGCACAACCTGGCGCTGGCGACGGACTGGCTGTGGCCGCTGTTGAATCGCGACCAGCGGGAGGCGCTGCTGGGCGCGCTGATCGCCAAGGCGCAGGAGAACCTGACCCGCGCCCCGGCAGGCGTGCGCGACGAGGACGGCGAGGGGCAGCTCCTCTTCGTGCGGCGCATGGACAAAGACGATCGCTGCTGCCTGCACCCCCACCCCGCCAGCGTCAACAACTGGGACCTGTGGTTCGCCTCCGGCATCTACCTGATCGCGGCGCTGGCCGAGCGCGCGTGGCTGAAGCCGGACGCCGCGTGGCCGGCGCTGGAATGGGGCCGGTACTACGAGGTCGGGTACGCGCTCGACGCCGCGCGCATCGCCCGCTGGAAGGCCGTCGCCGTCGAGCGCATCACCACCGCGCTGGCGTCGCAGCTCGGGCCGGACGGCGACTACGCCGAGGGGCCGAGCTACGCGAGCTACTCCGGACAGGCGATGATCACCGCGCTGACCGCGCTGGAGCGCGTGGACGGGCTGAACCTGTGGACGCCGGGCATGCTGGCGCTGCCCTACTGGCTGCGCAATCAGTATCTCGCCGACATGTCCTTCGGGGTGGCGAATTTCAACGACGCGCGCATCCAGACCGCGCCGGCGGCGCAACTGCTGGCGCATATCGCCGCCCGCGGGGGAGACCCGCGGATTCAGGGATATGCCGAAGAGACGCTGGAGCTGGATGACGCGGTGCCGGGCTACCTGCTGCTGCTCGGCTACACGCCGCAGGTGCCGGCGGAGCCGATGACCCGCGAGCCGGCCACCCTCTACCAGCACACCGGGCAGGTGGTGTGGCGCACCGCGGAAGACCGCGACGGCATCTACTTCTCGGTGAAGTCCGGCGCGCACGGCGGCGCCCATCAGCACCGCGACCGCGCCACCTTCTTCCTGTCGGCCTACGGCGAATACCTCATCGTGGATACCGGCGACAGCCGGTATGCCGACCCGCCGTCCGTGCCGCGCTTCGACGACACCCGCGCGCACAACTGCCTGCTCATTGACGGCCGCGGGCAGGTGGGGAGCAACGCCAACCCGGTAGCCGGGCGTATCCTGGAGCACCGGCACGCGGGCCGGTGCTCCACCGCGCTGGCGGACGCCACCGACTGTTACGTGGGGATGGCCAGCGTGCGGCGGCGCGTGGTCTTCCCGCGCCCCGACCTCTTCGTCATCGCCGACCGCGTGCAGGGGGCCTGCGAGACGCTGACCTGGCTGCTGCAGGGCTATAATGGCGATGGCCGGGCGGCATGGGAGCTCGGCGGCCGCCGCGCGATCCTCTCCCGCCCCGGCGCGAAGGTCTACGTCTACTTCCTCGAGCCGACCACCCGCCAATTCGTGGCGCTGGGCACCATGGACAACGCCCAGGCGGCGATCATGCGGCTGGAGACGGACGTGCCCGGCACGGCGGTGACCGCCGCGCTCATCCCCGCGCGCGCGGACGACGCGGCGCCGGCGTGCGCCTGGGACGGAGAGGGGATGACGGTGCGCTTCCGGGGGCAAGAGCATACGATCCGCCGGAGCGAGGACGCGGTGGTGGTGGATGGAGACGCGTACGGGTTTTAGCGCCACCGCCGCACCCGAAGGCTAGATGTAGCGGTACGTCACGTTGCACCTTGTCTCGTCCCTCGTAGGGAACGCCCGCCGTGGCGTTCCGGGGCGCACATTGGCACACCGGGTGGAGCTACGGGAACCGGAACGCCACGGCGGGCGTTCCCGACAATTAGGGGTGAGGGGTGAGGGATTAGGGATTGGGCGCGCGCTACAGGCGGTTATCCTGATACGCACACGACAACGTGACGCCCCCCTAACCCCTACCAACGGTCGGTTCGCAGAGCAATGATGTTGCACCTTGCTCTGTAGTCCGCGCCCTCCGTGGCGCGTGGTGACGCATTGCTACCCCGTTTGCCAGCCGAAGCTTTAGCGAAGGCTGGTGCCCGATGACGGTGGTGTCGGACACAGGGGCGCATGTTGGTCACACGCGCCGCGGAGGGCGCGGACTACCCCGGCTGGTTTGCTACACAGAGTACATCATGACGGCCCACGACAACGAGGAACCAGGAGTGCAACGCCGCCTGCCCTAATCCTCGCCCGGCCCGCTGTCTCCCAGGTCGCCGCGGCGGCCGGTCGGGTAATCCGGGGTATGCTCCGCAGCCTCCCCTTCCTCGTCACGTGTCGCCTGCGCTTCTTCCGCAGGACTATCCGCCTCCGGCCCGTCATCCGGCGCTCCTGGTCGGTTCCGCGCCCCACGCCATGCGGGCGGCGTCGCCATACCGGGGGTCTCCCGCTTTCGCTCCTCCGCCATATGACACCTCCCCGCATAGCATACCCCGCCCACCGCGAGCGCGGGGCGGCGGACTCCGACAAAAACGGGGACGCCGTCGTCGGCGTCCCCGTCTCGTGTCAGCGTCTTGAAACTCCGCTCAGACTTCCATAATTTCCGCGACCTTCTTGTCATGGGCGGCATCAATTTTCTTGATATAGTCATCGGTGAGTTTCTGGATCTTCTCCTGGGCGCGGCGGGACTCGTCCTCGGAGATCTCGTGCGCCTTCTCCATCTTTTTCAACTGCTCGATGGCGTCGCGGCGGACGTTGCGCACGGCAACCTTCCCCTCTTCGGCTTTCTTCCCCGCCAGCTTCGCGTATTCCCTGCGGCGCTCCTCGGTGAGCGGCGGCAGCACGAGACGGATATTCGCCCCGTCGTTGCTGGGGTTGAGGCTCAGGTCAGAATTGAGGATCGCCTTGCTGATGGGGCCCAGCAGGCTCTTGTCCCACGGGGTAATCACCAGCATGCGCGGCTCCGGCACCGCGACGTTGCCCACCTGGGTGATGGGAGTCTGCGTGCCGTAATAATCCACCGTAATCCCTTCCAGCATCAGCGGGTTCGCGCGCCCGGTGCGAATATGGCGGAACTCCTCCTCCGTGGCCGCTAATGCGCCCAGCATGCGATGCTCGGCATCGAACAGGATCTCATCAATGGTCGCCATGGTTGCTCCTCCAAAGATGGTATAGGGTCGGTTGCTCTGTTATTCAACGCCGCCCTGCGCGTTGCCTGCCGACGCGCGCGCTTTTTTGCACATGCGCACTCACACGGCGAAAATACGCGCCGGATTGTCCTGCAACATCGCGCGGAGCCAGGCCTGCGCGCGGGGCAGCGTCAGATCACCGGCGACGATTTTCTCCGTGAAAGCGCGCGCCAGATTTCGGCGCGCCAGCACCAGGTGGCCATACACCTTTTCCACCACGCTGTAGTCACCGCCGAACCCGATCACCTTGTTCATCGGCACGAGATCTACGATGGCGCGCAGGCCGCGGACGGCGATGTCCGGCGACAGCAGATGCGCCCACGCCAGGTCGAGGTAGACGTTCGGATACTGCTTCGCCAGCAGCGCCGCGTCTTCCAGCCACGGGAATCCCGCGTGCAGCAGCACGAAGCGCGTGGCGGTAAACCGATGCGGCAGGTTCCATAACTGACCGGGGCGCGCGTCATCGGCGCGATGCCGGTCATGTGCCTGCATGCCGGTATGCATCACGAACGGCACGTCCAGCTCCGCGGCGATCTCACACAACCGATAGAGCAGGTAATCTTGCAGCGGGCGACACTCGCGGTACCCCAGCACGGCCTCACGCCACCCATAGCCTTCCTCGGCGAGACGGTTGAACACCGCTTCCGCGTCGGCATGGGTCACCGGCGCGAAAGATAGGTCGCGCGTGTAAGCCAGCGAGTGCTTGAGCCCTCTCATGCCCCGCGCGCGGTACGCGTGCAGCAGGCCCCGCAGCGCGTCCACGTAGCGGTCCAGCGTGGTGCACGGGACGCCGCCGTGCGCGTCCAATTCCTGAAACGCCGCCGGCCGCGCGTCAATGAAGTCATTGACGAAGATCACCGGGGCGAACAATGCCGGGTCGTCATCCAGGCTGCCGTAGTTGAGCGCGATCCTGATGCCGCACGCCTCGTTCAAGACGCGGCGGTAGAGGCCGGGCGTGTTGTTCGCGCGCATCGCGCGCGTCAGCGCTTCCGCATCCGCCAGGCTCTCCAGGCGCGCGATGCCGTACAAGCGCTCCATGGCGCGATGAGCCGCCCGCGCGTAACTGCCGTCGGCAATTGCCGGATAATACGGCGACACGAGCGCCCACTTCTCCGCGACGGTGGGCGCCTCGTCACAGAGGACGCGCCGCGCATCGGCCTTCGGCATGCCGGCCGCCAGCAGGTCGCCGTAGCAGTAATGCGAGAAGAAGAGGGAGAAATCGGGGGCGCGCTGGAGGCGCGCGGCTTCCGGCGGCAGGTGCTCGTGGGAATCCACGATGTCCAGCGCCTCCAGTATCTCCATGAGCGCGGCATATGTGGTCTCGTCGGCTGACATCGGGGCTTGCCCCTTCGGCGTCACTCGTCAGCGGTAATCGTGCTGCCCACCGCTTCGCCCATGACCGCGCGCAGCAGGTTGCCGTCTTCGCGCATGTTCAAGACCAGCAGCGGGATACGGTTTTCCATGCTGAGCGAAATGGCGGTGGCGTCCATCACCTTCAGCCCCATGCGCAGCGCGTCCATGTACGTGAGGCGAGTGAGCAGGCGCGCGTCCGGATTGGTCTTCGGATCGCAGTCATAGACCCCTTCCACGTTCGTCGCCTTGATGATCGCCTGCGCGCCGATTTCGGCGGCGCGCAGCGCGGCGGCGGTGTCGGTGGTGAAATACGGGTTGCCGGTGCCGGCGGCGAAGACGACGATGCGCCCCTTCTCCAGGTGGCGCACCGCCCGGCGCCGGATGTACGGTTCGGCGACTTCGCGCATCTCGATGGCGGAGAGGACGCGCGTCTGAATGTCCAGCTTCTCCAGCGCGTCCTGCATCGCCAGCGCGTTCAGCACGCTCGCCATCATCCCCATGTAGTCGGCGGTGGTGCGCTCGATGCCGCCGGCCTTGGCGCCGGTGCGGGCGCGAAAGATATTGCCGCCGCCCACCACCACGCCGATCTCGATGCCGCTGCCGTGAATCTCCTTCAACTGTTCGGCCATCTCCAGCACGACATCGGGATCAATGCCGTAGCCTTTCTCGCCGGCCAGCGCCTCGCCGGAGAGTTTGATGAGAATGCGGGTGAAACGCGGGGTTGCCGTCATGCCGTCTACCTCGTCGGAGATGGGATGTGCGTATTATACCGAAACGGCGGAAACTGACGCAACTTCGCCGTTGCGGGAGCCGCGCGGGGGGGACTGTAGACCGCGTCCCGATGCGATCTACAGTCCCCCGCGCGGCTCCCCCTCCCCCGCTACACCGTTTCCACCACCTCCTGCGGGGAGAAGCTGGGCTGGTGGGCGGCGAGGCGGTTGAGCGCCTGCACGTAGGCCTTGGCGCTGGCGTTGATGATGTCGGTGTCCGCGCCGCGGCCGGTGAAGACGCGGCCGTCCTGGTCGCTGATGCGCACGGCCACCTCGCCCATGGCGTCGGTGCCGCCGGTGACGGAATGTACCACGTAGTCCACCAGCGCGTGCGGCAGGCCGGCGATCTCGCTGATGGTGGCGTACACGGCATCCACCGAGCCGACGCCCAGGCCGGCGCGGGTGATCTCGGTGCCGTCTTTCACGAGCTTCACCGTGGCGGTGGGCGCGGCGTGGGTGCCGGCCACCACCTGGTAGTACTCGAGGTGGAAGCGCTCGGCCACCATCGCCGCCGCGTCGGTGACGATGGATTCCAGATCGCGGTCGGTGATCTCTTTCTTCTTCTCCGCCACTTCTTTCACGCGCTCCACCACGCGCTCCAACTGGCTGTCCTCCATCTGGTAGCCCAGCTCAAACAGCCGCTTCATGATGGCGTGCTTGCCGGAGTGGATGCCGATGACGATGCGCGTGCCGCCGGCGCCCACGTCCTCGGGACTGATGATCTCGTAGGTCTGGGCGTGCGCCAGCATGCCGTGCTGGTGAATGCCGGACTCGTGGGCGAAGGCGTTGGCGCCGACGATGGCTTTGTTCGGCTGCACGGGAATGCCGGTGATGTCGCTGACCAGCCGGCTGGTGCGCGTGATCTCGCGCGTGTGGATGCCGGTGGTGGCCGCGAAGCGGTCGGCGCGGGTGCGCAGCGTCATCACGATCTCTTCCAGCGCGGCGTTGCCCGCGCGCTCGCCGAGGCCGTTGATGGTGCACTCCACCTGCCCGGCGCCGGCGCGCACGGCGGCCAGCGAGTTCGCCACCGCCAGCCCGAGGTCGTTATGGCAGTGCACGCTGATGACCGCCTGCGCGATATTCGGCACGCGCGTCCGCAGCGCGGTGATGAGCTCGAAATACTCGTCCGGCGTGGTGTAGCCCACGGTGTCCGGGATATTCACCGTGCTGGCGCCGGCGGCGATGACCGCCTCGATGATCTCGCAGAGGAACTCCATCTGCGAGCGCGTGGCGTCTTCGGCGGAGAATTCCACGTCATCGCAGAGCGTTTTGGCCAGCTCGACGGCGCGCACCGCCATCGCCAGCACGTCCTCGCGCGACTTGCGCAGCTTATACTGCATGTGGATGTCGGAGGTAGCGATGAAGGTGTGGATGCGCTTGCGCCGCGCGGGCGCCACCGCCTCCGCGGCCGCCAGGATGTCCTTCTCGTTCGCGCGGCAGAGCCCGGCGACCACCGGCCCTTCCACGTCCTCGGCGATGCGATACACCGCCTCGAAATCGCGCTGCGAGGAGACGGGGAAGCCCGCTTCGATGACGTCCACCCCCAGGCGCGCGAGCTGGCGGGCGACTTCCAGCTTCTCCTCGATATTCATGCTGGCGCCGGGCGATTGCTCGCCGTCGCGCAGCGTGGTGTCGAAT
Organism: Armatimonadota bacterium; assembly: GCA_029553475.1. Classification (GTDB taxonomy): domain Bacteria; phylum Armatimonadota; class Hebobacteria; order CAIYQO01; family CAIYQO01; genus JAKIYB01. The sequence continues at coordinate 186,415 of JAKPKV010000028.1, forward strand.
ATGACGATCTTCTCCGGCATGAGGCTCTCCTCAGTCTGTTCGTGCGCGGTCGCGAACAGGTCGTCCCATTGCACCGGCGGCAGGTCGCCGGCGACCGCGGGATCATTCAACACGGCCAGCATCCGCTCGCGCAATTCGGCGGAGGGCTGGTAGCGCCCCTGCAGCAGGTCGGACAGGTACCCGGCGCTGCACGCGAGGCGGCGCGCGAATTTCGCCTGGCTCAGGTTGCGGCGGGCAAGGGCGGCCAGCAGCCCTTCCCGCCGGATAAGCACGAGCGCCACGGTCCTCTCCTTCCGACACGCCGACGGCACTATCACCGTGACCGAATGATACTATAATAATACCGAACGGTCAAGGGGCGTTCTGAGAAAAGTGGGGGCAGCAATATCCGCGTAACAGTTCAGTCCTGTCAGCATGTCGCCGAGTGATGGCACACCTACCCCCCCCACCCCCCTTCCCTGGCAGGGAAGGGGGGTGTGATGGGTGTGCAGAGCCGGTGCTCCCCTCCCCGCTCTGGGGAGGGGCGGGGGGAGAGGTGGGTGGACAGACGCCACAGCATGCGGACAGGACTGAACGGTTATATATCCGCGACCGATTTGCCTTATCAAGCGGGGGGCGGTATAATGATGTTCGTGCGCACGCGGAGCAGGACGGGCTGGTTGCTGGTGGCGCTGTCGGCGTACCTGGGGCTGGTGCTGCTGGGGAGTTATCCTCATCAGCACGCGCACGGGCACGCCCCCGCCGCGCACGCGTCGTCCCCCGCGCTCCTGGCCGCCGACGATGATTGCTCGCTGTGCGCCTGGCATGCCGCCGCGTCGTCCTGCGCCGCGCTGGCGCTGCCCACCGTCACCCCGCGCTTCAACGCCGCCGATCCCGCCCATCTGGCGGTCAGGATATCGTCGGCATCTCCCGCGCTGCTCCGCGCCACGCGCGCGCCGCCCACGCCCCGCGCCTGACTTCGTGCCTTTCCTTTCCCTCCCGTAGTTTGACGCAAAGGACGACCCATGACCGCGTGGCGTCGCCGGCCCTTGCTCCTGCTCTGGCTGGCGCTGATCATCAATCTGGCGTTGTCCGGGCTGGCGATGGCGCACTCGCATGGCGACCTCGACTGCCGGACACGCCATCATAGCAGCACTTGTACCGCGCCGACCGCTGCCTGCGCGCTGTGCGTCTGGCACGCGGCGGCCACCCCGCTCTTCCTGTTCGTTATGACGGTGGCCATCATCGCCATCGCCATGACGCGCTTCGCGCCTCCTGCCGCCCACTTCCGCGTGCCGGCGGCGCTGTGCTCCCCGGCGCGCGCTCCTCCACCTCTTTTTCAGTCCGATCACGCACCTTAAGCCATACATTCATACTGACTAGAACGGAGGATCATTCATGAAACGGTTCGTATTTTCAGCGCTCGCGCTGTGCCTGCTCGCCTGGGCGACCAGGGCACAGGAGACGACGGCGCGGCCGGCGGCGAGCCTGCTGCCGGATATCAGCATCATCGGCAACGTGGTCGGCACGCTCACCGACGCCGAGCATGCCGACATTGACGACCACCTGCAATTGAAAGAGGTGGAAGTGGTCTTCGGCGCGGGGGTGTACCCCGGCATTCGCGGCGACGTGGTGATCGCCCTGCATGACCCCGACTTCTCCGCCGAAGTGGAGGAGGGGTATGTCACCATCGAGCAACTTTCCCCCGGCGTGCCGGTCGGCGGGCGCCTGGGCATCCTGCGCATCCCGTTCGGCAAGGTGAATCCGGTGCACCCGCACCAGCTCCCCTACGCGGATACCCCTGCGGCCATCGAGAATCTGGTAGGCGACGAGTTCATCGGTAACGGCTTTGAGGCCGTGGGGCTCATCCCGCTGCCCGGCAAACTCTTCCTGCAAGCGCAAGTCGGCCGGTGGAATGCACGCGCGCATCATCACCATGACGACGAGGATTGGCAGGGTTCTGATGCGACGGGATGGTGGCTGCCGGAGGATGACGATCACCATGCGCACCGTTTGGATTTTACCGGCACATTTACGGTAGGCCGCCTCTGGTCCGGCATAGCCCTGCGGAACGGGAGCGAACTGGAATTGGGCATAAGCCGCGCCATCGGAGGGAACGTCCATTATGACCCGGCTATCGATCCTGCGACAAATACGCAACGCCAGGATGCCGATGGCAATCTACTGTTCGAACGTCATGCGCCGGACCTGCGCCTGCAGGGCTACGACGTGACGTGGCGCCACTGGCTGCCCGAAGGTCGGCGTATCCTGCTGCAGGGCGAGTATATCACCAACACGGTGGTCGGTAAGAGCAAGCGGAGCAGCGACGGCTACTATCTGCTTGGCGCCTATCGTCCGAGTCCGTTCTATGAGTTCGGCATGCGCTATGACTGGAGTCAGGCCGCCTGGCCTGCTCGGTCAAATCATCCGACTGCGGAGACGGCCATTACAGCCTTTGCCACGCGCCAGTTGAACGAAACGACCTACGCGCGCCTGCAACTGAAGCATGGCAAGGATCTGGATGGTAAGGATTATAATGAAGCCACTCTCCAGGTGGTCTTCGGCTTCGGCCCGCACGCCCACGTGCTGCAATAACGGAGGATTCCCATGCGATACGGATTACCGATAGTACTGCTCGGCCTGCTGGCGGTATGCGCCGCCGCGGCCGTTGACGTCGTCACCGCGACCACGGATCTCGCGTCCATCACGCGCGCCGTGGGCGGGACGCGAGTGACGGTGGCGAGTCTGGCGCTGCCCGATCAGGACCTGCACCGGGTGGATCCGCGCCCGAGCTTCGTGGCCAAGCTGGCCCGCGCGAAGATGGTGGTGCGGGTGGGGATGGACCTGGACGCCTGGATGGATTCACTCATCCAGGCGTCGCGCAACGCGAAGATCCGCAAGGGCGCGGCGGGCTACGTGGATGCCTCGACGGGCATCACGCCGCTCGAGGTGCCGACCGGCAAGGTGGATGGCGCGCACGGCGACATTCACATCTACGGCAACCCGCACTACTGGCTGGACCCGGAGAACGGCAAGGTCATCGCGCGGAGCATCGCCGCCGGGCTGTCGCGCGTGGACCCCGCCGGCGCGCCGACCTACCAGGCCAACTGCGAGACCTTCGCCCGGCGCATTGACGCGCGCATGAAGGACTGGCAGGCGCAGGCGGCGCCGCTGAAGGGAAAACAGGTGGTCACCTACCACACCACGTGGAACTACTTCCTGCGGCGCTTCGGGATGACGCTGGCGAATACGGTGGAGCCGAAACCCGGCATCCCGCCGTCGGCGGCGCACCTGAACGCGCTCATCGCCGCGATGACGCGCGAGCGCGTGACGCTGGTGATGACGGCGGGGTACTACCCCACCCGCTTCACCGACCTGCTGGCGCGGGAGGCGAAGGCGACGGTGCTGACGCTGCCCACCAGCGTGGGCGGCGCGAAAGGGGCGGAGGACTACTTCGGCCTTTTCGACGTGACCATCACCAAACTGCGCGACGTGAAATGACGCGCGAGACCGGCGCCCGGCATGATGCCGGGCGCCGGCCAGGAGAGCATATGGCGAACATTCCATTGATGCAATGCCGGCAAACGGATATGGGGTACGGGCGAAAGGTGGTGTTACCGGACGTCTCGCTCGCGGTGGCGCCGGGCGAGGTGTTGGGGATACTGGGGCCGAACGGCGCGGGCAAGACGACGCTGCTGAAAACGCTGCTCGGCCTGCTGCCGCCGGTGCGCGGCGCGATCAGCGTTCCCGCGGGCCGCGCGCGCGTGCGGTTCGGGTACGTGCCGCAGCGGCAGGTGGTGGATGAGACGTTCCCGCTGACCGCCGCCGACGTGGTGCTGATGGGCCGCTACGGCCTGCTGCGCCCGGGCCGGCGGCCGGGGCGGGACGACCACGCGGCCACGCTGCGCGCGTTGGCGGAGGTGGGCATGGCCGACCAGGCCCGGCGCCTGTACCGCGAGCTCTCCGGCGGGCAGAAGCAGCGCGTGCTCATCGCCCGCGCGCTGGCCGGCCAGCCGACGGTGCTGGTGCTGGATGAGCCCACCACCGATATGGACCTCGGCAGCGAACGCGCCATTCTCGAGTTGATCCAGCGCCTGCGCGCCGAGCATGGCCTGACGGTGCTGGTGGTCAGCCACCTGCTCCACGTGGTGCTGACGCTGGCCACGCGGGTGGCGCTGGTGGACCGCCGCGTGGAGGTGCTGCCGGTGGAGGACGCGCGCGGCAGCGAAGTCTTGAGCGCGTTCTACGGCGTCCGGGTGCAGGTGCATGCCATCAACGGGATGCACGTGGTCGTCTGAAAGGAGTCGTCATGCTGCACGATCTGTTCAGCCCCTTCATGCTCACCAGCTATCTGGCATCGGCGCTGGTGGGGACGGCGTGCGGGTTTCTCTCCGTCTACGTCATCCTCAAGCGCCTGGTGTTTCTCGCGGTGGCGCTGGCGCAGCTCGTCTCGGCGGCGGTGGCGCTGGCGTTCTTCCTGCATCTCAACCCGACCGTGGCGGCGCTGGGCGGGGTGGTGCTGGGCGCGCTGCTGTTCTCCTGGCCGGCGCTGGGGAGCGTGCTGCCGCGCGAGAACGCCATCGGCACCTCCTACGCGCTGGCGTCGGCGGCGGGGGTGCTGCTCATCGCCAAGAACGCGCAGGGCGAAGAGCACCTGCTGAACCTGCTGTACGGCAGCGTGCTGACGGTGCCGCCAGGCGAGCTCTGGGTGATGGGCGGCGTCGTCATCCTCGCCGGCGCGGTCTACCTGCGCTATGCCAAGGAGTTCCTTTTCACCAGCTTCGACCCGGAGATGGCGCGCACGCTCGGGGTGCGAACCCGGCTGTGGGAGGCCGTCTTGTACGTCTCGCTGGGCCTCGTCATCGCGCTGGCCATCCATCTGGGCGGCATCATGCTGGTGTTCGCGCTGCTGGTGATGCCCGGCTACGCGGTGCTGCTGGCGCGCAGCCGCCTCCGCCCGGCATTCTGGGGGGCGGTGGTGCTCGCGCTCCTGGCGGCGGTCGCCGGGCCGGCGCTCTCGCTCATCTGGGATGTGCCGACCTCCGCCGTCTCCATCGGCCTCCTCGGCCTGTTCGTCATCGGCGGAGCGGGGATCGGGCACTGGCGAGGAGCGCTGGAGAGGGGGCGGTGATCGCGGCAGCCGCTGCGCACGCGTTTCGGCCATCGGCGCCGCCGGGGATAATGGGCGTGTTCCCGGCCCGTTCGGCAGGTGTCGGCGGGCGCGGGGACGAATGAGGGAACAGGCCCTGTCGGGTCAGGAGAGGACGGGACGCGCCCCATGCCGCCGCGGCATCTTCCGCTGCTCCTATTGCTGCTCTGCCTGTGCATCGCCGGCCGTCTCCCTGCCGAGGACGCGACGCCGGCGCTGCCGCCCGCCTGCCCCATCCAGGCGGAGACGTCGGCGGCGCGCGTGACGGTGGGGCCGTATGCCCTCGACGCGCAGACCATTCGCGTGAATCTGGCGGCGGGCGACCTCACCGCGGAGGGCGAGGTGGTGATGACCGGGCCGGACGGCGTCTTCACCGCGGACAGCCTGCGCTATAACATGGAGACGGAGGCCGGTCATCTGGATCGGGTGATGGGCTGCTTTGCGCCGTTCCGCTTCGCGGCGCAGAGCATGAGCCTGGACGCGCAGGGCACGAAGCAGATCCAACGCGCCCGGCTCACCACCTGCGCCCGCGCGCATCCCCATTACGAGCTGCGCGCGCGCAGTTTCGTGGTGCAGGACTCGGGGCAGTTCCGCGCCCGGCATACCGCCCTCGCCATGGCCGGCCACCGGATCGTCAACATCCCGTCCATACGCGGGAAAGTGGGCGGCGGTGGCGCGGAAATCGCCCAGCCGGCGCTGACCGGCGGCGTGAGCGGCATTGACGGCACCTACCTGGCCGTCAATTACGCGGCGCCCGTCGGCGATGACCGCGACCTGCGCATCACCGGGCGCGCCGGCACCGAAGGCCTCTTCCGCGGCCACGCCTCCTATACCCAGCCGTTTGCCGTGCGCGATACCCTCACCGACGGCACCGTCGCCCTGCATGTCAGCGTGAAAGAAGACGTGGAGAATCGGCTGGTCGCCGGCGACAGGCTGGTTGATGAACGGTTGGAGCGCCTCACCATCAGCCGGCTCCCCGCGCTGCAGGTCGCCTTCCCGGCCCTGCCGCTGCGCGGCGAGCTGGAGGGCTATGCCCTGCGGGTGGGCGGCGGACTCGGCCGCTATCGCGAAGAACCCACCGACGTCACCGCCAACCGCGCGCAGGCATGGGCGGTGCTGACCTCGCCCGCCGTCCAGGTGGGCGGCAACCTGCGGCTGCGCGGCGAGCTCGGCCTGCGCGGCGCCGTCTCCGGCGGGCAGCAGCACGGCACCTCCGTGCTGCAGCTCACGCTGGATACGCCGCCGGAGAAGGCGGGGTACGTCAACCTGTCTTACCTGCGCCGCCGCGAAAGCGGCACGTCGCCCTTCCTCTTCGACCGCGTGGCGATGCCCGACGAGCTGTATACCGAATATGAATTCCCGCTGGGAAAGGACAGCCCGTGGTGGCTGAACGTGGCGAACCGGTTGGACCTGGAGACGCTCAAGTCCCGCGACTATTCCGTCACCGCCATCTATAAACTCGACTGCATCTCCTACGGGCTCACGTACAACTATGCCGCAAAAAGCGTGGGCGTCGGGTTGGTGCTGAACGCCTTTGGCTCGTTTCATAAGGGCGTGGGCGGCGTCGGGTTCTCGCAGTAAGCCGGCGCGACGGCGCGTTTCCCGGCGCCGGACGTGCCGGTGGCGCTACGCGCCCGCCCGCAACGATGTGCGCCGCGCGCGGTCTAATGAAGGGGTACGAGACCGCTCGTACCGTTGCCGATGGCACTGACACCTGTTCACGGAGTTCCTGCATGCGGTATTATCCTGTCGTCGTCCTCCTCGCCGTCCTCGTGGCGGCCTGTCCGGGCCGGGCGGCCGTGCCCGTGGTCCTCGAACCGCCGGCGGCGACCGCCGCGGCGGCGCATCCCGACGACATCGTGGTGCTGCGCACGGATTTCGAGCAGGACCCGGCCGCGGCGGGCTGGACGGCGGCCGAGACGCCGAAAGGGGCGACCGAGCCGGCGCCGCTGCCGCTGGAGTGGACGACGGCGCAGGCGCACAGCGGCGCGCGCAGTCTCACCGCCGCGCGCGGCACCATCCTCTCCGCGCTCATGCCGGCCAAGCCCTGCGTCGTCTACCGGCTCCGCTTCTGGGGACGGATCGCCCCGGCGCCGGAGAGCAAACCTTCCACGCGCATGCAGGGGAAATGGGGTCTGCGTTTCTATGACCAGCAGGGGCGAATCGCCTGGGAGACGATCTACTGCGGCGCGTTCGCCGCGGCGGACTGGCAGCGCTATGGCGCGAAGATCATGTGTCCATTCTGGACGAACCGCGTCCGCGTCGCCTTCTGGCCGGAGGGCGGCGCGCAGATGTACGTGGATGACGTCGAGCTGGTGGAAGATGCCGTCGCCAACGCCTTCGATAAAGAGACGCCCCCGCCCATCAGTTACCGGCCGGAGCCGGACCGCTGGCAGTACCTGCCGAAGACGATGGCGAAGCTGCGCGCGGGAGAACCGCTGAAAGTGGTGGTGCTGGGCGATTCCATCGCCAACGACCTGTCCACTTCCGGCTTCCACCTGATGCTGGAGCGCCTCTACCCCGGCGCGAAGATCACGTTGATCCGCAGCGTGCAGGGCAGCGTGGGCTGGGAGCATTTTTCCAAAGACGATCCCTTCAAGGAGGCCGTCGAGGCGCATCAGCCGGACCTGGTCATCGTCAGCGGGATGAGCGACCGCGACGTGACATTCCTGCACGCCCTCGTCGCGCAGATTCGCGCGAAAACGCCGGCGGAGCCGCTGGTGTTGAACGGGCAGGTGTGCCAGACCTATCCACTGTCGCTGCTGCGCCCGCCGCCGGCGGGCCGGCGCATGCCGGTGCAGCAGCGCGAGCGCCTGCGCGCCGCGGTGATCGAGGCGGGACGCGACGGCCAATTCGCCGTCTTCAACCTGGGCGGCGTCTTCGATGAGTTCATCTACTACTCCGACATCCCCATGGAGTGGTGGCAGCGCGACACCTCGCACCTGAACGACCGCGGCAAGCAGTTGATCGGGCGCATGCTGGCGCTGTATTTCGACCCCGCCGTGCAGCCGGAGGCGGAGGCGGAGACGCTGCTGCTGCGCGCGGATTTCGAGACCGATCCCGCGCCCTCCGGCTGGAGCGCGGGCGAGGAATTCACCGGCGGGTGGGACGACACGCAGTCGAACACCGGCCTGCGCAGCGTGAAAATCGGCAAGGGGAGCTATACCTCGCCGGCCTTTCCGCTGCAGCCGAAGAAGACGTACCGGGTGAGCTTCGCCGCGCTGGCGCGCGGCGGCGGACAGTGGTCGCTGATCGCCTACGACAAGGGCGGCACAGTCTGCGACACGCGGGAGTTCGCGATTCCGGCCTACCACAGTTGGACGGCATACGAGGAGAGCGTCACCGGTCCCGCCGACGCGGTGACGGCGCGGCTGTGCTTCCACGCCGGCAAGTCGGAGCTCTACCTTGATGATGCGGCGGTAGCGCCGGGCGCCGCGCGGCCGGCGGCGCCCCCGGTCGGCGGTCCCGCGCCGACGCCGGCGCCGGCGCCCAAAACCGTCGTCGAGGTGATCGGCACCATCACGCGCACCTCCGCGCCGCTCGGTTATCAGGACATCATCCCCTATACCGCGTCGTTGCGCACGGTGGAGTATCGCATTGACCGCGTGCTCTCCGGCACGCTGGCGTCGAAGAGCGTCATCGCGCTGCAACTGGCGATGCGGGAGAAAACACTGCTGCCCGCGGCCGCCCACGCGCCGGGGATGTCTTTCCGCCTGCGGCTCGGCCTGTGGGATGAGACGGACGGCCTCGACACGCTGCCGGTCGCCGACGACCTGGAGATGCTGGACGTCACCTGGTACTACGTCCTCGCCTGCGAGCCGGTCCCGGACGCCGCGCGGCGGTGACGCCGCCGCCTCGCGATGGCTTTTCGTCCGTCGGCGAGGAAACCGGGCGCGCGCGGCGAATCAGTAGGTGAAACGGCGATCAACCGCCGCGTATCGTGGGAGGTATCGGTCTATGGCTCGACAACGGCTTGCGTGGTGGCGGCGGCTGCCCATCATCGTCCTCGTCACCTGTCTGTGCGCGGCCGGGCAGGCGGCCCAGCGCGAGATTGTGCTCGCCGAGCAGTTGAACGTGAATTGGCAGCACGAACTCGTCACCTACCCGTTCACCGCGGAAAACGGCGCCTGCGTGGCGGAGTCCGTGCGGCTGACCGGGCCGGCCGGCCCGGTGCCGGTGCAGTTGGCGAATATCGCGTACTGGCCGGACACCAAGTTTGTGCAGTCCGCCACCCTGGCGTTCGTGGTGGAGGCCCTCGCCCCGCGGACGACCAATACCTACCAGGTCACGTTCGGCCCCGCGGCGGCGACGGACGCCATGCCCGCGCCCGATCTGACGGTCACGGCCACCGATGCCCAGGTGGAAGCCGCCACCAGCCGTTTCGGCGCCCGCCTGCTGCTGGGGAGGCACACCTATGATCCGCCCGTGCCGGCGAAAGAGGTGCCGGCGCCTGTGCTCGGCATGCGCCGCGCGAATGGCGCCTGGTTCGGCGGCAGCCGCCTGTACGGCGAAACGCCCGTCACCGCGTTGACCGCCACCCTCACCGATCGCGGCCCCGCCTTCGTGCGCGTGGCCTACCGCTATACCTACGCTGACGGCAATACGCTCGACCTCACTGCGCAGCTCCATGCGCAGGGCAACCAGCTCTACTTCGAAACCCTGTCCGCCAAAGACAACCGGGGCAAGGATGGCTTCGACATCCTCCTCACCCCCGGTCTGCCCCCGTTGCTCTTCCAGTTCATGCCCGAGGTGCAGCAGGTGCAGGTCGGCGCCAGCGAGATCGGCAAGACCGGCTGGAAGGAAAAGGCTGTCGCCGCGTATCCCGCCGGCACGATCACCAATCTCGCCCCCTGGGGCGACTGGTGGAATGAATTCACGCAGACGAAGTTTTATCTGCGCTACACCATCGCGCGCGCCGAGGCCGTGCCGGGCGAGGAGCTGACGATCCCGCCCGATGACCCCGAGAAAGCCGAGCTGGTCATCGCCCGGCAGGATGCCGGCGCCTGGGTGAAGCCCGGCGAGCGCGGCGAAAAGCACATCCCGTTGATCAAAGGCGCCGATAACACCCTCTATCTGCGCGTCACCAACGCCCTCGGCGAGCGCAAGTGGAGCATCGGCGAGAATCCCTCCTGGGAGGCGAAACTGGCCAGGGTCTTCCGGCCGATCAATACCTTCCAGGATGAGGTAGACCCGCTCAATGTGGTGAAGGACATGGTGCTCGACTGGCCGGCCTCCGCCGAAAAGCACCCGCGCCTGATCCTGAGCGCCGAGGAGATCGCCAAAGCGGCGGTGGAGAACCCGGCGGCCGTCAAACAGAATCAGGACGTCGCCCGCCTGCGCCAACTGCTCGGGCAACTGGCGTACTACGACACCATGCGCAATGCCGCCAACGCCATCTGCCTCTATGACGGCATCATTGATTCCGACCTGATCACCCCGGAGGAGCGGAAACTCTTCCGCGCGCAGATGGCGTTCCTCGCCTATCGCCTGGCCAGTCCCGCCAACTGGAGCGCCGAGCGGTGGGGATATGCCTCCGGCAATCCCAACATGACCGTCGCCCACGTGCTCAACCAGGGGTTGGCCGCCTGCACGCTGCGCGACCATCCGATGGCGAAAGCGTGGGTCGAGAAGCCGCAAACCTACATGGAAGCCTGGATGAACCGCCTGGATGCCAAAGGCTACTGGAACGAGAGCGGGCATTACGGGCGCGTGTCGGTCTCCAAGCTCATGCTTTTCGCCATCGCGCTCCAGCGCGCCGGCTTCACCGATTATTTTCAGGATCAGCGCCTGAAGAATATGGCGCTGTTCTACGAGAAATCGCTCACCCCGCCGGACCCGCAGAAGGTGCTCAGCAGCAGCCCGCGCAACGAGACGAAGCTCGGCCGCCTGTCGCCGCCCATCGGCCGCGGCTCGCACGGCAGCAACTGGGGCCTGGGCGGCCTGATGGCGAAAGGGTTTCTCACGAGCGATCCCGCGCTGTCACAGGTGCTGCAATGGAGCTTCCAGCAGACCAACTATAGCCAGCTGCTCGGCGAAGGGATGAGCGGCCTGGATATTCTCTATACGGATCGCACGCTGCCCGCGTCGGCGCCGACCGATTGGACCTCCGAGTTCATGCCCAGCGTCGGCCCGCTGCTCCGCAGCGGCGTCGGCTCGCCCGACGAGAACTATCTGTGGTTCGTCACCCAGGCGCCGACGAATCCCGACGGCCAGTTCTGGGCCTCGGAAATCGGCACGCTGCTCGCCTGGTGGGCGAAAGGGCGGCCCATCTCGCGCCGCTTCCCCTCGGTGCCCGACATGAACCACGATCACGGGCTGCTCTGCAACCGCGTGATGCTGGCGACGAACTGGAAAGCCGGACAAAAGGTCTCCGGCGGCTACTCCGCCACCGCCGAGCAGCAGGGATTCGCCGCCTTCCCGCGCATGAATGCCTTCGGCGCCGAATTCACCTGGAAAGGCAACTGGATGCAGGTGGTCACCCCCTCGGCGGTGCCCGATTTCCCGGCCGTGCCGAAAGTCGGGCAGCTTCCCCCCGCCAATCAGCCGCCGGCCCGCTGGCGGCGCCAGGGGCTGTGGGTGTATGACGATGCGGATCCCGGCGGCGTGCAATACCTGATACTGCGCGACACCGTCACCGGCGGGCAGCCCACGCAGTGGCAGTTCTGGACCACTTCCGAGAAGATCGGCACGCCGGAAGAGGCGGCGGATCGCGCGGCGTTCCTCGCCGACAAACCCGGCGCCACGTCCGCGCCCGCGCGCGAGTTGCACGGCGATCGCTTCACCGCGCCGGGGCAGCTCGGCGTGGATGTCGAATACTACATCGCCGCGCCGGCCGACACGCCGCGCCACACCCTGCGGTACGCGACCCGGTCGTCCGGCTACTGGGTGCGCGACTTCACCCAGGCGCAGGATTTGCTGCACCTGCAGTTGCCCGGCGACGGCGCCTATTTCGTCGCGCTCTTCCCGCGCACAGCGGAGGAGGCCGCGCCCACCTTCACCACACTGGGCGAGGGCACCGTCATCAAGATCGCCGGCGACTTCGGCACCGACTACGCGTTCCTGGCGGCGGCGGAGACCCGGACGACCGCGGAACAGGCCGCCTTCTCCGGCACCAGCGGCTCGGTGCAGGTGCGCCCCGGCCGCCTGCTGCTCGCGCTGGGCGCCCCCGGCACCGTGCGCTACGGTACCGCCGGATTGACCGCCCCCATGCCCGCCACCCTCACCGCCGGCGCGACCCAACTCATCCTGCGCTGCGCCCCCGATCACCCCGGCGGCCAGGTGACCATCACCGCCGCCTCGCCCTGGCAACTGGCGAAAGGGCAGCGCGCGACCATGACCGTGCAGGGCACTCAGTACCAGCTCACCTTGCCCGCCGGCGTCACCCAGGTCACCCTGGAGAAGCCACCCGCCAGACCGGCGAGATAACCCCCTCCGGCATCCCCTGCCCGGCCATGCTGTCCGCACCGGCCGGGCGGGGGATTTCATCGCGCCCACCCTCCCCCATGCTCGCCCGCCGCGCCGTCACTTGTGGTAGGGATGTCTGGCGTTGATCGTCATCGCGCGGTAGAGCTGCTCGAGGAGGATGAGGCGGACGAGTTGGTGGGGATAGGTCAGCGGGCCGAGGGAGAGGCGGAGGTCGGCGCGGGCGAGGACGGCGGCGTCGAGGCCGAGGGAGCCGCCGATGAGGAGGGCGACGTCCGCGCGGCCGCCGACGGCGAGGGATTGCAGGTGGGCGGCGAAGGCTGCCGAGGAGAGCGGCGCGCCGGCGAGATCAAGGGCGATGACGTACGGCCCCTCGCGCACGGCATGCAGCAGGCGCGCGCCCTCGCGGGCTTTCACCCGCGCCTGCTCGGCGGCGGAAAGCGTCTCCGGCGCGGGATCTTCCGCCACCTCGACGATCGTCACCGCGGCGAAGCGGCCCAGGCGTTTCAGGTATTCGGCGATGCCGTCCCGGAGGTAGCGCTCGCGCACCTTGCCGACGGCCACAATCGTCATGCGCATACGTTTCCCTTTCTGGCGGACCACGCCCCTTCCTTTTTGCGTGAAAAAAGAGGATATCCCGCCACCGGCGCGAATCAGTGCTCCATCACACTTTCCCAGGGAGGGAGACGATGGACGACCGCACCGACATCACCCCCGAGCAGTTCGAGCAGGGCGTGGCGAACCTGCTGCAGACCGTTGATTCCGGCGCCAAATGGTTCTACTGGATCGTCGGCCTCTCGCTGATCAACGCCGTCATCGCCGCGTTCAAGGGCGGCGTGTCGTTCGTCATCGGGCTGAACAGCGCGCTCATCATCAGTGCCGCCGCCGGCGAAGCGACGGATGCAACCCTGAAAGGCGTGCTCTTCACCATCAGCCTCGTGTTCATCGCCGTGTTCGGCATCATCGGCTATCTGGCGGTGAAACGCCGCCATTGGGCACTGCTCACCGGCTTCGTACTCTACGTCATTGACACGCTGTTCATCTTGATTATGATACCGGGCGGGGTAGACTTGGGCCTGATCCTCAACGCCGGCTTCCACCTCTTCGCGCTCTGGGGCATCTTCCAGGCCATCCGCGCGAACAGCCTGCTCATCAAGCTGGAGCGCCTGGTCGCGGAGGCGAAGCGGGAGACCGCGCTGGCCGGCGCGACGCCGGGGGTGCCGCCGCCGCCCTACAACCCGATCGAAGGGCAGCTTCGCAACGAGCCGCCGATGCCGAAGGAGTAGGCGCGGAGGAACGGCATGGCGGATTCGGTGGATCGGGGGGAGATTCAGGGACAGTACGACGCGGTTGCCAGCGGCAGCCGGTGGCTGTACCTGCTGGCGGGGGTCGGGGTATTCAATCTCATCATCCGCGCCCTGCGCCTGGACTTCATCATTTACTCCATCTACTTCACTGACCTACTCACCATCGCGGCCATGCTGCCGCGGTTTGCCGCGAGCCGGATCGGCCTGTTCAGCTTTTGCCTGGTCATCATCGGCCTCTTCGCGCTCTGCGGTTATTTCGCCCGGCGCCGCCACCGCTGGGCATTCATCGCCGGGATCGCGCTGTATGGCCTGGATACCATGCTGCTCTTTTCCCACCTCTTCGCGGGGTTCGATTTGGGCCTGGCGCTGAACATCCTCGTGCACCTTTTCATCCTCTACCGCGTCGTGGTGGGCGCGGTCGCCGCCTGGACGCTCGCGCGCATTGACCGCGAGGACCGCCTGCTGGAGCAGTCATTGGCGCGCAGCCGCGCGCAGGTCAAGCACGTGATGGCGGGCTATGACCCGTTCGACGACGACTCGTCGCCGCGAGCGTGAGGGGGATGTGGTCCGCAGCCCTGGGTCCCAGCGCGAAGGGGGATGCGGGGATGGCGCGGAATGGTAGGGGTGAGGTGGTGCTATGAAAGCGGTGATTACCGTCGTGGGCAAAGATCGGGTGGGCATTATTGCCGGGGTGAGCACCGCGCTGGCGGAGCAGGGCGTGAACATCCTGGACATCAGCCAGACGATTCTGCAGGAGTATTTCACGATGATCATGCTGGTGGAGCTGGACCCGGAGCGCCGCGCCATCGGCGAGGTGGCGGAGCAGTTGAACGCGGTGGGCGAGGCGCTGGGGGTGCAGGTGCGCGTGCAGCATGACGCGATCTTCACGGCGATGCATCGGGTGTGAGAAGGCGGGGAAGAGTCCTCAACCGCGGCTGAAACTACGGCCGGCGCGGCGCCACTCCCCCCTTCGCTCACGCTATGGGGGACAAGCCGCTCCGCTGCGTGGCGTGTAGTGGTCGTTCACGCTGTACCGTGCGCTGTAGTCCGCGCCCTCCGCGGCGCGTGTGACCGACATGCGCACCCGTGTCCGACACCACCGTCATCGGGCACCAGCCTTCGCGAAAGCTTCGGCTGGCAAACGGTGGAGCAATGCGTCACCACGCGCCGCGGAGGGCGCTCCACTACCGGTGGCTCGGCGACGGGACACGGTACAGCGTGAACGACCACTACAGCTCCGCTGCGCGGCGCACGACCAACGGCCGGGGCAACAGCGCGGGGAACGCTCCGGAAGGTAGACGACGATGCCGATTATGAACCCATTTGAGATTTTGGAAACGCTGCATATGATCGAGGCGGAGCGGTTGGACATCCGCACGATCACTATGGGTATTTCGCTGCGCGACTGCGCGGACCATGACGGCGCCACCGCGCGGCGGCGCATCTTCGGCAAGATCACCCGCTGCGCGGACCGGCTGGTGGCGGTGGCAGACGAGATTCAGCAGGAGTTCGGCATTCCGATCATCAACAAGCGCATCGCGGTGACGCCCATCGCGCTGGTGGCGGAGGCGTGCGCCGACGAGCGCTACGTGGCTTTCGCCGAGACGCTGGACCGCGCGGCGGAGGCGGTGGGGGTGAATTTCATCGGCGGCTTCTCCGCGCTGGTGCACAAGGGCTACACGGCGGGCGACCACCGGCTCATCCAGTCCATCCCCGCCGCGCTGGCGGCGACGGCGCGGGTGTGCGCGTCGGTGAACGTCGCGAGCACGCGGGCGGGCATCAACATGGACGCCGTGCGCGAGATGGGCGAGATCATCCGGCAGACGGCGGCGCTCACCGCCGACCGCGACGCCATCGGCTGCGCGAAGCTGGTGGTCTTCGCCAACGCGGTGGAGGACAACCCCTTCATGGCCGGCGCCTTCCACGGCGACGGGGAGCCGGAGTGCGTGATCAACGTGGGGGTGAGCGGCCCGGGGGTGGTGAAGAGCGCGCTGGAAGGGGTGCGCGGCGCCGACCTGGGCGTGGTGGCGGAGACGATCAAGCGCACCGCCTTCAAAATCACCCGCATGGGGCAACTGGTCGCGCAGGAGGCCAGCCGGCGGCTGGGCGTCTCCTTCGGCATCGTGGACCTGTCGCTGGCCCCCACCCCGGCGGTGGGCGACAGCGTGGCGGAGATCCTCGAGGAGATGGGGCTGGAGCGCTGCGGCGCGGCGGGCAGCACGGCGGCGCTGGCCCTGCTGAACGACGCGGTGAAGAAGGGCGGCACCATGGCGTCCTCGTATGTGGGGGGCTTGAGCGGCGCCTTTATCCCGTTGAGCGAGGACGCGGCGATGATCGCCGCCGCCGAAGAAGGCGTGCTCTCGCTGGAGACGCTGGAGGCGATGACGGCGGTGTGCTCGGTGGGCCTGGACATGATCGCCGTGCCCGGCGACACCCCGGCGGAGACGCTGGCGGGCATCATCGCCGACGAGGCGGCCATCGGGGTGGTGAACGGCAAGACCACCGGCGTGCGCATCATCCCCGTGCCGGGCAAGACGGTGGGCGACCGCGTGGAATTCGGCGGCCTGCTGGGCCGCGCGCCCGTCATCGCCGTGAGCCGGCTGGACAGCGCGCCGTTCATCCGGCGCGGCGGGCGGATGCCGGCGCCGGTGCAGGGGATGAAGAATTAGGGCGCTGCCGGCGAAGGCGGCGGCGCCCTGATGCCCTATCGTCCGGATGCGCTTGCCGCGGCCGATGCGCCGCGGCCCCTACCGCCAGCCGCCCTGGTAGATGCTGTCAGCCGCCGTGTTGTCCGTCAGCCGGATCTGTCCCGTGCCGTCGGCGTGCATCACGTAGATCTCATAATTGCCGTCGCGGTCCGAGGAGAAGGCGATCCGGCTCCCGTCCGGGCTCCAGGCGGGAGTGAGGTCATACGCCGCGTTGTCCGTCAGCCGGGTCTGCCCCGTGCCATCGGCGTGCATCACGTAGATCTCATAATTGCCGTCGCGGTCCGAGTAGAAGGCGATCCGGCTCCCGTCCGGGCTCCAGGCGGGATGGTAGTCACCCGCCGTGTGGTTAGTCAGCCGGATCGGCCCCGTGCCGTCGGCGTTTATCACGTAGATCTCATAGTTGCCGTCGCGGTCCGAGTGGAAGGCGATCCGGCTCCCGTCCGGGCTCCAGGCGGGAGCGGTATCAGCCGCCGTGTGGTTGGTCAGCCGGGTCTGCCCCGTGCCGTCGGCGTGCATCACGTAGATCTCAGGGTTGCCGTCGCGGTACAAGGTAAAAGCGATCCGACTGCCGTCCGGGCTCCAGGCGGGAGAGGCATCAGTCGCCGTGTGGTTGGTCAGCCGGGTCACCCCACTGCCGTCGGCGTGCATCACGTAGATCTCAGGGTTGCCGTCGCGGTACGAGGTAAAAGCGATCCGGCTCCCGTCCGGGCTCCAGGCGGGAGAGACCTCATCCGTCGCGTTGTCCGTCAGCCGGGTCTGCCCCGTGCCATCGGCGTGCATCACGTAAATTTGATACTTGCCGTCGCGCCTCGAGACAAAGGCGATCTCGTTCAGTATCACGATGCCGCCGGGCAGGCCGTCGGCCGGGCGGGTCTCCACGTGGCCGTCTACGAAGGCGGCCACCGTCTTGCCCAGGTGACGTTCATGGATGTCTCGCGAGGAACTCATCACGGTGACACCGCTTTTCGCGTCGGCGGTGACCGCCCAGATCTCCGGGGCCGTCACCTCGCCCAGCGCCCGGCCGAACAGCGTGTTCGAGAAGGCGTATTCCGGGGCGGTGTTGGTGCCCCGTCCAGTCTTGGAGGGGCAGTCGTAAATCTGCGGCCCGTTGTAGGCGCCGAGTTTCGCGGACCACACGGCCGCGTCCCGCGGGGGAAAGGCTTCGTCGTGGTCCTGCACGTACATCAGCACGGCGAGGGCGATCTGGCGCTGGTTATTGAGGCAGGTGTTGGTGCGCGCTTTTTCGCGCGCCTTCGCAAAGACGGGGAAGAGGATGGCCGCCAGGATGGCGATGATCGCGATCACCACCAGCAATTCAATGAGGGTGAAGCCTACCCTAACACAAAATTTTGTTTGTATTCTCCGCGTACTCACGAATCGTCGCATCACGGGCCTCCTGGCACGATGGATTTTTCATGGTACTGCGCTCTTCCCGGGATGTCAAGCGGTTGCTTTGCGGTCTGCCGGGTTTCACGGATTCTTCATGCGCGCGGCGCATCCCATGCTCTTTGACGGATTGTTTCCGCTTTGGTGGGCTGTTCAGCGGTAGGTTTGCGTCCCCCGGATTCAAATCCGGGGCTGGAGAAACGAAGTCCGCCCCCGCGGACTGGCCGGAGCGGACCGAGCAACCGGATACCGCGCACAGCGGGAGTCATTTATCAAAAAGTATGCATCGGGATCGCCCGCCCATGATGGCTCGCGAGGACGCTCGCCCGCCCAGAGTGCGGATGCAGGCCAGGTCACCAAACCCCGTTCGTAGTGAGCCCTGCTGCGTGCCTCACGACGAACGGGGTTTGGTGTTACCGGGGGCAAAGGCGACGGCGCTCCGCGTTCTGTCGAAGGATGAGGAGCGCACGGCTTACGCGCACCGCGACCGGCGGCGGCGTGATCGTTATCCGAACACCGCGCGCAAGCGGTCACAATAGTAGCAGACGGTGTCCCATTCGGCGTCGGGGGGGATGCGGTGATCGGGGCAGGGGACGAAGCCGCCGAGCTCGACGAGGGGTTTGAGGCGCTCGACTTCGGCGTCAACGGCGGCGCGGTCGCGGGCGAAAACCACTTTATTCATGCCGCCCACGCCGCGGATCTCCCGGCCGTACCGCGCGCGCCAGGGGGCGATGCTGGCATCCCAGGTGCCCACCTCGATGGGGAACATGGTATTGACGCCGTTGTGCAGCCAGGTGGGGATGAGGGCGTCAATCATGCCGTCGCAATCCAGGCTGATGATCTCGATGCCGTAGCCCTTCACCAGGTCGGTGATGCGCTTATACTGCGGCCCCACCTTCTCCGCGAAGACGGCGGGGGAGATCAGCGGGCCGTTTTTGAAGCAGATATCCTCCCAAAAGTGGGCGAAGTCGAACTTCGCGCCTGACTCCAGCGCGGCCTTCGTGCACTGGTAGCAGAGCTCGCCTACCGTTGCGATGATCTCGTCGAACAGCTCCTCGTCATCGGCCTGCAGGTAGCAGGAATTTTCCACCCCCATGAAGTCGCGAATCTGGCCGTAGAGACTGCCGCAGTGCAGGCCGTAGTAGTAATCGCGGTCGTCGCGGCGGAGGAACTCACAGCCGCCTTCATCGAAGGGGACCATGATATCGTGCACGCGCACCAGCGCCTTCGTCACGCGCTCGCCGTCGAACTGGAAGCGGTGCCGGTATTCTTCTTCCCACTCCGTGCGCCCCTTGAAGAGGTGGTCAATCTCCGCCGGGATGCCCTGCGCGCCGGGGACGTGCAGCACGATGGCGCCGTTGCCGTCCAGGATGTGGCGGGAGCCGTCGGGGAATGCGCGCACCACGCGTGAGGCGAACGCCGGTTTTAGCCGCGTGTGCGGGTGATAGCAGGCGTAGTAGTTGAAATCGAAGCCCAGCTTCGCGCTGATGGCGGCGTCGGTGGGGTTGCCGTCCGCCCAGGAGCGCGCGTCGTCCGCGGTGAGGTGGCCCTGCGCCGCCCATTTGTGCAGCGTGTCCGGCCAGAAGCCGAAATGCACCACCGGCAGGCGATCATACGGCTGATAGGTCAACACGGCGAGACAGCGCTGGCGGTCGTTCATGCGGGCACTCCTTGGACGGGTGGTCGGGGGTATTGTAGCAGATACGCCGCAGGGAGGTGAAGAGGGAAGAGGTGACGGGGTGACGGGGTGACGTATACTGCTACAACGCTAGGTGGAGGGGTGGAGGGGGATGAACGATTACGATGACGATGACGATTATTGAGGGTAACCCGGTTGGGCGCGGAGGCAAGGTCTCCTATTCTGAAAGGCCCACATGTCTGTCGTCGGGCATCGTGTAGCGGGGAAGGCGGTATGGAACACTCATACCGCGGAATTCCGCGGAAAGGAGGGGAGTCGCAAAATGTTTTCACGATGGTATGCGCTCTTCCTGGGATTTTTGCTGGTCGTGCTCGGCATTGCCGGGTTCGTGGCGGCGGGGAGCATCCCGGCTGCGCAGGGTGGGTTGGTGACGATTTCTGTCATCTGGCTCATCACGGGCATCGTCGGGTTGTGGGTGGGCTTCGCCGTGCGGAATCTGGGCACGCTGCGCTGGTTCGCGGGGATCGTCGGCGGCCTCTACTTCCTGTGGGGGATCGTCATGGCGTTCTCGGCGCCGGCGGCGGACGTGGCGACGACGATGAGCACGCTGGCGACCGCGGGCGGTCTGAACCTGCTCCTCGGCGCGCTGGGCCTGTCGGCGGCGCTGGTGCCGGCGACGTGGCTGCAGGAACCGTCGCCGACGATGGCCCGCTAAGGCCGTCCTCCGCCGCGGCGGATGTCAACTTCGATCACACGCAGACCGTGCGTCCCCGCAGCGCCCCCCGTGAAAGCGGGGGGCGCGGTTTCGCGTTAGTCGGGGCGCCGGTCCGCCAGGTGGCGCTGGAACCAGTCGAGGGCGAGTCGGGCGACGTCATCGAGGGCGCCGGGTTCCTCGAAGAGATGGGTGGCGCCGGGGATGATGGCCAGCGCTTTTTCCGCGGTGAGCGCCGCCAGCGCGCGGCGATTGAGATCAATGACGATGTCGTCTTCCCCGCCGACGATGAGGAGCGTGGGCGCCGCCACGCGCGCCAGCGCGGACAGCGCCAGGTCGGGCCGGCCGCCGCGGGAGACCACGGCACGGACGAGATGGCCGAGTTCCGCCGCCGCGCGCAGCGCCGCCGCCGCGCCGGTGCTGGCGCCAAAAAAACCGATCGCGAGCCGCGCCGCGCGCGGGTCGGCCAACGCCCAGCGCGTGACGGCGATGAGGCGCTCGGTGAGCAGCGCGATATCGAACCGCCGCGCATACACGCGGCCTTCGTCCGGGGTCAGCAGGTCGAAGAGGAGCGTGGCCATGCCGCCGGCGCGCAGCGCGCGGGCGACGGCGACATGGCGCGGGCTGCGGCGGCTGCTGCCGCTGCCGTGCGCGAAGATGACCAATCCGCGCGCGCCCGCCGGCACGCCCAGGTCACCCGGCAAGCGTATATCATGCAGGGGAATCGTCACGGTGACGGGTTCAGTCTCCGACATCAGCCTCCTCCCGCGCCATGCGCGATGAGCAGCGGCGCGGCGCGCAGCACGTGGATACGGTCATCCAGGCGCGGCTCGCCCACCGGCACGGTATCGAGGCAGACGAGTTTCGTCACGCCTTCGTCCCACAGGCGCGGCCAGGCGTCGCCGGTGAAGAGGGCGTGGCTGACCATCACCAGCATCTCGCGCGCGCCCACCCGGCGCAGCGCCCGCGCGCAGGCGATGAGGGTGCCGCCGGTATCGAGGATGTCGTCCACGATCACCGCGCGGCGGCCGACCGCGCCGTGCAGCACGCCGGTGACGCCCGCCGGCTCGCGCGTCTTTTCCATCCACGCCAGCGGTGCGGCGATGCCGGCGGCGGCGCGCACCGCGTCCGCGCGCGCCATCGCGCCGGCGTCCGGGGCGACGACGACGGCATCCTGAAAGGCGAACCGCAGCACCGCTTCAGCGAAGAGGCGGGCCGGCGAGAGCGAGGCCAGCGGGATCGGGAAGAGCTCCCCCACCCGCGCGCTGTGCACGTCAATGGTGACGACGCGCGCGACCCCCGACGCCTGCAGCAGCGCGCCGAGCCACGCCGTCGCCCGGCTGCGGCCGGCTTCCTCGCGATCCTGGCGCGTGTAGGCGAGATACGGCGCGAGCAGCGTCACCGCCGCCGCGCCCTGACGGCGCAGGGTATCACACAGCAGCAGCGCTGCGAGGAGTTGCTCGTCGGGCGGCGCGAGCGAGGCCAGCACCGCGCAGTCGCCCGCGGCCGGCGCGTGGAGATCAATCCCCAACTCGCCGTTCGGGAAGCGGATGATCCCCCACGCTCCGGCCTCCATCGGCACGGCCTCCCGCAGCTCCCGCGCGAGGTCGCCATACCCGGGCAGGTGGAAGAGGCGCACGGTGTCGCCCGCGAGCAGGCCCATCACCTCCTCATCCGTCACCTGGTGAAAATCGTCGTAATAGCTGCCGACGGCGCCGAAGACGCCGGCGGGAATCTCCACCGCCACCACGTCATCTACTTCCTCCGCCAACACCGCCGCCGTTTCGCGTGGCACGATGGGCACGGCGACGACGATGCGGCGGGGGTGACGGCCGCGCACCTCGCGAATCGCCGCGCGCATGGTCAGGCCGGTGGCGATGCCGTCATCCACGAGGATAGCGGTCTTCCCTTCCGGTGATCGCGGCGCGCGCACGCCCAGGTAGCGCTCGCGCCGGCGCGCGGCTTCGCGGCGCGCGGTCTCCACCGCCGCCCCCAGCCAGTGAGGGTCGAGGACGGCTTCCTCGCGCGGATTGCACACCGGATCGCCGGTCTCCGTCACCGCGCAGACGGCATATTCCGGGTTGGCCGGGTGACCGACCTTGCGGGCGATGAGCACGTCCAGCGGCGCCTGCAGGGCGCGCGCCACCGCCGCCCCTAGCGCCACCCCGCCGCGCGGCAGCGCGTAGACCACCGCGTCCGTCCCGGCATACGCCGCCAGCCGGGCGGCCAGTTGCCGCCCGGCGTCCTCGCGGTCGCGAAAGCGTCGCTGATCGCCCCCTGCGCGCATATCGCCATTGTATACCGGCCCGCGCCGGCGTGGGTAGCATCCCCCGCCCACAGATGTCTGCTGTTGTCGCGCGATGGCCACGGGATATCGGCGCACCGCGAATGATGGCCAGGAGCAGGGAATCCGCGATACAAGCGGAAGTATTGGTGAAGCCCGGTTCAGGCGCCGGCTTTCCGGTGATGTGTGGGAAGTCGCACCGGCGGGCGAGGGGATTTCCGGTAGAATACAGCATCACCCGACGGAAAGGTCGTCGTCGTGCCGTTGCTCTGGCCGCTGCTGGTCTACATTATCGTGGTGTGCATCCTGGTGGCGGGGATGCTGGGCGCGTCCTACGTGCTCGGCCAGCGCCACCGGGAGGCGTCCACGGACGTGCCGTATGAATCAGGGATGACGCCGACCGGCTCCGCGCGCCTGCGCTTCCCGGCGGAGTTTTACCTGGTCGGCATGTTCTTCGTGATCTTTGACCTGGAGCTGGTGTTCACCTTCGCCTGGGCCATCGCGGCGCGGGCGCTGCCGCGTGAGCTGCGGTGGATCGGCTATGCCGAGATCGCCATCTTCATCGCCGTGCTGCTGGCGGGATTGGTCTACCTCTGGCGGGCGGGCGCGCTGGACTGGGGCAGATCGCGCCGCGCGACGGCGGAGAAAGGGGAGCGCCGGCATGCCGCTCTTCCGTAAGCCCCCCGCTCCCCCGGTCGCGACGGCGTCCCCCGTTGACGAGAGCGTGCGGCGCAGCGTGCTGCTCACTCGCCTGCAGGACGTGCTGGCGTGGGGCCGCAAGAACTCGTTGTGGCCATTCAATTTCGGCCTCTCCTGCTGTTTCGTGGAGATGGCCACCAGCATCACCAGCCGGTATGACATCGCGCGCTTCGGCGCGGAGGTCATTCGCGGCACCCCGCGCGAGGCGGACGTGATGGTCATCGCCGGCACCGTCTTCATCAAGATGGCGCCGGTCATCAAGCACCTCTACGCGCAGATGATGGAGCCGCGCTGGGTGATCAGCATGGGCTCCTGCGCGAACTCCGGCGGGATGTATGACATCTACAGCGTGGTGCAGGGGGTGGACAGCATCCTGCCGGTGGATGTCTACATCCAGGGCTGCCCGCCCAGCCCGGACGCCTTCATGCACGGGCTGCTGCTGCTGCGCGACGCGGTGGGCCGCGAACAGCGCCCGCTGAGCTGGCTCGTCGGGTCGCAGGGGGTGGTGAAGGCGGAGCGGCCGGTCCGGCGCGACCTGCGGCGGGAGGAGCGGATGCGGGAGACGGTGCTGCGGCCGCCGGATACGGTGTGAGGGGGGGCGAGTTAGGGATTGGGGATTAGGGGTGGCGGGTTGTCACGTCGTATCTGCCATGCCAACGGTAGCGTGTGCCCGCCTGCCTGCCCCGACGTGGGTGGCGCGCGGGGGCGCTGTTCGGCGGAGGAGAGGGCATTTTTCGTGGTCGTTGAGGCGCAGACGGATATCATCGCGGAGCTGCGGGGGCGTTTTCCCGGCGTGACGGCGCAAGAGACGGCGGACGGGGTGCCGACGGCGTGGGCGGCGCCGGCGGCGGTGCGTGACGTGCTGCGCTACCTGCATCGCGACGCGCCGCGGCCCTTCCGCATGCTGTACGACCTGACGGCGATAGACGAGCGGACGCGGACGCATCGCGACGGGCAGCCGGCGGGCGACTTTTCGGTGGTCTATCACCTGCTCTCGCCGGAGCGCAACGCCGACGTGCGGGTGAAGACGGCGCTGGACGGCGACGCCCCGTCGCTGCCGACCATCACCGATCTCTGTCCCGCCGCCGACTGGTACGAGCGCGAGGCATGGGACATGTTCGGCATCACCTTCGCCGGGCACCCGCGCCCGCGGCGCCTCCTGCTGCCGCCGTGGTGGGAGGGACACGCGCTGCGCAAGGAGCATCCCGCCCGGCGCACGGAGATGGGGCCGTTTCCGCTGCCGGATGACGCGCACCTGGCGTATGAAGAACAGATGCGCTTCCGCCCGGAGGAGTGGGGGCTGGCGACCGAGGGCGAGGACTTTGACTACCTATTCCTCAACATCGGCCCGAACCACCCCGCCACGCATGGCGTGCTGCGGCTGGCCGTGCAGCTCGATGGGCAGGAAGTGGTGGAGGTGATACCGGATATCGGCTTCCATCACCGCGGCGCGGAGAAGATGGGCGAGCGGCAGAGCTGGCACACGTACATCCCGTATACCGACCGCATTGACTACCTGTCCGGCGTGCTGAACGAGTTCCCCTACGTGCTGGCGGTGGAGGCGCTGGCGGGCATCGCCGTGCCCGACCGGGCGCGGGTGATCCGCATCATGCTGGCGGAGCTGTTCCGCGTCATCAGCCACCTGGTCTTTTTTGGCACCTTCGTGCAGGATCTCGGCATGATGTCGCCGGTGTTTTACTTTTTCACCGACCGCGAGCGCGCGCTGAGCATCATCTCGGCGATCACCGGCGGGCGCATGCATCCCAGTTATTTCCGCATCGGCGGCGTCGCCCTCGACCTGCCGGGGGGGTGGGAGCCGATGGTGCGCGACTTCCTCGCGCATATGCGGCGACAGCTTGACGAATATCTGGCCTCGGTGGTGCGCAACGGCATCTACCGCCTGCGCACGGTGGGCATCAGCGAGCTGACCAGCGCGCAGGCGATAGCCTGGGGGGCGTCGGGACCGGTGCTGCGCGCGACGGGGCTGGCGTGGGACCTGCGCAAGCAGCAGCCCTACGGGGGGTATGACCAGTTCGACTTCGAGGTGCCGGTGGGCACGCGCGGCGACACCTATGACCGCGCGCTGGTGCACCTGGAGGAGATGCGGCAGAGCCTGCGCATCATCGAGCAATGCGCCGACGCCATGCCCGCCGGCCCCTATATCGCGGAGCATCCGCTGGCCACGCCGCCGCCCAAGGCGCGCACGCTGCACGATATCGAAACGCTCATTGACCACTTCCTCGGCGTCAGCTGGGGACCGGTGATCCCCCCCGGGGAGGCGATGGGACGGGTGGAAGGCGCGAAGGGGATGTACAGCTACTACCTAGTGAGCGACAGCAGCACGATGTCTTACCGCACGCGCATCCGCACGCCATCTTTCGCGCACATCCAGCTGCTGCCGCATATCTCACGGGGGCTGATGGTGCCGGATTTGATCGCCGCGCTGGCGAGCCTGGATTTCGTACTGGGGGAGATTGATCGGTAATGGCGCTGACGCGCAACCCCTCCCCAATCCCCTCCCCCAAAGGGAGAGGGGAGAGCATTAATATAACCAATACGCTGACGCGCCTTGCTAAAGCTGCGGCGCTACTACGAACGATTTGCGACTGGAACGGCGTGCATGTTAACGGAACAGGAACGGCACGAGATAGACGAAGAGGTTGCCGCGGTGCGGGGGCATGCGCGGGCGGCGGTGGTGGAGGCGCTGAAGGTGGTGCAGCGCCGGCGCGGCTGGGTGTCCGACGACGACCTGCGCGACGTGGCCGCCTGCCTGGGGATGACGCCGGCGGAGGTGGACGCCGTCGCCACCTTTTACAATAAAATTTTCCGCCGCCGGGTTGGCCGGCACGTGCTGCTGATCTGCGACAGCGTGAGCTGTTGGATCGTGGGGTATCACGCGCTGCTGGAGCACCTGCGGGCGCGGTGGGGCCTGGAGCTGGGGGCTACCACGGCGGACGATCGTTTCACGCTGCTGCCGGTGGCATGCCTGGGGCTGTGCGAGCAGGCGCCGGCGATGCTGCTGGACGGCGAACTCTACGGGAACCTGACCCCGGCGCGACTGGACGCGATACTGGCGACGCATGAGTGAACGGCCACTGACGAGCGGCATACGGGCGGACGGCGCCATGCCCGACCTGCGGGAGTACGCGGGGGCGGGCGGCTACGCGGGGCTGCGCGCGGCGCTGAAGATGACACCGACGGAAGTGCAGGGCATGGTGAAGGCGGCCAACCTGCGCGGGCGCGGCGGCGCGGGCTTTCCCACCGGCGTGAAGTGGGGCGCTGTGCCGCTGGGCCCGGCGGCGCGGCGGCCGAAATACCTGGTGGTGAATGCCGACGAGATGGAGCCCGGAGTGATGAAGGATCGCCTCCTCATGGAGGGCAATCCGCACCAGCTCATCGAGGGGATCATCATCGCCGCGCACGCCATCGAGGCGGAGCACGCCTTCATCTTCATCCGCCTGGCCTACCGGGAAGCGGCGGAGCGGCTGCGGCGGGCCATCGCGGAGGCGACGGCGCACGGATACCTCGGCGAGAATATCCTCGGCAGCGGATTCAGCCTGGACATCCGGGTGCACCGCAGCGCCGGGCGCTATATCTGCGGCGAGGAGACGGCGCTGTTGAACGCGCTGGAGGGCAAGCGTCCCATCCCGCGCGCCAAGCCGCCCTTCCCACAGACCGTGGGCCTGTGGGGCCAGCCGACGGTGGTGAACAACGTCGAGACGCTGTGCAACGTGCCGCACATCCTGCGCAACGGGCCGGAGTGGTTCCGGGGATTGAGCCGCTCGGCGGACGGCGGGACAAAGCTGTATGGCGCCAGCGGGCGGGTGCGGCGGCCGGGCGCCTGGGAGCTGCCGATGGGCACGCCGCTGCGCGAGATCCTCGAAGCGCACGCCGGCGGCATGGAGGAGGGCTACCAATTGCGCGGCCTGCTGCCCGGCGGCGCCTCGACGGATTTTCTGACGCCGGCGCACCTGGACCTGCCGATGGATTTCGCCTCGGTGATGGGGGCGGGCAGCCGGTTAGGCACCGGCACCATCGTGGTGCTGGATGACCGCACCTGCCCGGTGAGCCTGCTCATCAGCCTGGAGCAGTTTTTCGCGCGGGAGTCCTGCGGCTGGTGTACCCCCTGCCGGGAGGGCCTGCCGTGGGTGGTGCGCCTGCTGCGCGCGCTGGAGGACGGGGACGGCCGCCAGGAGGACATCGCGCGGCTGGAGGAGCATACGCGCCTGCTGGGGCCGGGCCGCACTTTCTGCGCGCTGGCGCCGGGGGCGATGGAGCCGCTGCAGAGCGCGCTGCACTATTTTCGCGAGGATTTTACGCGACACGTGACGGAGCGGGGGTGCCCGTGGCGGAAGGAGCTGGTGGTATAAGCGAAGCTGCGGGGTTTGACACGAAGAAGGGAAGTTGGGAAGACACAAAGGTTGGGGGAAAAGGGCGGAGGCTACGCTCCGAAGGAATGTGAAATTCCGTATTCGGCCACTCCGCGCGCGGCTCGACGGAGTCTCGCCCTCCAGCGACGATTTTTCAGTGAAGGGTACATCGGTTGCCAGCGATTATTATTGACGGCAAAGAATATCGGTACGAGGGCGAAGGCCGGAACCTGCTGGAGGTGTGCCTCTCGCTGGGCTTTGCCGTGCCGTACTTCTGCTGGCATCCGGCGATGCACGCGGTGGGGGCGTGCCGGCAGTGCGCGGTGAAGGTGTTCACAGATGAGACGGATACCCGCGGCAAGATCGTCATGTCGTGCATGACGGCGGCGGCGGATGGGATGCGCGTCGCCATCCACGATCCGGAGGTCGCGGATTTCCGCGCGCGGGTGATCGAGTGGCTGATGGTGAACCACCCGCACGATTGCGCGGTGTGCGACGAGGGCGGTGAGTGCCACCTGCAGGATATGACGGTGATGACCGGGCACGTCTCCCGGCGCTACCGCTTCGACAAGCGCACCTATCGTAACCAGGAGCTGGGACCGTTCGTCCACCACGAGATGAACCGCTGCATCCAGTGCTATCGCTGCGTGCGCTTCTACCGCGACTACGCGGGCGGGCGCGACCTGGAGGTCTTCGGCGCGCATGACCACGTCTACTTCGGGCGTTTTGCGGACGGCGTGCTGGAAAGCCCGTTCAGCGGCAACCTGGTGGAGGTGTGCCCCACCGGCGTCTTCACCGACAAAGTGTTCAAGGAGCAGTACGCGCGCAAGTGGGATCTGGCCACCGCGCCGTCGGTCTGCACGCTGTGCGGGCACGGGTGCAATATCCTGCCCGGCGCGCGCGACGGCACGCTGCGGCGGGTGCGCAACCGCTACCATCACGCGGTGAACGGCTACTTCATTTGCGACCGGGGGCGCTACGGCTTCCAGTTCGTCAACAGCGAGTTCCGCGTGCGCACACCGCTGCTGCGCGACGGAGGGACGCTCCGCGCGGCGAGCGCCGACGAGGCGCTGGCGCGGGTGCGGACGGTGCTCGCGGAGGGGACGGTCGCCGGCATCGGCTCCCCGCGGGCCTCGGTGGAAGCGAACTACGCGCTGCGGGCGCTGGTGGGCGCGGAGCGCTTCTGTCACGGCCTGCCGGAGAAGGAATTCACACTGCTGGAGGCGCTCGTTGCACTGATGCGGTCAGCGCGGACGCCCTTCCCCACCCTGCCGGAGGTTGAACGGGCGGACGCGGTCATCATTCTCGGGGAAGACCTGGCGAACACGGCGCCGCGGCTGGAGCTGGCCCTGCGGCAGGCGGCACGCATCGTTCCGGATGAGTTGGAAGCCGCCGCGCTGGGCGTCCTCCCCTTCGACGACGCCGCGCTGCGCGCGGCCACGCAGGGGGGCACGCACCCGCTCTTCCTCGCCGTGACCGGGGCGACATCGCTGGATGCGATGGCGACGGCGCGCTGCCGCGCGGTGCCGGACGAGCTGGCGCGGCTGGCGCTGGCGGTGGCGCACCGGCTCGACCCCTCCGCGCCGGCGGTGACGGACCTTGGAGCGGACGCGGCGGCGCTGGCCGACCGGATCGCCGACGCGCTGCGGACCGCGAAGCGCCCGCTGCTGATCTGCGGCGCGAGCGCGGGCAGCCCGGCGCTCATCGCGGCGGCGGGGCAGCTCCTCCGCGCGCTCGACACGGCCGGGACCGCGCCGATGCTGCGCGTCGTCGCGCCGGCGTGCGACAGCATGGGGGTGGCGCTGCTCGGCGGCATCAGCCTGGAGGAGGCGGCGCGCGCCGACACGCTCATCATCCTGGACAGCGAGCAGCTTTCCGCGGCGCAGGTGGCGGGAGCGACGCACATCATCTGCCTGGACAGTCTGCTGACGGAGATCGGAGAGCGCGCCGAGGTGGTGCTGCCGGCGGCGACGTTCGCCGAGTCGGGCGGCACGCTGGTGAACAGCGACGGGCTGGCGCAGCGCTTTTTCCAGGTGTTCGTGCCCGAAGGAGATATTCGGGAGAGCTGGCGGTGGATCGCCGAAATACTGGGGCAGCCGTGGGCGAATCTGGACGCGCTGCTCGCGGAGATCGCCGCCGAACTGCCGGTTTTCGCGCCGATGCGCGAAGCGGCGCCGCCGGCGGATTACCGGCTCGACGGGCAGAAAATCCCGCGGCAATCGCCCCGTTGCAGCGGGCGCACGGCGATGACGGCGCACGTGAGCGTCCACGAACCCGTGCCGCCCGATGATCCGGATTCGCCGCTGGCGTTCTCGATGGAGGGCGCGTCCGGGCAGCCACCGGCGCCGCTGGTGCCGCGCTTTTGGGCGCCGGGGTGGAATTCGGTGCAGGCGGTCAACACATTCCAAGAAGAGGTGGGCGGGCCGCTGCGGGAGGGCGTGCTGTGCCGGGTGATCGTCCCCGCCGGCAGCGCGCCGCCGGCCGCGCCCGTGCCGCCGGCGTTCGTCCCGCGTGAAGACGCGCTGCTCATCCTGCCGGCGTATCACCTCTTCGGCTCCGAGCCGTTGAGCCTGTTGACGCCGGGCATCGCGGCGCTGGCGCCGGCGCCATACCTGGCGCTGCACCCCGCGGACGCGGCGCGCCTGGGCGTCACGGTCGGGAGCATGGTGACGGTGACGCTGGGCGAGACGGCGCTCACGCTGCCGGTCGTCCCGCGCGAGGACGTGCCGCGCGGCGCCGGCCTGCTGTCGGTGGGTCTCGTGGAGACGCCGGACGCGCTCCCCGCCTGGGGCGCGGTGCGGGGAGGCGCCCATGCCTGAGCTCCTCCGCTACCTGCTGGTCATCCTCGGCGTGGTGCTGGCGCCGCTGACCATCGCCGCCGGCCTCACCTGGGGCGAGCGGCGGCTGCTGGCGCTCTTCCAGGACCGCTACGGCCCGAACCGCGTGGGCCCGGCGGGCGTGCTGCAGGTGCTGGCGGATATGATCAAGATCCTCACGAAAGAGGACTGGGTGCCGCCCTTCGCCGACCGCCCGGTCTTCGTGCTGGCGCCGGCGATCATCATCATCGCGACGTATCTCTCCTTCGCGGTCATCGTCTTCGCGCCGGGCATCGCGGTGGCGGAGCTGAACATCGGCCTGCTGTTTTTCCTGGCGATGTCCTCGCTGTCCGTCTACAGCGTGGCGCTGGCGGGATGGGCGTCGAACAGCAAGTACGCGCTGCTCGGCAGCCTGCGCTCCATCGGGCAGATGCTCAGCTACGAAGTCTTCATGGGGCTGTCGCTGATGGGCGTGGTGGTGATGGCGGGCACCTTCGACCTGGGGGCGATCGTGCGGGCGCAGGCGGGGCTGTGGTACATCGTGCCGCAGTTCATCGGCTTTTTCATCTTCTTCATCGCCGGGCTGGCGGAGACGCGGCGCATCCCCTTTGACCTGCCGGAGGCGGAGAGCGAGCTGGTGGCCGGCTTCCACACGGAGTATTCCGGCATGAAGTTCGCCATGTTCTTCCTGGGCGAATACGTCGCCATCACGCTATTCGCGGCCATGCTCACCGTGCTCTTCCTGGGCGGCTGGCACGGGCCGGGATCGCAGTCTACGCTTGTCGCGCTGGGCTGGTTCCTGCTGAAAACGCTGGCGCTCATCGCCGTCTTCATCCTCATTCGCGCGTCGCTGCCGCGCCTGCGCTACGACCAGTTGATGGAGTTCGGCTGGAAGGTGATGCTGCCGCTGTCGCTGGTGAACCTGCTGGTGACCGGCGCGGTGGTCTTGTGGAGGGGATAATGCTGAGCCTGCTGCGCACAATCTGGTCGGTCTTCCTCCACGCGTTTGCCAGGCGCGCCACCGTGCAGTACCCGGAGCAGCGGCCGTACCTGGCGCCGCGTTGGCGCGGGCGTATCGTGCTCACCCGCTCGCCGGACGGGCGCGAGCGCTGCGTGGCGTGCTATCTGTGCGCGGTGGCCTGCCCGGTGGATTGCATCGCCCTGCAGCGCGCGGTGGACGCGGAGGGACGCCACTACCCGGCGTTCTTCCGGATCAATTTCTCGCGCTGCATCTTCTGCGGCTTCTGCGAGGAGGCGTGCCCGACCTGCGCGATTCAGCTCACGCCCGATTTCGAGATGGCCGAATACCACCGCGAGGGGCTGGTATACGAGAAGGAGGACCTGCTGATCAGCGGCCCCGGCAAGTATCACGCGTACGACTACTATCACGTCGCCGGCATCGCCGCCGCCGACAAGGACAAGGGGGAGGCGGAAGGCGAGCGGCCGCCGGTGGATACGCGGGGGTTGCTGCCATGACCATCGTCTTCTACCTCTCCGCCGCGGTGGCGGTGATCGCCACCGTGCTGGTCATCACGCGGTTGAACGCGGTACATGCGCTGCTGCATCTCATCGTGTCGCTGCTGGCGATCGCGGTGATCTTTTTCACGCTGGGGGCGCCCTTCGTGGCGGCGCTGGAGGTGATCATCTACGCGGGCGCCATCATGGTGCTCTTCGTCTTCGTCATCATGATGCTGAACCTGGGGCCGCACGCGGCGGAGGCGGAGCGGCGCTGGCTCGACCCCGCCATCTGGGTGGGGCCGGGGATACTCGCGCTCATCCTCGCCGGCGAGGTGGGGTATCTCATCCTGCGCGGCGCCGCCGGCACTACCGGCGCGGCGATCGTCGGCCCGCAGACGGTGGGGGTGTCGCTTTTCACGACGTATATGCTGGGCGTGGAGCTCGCCTCGCTGGTGCTGCTGGCGGGGCTGGTGGGCGCGTATCACCTGGGACGGCGCCGCGGGGCGGGGGAAGACGGGGAAGGAGAACGGACGAATGGCTGAAGTGCCCATCGAGCATGGCCTGCTCCTTGCCGCCGTCCTCTTTCTGCTCGGCTTGATCGGGGTGATGGTGCGGCGGAATATCATCTTCATCCTGCTCTGCCTGGAGATCATGCTGAACGCGGCGGGGCTGGCGTTCATCGTCGCCGGCTCGCGCTGGGGACAGCCGGACGGCCAGGTGATGTTCCTCTTCATCCTCACCGTCACCGCCGCCGAGGTGTCGGTGGGGCTGGCGCTGGTGCTGCACCTGCACCACCGGTTCAAGACGCTGGACGCGGACGCGATGAGCGGGATGAAGGGGTAGGAATTGGCCATTGAAAATTGCAAATTGACAATTGTTAATTTTCCGGTTATGGGGTGGGAGATTCGCTGTTTTGATGTATAGCCTGATATGGCTGGTGCCGATAGTGCCGTTCGCGGGGTTTCTGCTCCTGGCGTTCGCCGGGCGATACCTGCCGCGGCGGGCGGTGGCGATCATCGGGCCGGGGGCGGTGGGGCTGTCGGCGGCGGTGATGCTGCTCATCAGCGGGCAATTTCTCGCCGCGCCGCCGGCGGGATACGCGTATGAGCAGACGCTGTGGTCGTGGATCGCGACCGGCGGGCTGGAGGTCGGCTTCACGCTGTACCTGGACCCGTTATCGGTGGTGATGGGCTGCGTCATCACCGTCGTCGGCTTCCTCATTCACGTCTACGCGACCGCGTATATGGCGGAGGACGAGGGCTACAGCAAGTTCTTCGCCTACATGAACCTGTTCGTCGGCGCCATGCTGCTGCTGGTGCTGGGACAAAACTTGCTGGTGCTCTACCTGGGCTGGGAAGGCGTGGGACTGTGCAGCTACCTGCTCATCGGCTTCTGGTACAAAAAACCGGAGAACGGCGCGGCGGCGATGAAGGCGTTCATCGTCACGCGCATCGGCGACGTGGCGCTGCTCATCGGGCTCTTCCTGCTCGTCGTCCAGTTCGGCACGCTGGACATCCCGGCGATCCTCGCGGCCGCGCCCGGCGCGTGGGCGGTGGGCGCGCCGGCGGCGGTCGCGGCGGCGCTGCTGCTGCTGGGCGGCGCGGTGGGGAAATCGGCGCAGCTCCCCTTGCAGACCTGGCTGCCCGACGCCATGGCCGGCCCCACCCCGGTGAGCGCGCTCATTCACGCCGCCACCATGGTGACCGCCGGCGTCTACCTCATCGCGCGCCTGCACGCCCTTTTTGCGCTGGCGCCCGGCGCGCTGCTGCTGGTGGGCATCATCGGCGCCGCCACGCTGCTGCTGGCCGCCTTCAGCGCGCTGGCCCAGCATGATTTGAAGCGCATCCTCGCCTATTCCACCATCAGCCAGCTCGGCTACATGTTCCTGGCGCTGGGGGTGGGCGCGTGGACGGCGGCGCTGTTCCATTTCATGACGCACGCCTTCTTCAAGGCGCTGCTGTTTCTCGGCGCGGGGGCGATCATCCACAGCCTGCGCGACGAGCAAAATATCTTTCGGATGGGCGGACTGCGCCGGCGGCTGCCGGCGGTCTACTGGACCTTCCTCGCCGGGGCGCTGGCGCTGGCCGCCGCGCCGCTCATCACCGCCGGCTTCTACAGCAAAGACCTCATCCTGTTCGCGGCCTGGGTCTCGCCCGTGGGGAATCGCTGGCTGTGGGGGGCGGGGCTGCTCGGGGCGTTCCTCACCGCCCTGTATACGTTCCGCATGGTCTTTTTGGTCTTCCACGGCCCGGAGCGGACGGCGCCGCACGGGCGGCCCGGCCCGGCGATGACCGTGCCGCTGATGATCCTCGCCCTCCTCTCCCTGCTCGGCGGGTTCGTGGAGACGCCGGCGGACCTGGGCGGCGTGCACCTCTTCTCCAGCTTCCTGGGACACGCGCTGCCCGGCCTGGCGGCGCATGGGTCGCCGGCGCTGGAAGCGGCGCTGCAACTCCTTTCTACCGTGGCGGTGCTCGGGGGCATCGCCCTCGCGTATCAGCTCTACCTGCGCCGGCGGGAGGCGACCGCCCGCTGGCTGGCACGGCCGGCGCCGGACGCCGCGCGCCGCCTCCTGCTGGCGGGCTGGGGCTTCGACTGGCTGTATGATCGCCTGTTCGTCCGGCCCTTCGTCTGGCTGGCGACGGTGAACAAGGACGATAGCGTGGATGCGTTCTTCCGCGGGCTGGCGCGGGCCAGCCTGCTGTTGCACGGCGCCCTCAGCCGCGCGCAGACCGGCAACCTGCGCTGGTACGCGGTCGGCTTCGCGCTGGGCGTGATGGCGCTGCTGGCCATCGTGGTGTTCCGATGATATTGGTGCTGCTCATCCTGAATCTGCTCCTCGGCGGCGGGCTGGCCTGGCTGGCCGGCCGGTGGTCGGCCAGCGCCGCCCGCTGGACGGCGCTGGTGGTGACGCTGTTCGAGCTGCTCTTCGTCGGCTTGCTCTGGCTGCGGCTGGAGCCGGCGGAGGGCAGCCCGTGGCTCGCGGGCATCGTCGCCGACTGGATCCCGAACTTCAGCGTGAAGCTCATCCTGTTGATGGATGGGGTGAGTCTGCTGCTCATCACCCTCACCGCGGTGCTGGGCGTGCTGGCGGTGCTGGTGTCCTGGCGGGAGATTCAGGAGAACGTCGGCTTCTATTACTTCAACCTGCTCTGCGTGCTGGCGGGGGTGATCGGCGTCTTCACGGCGCTGGATCTGTTCCTTTTCTACGTCTGCTGGGAGCTGATGCTCATCCCGATGTTCCTGCTCATCGCCAACTGGGGGCACGCGCACCGGAAAGCGGCCGCCATCAAGTTCTTCCTCTTCACCCAGCTCAGCGGCCTGCTCATGCTGGTGGCGATCCTCGGATTGGCGCTGACGCATTTCCAGGCGACGGGCGCCATCACCTTCGACTACCGCGCGCTGCTGGGCACGGCACCGGGTTCGCTATGGCTCATGCTCGGTTTCTTCGTCGCCTTCGCGGTGAAGCTGCCCGCCTTCCCGCTGCACACCTGGCTGCCGGACGCGCACACCGAGGCGCCCACCGCGGGCAGCCTGCTCCTCGCCGGGCTGCTGCTGAAGACGGGGGCTTACGGGCTGATCCGCTTCATCCTGCCGCTGTTCCCGGAGGCGGCGGCGGCCTTCGCGCCCATCGCCATGACGCTGGGGGTGATCGGCATCCTCTACGGCGCGGTCCTCGCCTTCGCGCAGACGGATTTCAAGCGCATGGTGGCCTACACCAGCGTGAGCCATCTCGGCTTCGTGCTGCTGGCGGTCTTCGCGATGAACCTGCTGGCGCTGCAGGGGGCGGTGGTACAGATGCTCGCGCACGGCTTCAGCACCGGCGCGCTTTTTGTGCTGGCGGGCGCGCTGCAGGAGCGGCTGCACACCCGCGACCTGCGCCGCATGGGCGGCCTGTGGACGCTGATGCCGCGCATGGGGGCGGTGGCGCTCTTTTTCGCCATGGCCGCGCTGGGGCTGCCGGGGCTGGGCAATTTCGTCGCCGAGTTCCTCATCCTGCTCGGCGCGTATCGGGCGAACATGCCGCTGGCGGCGCTCGCCGCCGTCGGGCTGGTCTTCGCCACGATTTACGCGCTGTGGCTGCTGCAGCGCGCCTTTTACGGACCGGTGGCGAGCGAAGGGGCGCCCCGCGACCTGCGCCCGCGCGAGACGCTCATCTTCGCGGTGATGATGGCGGCGCTGCTCTGGCTCGGGCTGTTCCCGCAGCCGGTGCTGGACGCCGCCGCGCCGGCGCTGCACCGCGTGCCGGGGGTGTCGCTGCACGTGGGGGCGTACGTGCGGGGACCCCGCTCTCCGGCACGGGTGCGGGAGAGTGCGCATAGCGTCGCCCGCCCGGAGACGGCGCCGTTGGCGGAACACGTGCGAAACGGGGACGGGTCTGTGTGGGGTGACGCGAAGGCAGGACGAGGGGAGGCGCCGGCGCCGTGGGGGCGCGCGGGCACGGGTACGAGCACGATTGACGATAGACGGGGAGGGGCGCGATGACGCATGCGCAACTGACGGCGCTGCTTCCCGTGATCTTGCTGGCCGGGACGGCGGTGGCGCTGCTGCTGGTACAGGCCATCACGCGCAGCCATCGGGTGACGGCGGGGGTGACGCTGGCCGGGCTGGCGGCGGCGCTGGTCGCCGTGACGCGCGCGCTGCCGCAGGGCGCGACGCCGGTGACGGCGCTGCTGACCATTGACCGCTTCGCGCTGCTGTATACCGGCCTGCTGGCGCTCATCGGCATCGGACTGACGCTGCTCTCCTTCCTCTACCTGGCGGGGCGGACGCGCCTGACGGGCGCGTATTACATCCTCTTCACCCTGGCGCTGGCCGGCGGGGCGGTGCTGGCGAGCAGCGCGCATTTCGCCGCCTTCTTCCTGGGGCTGGAGATGATCAGCGTGTCGCTCTTCGCGCTGGCAGCGTATCGGCGTGATGACCCGGCGGGCATCGAGGCAGGCATGAAGTACCTGGTGCTGGCCGGCGTGGCCACGGCGGTGCTGCTCTTCGGGGCGGCGCTGCTGTACGCGCGCTACGGCACCATGGCGTTCGCCGCGCTGGGGACGGCCATCGCGCCGGGCGCGGGCGACCCGCTCACCCTCGCCGGGATAGCGCTGGTGGTGGCCGGCATCGGCTTCAAGCTGACGCTGGCGCCCTTCCACCTGTGGGCGCCGGACGTCTACGAAGGCGCGCCGGCGCCGGTGACCGGGTTCATCGCCACCATCAGCAAGGCGGCGGTCTTCGCGCTGCTGCTGCGGCTCTTCACCCAGGTGCACCTGCGCGAGCATCCGGCGCTCTTTGCCATCTTCGCCACGCTGGCCATCGCCTCCATCTTCGCCGGCAATCTCCTCGGCCTGCGGCAGATGAACCTGAAGCGGGTGCTGGCGTATTCGTCGGTCGCCAACATGGGCTACCTGCTGATCGCCTTCCTGGCGGGCGGACCGGCGGGCGCCATCGCCGCGACGTTCTACCTGACGGCGTACCTGCCGGCGCTGCTGGGCATCTTCACCCTGCTGACCGCGCTGTCCGGCCGGGAGCGGGACGCCGACGCCATCGCGGACTACGCCGGGCTGGCCTGGCGGCGGCCGGTGCTGGCGGCGGCGTTCACCGTGCTGCTGCTGTCGCTGGCGGGCATCCCGCTCACCGGCGGCTTCATCGGGAAATTTTACGTCGCGCTGACCGGCGTCAGCGCGGCGCTGGCGGGCAGCCCGGCGTTCTGGGCGCTGGTGGGAGCGCTGGTGGTGGGCAGCGTCATCGGCCTATATTATTACCTGCGCATCGTGCTGGCGTTCTTCCAGCGGACGCCGGCGGGCGAGGAGCCCGCCGCCATCACCCGACGGGTGCCGGACGCCGCCGCCATCGTGCTCACGCTCTCCACGCTGGCCGTGCTCTGGCTCGGTGTCCTCCCGGGCAACACGCTGACGCTCATCAGCCTGCTCGTGGAGGAGTGGTTCAGATAGGACACGCCCCGCCGCCGTGCTTTTTGTAGTACTGCTGGTGATATCCCTCGGCGGGCCAGAACGGCCTCGCGGGGAGGATTGCCGTCTCGACGTTCCCCCGGTATGTCCCAGATGCCTCCAGCGCGGCTTTCGCGGCCTCCGCGGCGTCTTTTTGCGTGCGGGTGACGAAAAAAATGACCGAGGCATACTGCGTCTTCTGCTGGCGGGTCGGATCGTGCGTCTCCCAGAAGACGCACAGTAATTCGTCGTACGTCACGCGCGCGGGATCATACGTCACCTCCACCGCTTCGGTGTGGCCGGTCACGCCCGCGCAAACCTGTGCATACGTGGGATGCTGCGCCAGCCCACCGGTATAGCCGGCGCGCGTCGCCGTCACTCCCGGCAGCGTGCGAAACGCCTCTTCCACCCCCCAGAAACACCCCGCGCCGAAAATGGCCTTCTCCATTGTCGCCCCCTCCCCCTGGCATCGCCGTCATCGGGACGTTCACCAGCACGCGCCACGCGAGAAAAGTGACCCCATGCTGGTCAGCCGGCCCTCCGCCGCTCTCCCGCGGCGCCGCACATAATTGCCACCTTCGCGATGCATTTTCTCCTGTATAGTTATCTCCCCGGCGGCGCGCGGAAAAACCCCACCCTCACCGGAACAGCGGAGCGCGCAAAAACGTTGACTGCTCTACGAAGCTGTACGCAACGTCCCGGTGTAGGCCTGCGGAGGGGATGCCGGCTTGGATCACGGCGGACCGTCCGAGGCGCTATCGGGAGAGAGAGGGTGAGGACGGCCAACGCCGAGCCCTGCGGCAAGCCACCAGCAGGCACACGCCGAGACTTTTCGGACAGTTTCTAAGGTCAGTGTGCCCACCCCCGCCGGCGTCGTCACGCGAGACACAGCGCGAGCAGCGCCAGCGTCCCCAGGCCGTAAAAGGTATACTCGCTATCCGCCTCCGCGTCCCCGGGGGCGCCGCGAAATCCGCCATCCGGGCAGGCCAGGCCGCGCGTGAACCGCCCCACCTCCCCCAGGCGCAGCGCCGCCATGTCACCCAGCGTCGCCAGCGTCAACAGGCCGGTGAAGGTGGAGAGCAGATCACCGGCGGCGAGGGCCGCGTGCGCGCGCAGGCCGCCGTCCTCCGCCTGCATGCCGGCGAGAAAAACCGTCGCCGCCGTATCCTCCTCCCCCAGGCGCGCCCACAGCGCCAGCGCGCCCAGCGCGGCGGCGGTGGCGTTCGTCTGCCCGCATGCTTCCCCCGGCTGCCCGGCGAAGCCGCCATCGCCGCCGCGCAGCGCGCGCAGCCGGCGCACCGCCGTCTCCTGATGGGGAAACGGCTCTCCGCGCAGCGCGCAACACAGCGCGGCGAGGAAGATCCGGTAGGCGCTATCGAGCGGGGGGAACGGGGGGAGCACGCCGGGCACGTCACGCCCCACGTGGTATCCGCACCGCCGCAGCAGGCGCCGGCTATGCAGCGCCGCGCAGACGTGGACGAGATCGGTGGGAGCCGGGCACGCGGCCAGGTAGCGGGCGGCGCGGGGCACGGCGGGGCTGTCCGGGGCGCAGAGGGTGAGCACGCGCAGCGCGAAATCGGTATAGTAGAGGTCAGCGCCGCCCTGGCGGCCGGGGAAGCCACCGTCGGCGCCTTGCCGGCGTTCGATGAAACGCACCTGGCGGGCGACGAACGGCCGCGGCAGCCGCGTCACCCCATCCGCCAGCAGGCGATCCAGCGTGGCGAGGTAGGCGCTCATCCGCGCGACTCCGCCGTCCAGCGCTCTTCCGGGAGGATCACCCGCGTCAGGAAGGTGAGCAGCGCCGCCAGTGCCGGATCAGCGCAGTCCGCCAGCAGCGCCAGTGCCCGCGCGCGCAGGCGGTCGCGCAGCCGCTCGGCCTGCGCGAAGACGCCAAGCTCGGTATACAGCTCCCGCACGCGCGCCACCCGCGCCGGCGGGTCATCCCCGGCCAGTTCCCGCGCCAGCCGCCCGTCGTCGCGCTCGCGGGCGAACGCCCAGAGGATGGTGGGCACGCCCGCCGCCAGCTCCCGCGCCAGCCGCCCGTCGTCGCGCTCGCCGCGCCACTCCCGCAGGTCGTCGGCGATCTGATAGCCTTCGCCCAGGTACAGCGCGAACCGCTTCAGCAGCGCGGCGTCCGGCGTCAGGCCGGCGGCGCGCAGCCCGAGCGAGAGCGCCGCCTCAAACGCCGGGGCGGTTTTCATCGCGTAGATGGCCAGCACGTCCACCGGTGTGGCGGCGCGCCCGCGCTGGAGCAGCTCCGCGCCCTGCCCGCGGCACAGGTCCAGGTGCGCGGCGGCCAGCGCCGCCAGCATCTCGCGCACGGCCTCCACGCCGAACGCCGCCGCGTCACCGGCCACCAGGCGGTACCCCAGCCCGACCAGATAATCGCCGATATTGATGGCCGGACCGACGCCATAGCGCCGGTGCAGCGTCGGCGCGCCATAGCGCTCGGCCTCGCCATCTTCGATGTCGTCATGCGCCAGCGACGCCTTGTGCAGCGCTTCGATGGCCACCGCCAGCCGGCGGACGGCGGGCGGCGCCAGCAGGGCCATCGGGGCATCCGGCTCCAGCGCGTCCCGGCCGTGCCTGCCCACCGCGCAGGCCGCCACCGTCACGAAGGGGCGCAGCCGCTTGCCGCCGGCGCGCAGCCAGGCGCGCGCGATGGCCTCCGTCGCCGTGAGGGGATCGTCTTCCGGCGGCGCCGGGCCGAGCAGCGCGGCGAGCGAGGCTTCGGAGAAGATGGCCGTCGTCTCGCGCAGCAGCGGGACATAGCCGCGGATGCGCGGCGCGGGCTCGTCGGTAGCGGCAGACAACCAGGCGCGCACGTCATCCCACTCCGCTTCGGTCGCCAGGCAGCCGTCGTTGAGCAGCGGCACGGCCACGTTGGGTATGCCGAGGTCGGCCACGCGCGCGTACGATTTCTCCAGCGCGTCGAGACAGGCGACGCCGAGAATGGCATCCGCCGCGCCCTCGAGCACCCGCGTCAGCACCGCGGAGACGCCTTCCGCGACGACCACCTGATACCCCAGCGCCTCCGCGTCCGCCTGAATACCGGCAATGTCGCAGCGCCGGCAGCCGGCGCATTGCAGACCGACGCTGTCAGCGCGCCCGGCGCAGCCGGCGGCGTCGCGCAGGCAGCGCGGCAGCAGCAACAGCCGGCGCGCGAAGGGGACAGCGGAAAACGCCCGCTGCCAGAAGGCGTTATTCGCCGCTACCATGGCGAAGCCGAGGTACGATGCGGGCAGTGCCAGCGCCGCCAGCGCCGCGCGCCCCCACCCTTCCAGCGCCGCGCGCGCGGGAATTTCCGGCGGGGCGTCCGCCGTCACCGCCACGGCGGCGCGCCGTATCGCCGCCCGCCGAACGGGGTCGGCCGGAACCTGCTTCATATCAGCCCGCGCCGCGCGCGCCTCACTGGTCATCGGTCAACTGCTTCCCCGAAAATGTGCCGCATACGCCCCAGCGCCTCCACCGTCCAGACGACGGGGTAGAGCGCTTCATCATACCATAAGCGCGCAAAATAGAGACCGATAGGCGCGCTGATCGTCCAGCTTCCCGCCTCGATCCGCCGCAGCAGATAGGCCGTGCCGCGCGTCAGCGCCTCGGCGACACCGGGGGCCTGCGGCCAATCCGCCAGCGCGGAGAGCGCCAACGCCGTCTCTTCTATCGTCGAGGGGGCCTCCACGCCGCCGCCCCAGCCGCCGTCCTCGCGCTGGGCGCCGACCAGCCAGGCGACGCCGCGGTGCGCGGCAAGGGCGTCCGGCGCGAGGACGGCGTAGGCGCGCAACACGCGGGCGGTGCCGTAGGTGCGATTCGTCCCGTCGGCCGTCGCCTGATTGCCGAACCACAGCGGCGTCCAGGCGCCGTCCGCCCCCTGCGCGGCCTCGAGATACGCCATCCCCCGCCGCCGGGCGGCGTCTCCCACGCCGGCGGCCCGCAGCGCGCGCACCGCGTGGGCGGTGACATCCGGCGCGCTGGTATCGAACGGCAGCCGCCCCCACCCCCGGCAGAAGGTGGGCCAGCCCCCGTCGCGATTCTGCAGTCCGCGCAGCCAGCGCGCGCCCGCCGCCAGCGGCGCCGTCTCGCCCAGCCGCGCCAGCGCCAGCATGGCGCCCGCGGTGTCATCCGCGTCCGGCACGCCGCCGGGACGGTGCGTCCATCCCCAGCCGCCGGGCGCCGCGCCGGTGTAGGGGTGCTCCGCCGTATACTGCCGCGCCGCCACCCAGCGCCGCATGGCGGGCACATCAATCGCTTCCAGCGCGCCCGCCGCCCCCAGCGCGGTGAGGGCGTTCGTCGTCACCCAGACGGAGAGGTCGGTATCAATGGGCCAACTGCCGTCCGCCCGCACGCCATCCCGCAGGAAGGCCAGGCAGCGCCGCGCCACCGGATGCGCCGCGCCGAAGCGGCCGATGAGCGCCATCGCCACGAAGGCGGTGAGCGGCGCCGCCTCCAGAAAGCCCCCATGCTCCGGCTGGATGCGCGCCAGCGTGTCCAGCACGCGCGGGGCCGCCAGCCGCCGGGCCGCGCGCAGAAGCGGATGGCGCGGCGGGCGCCGGTCATCGAGCAGCAGCCCCACGGCGATGAGCGCCGGCAGCGCGTAGCTGACCACCCGCAGCCGCAGCGCGGGATACCATGCGCGCGGCACCGCCGCCAGCTCGAACGGCAGGTCGGGGATGCCCGCCCACGG
This sequence comes from Armatimonadota bacterium, assembly GCA_029553475.1. Lineage (GTDB taxonomy): Bacteria > Armatimonadota > Hebobacteria > CAIYQO01 > CAIYQO01 > JAKIYB01. The sequence goes on from JAKPKV010000028.1 coordinate 228,964, forward strand.
GGTCAACCCGGCCAGCGCGCCGTGCATGAGGATGGGCACGGCGAAGGTGCGGTCGGCGCCATAGCTGCGCAGGATCGCCGCGCGCCACTCGGCCGGCGTCCTCCCCGCCCGCGCCACCGCGTAGCGCCGATCCGCCGCGCTGTCCGGCTCACCCGCCAGCCGGAACGCGGCGAGCACCAGCAGCGTGGTGGGCAGATTGCTCGGACTCTCCGGCGTGTCGCCCCAGCCGCCGTCGGCCCGTTGCGCGGCGCGCAGCCAGGCGATGCCGGCGCGTATCAGCGGCCGATCCGCCGCCTCCCCGCCGAGGAGGAGCGCGCTCACCGCCGTGGCCGTCGCTAGCGCCGAGGCGGAGAGCCGCCCGCGCCAAAAACCTTCCGGCTCGCGGCGGGAGAGGAGGTGCGCGACGGCCGTCTCCAGCGCGGAGGCGAGATGCGGTATCGCGCGCTGCGTCATCCCCGCGCCCTCCCGGCGTGCAGCGCGAAGCGCGCGCGCCATTGCATCGCCTGGCCCCACCCCATCATCTGGAAGAGCAGCCGTTTCCACGGCGGCACACCGACGGCCGCCTGGTTATCGCGATACAGGCGCGGAATCCAGCGGAAGTTATACGTGTAGGCGGCGCGGATGAGCTGCCAGTGCCGGCGGGTGAGCGCGCGCACGGTGAGTGGCGCGCCGCCGTCCACCGGCGCGTACAGCACCGGGAAGATGGTGATCGGTTCGCCGCGAAAGCCTTCCACCCAGCGCAGCGTCGCCTCGACGTCCTCCGGCGTTTCGCCGGGCAGGCCGAGGATGAGGCTGACCATGGGCAGGAAGCCGGCGCGGATGAGGCGGCGAAGCTGCACGGCGCAAAAACTCCCCCACTCGTCATCCATCACCCCGCCCATCTTCGGGCCGCCGCCGTTGCGGCGCAGCAGCGCGCCGGACGCGGTTTCCACCCCCATATTGACCCACGGCAGCTCCGCCCCGGTTTCCCCGACGAGCAGGCGCGTCACCCGCGCCAGCTCGTCCGCGCTGAACCCGGCGACGCTGCGCGCGTTGGCGTGGTCAATTTGCAGCAATCCAACGCCATGCAGGCCGCGCAGCCACTGCAGCAGCCCCAACACGCGCTCCGGCTGCACCGAGGCCCCGATGGCGCCATAGCGGAAGAAATCCTCGCTCAACACCGCGATATCGGCCATCCCCGCGCGCAGATTCGTCTGCACGTCGGCGACGATGAGCTCTTCCGGCAGGTGCCGCATGGGCACGCGCGCCAGCGTGCAGAACGCGCAGCCCCACCCGCAGCCGCGGCTGATCTCCACCACGCCCATCGTGGTGCCGTCCACGATGGGGGGAATCGCCTCCGCCGGCACGGCTTCGCCGGGGATGACCGCCGGCAGCGGATCGCGCAGGCGCAGCGCCCGGAACAGCTCCAGCGCGTTGCCTTCCGCGTAGCCGGTCACCACGTGGTCAATCCCCAGCGCCGCGCGGCGCGCGGCGTCCCCCGCGAGCTGCCAGCTTCCCGGCCCGCCGAGGATGATCTTCGCTTTCGGCGCGGCGGCGGTGCGGCAGGCGCGCACCGTCGCCATCAGCCGCGTGAAGTGCGCGTGCGGATAGCTGATCCCGCCGGCGATGCCCGCCATCGTGGTGGAATTCATGCCGTGGCCAGTCGGCTCTCCCGCGCAGATGCCCACCGCGCAGGTGCGGGGGCCAATGGCGCGCGGCAGCTCCTCTTCGGGCACGACCGCCACCTCGTCCCGCGTGAACCCGCCTTCCCGCAACGCCGCCTCGATGCGCCGTATACCGAGCGGCGCCACGGTCGCCCGCCCATCAGTCAGCGGGGCCGGCGGCATCACCAGGCGGCCGACGAGGCCGGGCGGGGCGGCCGTGGTCAGGCTGGAAGCGAGCATGCCGTCGAAGAGCAGCGAATAGCCCGCCATCAGCGTGCGATCGGCGGTGAGCACGATGGGGTAGCCGGGAAACGCGGTCACGGGCGCCTCCCCGGCAGCGCGTCCAGCGCGGCGATCAGCGCGTCCAGCTCATCCGTCTCGACCGGCGCGCCCGTCGCCCGCCCGCACTCCGGACAGTTGTCGCCCCCCACGCCGGCTTCCGTACGGCCGCAGACGGGACACGGGCGCCCGGTACGGGCGTAGAACATGCGCCGCGCGGCGGCGTCAGGACTCATCTCCCGCCCGGGGGCGCCGGCAATCGCCGGGTCCTGGCAGAGCGGAAAGATGATCGCCCCGCGCGGGCAGATACGGCTGCACGCCGGACAGCCCGCCTTGCAGGCGTCGGGATGTTCGACCGTCACCCGGCCGTCGGCGTCCAGCGCGTAGACGCCGAAGAGGCAGAATTGCAGGCAGTGGTGACAATCGCCGCAGCGGTCGCGGTCAATCACCGGATACCAGCGGGCGACGGTCTCGCCCTCCAGCGTTTCGCACGACGCGGCGGATACGGGGTGCACCGCGCGGATCGCCGCCAGCGCTCCCGCGTCACCGGCGACCTCGCGCCGCGAGACCACGGTCGCGGTGATGCCGTGCCGGCGCAGCAGCCACGCCGCCGGACGCGCGTGCAGGCCGGTGACGTAGACCAGCGGCGCCGGCAGCGCCGCCAGCCGCGTCCAGAGCGGGCTGTCTTCTGGCAGGTGATAGAGCTCGGGCACGCGCAGCACCGGGAAGCCGGCGCCGGTGATCGCCCGCGCCACCACATCGCTGTCCGCGCCGGCATTGTTTCGCGCGAGGATAATCATGGCGGTCTTCCGCGTATCAAAACATCCGGCCCGGGTTTTGTCAATCCCCGTACCGGCGGGCCACGCCCCCCATTACCCCTTCACCTCTTTCGCCGATAATGGGTATAATTCCCGTATCGGGCATCGGTTGAACGTTGTCCGCCAGCTTGTCTCGCCTTACGGTAGGGGTATGCGCTATTCGCTCATCGAAATCGGGCTGCCGCTCTTCGTCGTCATCGTCGGCGCGCTCGCCTTCGGGCGGTGGCTGGCGGACGGCCGACGGGCGCTGACGGCGACGCCCCGTGTGCCTATCGCCCAGGCGCAGGATTCCGGCCCACGCCCGGAAGACGTAATTCCCCCGACAACCACGCCGACGCCGGTGCCCGCTACGGCGGTGACGCCTCCGACCACGCCGCCAGACGACACCACGCCCGCCATCCCCGTCAGCGGCGCCTGGCCGCGCTTCCGCGGGGCCTACAGCGACGGCATCAGCTACGACCGCACGCCGCTGGCAACCCGCTGGACGGCGGACGGGCCGCCACGCCTGTGGACGGCCCCGCTGGGCGAGGGCTACGCCGGTCCGGCGGTGCTGAACGGCCGCGTGTACCTGCTCGATTATGACGCATCAGCGAAGCAGGACGTGCTGCGCTGCTTCGCGCTGCACGATGGCCGCGAGCTCTGGCGCTCCGGCTATGCCTCCCCCACCGGCAAGCAGCACGGGTATTCGCGCACCGTGCCGGCGGTGACGGAGCACTACGTCGTCACCCTCGGCCCGCGCTGCATCGTCTCGTGCGCCGACGCCGCCACCGGGAAACAGCGGTGGATGCACGACCTGGTGGCGGAGTACGGCACCGCCGTTCCGGAGTGGAACGCCGGGCAGTGCCCGCTGATCGAGGATGGCCGCGCCATCATCGCCCCCGGCGGGTCGGCGCTGCTGGTCGCCTTCGACTGCGCCACCGGGGAGGAAATCTGGCGCACGCCGAACCCCGACGGCTGGAAGATGACCCACTCCTCCATCCTGCCGCTCACCTGGAAGGGCCGGCGCCTGTACGTGTACTGCGCCAGCGGCGGGGTGGTGGGGGTGGACGCCGCCGACGGGCGGGTGCTGTGGAAGACGGCTGACTGGGTGGTGCGTACCGCCAACATCCCCACCCCCGTCTCGCTGGGCGATGGCCGCCTGTTCCTCTCCGGCGGCTACGGCGCGGGGAGTAAGATGATCCGGCTGGTGGACAAGGAGGGGGATATCGCCGTCGAGGAGCTCTTTCACAAACGCGAGGCGGAATTCGGCGCCTACCAGCAGACGCCCATCTACTATAACGGCCACATCTACAGCGTCATTCCGAACGGCCAGCTCGCCTGCATGAGTCCTGATGGTGAGATCCGCTGGAAAAGCGGCACGGCGCACCGTTATGCCTGGAACGCCTACACCCTGGCCGGCGGGATGCTCTACCTGCTGAACGACCGCGGTGAGTTGAGCCTTGTCACCGCCACGCCGAGGGGATTTTCGCTGCGCGGCAAGGCGAAAGTGCTCGACGGCACGGAGCTCTGGGGTCCCATCGCCATCGCCGGCCGCCGCCTGCTGGCGCGCGATCTGACGACGATGGTCTGCCTGGATATCGGAGCACAGCCATGACGCGCCGGACGGTGGATCGCTGGCTGGGCGCGGGGGTGCTGCTGGTGATCGCGGTCACCGCGATCACCGCGTGGCGGGTGCAGCAGCAGGTCCAGCGCGCGCCGGCGATGGCGGGCATCCCGGCGGCGGCGCAGGCGACCGCGTACCGCGAAGTCGAGACGATTCCCGTCACCGTACAGCAGCCGACCGCGCTGACAACCGGCTTCGGCATGGTGTATATTGCAGGGCAGCATGCCATCCAGCGGCACAGGCGCACAGGCCGGCGGATGGCAGCGGATCACGATCGAGCGGAAGCGCGGGGGGGGATCACCGCCATCACGTATGGCCACGCCGCCGGCGAGGCATACCTCGCCACCCGTGATGAAATTACCCGCTGGCAGGACGGCGTCACCCAGGAACGCTGGCCCGCGCGTCCCGGCATGGTGGTCACCGGACTGGCTGTCTATCGGGATACCCTGTGGGCGGCGGACGCGGGGAACACGCAGGTGGTCGGCTTCAGCCTCGATGGCACATGCATCGGCACCCTGGCCGGGCAAGACGAGCGGCACGGCGTCCCCGGCTTGCTGCTGCCGGGAGGACAGTTTGACATCGCGGTGAACCAGCGGGGCGAGATCTTCATCACCAATCCCGGGCGGCATCGCATCGAAGTGTATGACCGCAATGGGACGCTGCTGCGGAGCTGGGGCGTGCCGTCCGCGCAGCCGGGCGGGTTCAGCGGCTGCTGCAATCCCGTCGCGCTGGCGGTGATGCCCGACGGCTCAATCATCACCGCCGAGAAGGGGCGCGGGCGATTGCAGCGGTTCAGCGATTGCGGCGCCTTCCAGGAAGTGGTGGCCGACCTGGGCCACGGTGATGGATTCGATCTCGCGGTGGATGGCGATGATATTGTGCTGCTCGATATACAAGCACGGCTCGTGCGGGTATATCAACGGACGGTGAGTGAATGACCGACCAGCCGCATAGCCGCCGCGCCTTCCTGCGCTCCCTGGCCCGCTTCGCCGCGGCCGGGGCGCTGGCGCTCGGCGCGGGGGCGCTGATGGCGAAGCGGACGGGGGAGACGTGCGTGAGCGACGGCATCTGCACGCGTTGTGACACGCTGCCCGCGTGCAAGCTGCCGCAGGCGCTTTCGGCCAGAGACGCGTTGAACCGGGGGAATCATGGCGGACGATAACGCTACAACCCGGCGCGCGTTCCTCACCCACGCGCTGCGCGGCCTGGGCCTGCTGGCCGTCGGCGGCGCGGCGGCGGCCCTCGCGCAGGCGGGCGCGGCGGGCACCGTCTGGCAGATTGATCCCGACGCGTGCATCCAGTGCGGCCAGTGCGCCACCCACTGCGTGCTGCGCCCTTCGGCGGTGAAGTGCGTGCATACCCACGCGCTCTGCGGCTACTGCAAGCTCTGCTTCGGCTATTTTGAGAGCGAGTCCATCCCCGACGAGTTGACCGGCACCGGCGCGGAATTCCAGCGCTGCCCCACCGACGCCATCCGGCGCCGCTTCGTGGAAGACCCCTTCTACGAATACGTCATTGACGAGTCGCGCTGCATCGGCTGCGGGACATGCGTGAAGGGGTGCGCCGCCTACGGCAACGGCTCGCTCTTTTTGCAGATTCGCCACGACCGCTGCGTGCACTGCAACGCGTGCGCCATCGCCGCCGCCTGCCCGGCGCGGGCGATTCGCCGCGTGCCGGCCGACCGCCCCTACCTGTTGAAACAGACGAGGGCGCCCGCATGATGCGACGCCGCGCCGCGCAATTCGCTCTCCTCTTCCTCGCGCTGGCGGCCGGTGCGCAGGTCTTCCAGCCGCCCACCGAGTTCCAGTCCGGCTACACGCTGCCGGCCACGCCGGTGCCGCCGCCGCGCGCCGACTGGCTCGGTTGGCTGGACGTCGGCCTGCTCGCGCTGGCGCTGATCCTCGCCGCCTGGCTGGCGCTGCGCAAACGGTCGCGGCCGGGCGTGCTGCTGCTCGCGGTCGGCTCGCTGCTCTACTTCGGTTTCTACCGCCACGGCTGCATCTGCCCGGTGGGCTCGGTGCAGAACGTCGCGCTGGCGATGGCCGACCCGGGCTACGCGCTGCCGGTCACCGTCGGCCTCTTCTTCCTGCTGCCGCTGCTCTGCGCGCTCGTCGTCGGGCGCGTCTTCTGCGCGGCGGTCTGCCCACTGGGGGTGGCGCAGGAGGTGGTGCTGCTGCGCCCCATCACCGTGCCGAGCTGGCTGGCGCACGCGCTCGGCGTGCTGCCCTTCGTCTATCTGGGAGCTGCCGTCCTCTTTGCCGCGACCGGCAGCGCCTTTCTCATCTGCCAATACGATCCCTTCGTGCTCTTCTTCCGCTTCAGCGGCAGCGCCGCGATGCTCGTCATCGGCATCGGCATGCTGCTGGTCGCGACCGTCATCGGCCGGCCCTACTGCCGCTTCCTCTGTCCCTACGGCGCGCTGCTGCGGCTGCTGGCGCCGCTCACCCGCTGGCCGGTGCGCATCACGCCCCGTACCTGCGTCAACTGCACGCTCTGCCACGACGCCTGCCCGCACGGCGCCATCCATCCCCCCACGCCGGAGGAGCCGCGGCCGCGCGGCGAGGGCAAAGCCCGCCTCGTGGGCCTGCTCCTGCTGCTGCCCGTCCTCGTCGCCGCCGGCGCGTTCCTCGCTCGCCAGACCAGCCCGGCCTTAGCGCGCCTGCACCCCACCGTGCGCACCGCCGAGCAGGTAAGCCTGCACGGCGCCGGCCTGCTGGCGGGTGAATCGAATGCCGTCATCGCTTTCGAGCACGCCGCCGGCGAAACGGGTATACTGTACGCGCACGCGCGCGCCATCCAGCGGCGCTTTGACCGCGCTTCATGGTATTGGGGAGGGTGGATCGGGTTGGTCATCGGGATAAAGCTGCTCACCCTGGCGCTGCGGCGGCGGCGGACGGAATACACGATTGATCAGGGCGCCTGCCTGGCCTGCGCGCGCTGCTACCCCTCCTGCCCCGTGCCCGCCGACGGCCCGCCGGAGGTCGCGGCGCCGGAAGGGAGCGCGCGATGACGCCGTCTCGCCTCGTGCAAGCCTGGCAGCGCGCCCTCACCCGCATCGCGGTGGCGGCGGCGCTGCTCGCGCTGCTGCTGGGCGGCATGCTGATCGCCCACGCCGTGCGCCTGCGCGCGGCGAATCCCTGGACCGCGCCGGCCCTCGTCGCGTTGAAAGCGCGGATCACGCGGGACGGCGCGCGCGAGCTGGCGGAGACTTACCGCCGGCTGGACGCCGCCTACAACGCCCGCTACTTCGCCGCGCAGGCGCAGATCGCCCGCGGCCTTCCGCTCCTCGGCGGGGCGCTGGCCGTCTGCCTGCTCGCCGCGCTGCTCGCCCGGCTGCCGCGCCGGGGGGCGATTGACCCGCGCGACCTGCCCGCGCCACCCCCCATGAAACTGGCGATGGCCGGCCGCTACGCCGTGGGGGTGATGGGCCTCCTCCTCGCCGGCACGCTCATCGGCCTCGCCACGATTCCGGCGCCGATGATCCCCCTCAGCGCCGGCGCCGGCCCGCGCGCGACCGTGCCCGACGAGCCTACCCTCGCCAGCGCGCCGCCGGGTGAGCCGGACACGCTGCCGGGGCTTGCTCCGCCACCGCCGCTGCCCGCGCCGCCGGTGAATCCCGCGCCGCTCTCGCCCGGCCCGGTGAAGCCCTCACCCGCGGCCGCGCAAGCGGGCGCCGGTCTCACGGACGTGCTCGCCCATATCCCGGACGCGTATAAGCCGCACTGGCCTTTCTTCCGCGGCCCGGCGGGCGTCGGCCTCGCGGCGGTGGCGGACGCCCCGCTGGGGTGGGACGTCACGAGCGGCAAGGGCGTGCGCTGGCACGCCACCATCCCGCTGCCGGGCAACAGCTCGCCCATCGTCTGGGGCGACCGCGTTTTCGTCTCCGGCGCGGACGCCGAGCAGCGGGAGATTTACTGCTTTGACGCCGATACCGGCAAGCTGCGCTGGACGGGCCATACGCGGGGCATCACCGGCTCGGAAGCGGTGGAGGTGCATCAAGCGGATACCGGCTACGCCGCGCCGACGATGGCCACCGACGGCGCGCGCGTCTTCGCCATCTTCGCCAACGGCGACATCATCGGCTACGATATCGCCGGCACGCGCCGCTGGGGGCGCAGCCTCGGTCCCATTGACAGCATGTACGGGTACGCGTCGTCGCTGACGGTCTACAAGGAGCTGGTCATCGCGCAGATTGACCAGGCCGGCGCCGACGACGGCATCTCGGAGCTGCTGGCGCTCAACGCCGCCACCGGCGAGACGGTCTGGCGGGTGAAGAGCCGCCCGGTGCCCGCCTCGTGGAGTTCGCCCATCATCATCCCAACGCACACGCGCGACGAGCTCATCACCTGCGGCAATCCGTGGGTCATCGCCTACGACCCCGCCACCGGCGCGGAGCTCTGGCGCGCGGCGGTGCTGGAAGGCGATGTCGCGCCCACGCCGGCCTACGGCGGCGGGCTGCTCATCCTCTGCAAGCCCTACTCCGCGATCATCGCGCTGCATCCCGGCGGCACCGGCGACGTGACGAAGACGGCGGTGGCGTGGATCGCCGAAGACGGCGCGCCCGACACCACCAGCCCCGCCGCGACCGACGAGCTGCTCTTCATCCCCAACAACTCCTCGCTCTACTGTCACGACGTGAAGACCGGCACGAAGCTGTGGGAGCACGAGCTGGAGGCGAACGTCTACGCCTCGCCCGTCATCGCCGCGGGCCGCGTCTACGTGCTCGATGTGCAGGGGGTGATGCATATCGTCTCCGCCGCGCGCACGCTCAGGCCGCTGGGGAAAATCGTCATGGGCGGGGGTGGGATGGCGACGCCGGCCTTCGTCGGCGGCGAGCTGTACCTGCGCCTGGACTCCGACCTCTACCGCATCGGAGGTGGCGCGTGACGCTCACCGCGGAGCCGCATCGCTGCCGGTGCGCCGGGGAGGTAGACCTCGCCGCGGTGGACGCCATCGTCGCCGAGCATGGCCGCGACGCCGCCGCGCTCATCCCCATCCTGCAGGCGCTGCAGGCGCAGTATCGCTACCTGCCGGAAACCGCGCTGCGCCGGGTGTGCGCGCTGACGGAGATCACCCCCGCCGCGGTCGCCGGCGTCTCCACCTTCTACACGCAGTTCCGCCACCAACCCATGGGGCGGCACCTCATCAGCGTCTGCCACGGCACCGCCTGCCACGTGAAGGGCGCGCCCCTGGTGGCCGACGCCCTGCGCCGCGCGCTGAAGCTGGCCGACGGCGAGGATACCGACGCCGACGGCCGCTTCACCGTGCAGCCGGTAGCCTGCCTGGGCTGCTGCACGCTGGCGCCCGTGGTGCAGATTGACGGCGTCACCTACGGCCACCTCACCCCGGAGACCGCGCCCGGCGTGCTGCGCGATTTCCTGGCGCTGGAACGGCATGCGTCCTCACGTCCGGCGGGCAGCGCGATCAGCGCCGGCTTCGCGGAAATCCGCGTCGGCGTCGGCTCCTGCTGCATCGCCGGCGGCAGCATGGCGGTGCGCGCGGAGCTGGAGCGCGCGGTGGCGGAGCTGGGGATCGGCTTCGAGATCGCCATCAAGCCTGTGGGCTGCGTGGGCATGTGTCACCAGACGCCGCTGGTGGAAATCGTGCGGCTGGGAAAGCGGGAAGCATTATACGCCCGCGTGCGCCCGGAGGACGCCGCCGCCATCGTGCACCAGCATTTCCAGGCGAAGTCGCCGCTGCGCCGCCTCGCCGTCGGCCTGTCGCGGGCGGTGGACCGCCTGCTCACCGACGAGACGTGGACGCCGGTGACGCGCTACGCCGTGGATACCCGCGACGCCCGCGTCTGCGCCTTCCTGGGCCGCCAGCAGCACCTCGCCACCGAGCACTATGGCGACATCTCGCCGCTGGACCTGGACGAATACATCGCGCACGAGGGCTTCCTGGCGCTGCGTACCGTGCTCGATGCCGACCCCGCCGATACCCTGCGCGCGATCACCGACTCCGGCCTGCGCGGGCGCGGGGGCGCGGGCTTCCCCACCGGCAGGAAGTGGGCGCTGGTACAGGCCGCGCCGGCGCCAAAATACGTGGTCTGCAACGGCGACGAGGGCGACCCCGGCGCGTTCATGGACCGCATGCTGCTGGAGTCCTACCCCTACCGCGTGCTGGAGGGCATCGCCATCGCCGCGCTCACCGTCGGCGCGGAGGAGGGCGTGCTCTACATCCGCGCGGAATACCCGCTGGCGGTGGCGCGCGTCAGGGAGGCGATCGCGCGCGGCGAAGCCGCCGGGTATTGGGGCGAGGACCTGCTCGGCAGCGGACAGCGGCTGCGCGTGCGGGTGATGGAAGGCGCGGGCGCCTTCGTCTGCGGCGAGGAGACGGCGCTGCTGGCGAGTCTCGAGGGCCGGCGCGGCATGCCCCGGCTGCGTCCGCCCTACCCCGCCGCGCAGGGACTGTGGGGCCGGCCGACGCTGGTGAACAACGTGGAGACCTACGCGCTGGTGCCGTGGATTCTCCGCCACGGCGCGGCGGCCTTCGCCGCGCTGGGCAGCGCGGGGTCGAAGGGAACGAAGGTCTTCGCGCTGGCGGGCAAGGTGGCGCGCGGCGGGTTGATCGAGGTGCCGATGGGCATCACCCTGCGCCGCATCGTCGAGGAGATCGGCGGCGGGGTGGCGGGGGGCAAGCGGCTGAAAGCGGTGCAGATCGGCGGGCCCTCCGGCGGCTGCATCCCGGCGGAGCTGTGCGACCTGCCGGTGGATTACGCGGCGCTGCAGGGCGCGGGGGCGATCATGGGCTCCGGCGGGCTGGTGGTGGTGGATGAGCACGACTGCATGGTGGACCTCGCCCGCTACTTCCTCGCCTTCACCCAGGACCAGTCCTGCGGACAATGCACCTTCTGCCGCGTGGGCACCCGCCGCATGCTGGAAATCCTCGACCGCCTCTGCGCCGGCGAGGGGAAGGCGACGGACCTGGAGCAGTTGGAGACGCTGGCGCGCCAGGTGAAGGCCGGCAGCCTCTGCGGCCTCGGGCAGACCGCCCCGAATCCCGTGCTCTCCACCCTGCGCTACTTCCGCGACGAATACGCGGCGCACCTGGACGGCCGCTGTCCCGCCGGGCGCTGCCCCGCGCTCATCACCTATCGCGTCACCGAGGCCTGCATCGGCTGTACGAAATGCGCGCAGCGCTGCCCCGCCGACGCCATCCCGCTGACGCCGTACGCGCGCCATACGATAGACATGGCGCACTGCACGCGCTGCGACACCTGCCGCGCCGTCTGCCCGGTTGGCGCCGTGGTGGTGGAGTGACGAAAGAAAAAATGGGGGCACGCAACCGCGCGCGTTGGTAAGTATATGCCGACCATCACCATTGACAACCAGACGATTACCGTCCCCGCCGGCGCTACGCTGTTGGCAGCGGCGGCTGAGCTCGGCATCCGCATCCCGACGCTGTGCCACCTGGAGGGGAAGAGGCCCTGCACCTCCTGCATGGTGTGCGTGGTGCGGGTGCGGGGCGGGGCGCGGCTGCTGCCGGCGTGCGCGACTGTGGCGACTGACGGCATGGTGGTGGAGAGCGAGACGGAAGAGATGCACATGGCGCGGCGGACGGCGCTGGAGCTGCTGCTGAGCGATCACCGCGGCGATTGCGAAGGGCCGTGCCGGCTGGCCTGCCCCGCGCACCTGGATATCCCGACGATGCTGCGGCAGATCGCCGCCGGGGCGTTGCGCGCGGCCATCGCCACCGTGAAGGCGCACATGCCGCTGCCAGCGACGCTGGGGCGCATCTGCCCGGCGCTCTGCGAGCGGGGATGCCGGCGCGGGCAGCATGACGCGCCGGTCTCCATCTGCAAGCTGACGCGGTACGTCGCCGACGCGGACCTGGCCGCGGGCGATCCCTACCGACCGCCCTGCGCGCCGCCCAGCGGGAAGCGGGTGGCCATCATCGGCAGTGGCCCCGCCGGCCTCTCCGCCGCCTATTACCTGCTGACCTTCGGGCACGCCGTCACCCTGCACGATGCCCATGACACGCCCGGCGGCCGGCTGCGCGCCGACGTGGACCCGGCGAAGCTGCCCGCCGCCGTGCTGGACGCCGAGATTGCTCTCATCCACGCACTGGGCGCGGAGTTCCGGCTGGGTACGCGGATTGATGACCCCGCCGCGCTGCGCAGCGCGTATGATGCCGTGCTGCTGGCAACCGGTGAGACCGGGACGGCGGCGTATCCCCAGGAGCGCGGCATCTTCGCCTGCCGGGCGCCGCGCCCGCGCCCCGCGGTGCGCGCGGTGGGGGATGGCCGGGCGGCGGCGCTGGCGCTGCACGCCTGGCTGGGGGGGCCGTCCCTCGCGGAGCCGGCGCGGTTATTCTCCACCCATCTGGGGCATATCACCCCTGACGGGATGGCGCTAATGCTGCGGCACGCCAGCGCGGCGGCGCGCATCGAAGCGGCCGGTGCGTTCAGCGATGCCGAGGCGGTGGCGGAGGCCGCCCGCTGCCTGCATTGCGACTGCCGGAAAAAGGATGCCTGCCGTTTGCGCGACCGGGCCATGGCGCTGGACGCCCGCGTACACGCTTTTCGGGGCGAGAGGCGGGAGTTTGCCCAGCAGGCGACGCCGGAAGGGCTGCTCTACGAATCGGGCAAGTGCATCGCCTGCGGCCTGTGCGTGCAGATCGCCGAGGGCGCGCGGGAGGAACTGGGGCTGGCCTTCGTCGGCCGCGGTTTCACCGTGCGCGTGGCCGTGCCGTTCACCGACGAGCTGGCCGCCGGCCTGCGCCGGGTGGCCGGGGCATGCGTGGCGGCGTGCCCCACCGGGGCGTTCTGCTGGACAGGATCAACGGCCCCGTGATGTGCCGCGCGTGCAGGATGCCCGTGATGGCGGGAGTGCCGGGGGCGGATGACGGGAGGAATGCTGATGGCGGTGCTCACCCTCGATGGCGTGGTGAAGGACTTCGCGGGCCCGCGCGGCGTGCTGCGGGTGCTGGACGGCGTGTCGCTGACGCTCTCGTCCGGCGAGACCGCCGCCATCGTCGGGCCGTCCGGGTCCGGCAAGAGTACGCTGCTCAACTGCATCGGCGCGCTGGACCGGCCGACGCTCGGCACCGTTCGCCTGGATGATGGTGAGGTGACGACGCTCGGCGGCGCGGCGCTGGCCGCCTACCGCGCGACGCACGTCGGCTTCATCTTTCAGGACCACCACCTGCTGCCGCAGCTCACCGCATGGGAAAACGTGCTGCTGCCCACGCTGGCCGCCGGGACGCGGGAGGGCGCGGCAGCGCGGGCGCGGCAGTTGCTCGAACGCATGGGTATCGCCGAGCGGGCGGACGCCTTTCCGGCGCAGATGTCCGGCGGCGAGCGCCAGCGGGCGGCGGTGGCGCGGGCGCTCGTCAACGGCGCCGACCTGCTGCTCTGCGACGAGCCCACCGGCAACCTGGACCGCGCCGCCGGCGAGGCGGTCGTGGACCTGCTGCTGCCGCTCGCCGTCGAGGGCGTCATCATCATCATGGTCACCCACAACCGGGAACTCGCCGCCCGCTTCGGCCGCGTGCTGGAGCTGCGCGCCGGCAGGCTTTCGCCCCTCCAGGAGGACCCGACGTGACCCTTTTTCGCCTCATCACCCGCGGCCTGCGCCACTACCGCCGCACCGGCCTCGCCATCGTCTTCGGCGTGGCGACTGCCGCCGCCGCCCTCACCGGCTCGCTGCTCGTCGGGCATTCGGTGAGCGGAAGCTTGCGGGAGACGGCGCTGGCGCGGTTGGGGAATGTTTCGTATGCCGTGATGGCGCCGCGGGAGTTTCGCGCGCAGCTGGCCGGTGATGTGAAGGCGGGACGGCAATGCTCTGGATTCTCAGCGCTGTTTCTCGCGGCTGGCGCCGCCACCAATACCGAAACCCATGCCGGCGTTCCGCACGTCAACATCATTGGCGTAGACGGCAGCTTCTGGGAAAATAGTGCCACGGAGAAGACGCTCGAAGGCCGCGAGGCCCTCATCAACACCGCGCTCGCCCGCGACCTCGGCCTCGAAAAGGGCGATTCCTGCCTCATCAACCTTGTGCGCGGCGGCGCGATGAGCAGCGGCAACCTCTTTGCCCAGCGCAGCCTCGATGCCACCCAGCGCACGCTGCGCGTCACTATCGCCGAGGTGCTCCCCGACCGCGGCCCTGGGGGCTTGACCCTGGCCGCCGGCAGCGCGGTCCCGCGCAATATCCTGCTGGCGCGCGCGTGGCTGCTTGAGATGCTGCACAAGGGGGATGTCGCCAATACGCTGCTGGCCCACAGCCCATCATTGCGTGTCCCTGATCAGGAAAAGCTTCAAGCGCGTTTAGCCGCGGCCTGCACGCTGCGGGACTACGGCCTCTCCCTCGTCCCCGCTCCACAGCGCAACTGCCTGCTGCTGCGGAGCGATGGGATGGTACTGCCGCATGTCGTGGTGAAGGCGGGGCGTGATGCCGCGGCAGCGCACGCGGCGACGGCGCGGCGCACGTCCGTCTATCTGGCGGAACGCATGTATCGGCCGTCTTCACGCTTCAACGGCTCCCGGCTTTACCAGCCACAGCCGGAGTCGGCAATCGGGACATCCATCTCCTACGTGCTGCTGGCCGCCGTCGAACGGCCGCCCGGCGGCGATGTCCCCGCCAAAGACCCGGTGTTGCTGAACGCCTGGGCGGCTGACGACCTCGGCCTGAGGCGGTTCAGCGCGGACACCAGTCTCATCCTGGAATATCTCGTTCCGTCACTGGATGGGCGGTACACGACGCAACCGCTCCGACTGCGGTACGCCGGCACGGTGCCCATCACCCCCGCCGACGCCGCCCTCGTGCCGCCCATTGACGGCGTCTCCGATGCTGACCGCATTGATGCCTGGCAGGCGCCGTTTCCGGTGGATCTGCAGCGCGTGACCGACCGGGATGAGGCGTATTGGGAGCAGTATCAGGCGACGCCGAAGGCGTACGTGGACCTGGAGACTATCCGGACGATGTGGGCCAGCGGGCCGCGGGGCGAGCATGCCGACTGGGTCACGGCGCTGATGGTGACGCCGCCGGCGGGGCAGACGCTGGAGGGGTTCGCGAAGGAGTATGACGCGGCGCTGCTGAAGCGGCTGGATCCCGCCGATTTCGGCCTGGTGTTCCGCCCCGTGCGCGCACAGGCGCTGGCGGCGGCGACGAGCGCCACCGATTTCGGGCAGTTGTTCATCGCCATGAGCCTCTTCCTTATCGCCGCCGCCGCCGGGCTGGCGGGGATGCTGATGCGGCTGATGGCGGAGGGACGCGCGGCGCAGGCGGGGGTGATGCTGGCGCAGGGGTTCACGCCCGCGCAGGTGATGCGCGCGCTGTGGCTGGAGGGGGCGATCCTTTCCGCCGCGGGCACGCTGCTCGGGGTGCCGCTGGGCATCCTCTACGCGTGGGCGCTCATCCGCGGCCTCACCTCCTGGTGGCAGGGCGCGGTGGGCGAGGCGGCGCTGTGGCTGCACCTCGGCGCCGGACCGCTTCTGCTCGGCATCGTCGCCGGCCTGCTCGTCGGGCTGGGCGCCGTCGCCTGGGGCGCGCGCGGCCTCATCGGCCGCGCGGTGCCGGCGCTCCTCGGCGGCTGGCAATCGCTGGCCATGCTGCCGGGGCGGCGCGCGCCGATCGCGCTCACCAGCGCCAGCGCGCTCGCGCTCATCGCCCTCATCCTCGTCGGGCTGGGCATCGGCCAGCTCCTCACCCCCGCCGTCGCCTTCTTCACCGGCGGCGCGGCGCTGCTCGCCGGCGGGCTGTGCGCCGGCGCGGCGCTGCTCGCGCGCGGCGCCGCCCTCCCCATCCTGCCGGTGTCGCTGCCGCGGCTGGCGCTGCGCAACGCCGCCGCCAACCGCGGACGCAGCCTGCTGGTGGTGGGCCTGCTCGCCAGCGCCACCTTCGTGGTCGTCACCGTGGCGGCCAACGCGCGCGACTTCACCCGCCTCGATACCGGCGACCGCGCCGCCGGCACCGGCGGCTTCGCGCTGCGGGCCATCGCTACCGCGCCCCTGCCGTACGACCTCAGCACCCCCGCCGGCCGCGCCAACCTCGGCTTCAGCGCGGCGGATGAAGCGTCGTGCACCGGCGTCACCGTCTACCCCTTCCTGATGAGTCCCGGCGATGACATCAGTTGCCGCAATCTCAACCGCCCGGCCGCTCCGCGCGTCATCGGCGTGCCGCCGGCGATGGTGCGGCGCGGCGGCTTCACCCTGCGGGGCGCGGAGTGGCCCGCGCTGTGGAAAACAGGCGATCCCGTCCCCGCCTTCGGCGACGCGGAGAGCGTGGTGTGGTCGCTGCACAGCGGGCTCGCGCGGACGCTCCCCCTGCCGCTGCCGGACGGCAAAACGGCGGCGCTCCGCGTTGACGGCCTGGTCGCCGCCAGCATCTTCGGCAGCGAGCTGCTGGTGTCCGAGGAGAATTTCACAACGCTCTTCCCCGGCATCACCATGCCGCGCTATTTCCTCATCGAGACGCCGCCGGGCCGCGAACGCGCCGTCGCGGAGGCGCTGCGGCGCAACCTGGGGGAGCTGGGGCTGGAGGTGCGCGACACCCGCGAGGTACTGAACGGCTACCTCCGCGTGCAGAATACCTATCTCTCCATGTTCCTCGCCATCGGCGGGCTGGGTATGCTGTTGGGGACGGTAGGCCTGCTCCTCGCGCTGCTGCGCAACGCGCAGGAACGCCGCCGGGAGTTCGCGCTGATGCTGGCGACCGGCTTCCGCACGGAGGACCTGTCGCGGCTGCTGGTGCTGGAAAATGGCGGGCTGCTCATCGCCGGGCTGCTGCTCGGCACGGGCGCGGCGCTGATCGCCGTGGCTCCGCGGTTCATCGCCGCCGATGCCCGCATCCACTGGCCGGGGATCGTGAGCCTGCTGCTCGCCCTCCTCGCCGTGGGACTGTTGAGCACGCTGGCGGCAGCGCGGGCAGCGGTGCGCGGGCGCCTGCTGGAGGCGCTGCGCGGAGAATAAGATGCGTTACCTGTTGTTGCTTCCGCTATGCTGTATGGCCGTCGCGCAGAGCGCCTGGCCGAGTTTTCGCGGCAATCCGCAGATGACCGGCACCGCCGCGTCGCTGCCCGCGGTGCCCGCGCTGCTGTGGACCTACGAGGCGAAAGCCCCCATCTCCTCCACCGCCGCCATCGTGGACGGCGTGGTCTACGTCGGCACCGAAGAGGGCGCGCTGCTGGCGCTGAGCCTCAGCGACGGCACACTCCAGTGGCGGTATGACGCCGGCAATACCCTCAACGCCTCGCCCTGCGTGGCGAACGGCCTCGTGTATCTCGGCGACGCGGTGGGCACCTTCCACGCGGTGAACGCCGCCACCGGCAAGAAGGTCTGGACCTACGCCACCGCGGGGCAGATCATCTCCTCGGCGGTGGCGGTGAACGGCCGCGTGCTGGTCGGCTCGTATGACCGCAACCTCTACTGCTTCGACGGAACCAGCGGCGCGGTGCAATGGGCCTTCACCGCCGACGCCCAGGTGCACTGCGCGCCCTGCATCGCCGAGGGGATGGCGATCATTGCCGGATGCGACGGGCTGGTGCGCGGCATTGACCTCGCCACCGGCAAGCAGCGTGTCGCCGTCAAGATCGGCGGCAACATCGGCGCCACTCCCGCCTACAGCGGCGGCGCCGTCTTCCTGGGCACCATGAACGGCGAGTACCTGGCCATTCGCGTCAAGGACATGAAGGTGCTCTGGCGCGTCAAGGACGACGGTGACCCTATTGTCAGCTCCGCCGCGGTGGGCGCCAACGCCGTGGTCTTCTCCACGAAAAACAACGCCATCTTCTGCGTGGAGCGCGGCACCGGCAGGCACCGCTGGTCGGTGAGCACCCGCAAGCGCGTCGAATCCTCGCCGGTCATCGTCGGCGGGCGCGCCTACGTCGGCACCGGCGACGGCATCCTCTACGGCCTCGATCTCGCGGCCGGCAGGAAGGCCTGGCAGTTCCGCGCCGGCGCCGAACTCACCGCCTCCCCCGCCATCGCCGGCAACCGGCTGGTCATCGGCGCGCAGGATGGGGCGGTGTATTGCTTTGGGCAGCGGTGAGGGGCTGACGCGACGGCCTTCCGCGCACGTTGCGCCCACGGCGCCGCGGCGTGCGGACAGCAACGCCCTCCCCTATCTCGTCTCTTTCGTTACAGGCGGCTGCAAGACCCGTCCACGTGTGCCCGCTCTGCGCACAACACGGGTCGTCGCGTCGGAAATCAACACGCGGCGGCGGGGCCAACGCGGGTATGGTGATGGCGGGGCGTCTCGGAGACGGGAGGGCCTGGAGGACGAATCATGACATCACATCCTCATGCGCGTGGTCAGCGACAGACCGGCCGTCCCGCGGCGTCCCCCCAGTGGTGAAGATGGCGCATGATGTCTGGTATCAGCAATCATCTGATGAGGTGTTTGCCCATCTGCAGGCGCCGCGCGAAGGCTTGACCTGTGAGGACGCTGAAGCGCGTTTGCGCCAGGTCGGCTACAATCAGCTGGAGGATGTCAAAGCCTTGCCGCTGTGGCGGATCTTCCTCGGGGAATTCAAAAGTCCGCTGATCTACATCCTGCTCGTGGCCGCCGCCATCGCGTTTTTGCTGGGCAAATTCGTTGACATGGTGGTGATTCTCGCCTCGGTGACGATCAACAGCATCATCGGCACCATCCAGCAAGCCCGCGCGGAACGCGCCATCGGCTCGTTGAAAGCGCTACAGGCCCTAGTGGCCATCGTGCGGCGCGATGGCGTGGACCAGGAGATTGACGCGCGCTTGCTGGCGCCGGGCGATCTGGTGCTGCTGCGGGCCGGCGCGCAGGTGCCGGCTGATCTCCGGCTGCTCGAAGTGGTGGAGCTGACCATTGACGAATCCTCGCTGACCGGGGAGTCCATGCCGGCACGCAAGACCGTCGAGCCGATTCTCACGCCGTATCTGACGCCGGGCGATCAAACGAATATGGCCTTCATGGGCACGGTCATCACCGATGGGACCGGCGCGGGGATCGTGGTCGCCACCGGGGCGCACACGCAATTCGGGCGCATTGCCAGCGCCGTCAAAGCGGTGCATCGGGAACCCTCGCCGCTGGAAACACGCATTGCGCGCTTCGGACGCTTCATCGCCCTCTCCGTCATCGCGCTGGCCGGTGTGGTGGTGCTCCTCGGCGTGCTGCTGCGGGAGGCGTTCACGGCTATCGTCTTCATCGCCATCTCGGTGGCCGTCGCCGCCGTGCCGGAAAGCCTGCCGGTCGTCGTCACCATCGCCCTGGCCATCGGCGTGCGCCGGATGGCGCACCGGCAGGCGATCATTCGCAAACTCGCGGCGGTCGAAACGCTGGGCAGCTGCACCATCATCTGCTCCGACAAAACGGGCACCCTGACGGAAAACCAGATGACGGTGCAGCGGCTCTGGGTGCGCGATCACGCCTTCACCTTTTCCGGCGTCGGCTATACGCCGGAGGGGGAGATCAGCGATCCGCGCGCGTTCGCCGCGCGGCGCGACGAAGTCGAGATGGCGCTGCGCGTCGGCGCGCTCTGCAACGATACGCAAGTGTACCGCGAGGAGGGCAACTGGCGCGTGCAGGGCGATCCGACGGAAGCCGCGTTGCTGGTCGCGGCGGAAAAAGTCGGCATCACGCGGGTCGCACAACTCGAGCGCTTCCCGTGGCGCGACACCATTCCGTTCAAGTCGGAACGGCAGTTCATGGCGACGCTGCATCAACGCGATGGCGGCAGCCTGATCTGCGTGAAAGGGTCGGTGGAACGGATTCTCGCCATCGCCGACACCTGTTATCACGGCTGTGCGCTGACGCCGTCGGCCATCCATCAGGTGGCCGAGCGCTTCGCGGAGGAAGGGCTGCGCGTCCTGGCGTTGGCGGTCAAAGAACTCCCCATCCCCCTGGAAGGCATCGGCCCGGAGGATATCGAAGCCGGCGGCTTCGCGGTCGCCGGATTGGTCGGCATCCTGGACCCGCCGCGCGCGGAAGCCGCGGAAGCCGTCGCCCATGCGCACCAGGCCGGCGTCCACGTGGCGATGATCACCGGGGATCACGCGCTCACCGCCGTGGCCGTCGCCCGCCAGTTGCACATTGGCGGGCCGGACCCGGAAGTCTTGACGGGCCGGCAGATCGAACAGTTCACGGATGAGGAATTGCAGGCGGTGCTGCCCCACATCGCGGTCTACGCGCGCACGGCGCCCCAGCATAAGTTCCGGCTGGTGCGCATGCTGCGCGCGACCGGAGAAGTGGTGGCCGTCACGGGAGACGGCGTGAACGATGCCCCGGCGTTGCGCGCGGCGGATATCGGCGTGGCCATGGGGCGCGAGGGCACCGACGTCGCCAAAGACGCCGCGGACATGATCCTGGCCGACGACAATTTCGCCACCATCATCAACGCGGTGGAAGAAGGGCGTATCGTCTTTGAAAATATTCGGAAAGTGCTGCTCTTCCTGGCGGCGTCCGCCGTGGGTCTGGTCAGTGCGATGCTGTTTGAGATGGTGTGGGGGCGCCACTATCTCTTCCTGCCGTCGCAAATCCTCTGGATGAACCTGGCGATCACCGCCTTGACGGATGTGGCGTTGGCGACGGAGCCGGGAGAACACGATATCTTGGGGCGCCCCCCGCGGCCGGTGCACACCCCGATCATCACCCGGCGCATGTGGCAACAGATCATCCTGGTCGCCCTGTATCGGGCGGTGGTGACCGTGCTGATCTTCCGCCTGGCGTTGGCCGAGTCGGGCAGCGTGCCGTACGCGCAGAGCATGGCGATCAATGTGATGGTGCTGAGCATGCTCCTCTATGTGTGTGAAGCGCGGTCCATGAACACCTCCCTCTTTCGGCTCAATCCTTTCACCAACCGGTTTTTGCTGATCGGCGTGCTCGTCTCGTTGCTGGCACAAGTGATCTTTGTCTATACCCCCGCATTCCACCGTATCTTTCAGACCACCGTCCTGACCCTGGAGGATTGGGGCGTCACCCTGCTGCTGGCCCTGGGCGTCATCGTCATCGTCGAGATCGAAAAGTGGATCATGCGACGACGTGTGCGCGCCGACGCGTCCGTCGAAGACGCCCCGATTCGCCTGCCGGTAAACTGGCGTCCGCGCCGGAAGGAGTAAGGAACTCGCTCAGAGCCTGTTGACGCATAGTTGTTCGCCATCTCGTTTGATCTCGCCGCGCCAGGCTGTGTCACGATTGTTCGCGGTATCGGGCTTGGATACGACCGAAAAATCGTGTCGCCCCTGACACGCCGATCTCGGCGCGATCTGACAAACAACTATACGTCAACAGGCTCTCAGCACGAATCGTCGGCGTCTCGCGGAGGGTGTCTCCCGCCGTGGTCATCTCCCCGCGGTTCTTCCGCCCTGCGATCACTCATGCGCCTTTCGCGCTCCGCCGCGCGCGCGTCCTCGCCATCAACGCGGCGATCTCACGCTTCCCGGCGGCCCGCGCGACATCAAGGGGGGTTTGCCCGTGGATATTGGGCTGGCGCGGGTCGGCCCCGGCCGCCAGCAAGATGGTCACGATCGGACCAGTCCCGTCTTTGCCGGCATAGTGCAGAGGGGTCATCCCCTCATTGTCGGCGGCGTTTATGGGCGCGCCGGCCTGTATGAGGGCCGCGACCACCGGCGGATGGGCGTTCATCACGGCGAGGTGTAGCGGCGTTAAGGCCTTGAAATTCCCGGCAGAGACATCAGCGCCGGCTTCGAGCAAGTGCCCGACGGCAGCAACCTGCCCGTGGTAGGCGGCGAGATGGAGCGGGGTGAGCTCCGACATCGTCGCACGATTGGGGTCGGCCCCATGCGCGAGCAACACCTCCACCATCATCGTCTCCCCACGTTCAATGGCGTGATGCAGCGGTGTGTGGCGCAAGCCATCCGGCGCATTGACGTCTATTTTTCCGGTGGCCAGCGCTTCACGGACCCCGGCCACGTCACCGTCCGCGAGCGCTTGCTCAAATCGCGCCGTCCACGTCTGGGTCGGGACCAAGTCCGCTATCTTCTCTGTTTCGTACATCACATGATGCTCCTTTCATCGCCCGTTGATTGCGGCACGCGTTCGCTGCTCGTCTGCCGTCTCCACCTGCCGCATACCGGAGAAGTCGGCATCCCGCGTCAGGGCTTGCTACGGTGAGGGGCGCCTCGTGTGCCCAAAGGCCGTAACGGCATGGGAGCACGCAGGTAGGCGATCACCTCTCGTGCTCGCATACGATAGGCCAACGTCAGCGCGGTGTCGCCAAAGGCATCGCGGTGTTCCCGGTCGGCGCCATACCAGAGTAAATGCCAGAGTGCTTCCGCATGGCCATGCCGCGCCGCGCAGTGCAGCGGCGTCATCCCGAAGACGCTGTCGCGCGCATTCACCGCGGCGCCGGCCAGCACCAGTCGCGCAATCACGGGCACATGCCCACCGGTTGCCGCGGCATGGAGCGGAGTTCGTCCCAAATTGTCAGGCCGATTGGGGCTCGCATGATAGGCCAGCAGCGCCTCCACCATCTCGGTCAGGCCCCAGCGCGCGGCGCAATGGAGCGGCGCACGCGCATACCCCGGGCGATGATCCACAGCACAGCCGGCCTCGATGAGGGCGACCAGCGCCTGCGCGTTTCGTGAGCAGAGACAACGGATCCATTCGTCGCTGCGCGCGCCATGCGGTTCAGGTGGTGCTACCATGACATCCTCCTGCCGCGCAGCGCCACCGCGACGGCGCGATGTCCCCGCGCACGCGCGATGTGCTCCGCCATATAGCGGGAATCGCTCTCGCGCTTGTCGGAGAGTAGCTTCACGATGAGAATGGTGCTGGACAAGCCAATGGCAATCGCGAGATACAGCGCCATGGCAAGCGTCATGCCGACCATCCGCGCCAGCAGGAATCCCACCACGCCGGTGAAGGTCATCTGTCCCAACGCGGTGGCCAGCGAGACCGCGCCGAGTTTGCGGATGACCTGGAGATCGAGTTTGAGGCCCACCACAAAGAGCAGCAAGGCCAACCCCATCTCCGCCAGCACGTGAATTTTTTCAATGGGGTGGATGAGATTGAAACCAGCCGGCCCGACGAGGATGCCGACCACGATGAAGGCGATGATCAGCGGTTGGCGCGGGCGCGCCGCGATGACCCCCGCGAGCGTGGCGATGCACAACAGCAGTATCATCTCATTGTAGATGTCGGGGAGCAGGTACGTGGGCATCAGTGACTCCTCTCGTCCTTTCTTGCCGTGTACGTTGCGCTACGGCTCATGCCAACGGCATGCGTCGTAGGGGCACGCTCTGCACACAGACCTGGAATACTGGCTACCTGGGATGGCGTCGCTCGGTAACCAGGGCCGGAGGTCGCTACACCCGACACACGTCCGTGATGGATCACCGGACGTTAGGGCGTGTGGAGTGGAGAAAGCGTCCTTCCGCACCGAGGGCATGCGGCAGTGGCACATGCGTACCGTGGCGCGAGCGAGCGCTGACGAGGCATCAGCTGCCGGGCGGCATCAGGATGTGACGCAGCACGGGACGGAAGAGGGGCGGGGTGCAGGATACCGGCAGAGACGCGGCCCGAGAAGCCGCCGTATCGAGCGCGGGAGTTGTCAGGCGACCGGCCTTGGTGGCCAGCGCTGGAGGCGCGCTGGAGATTGGGTGGGGGGGAGCAGGGGGCAACACGCGATGACCATCGCCGCAAGCGGCGTGGTGGTGAAGGTGGCCGTATCCGCCTGGCACGTCGCCGATTAACAACGCCCCGATGAGAATCTGCACTGACATGGGCCTTCTCCTCTGGATATGCTGGGTGTCATCTTCTGACACGCGCGCAGAACATGCGCCGCTATATGTCATACCCTGATTTCGCACAGGGAGAACCTGCTAACACAGTCGCCCAGCCCCATCTCCTCCGAGATGACACTGGGCGTTTCCGAATGTTGTGGCCAATTTTTTGTTCCGTGCTATATATAGCACAGTTCAGCGAAAGATGCAACCGCGCGCCGCGATGGTAACAGTTCAGTCTTGTCAGAGTGATGTGGCGCCTGTCCGCACACCTCTCCCCCCCGCCCCTCCCCTGAGCGGGGAGGGGAGCACCGGATCTGCACACCCATCCCTCCCCCTTCCCTGTCAGGGAAGGGGGGTGGGGGGTTAGGTTCGCCATCAATCGGCGACATGCTGACAGGACTGAACTGTTGCCCGCGATGCTCCCCTGCCCGGCGCCGACGAGCCTACTGGAGAAAGTGTTTGACGCCGGTCAGGATGAGTTGGGCCGCAATAGCGGCGAGCATCAGGCCGGTGAGCTTACTGAGGATGTTCAACCCGATGGTGCCCAGCCGGCGCTCGATGCCGCTGGCCATGTACAGCAACAGACTGACCGTCATCGCCGCCAGCACCAGCGCGCTGCCGGCGACCAGTTTCTGCGCCACGGTAGTCAATTCGGCCCCCATCACCAGCAGCACGCCGATGGTCGCCGGGCCGACGGTGATGGGAATCGCCAGCGGGACAACGGCAATATCACTCCGCTCGGTATCGGCCTTCGACCCTGCGTTGCCGCTGACCATTGAGATCGCGGACAGCAGCAAGAGCACCCCGGCCCCGACTTTAAAGGCATCGGTGGTGATGCCGAATACCATAAAAATCACGCGGCCGAAGACGAAGAGTATCAGGCTGATGACGATAACCGCCCCCGCCACTTTGAGGGCGAGCGCCTTGCGCGCGCCCTCGCGGTAGTCCCGTGTCATCGCCAGGAACATCGAGAGCACGAAGAACGGGGTGAGCACGAAGAATATCTGGACGTAGACATCGAAAAACAGTCGCATGACGCCCATCATGCTAGCGCACGGCATGGAGAATGTCAAAAGATCACCCGCGCACGCCGCTCACGCCGCCTTCTCCTCCGGTCCATCCGTTTGCCCGCCGAACAGGTCGGCGATCGCGCCCTTGGCTTTCTCCACCGGCGAATCCCCTGCCGCGCCGATGCGCTCCCCGGCGCCCGGCATGAGCCGCCGCACGTGCTCTGTGGCCTGCGCCAGGAAGCCCGGATCGCGGGAGAGCCGCTGCGTGAGCACGCCCTGCAGCGCCCCGGCCTGTTGCGCCGGCGCCTGTTCGAACGCCCGCAGGGTCTGCGCGGACTCCGGCTCGCCGCTGAGTTTCGCCTGCACCAGTTCAAACAGCCCCTTGGCCTGTTCGGCCATGCCGCTCTGCTGCCCGGCCGATGCCGCGGATGACTGGGGGGTCTTCATCAGATACCGCTGCAGGACCTCGGTCATCATCACTGCCAACGCTGAAATATCCATCGTCGCTCCTTTCTCTGCCGGAGTGTACCATGTCCGCCGGCAACGGCGTGGTCGCATTCGTGACACCCCGCGGTATCATCGCGGCAGCTATCGGACAGCCTGGCGGCCGGCCTTTGCACGCCCGGTGGATTTTTCTGTAGAATGAGACGGGGGGACACCGATGCGTACCACTGCGTGCCGACCGTATCACGCGCTTACCGTGCGGCGAGCGCTGGCGCGGATGCCTGACGGCGTTTCGGCGTTCAAGGTCTATTATCTCAGCCTCGTCGGGCGCGATGAGCCGGCGCGGTATGAGTGGGAGCATTGCGCGCGGTCGCCGGACGATTTCGCGGCCCGGCTGCGCGCCGCCGGATGGGATGGCGTGGGCTTCATCACCGCGTTTCCGCACCTCACCAAAATCTTCCGCTTCGCCCCGGCGGTGGAGACCGTCCTCCACGTTCGCGCCTTCGCGACCGCGGATTTCGCCCCGCTCGAGCTGGAGCGCGATGACGGGTACCTGGAGTTCGCCTGCTACGCCGAAGCCGCCATCGCCGCGGATGAATACCACGCCTGGGCGGCGGCGCACACGGTCGAGGAGTATCTGGGCTATTTCAGCCCCTTCACTGACGGCCCGGTGGTCAGCCATGCCAAGCTGGCCGCCTACGTCGCACGATAGCGGTCACGGCTCACACGTAGAGATCCCGCGCGCCCGCCCGCGTGTCCTCGAGCTGCCGGGCGGTCCAGGCGCGCAGCCTCTCGTCGGAGATGCGCGCCAGGTGGCGGGCGATGAGCGCCTCGCCTTCGGCGCGGGTGTCCGGGGTGGCGTAGTCGAGCAGGTACTCCAGGAAGGTGATCAGCCCGTTGGAGCTGCAAAACGTCTGAATCTGCCCCGGTTTGGCCAGCTCCATGAAGTCGTGCCCGGTGCGCCCCTTGCGGTAGCAGCCGGTGCAGAAGGAGGGCATGAAGTCGCTGCGGCACAACGCGCGCACGATCTCGTCCAGGTT